>CAVOHX010000024.1:0-36317 GCA_963695825.1 uncultured Chloroflexia bacterium
CGGGGGCCCTACCTGCAGCGGCCAACCTACCTCTTTAGGTTGTAGAAAGCCGACCAACCGGCAAGGGAAGCGGCGCTGCCAAGCTCGAGCTCGATTTCCATCAGCCGATTGTATTTGGCGACTCGGTCGGAGCGACAGGGGGCCCCGGTCTTGATTTGTCCGGCATTGGTCGCTACCGCAAGATCAGCAATCGTGGTGTCCTCGGTCTCTCCAGAACGGTGCAGACGCAACCAGCTGTCCATCCCGCTCTCTTGGCCATCTCGATGGCAGCCAGCGTCTCTGTCAGACTGCCCTATCTGGTTCAGCTTGATCCAGATCGAGTTGGCCGCCTGCAGTTCGATCCCTTGCAACACGCTGCACATTGGTCACCAGCAGATCATCACCCACGATTTGAATCTGGTTCTCCAGCGTTCGGTTATTAGAACAAAGCCATCCCAGTCGTCCTCTGCCAGGCCATCTTGTCGATGGAAATGATCGGGTATTGTTCCACCCAATCGGCATAAAATTCGACCATCTCAGCGCCGTAAGTTCACGCCCCTCCTTAGCAAGCACGTGAACCTCGCGTTGGGAGTCATACGATCTCGCTCGAGGCCGGGTCGGGGCGATGTACATCTCTCCTACCAGGCTTGAATCCTGTCCTGCTGGATGGCCTCCAGCATTACCTCGATCGCTTCTTTGTTGGCCCTGAGCGAGGGACGCAAAGCCAGCCTTGATCACCGATGCCCGTGTTGTATCCGCGGCCCTTGAGCACCTTTTTCAGAGCGTGGTAAGTCTCTGCACACCAACGTACAGCTTCCGAGAATGACGGAGCGCCAATCGGCATGACCATGAACTCTTGCAAGTCGGTCGAATCCTCGGCATGCTTGCCGCCGTTCAGAATGTTCATCATGGGAACCGGCAGCGTCGTACCAAACACCCCGCCCAGATACTGGTAGAGCGGCAGGTTGGCGGCGTCAGCGGCCGCCTTGGCGACCGCCAGAGAAACGCCCAGGATGGCATTGGCGCCGAGCGAGCCTTTGTTTGGTGTACCGTCCAGCTTTAGCAGCGCCCGATCTATGAGGACTTGGTCGCGTGCGTCAACCCCCTCCAGCGCCACGGCGATCGGTCCGTTGATATTGGCCACTGCGCCAAGAACCCCCTTGCCGCCGTAGCGCGACGAGTCTCCGTCCCGCAACTCCAGTGCCTCATGAGCGCCGGTGGAAGCCCCAGAGGGCACGGCCGCCACCCCAAACGCGCCCGATTCGAGAACGACCTGCACCGAGACGGTTGGATTGCCTCTGGAATCGAGAATCTCGCGGGCGAAAACCTGATGAATTGCTGTCATGATAACCTCCCAAAATGCTGTATGTGTCATGGGCAGCGCAAGCTACCCTACGTTCCCTCGCTGCGGCCGATATAGACGACACCTTGGCGAGTGTCCAAGGTGATCTCCATACCTTCCTGAAGCGCTTCCAGTGCACGTGCTCCGCCGTCCACTCCCACGATAGCCGGGATGCCCAATTCCATAGCCAAAACGGCCGCGTGCGAGTCTGCGCCACCTCGCTGGGCGATCAGACCGCCGGCCCGTCGTACAAAGGGAACCAGCGCGGCGGTCGCTCTCTACAACCACCAAAATGTCGTTGCGACCAATGTCATCGGCCGAAAGCTGGCGTAAGGTCTCGTGCCGGCGCACAATGCCGTGCACCACAACTTCGAGGATGCCCGTTCCCCGCACCAGAATCAGTGGCACTGTCTCCACCTTCATCAGGTCAGTCGAGCCAGGGGTGTTGGAAGAGATGCCTGCGGTGATGATAACGGTATCTCCGCGACGGATCAACCCACTTTTGACTGCTGTCTCGATGGCGCCGTCGAGGATTTCATCGGTGCTGCCGGACCGTTTGGCCAACAACGGGACGACTCCACGCACCAACAGCAAGCGCCGCTGCACCATGGGACTCGGCGTAACCGCGATGATGGGGCAGGCAGGTCGGTAGCGTGCGACAGCCTGCGCTGTGCGACCCGAGGCAGTCGGCGCTGACGATTGCAGATGCGTTCAGGTCGTGGGCCGTCTCGCATGTGGCGTGGCTAACGGCCTCGGTGACTGTGGCGACCGGGCGCTGGATGTAGGCGGGGCGTTCCCAGCTCCTACCCAATGTGCTTTCCACTTCGCCCGCGATCTTGACCATCGTGCGCAGGGCCTCGAGCGGGTACTTGCCGGCCGCTGTTTCCCCCGACAACATGACTGCGTCGGTGCCGTCGAGGATGGCGTTGGCAACATCCGATGCCTCGGCGCGGGTCGGACGGGGATTCCACATCATCGACTCGAGCATCTGGGTGGCGGTGATCACGGGCGCACCGGCCGCGTTGCACTTGGCGATGATCGTCTTTTGCACCATCGGCACCTTTTCTGGCGCCGTCTCGATGCCCAGATCGCCACGAGCCACCATGATGCCGTCAGCCGCGGCGATGATGCTGTCAATATGCTGCAACGCCTCTGGCTTTTCGATCTTGGCGATCACCGGCGCCGGGCGGCCATAGTCACACGACTTGTTGATGCGCTGCTTGAGTTGCTGCACCTCGTCGGCCGATCGGACAAAGGAGAGTGCTATCCAGTCCGCCCCGGCCGCCAGCGCGTATGCGAGATCGTCCCAATCCTTTTCCGTGATGGCGGGGATGGAGAGCGATGCGTTGGGCAAGTTGAGACCCTTGTTGGTCTTGAGATGTCCGCCGACGATAACCCGGGTGCGTATTTCGGTGTCGTCAGCTTCCTCAATTAGAACCTCGATCAACCCATCATCGATGAGTATTCGATCCCCTGCTTGCACGCGGCTGGGCAGCAGCGGGTATTGTAGCGGCGCCTTGGCCGGTTCACCTTGAGCGCCCGCTTTCTGCCCCACGATCGGACAACCGGTCAGCATCAAAGTCTCTCCAGCCACAAGATGCAAGCCGTCCGGCCCCATATCGCCGACTCGCAGCTTGGGCCCCTGCAGGTCAACCAGGATGGCCACCGGAATTCCAAGCTGTCGTGACGCGTCACGTAGCCGCTCCATGTTCTCTCCGTGAATCGCCTGATCGCCGTGGGAAAAGTTCAGGCGCGCCACGTTCATACCGGCAATCACCAGTTCTTTGAGAACCGCGGGATCGCGACTGGCTGGGCCAATGGTGCAGACGATTTTGGTCCTTATCATCGGATCACGGCCGTTGTGGTCACCCGCGAATTACGATCTCTCATCATCTCGACCACCTTGTAGGTCCAACGCCTCACGAATGGCCTGCACCATGTTCTCGTACTCGGGCATGGTCTCCTTGAGCCTGGCTATTTGCTTGGGGCTGGACAACCGCACATGGCCGATGGCCCGCTCTACCTGTTCGGTGGTGGAAAGGGTGTCCCCTTGAACCAGAATCATGGGCACCCCCTGATCGGCCGCTGCGCTCAACACGAGCACCGCCGGTCGTAAGTTCCCGGTCAAGATCAACGCCTTGGTGGAGGTCCGCAACGCCGCCATGATGACGTCGGAACGGTCACCGCCGGTGATGACCGCCTTGTTGGGCTTGCGCTGAAAGAATCTAAAGGCCGACTCTCCGCTCATGGCGCCCAGAGCAAAGGTCTCGACCAACTCGTCGAGATGGTCTTCAGCGCAGAGCACTTCACCGCCCAGCTCTTCCGCCAGGTCGCCCACGGTCACGGAGCGCAGCACCGTGTCGCGCGGCTGCACCCCAAACAGCTTGATCCCGGCACGCTCCATAAACAGGCTCAGTTGCCCCGTGATCTGCTCCACCAATCGCGGCGGGCAGCCGTTGATGACCACCCCTATCAGCCGCTGGCCGAACAGGTGCTTGATCAGCATGATGCTGTCGAGGTCCAGGTCGGGGCGATAGCCAACGACCGCCATGACGGCCGCGTCGGTCAGCTCGGCGACCTCGGTCCGGATCAGCCCCAACGCCTGCCCATCAAAGGTCCGGCCGAGGCCTTCCATGACCACCAGATCCTGACCGGCCGACAGGTAGTCGAGTGCGGTTTTTATCTTGACGTCCAGTCCCTCGACAGGGCCAACCAACGGGGCAGCCCGCAGATCGTCGGTCAGCAACACTGGGGACGCGAATTCCCATGGCGCATCGATTCCCAAAGCGCCCCAGGCCACATAGGCATCCTCATCGATAAAGCCGTCGCCAAAACGCATGAGCGACGCCCCGACCGGTTTGAGGTAGCTGACCGCAACTTTATCCTGCCGGAGTCGCAGCGCCAGCGCCAGACAGATGGCGCTCTTGCCCGAATAGGGCCCTGTGGATACCACATACAACGTCTTGCTCATATTCTCACCTTTTAATCCGAAGCCACGACGATCCGGGCATCGACCGCCATCACGCCCTTGCCGGATTCATACACAAACAGAGGATTGATGTCCAGTTCGACAATCTGGGGCAGATCAGTCACCATCTGGGAGATACGCAGCAGGCAATCCACCATGGCCTCCATGTCGGCCGGCTTTTCACCTCGCACCCCTGCCAGCAAGGGATAGGACCGTAGACCAGTAGATCATCTCCCGCGCCTGGCCGGGGGTGATCGGGGCAATTCCGAACTGTACGTCCTTGAGCACCTCGACGTAGATACCTCCCAGGCCGAACATTATCATGTGCCCAAACGTGGGGTCATTTGTCACGCCGACAATGACCTCCTTGCCTTTATCGGCCAGTTGTTGCACGGCCACAGCCCCAGATGTCCGCATCTGGCAGGTACCGCCGGGCGCGAATCAGGATATCCTGGTAGGCCTGTCGCGCTTGTTTTTTCGTTCTTGATCCCGACCACCACCCCGCCCATGTCGGTCTTGTGGAGGATGTCCGGGGAAATGATCTTGAGGACCACCGGAAAGCCGATCTCGGCCGCAAACCGGGCTGCCTGATCCGGACTGGTGGCGAGTTGCGCCTGGGGCAGGGGGATGCCATAGGCGGCGACGATCTGCCGTGCCTCCATCTCGTTCAACTTGAGGCGCCGCGCCTTTTGCGCGGTCAACATGGCGGTCGCAGCACGCTCGCGGTCTACTGGAACTCGTACCGTCTGTTGCGGAGGCGTGTTCACCCATTCTTGCTGCCTCGCCATAGTGACGAGGGCGGCCGCTGCCTCTTCCGGAAAGTCATAGAACGGTATGCGCCCGGCCCCCAGAACCCGATTCCCGACCGCCACCTCTTTACCACCCATGAAACTGGCAAGTATCGGTTTGTCGTACTGTTTTGATATCCGCACGGCAGCCTCTGCAGTTTGGACGATTTCGGTCATCGCCTGCGGCGTCAGCAGGAGGAGGATTGCATCCACCCCCGGGTCCTTCAGGGCCGCGTGCAGTGCCCACTCGTATCGATCTGCGCCGCGCATCCCCGAGGACGTCGATCGGGTTGTAGTGATTGGCGGCCGGCGGCAGCACCTGATGCAGGTACTTGACGGTTTCAGGCGCCAATGTGGCCAACTCTAGCCCACTCTGCTCACACGCATCGGTGGCCATGATGCCCGGACCGCCTGCGTTGGTGATGATTCCCACACGGCGCCCCTGGGGCAACGGTTGGTAGGCTAACGCCGTAGAGTAGGCAAATAGCTCCGAGACCGATCTGGCACGAATGATGCCGCTCTGCTGAAAGGCAGTCTCATAGGCAGTGTCCGACCCAGCCAGGGTGCCCGTGTGTGACGAGACGGCGCGCGAGCCGGCGCTGGTCGTTCCCGACTTGATCACCACCAATGGCTTGGATTTGGTCAGCTCGCGCGCCGTGTCCATGAACTCGCGGCCGTCCACCACCCCCTCCAGGTATGCCATCACCACTTTGGTGTTCGGGTCGGATCCCCAGACCTTGAGAAAGTCGGTTTCGTCCAGGTCAGCTTTGTTTCCCAGGCTGACGAAACTGGAAAAACCCAAGCCGTTCAAGGCTGCCCAATCCAGTATGGCGGTGCACAGGGCGCCGGACTGGGACATCAAAGAGATGACCCCAGGCTCGGGCATCCCGGCGGCAAAGCTGGCGTTCAACGAGCTGTTAGTGTCGATCACGCCAAGGCAATTGGGGCCAACAAGTCGAATCCCATGGCGGTGGGCGATCTCGACCACCTCGCGCTCCATCTGGCGTCCCTCTGCGCCCGCCTCGCGAAAGCCGGCCGTGATCACGATGGCGGCGCCAACTCCCTTGGCGCCGCAGTCGGTCATCACACTGGCTACGTGTTTGTTGGGCACTACGATCACCGCCAGATCGACAGAGTCGGGGACGTCGATGACGCGTGAATGGCTTTTTAGCCCCAAGATTTCGTCTGACGATGGGTTGATGGGATAGATGCGCCCCGCAAAGCCATACTTGATGATGTTGTCTAGCACACTGTGACCGAGCTTTTCCGGGTTGGCCGATGCGCCAACAACCGCGACTGACTCGGGGGAAAACAACGCTTCGAGCAAATCTTACCTCCTAAGGAACCAGCTCCGGGCACCGTCCAGTGCCGAACGGCACTGGGAACCGCGATGCACGGATGGCGTCACCGGCGACTTGACTGAGCTCCCGGCGCGGTCCATTTGCACTTGCGTGCACCGTGCAGTGCCGCACGGCACTGTGCAATTCAAGTCAGCACTGGGCTGTGCGTCGCAGGCTGGGTTCTGACCAAACAAAAGCCAACGTCAGATCGTTCACATTGGTGTTGGTCGGTCCGGTTACAATCAAATCACCCAACGAATCGAAAAAGTGGTAGGAATCGTTATTGGCCAGATAGTCGCTGGCTCGCAGCCCTCGCAAAGCTGCGCGGCGCACCGTGGTGCCATCCGCCCAGGCCCCGGCAGCGTCGGTCGGTCCATCCGTACCGTCCGTCGCCAGCCCGATGATAGCTGCATTCTCCTGTCCGTCAAGGGCGATTGCGGCCGCCAGCGCTAGCTCCTGATTTCGGCCGCCACGACCAGTTCCCCGCACCGTGACCGTGGTTTCCCCGCCAGAGACGATGCAGGCCGGCGGGGTTAGAGGGCGACCACGGTGGCGAATTTCCTGCACAATGCCGGCTATGACGCGGCCGACCTCTCGGGCTTCGCCCTGCACAAAAGTGGATAGCAGCATGGTGGCATAGCCCAACTCTTCTGCACAGCGAACAGCGGCCTCGGCCGCCAACTCGTTGCTGGCAATGATCGCATTCTGCACCCGCGCGAACGCCGGGTCTCCCGGTTTCGGCGCTTCGCTCCTTTTGCCCTGCAGCGCGTCAATCACCGCGGGAGGCAACTGGTCATGCACCCCATGAATGCGGACAACCTCCAACGCATCGTCGTAGGTAGATCGATCGGGTACGGTAGGTCCCGATCCGATAATGTCAAGGGGACTCCCCACTACATCAGAGACCACCAAGGTCAGCACAGTGGCAGGAGCCGCCAGGCGAGCCAGGCGCCCACCTTTTACCTGGGACAGGCGCTTTCTTACGGCATTCAACTCGCTGATGGTCGCCCCGGCGCGCAGCAACACATCCGTCGAAACCTGAATTTCCTGTAGTGAGACGCCTTCGACCGGGCAGACCAACAGGGCAGAGGCGCCGCCAGACACGAGTACGATTACGAGATCATTCTCGTCGGCCGCATCCGCCAGCGCCATGATTCTTCTGGAGGCAGCCAGGCCGAATCCATTCGGAATCGGGTGGCTCGCTTCCACCAATTCGATGCACCGGGTGGGAACAGTGTATCCCTCCTTGACGATCACGAGCCCCTGGGGCTGGCGATCGAATAAAAGCTCCTCGACGGCGAAAGCCATGGGTCCGCTCGCCTTGCCAGCGCCCAGCACAAGAATCCGGCGATAGTCTCCCAGCCGATACGAACGACCGTCCAGAAAGAGATGATCGCCCTGGCGAGTCAGGTGGCGTCGAACGGCTGCCGCCGGATCAACCGCTGCGAGCGCTGCGTGCAGCACCGCCATTGCGTCGCGCCGCTGTGGATCATTATGTTCCGTAATGTCGCTGAGCATTGAGGCTCCAGTGCTTTGCTGTGTCTGTCAAACACGCCGCCTCGGGATTGTAGCGGGTTCGATCTGATGCGGCAAGCCCTGTGAATATGGCTCCTCCAAGAGGGTTGTAACATTTGATAGGTTATGTTACATCTTCTTATCGTACTTGCACGGCTCAGAGCCACCCTTTTCCCCACACCCAGCGCCGCTGCGAACAGCTCTGTTGAAGAGCATGGCACAGCGGTGGATTTCGCGCCAACCGGTCTCAACACTCGTGGTTGTCGGTGGTTGATTGGGGGCGTTTCTTGAACTGGGAAAATCGATCGCCCTACCCTAGGTTGATCTGAAGTGTAGGGTCTTCTTTGGTTGTGAATACGTGATAGTGATCCTCCATGATGTTGGGTGGTAATGCCTATACGAAACGCCGTCGGTTTGCATTATTCGCTGCTTTGGCATATACTCGTGTCGCCACGGGGTTGCTAGCAGGAGGCTTCAGTCGATGGATTTTCGTCTCACCGATGAACAGGTCATGTTCCGCCAGGCTGTGCGTGCCTTTGCCGAGGAAAAGCTCGCTCCCAGAGCCCGCGAGATTGACGAATACGCGAGCTTTCCTGTTGAGCTGCTGCCCAGGATGGCGGACATGGGTCTGCTAGGCATGGCGGTCCCTGAAGAGTATGGCGGAGCCGGTGTGGATGCCGTGAGCACAGCGATTGCGCTCGAGGAGATCGGTCGCGTGTGTGGTAGCACTGGCCTCTCCCTGGCCGCTCACACAGGTCTGGGTTGCTTCCCAATCAGCCGGTGGGGGTCGGCCGAACAGAAGCAGCGCTGGCTGACCCAACTTGCCGTGGGGAATACCTTGGGAACACTCTGCCTCACGGAACCTGACGCCGGCTCCGATCTACGGGGAATCCACACCCGAGCTGAGCGCCAGGGCAGCGACTTTGTGGTTAATGGCACAAAGGCTTGGATCACAAACCCCAGCCTCGCACAAGTGATGATCGTTCTGGCGATCACCGATCCCAGTGCGGGCAAGCGAGGCTACAGCATGTTCCTGGTAGAGACGGACCGCCCCGGAGTGACCGTGCACCCACAGGAAAAAAAGATGGGGGTGCGGGGCTCGCCTACCCACCAGATATCCTTCGACGGTGTACGGGTGCCTGGTTCGAGCGTGCTGGGTACGGAGGGCAGTGGTTTGCCACAGACCCTGGAGACGCTGGATGGCGGCCGAGTTGGCATCGGTGCACTCGCGCTTGGATTGGCGCAGGGCGCCATGGAACAGGCCATCTCGTACGCCAAAACCCGCTTTGCCTTTGGCGGCCCCATCGCCCACCTGCAGGCGATTCAGTGGATGATAGCTGACGCCGGGACAGAGATAGAGGCCGCCCGCCTGCTTGTTTATCGAGCTGCATGGCTCAAGGAGCAGAATGAACCGTTTTCGCGACCGGCCGCGATGGCCAAGCTGTTCGCCACCGAGATGGCAGAGCGGGTCACGCGGAACGCAATCCAAATCCTTGGTAGCTATGGCTATAGCAGCGAGTATCCTGTGGAACGCATGTACCGCGATGCCCGTCTGATGACCATCGGCGAAGGAACCAGCGAGGTCCAGCGACTGGTCATCGCCCGGAACCTGCTCTCGATATAGAGACCGGCAATTTTGGTCATCACATAGACTTTTCGCCGGATACTCGGCCCGCAACAGTATCTACCCAATGCTGTAGAGTGAGCAATGACGAACAGGATGACCCAGGCAGATCTTGTACACCGATTGATCGTCGCCCGCGAACTGGGGCGGCAGGGCTACATGTGGAACCGCGCGTTTCGAAAGCAACTGTGGCGGCATCTTCAATCCCAACACCCTCGCCCGCCCAAGAGGAAATTGGAATCATCCACCAGGGTTGACACCTCTCATGCCCACCGAACAGATTCTGATCATTGACGACAGCGTCGCCATCGCCTCCTTGTTGGCAAATGAAATTCTGCCGCTCGGTGGATACCGCGCCGCGGCCGCCCTGGGCGGCGAAGAAGGGCTCGAGATCATCCGAAAGACGCGGCCCGACCTCGTCCTGTGCGACCTCGAGATGCCTGGCATCAATGGCATTGAGGTCCTGAGGACGCTCCAGCACGAGGGGCTTGACATGCCTACTATCATGATGACCGCCTTTGGCTCCGAGGCGGTCGCGGCTCAGGCACTGCGCATGGGCGTGAAGGACTATATTATCAAGCCTTTCACCACGGAGGAGATACTGGCAGCCGTCGAGCGCGCGTTGACCGAGAGTCGCCTCAAAAGGACGCTGGCAGGATTGCACAATGAAATTGAACGGCAGAGGCAGGCCTTGGTGGTAATCCAGGCAGTCTCCAAGTCCTCAGAAGTGGGTCTGGGGCTGGATGCGTTTCTCATGCGCGTAATTCTGGCGGCGGTTCACGCCGGCGGCGCTCGAGCCGGCTATGTCGGCGTACTTGACGGGTCCTCCAGGCTCGACATCGTCGCGACAGCCAATCTACCGGGTCACCTGGGTACCCAGGTGGTTTTAAAACCGGATTCGCCGCTTTCTCAGTCCATCGCGACCGGACAACCCACCCAGAGCAGGAGCGATCTCGGATTCTGGCTCCATTTTCCGTTGGTGCGGAGTCGTCGGCCTTGGGGCGCCATGTGCATCGCGCAACGCCGTGCAGTGCCGCACGGTGAGAGTAAACTCGAAAAGAACCCGATCCGCACCGAGTACCTGTACTCTGCGCTCGCGAGCCTGGCAGCATTTGCCATCGAGAACGACCGGCTGCGGGCCCAGCTCGGTGACGGCTGAGGCGTTGGACGGGACCGAGTCGTGCTAAGAGTCCATCTCTGGGGCGTCCGCGGGGGCATGCCTGCGCCAGGCCCCGAAACGGTCAAGGTCGGCGGCAACACCGCATGCGTCGAAGTCCGCACGGGAGAAAACCAAATCATCATTCTGGATGCTGGGACCGGCATCCGCCCTCTTGGCGACGCTCTCATGCAAGAGTTCACCGGCCGCGTCGTTGCTACGTTGCTCATCTCCCACACTCACTGGGATCACATCCAAGGATTCCCATTCTTTGGGGTAACCCGTCGCCGACGCAACCGCGTCGTCATCATTGGCGCGAAAAAGGTAGGCCAACGGCTGGAAGAGGTGATCGCAGGCCAGGTATCCGAGCCCTATCTGCCCTTTGGATACGGGGAACTCGAAGCGGACCTGATCACGAAAGAGATTCAGGATGGGGAAACGTTCGTGGTCGGTGAACATACCCTGGTGACCGCGCGCAGCGGGTATCACCCCGGCGGGGTGTTTGCATACCGCCTGGAACACCATGGCGCTTCGGTAGCCTACGTCACCGACGTGGGCCACCCGATAGGAAGCTTTGACGAGCGCGTTTTACAGATCGCCCACAACTGCGACGTGCTGATCCACGATTCTCAGTTCTCGGAAAAGGAAAAGATGCTCCATCCCGATTGGGGACACTCGACATGGAGCGAGTCCGCGCGAATCGGCCGCGAGGCAAATGTGGGCACAGTCATCCTGTTCCACCACAGCACTTGGGCCACCGACGACTTTTTGTTCAACACGGTGGAAAAAGAGGCAAAACGAATCAATCCAAATGCTGTGCTGGGCTACGAAGGTCTGGAGTTTGTGATTGACTGACGTCCGGATAAGGCCGTCCGATCAGGGCGTGGCGGGGGAGAACAGATACAAGCTTGTTCCCCGCACCCTCAGCTTTGTCTATTTCGGCAACGCCGTGCTGCTGCTCAAGGGAGCACCGAGCAAGAGGCTGTGGGCGAACCAGTATAATGGGATCGGTGGACACGTAGAGCAAGGCGAGGACATCGTTGCGGCCGCGCGGCGCGAAATCCTGGAAGAGACAGGGCTGACAGTAGTCGACCTAGCTCTCCGCGGATTAGTCACCATTGATGTCGAGCCAACCACCGGTGTCTGCCTGTTCCTTTTCTCGGCGCGGGCGACTGATCCACACTATCGACAATCGGCCGAAGGCGAACTGGCATGGTTTCCGCTCGACGACCTACCCATGCGCCAGATGATCGAGGATCTCCCCGCCCTGCTGGATCGGGTGCACCGTGCAGTGCCGCTCGGCACTGTGGGCAGCGAACCTGATCCCCAGCAGCCAGTCCTGGCGCATTACTCTTTTGACTCGGACGGGAACCTGGTCGTGCGGTTTCTCGCCTGAGTCTGCCCTACCCTACCCGGGCAACAAGGCGGAGAAGACTAGGTTGCTGACCAGGTAGGAACTCGGCTGCAGCCAGACGCGCGTCTCGTCCCAATCAATCAGACCAGCGCGGCTCAGATCGTCCATTTGCTCACCAAATACGTCGAGCACGTCCGCATCAAAGCGCTCCTTGAAGGCAGCTCTCGACACCCCTTCGCGGACCAATCGCAATCCCATGAACATGGTCTCTGCCATGGACATTGTTCGCGGGATGTGCTCGCATTCAAGGCACGCAGGGAGAGCAACGGCCGGCAACCCAGCCTCGGATTGCTGCTCGAATCCCCTTGAAGCGAGCAGGTCCAGATAGACACGCGGGTCCGGCTCGTTATGCAGTCGCCAGCTCACATCTCCCACGGGCCAATGGCCGCTAGCGCCCGCGCCGATTCCGAGATACACATGGTTGCGCCAGTATGCCAGATTGTGATGGCATTCCATCCCGGGCACCGACCAGTTGCTGAGCTCGTACTGGAGGTAGCCCGCCGCGTGGAGCTGGTCCGTAGCCAACTCGTACATGTCGGCCGCCAGGTCGGGATCCGGTGCCGGCAATCGATGGTGACTGATCGCCTGCTCCAGTGGGGTGCCAGGCTCCACGGACAGTGCATAGACCGAGAGGTGATCAGGTTCCAGAGAGAGGGCAGCCGTCAACGTTCGCTCCCATGAACTCGCCTTCTGCCCGGGTAGGCCGTAAATCAGGTCCAAGCTGATGTTCCCAAGACCCGCCCGCCGAGCCCAATCAACGGTCTCCGCCACAGCCCTCAGATCATGGTCGCGCCCAAGCATTCGCAGCTCCGCGTCCACTGCGCTCTGCATACCTATGCTCAACCGATTCACCCCGATCTGCTTGAGGTCGCCTAACAGCATGCGGTCCATTGTGCCGGGGTTGACCTCAAGCGATACTTCCGCGCCATCAGCCAATGGCACCGCTTTCAGGACACTACTCAACAGCGACGCCGGCATCAGACTTGGGGTTCCTCCGCCAAAATAAACGCTCTGGGCGAGAAAAGTGAGGCGCTGACTCAATACATCGATCTCCCTTTGCAGGCCGTCCTGAATGTACGGCCGCATCAGGTGGTCCAGCCCGGCCCAGGTGTTAAAGTCACAGTAGCTGCATCGGCGCCTGCAAAAGGGTATGTGCACATACAAAGCGAACTGGATCATAATGTCCCAGTATATCATGATTGAAACCAATTGGTCGGCAAACGTGGGTTTTTGGGGTGCCCGTCATTTTCTTGCGTCCTTGCCACGGTGACGGCGAGATGGTAGACAGGAGGGGTATTGCCGCCATGGGTGGTCTGCGGCTGGACGCCAGGGTTTTCCAGACCGAGTTTCCGCAGGCGGCTCTGGGGAGGTGGTTGTGGCGTTCGCTGCCGCAACCAGCGGTATGGCCCCTGGCTGCGGTGGCATGTTCATTGTGGTCTGGCTCGCCACGAGTGGTAGGACCTTCAGGGCCATTCGTCGCTGGTCACGGCGTCGCTGGCGAGTCTGCTGCACCTGCCGTCTCCGCTGCTGGCTGATTTGTGACCACCCCTCATCCCAACGATCGTTACACACAGCGTTGCGCAGGCCTAGCATCGGATCCACATGCTCCCGTGCCCAATGCATCCCTGACCCTTTCAAGCGGGCTTCCACAACCAGCTTGTTGCCGCTCTCTACTGCGCCGCTGCCAATAGGCCAGCCTTGCGCCTGATAGACTGGATACTGCATGTGAGCCTCTCGTTTCTCCAGGTAGGCCACCCATCCGCTCAAATCGGGCGTCTCGGGATGCTCCGCCACCAGGGTCCGCAACTCCACCAACATATCGGCTGGCCCCTCATGCTTGAGACGCTTGTTTTGGGCCGCTATCCACTGCATCGTGGTTGGCGTTTCCGGCCCCCAGATGGCCGCACCAATGCGTGCCAAATATGCCCCCGCGTGGGGGAAATCTAGCACCCGCTGTGCATCAGGCCGGTGATAATCAATGAATCCCTGTTCCCATTCTGCCCCGTCCGTCACGGCAATCACTTTCCCTGCCTTCTCCACACCCCGCCGATGCGTTTCCACCAGTGCCAGATGTGCGAATGTGTCCGAGTCCATCAGCCGGGAGAAGTAGCTCATCTCGCGGGCGTGCACGTGCGGTTCCCCTCTTTCCATGACTGGCTCTTCGATTACCCCCAGCGCCAGTGTTTTCACTTCGGCCCACACACCGCCAACCAGCGGCACCATCGCACCGTCTACGCTCAACAGTTGTTTCTCCGGTCCCGCAGGGGGATCCGGCAACTCCTTCTCGATTCGCGTCACTTCCGCTGTCTGTGTGTCCACATACGCCGCGCCATGCGTCTGTGTCTGGCGACGGACGGTCGCCTCGCTCACCGCCACCCCCCGCATTCGCATCAACATCTGCGCGGCTTTCAAGTACGGCATCCAGGCCGCCAGATGGATCACATCCTCCAGGAGCCGAGGGGTCAGGCTCCCGGGCAGTAGCTCCAGTTCCTCATCCAGAGGGGAAAAAACTCTCGCCACACTGCGAGCAGACCCCGTATCCCCGCTCCAAGTGGATCTCTTCACCTCCATTGGTTTGCAGGCGTCGTCCCGCTTGTCCGCGCGATTCCAACGGTACTCCACAGTGGGGACACATCGGTCTGGACCCGTTCTGCGCTTCCTTCCAGTCCGCCGCCGTACTTGCCAAAGCCATATCCTCCAGCATGCGTGCTCGCACGCGAGCCAGCTTCCCGTCCAACGCCCTCTCCATCTCGTTGAAGGTGGCGCGCGGATGTTGCAGCCGCCATTCCTTCATTCCCGTCAATACCTCATCGGTCAGCCGTTCCCACTTGCGGTCAAAGTCCGTCTTCATTCTCGACTCCCTTTTCGCGATTGTCCTTGGCAGACCATTTTATCCTACTTGACTCGCGCAAAAAAGTGACGGGCACCCGGGTTTTTGGGCGATTGCGGGTATGGTATATAATACGGTCGGAACCAGTCGCGTGCGGAGATCAGTTGGTGGACATGTTGCCAGAACCGGCACCGGACACTCGGGAATTGGGGCGCGTCCTTATCGTAGACGATGATCCGATTCGCGCGCAAGATGCTCGGCGCCGTCCTGGGCAGCGCGGATCTCGCACTGCATTTCGCCACCAACGGCGCCGAGGCCTTGGCCGAAGCAATGGTGGCGGTCCCCGATGTAGTGTTGCTCGACATCGTGATGCCGGATATGAATGGGTTCGAGGTATGCCGCCGGTTGAGATCCGACCCAGTGCTGGCAGAGGTTCCGATCATCATGGTGACGGCCTTGGACGATCGCACGTCTCGTCTTCAAGGCATCGAGGCCGGTGCGGACGACTTTGTCACCAAGCCATTCGACGCCATGGAGTTGCGGGCGCGGATCAGGTCCATTACCCGTCTCAACCGGTATCGCCGGCTGGTGAACGAGCGGACCAAGCGCCAACGGGCGGAAGAGGCAGAGCGGCTAAAGGACCGATTCATTTCCAATGTCTCCCACGAACTGCGCACCCCCCTTTCCATCATCACCCTCCTCAGCGGAAACCTGGATACGCTTTACGACCGCCTGGATGATGCAAAACGGCGTGAAATGATCCGAGACATACGAAGCCACGCGCGCCTATTGGACGAGCTCATCACCAGCGTGCTCGACATTTCGCGCATCGAGAGCGGAAGTATCACGGGCGTCGACCAACCAATCGACCTGGCCTGGCTGGCGCACCAGGAGGTACAAACACAGCTACCGCTCGCCACAAAGAAATCACAAAGACTCGAGTTGATCGGCGCTGTCGGCGTTCAAGTCATGGGTAACCTGGAACAGCTCGGTCGCATAGTGCGGAATCTCCTCAACAACGCCATCAAGTTCACCGCGGCTCAGGGGCAGATTCTGTGCGAGTGCGTGGAAATCCAGGGATCCAGTGACTTGGGTCACATCTGGCCTGAGAGCGAGTACCTGGGCGCAGGCTGGTGGGCCGCCCTCAGGGTCACCGACAACGGCTCTGGCATCGACTGCAACGATCTTGCGCACATCTTTGACCGGTTTCACCGGGGCTCGGTGGCAAGCAACGTCCCTGGCACTGGGCTAGGCCTGTCCATCGCCCGGGAACTGGTGCGGTTGCACAACGGTCACATCGCCGTTTCGTCCACAGTGGGCCAGGGCAGCACGTTTGCGATTTACTTGCCTCTACTACCAGGGGAGGACCACCATGAACCCGTCCATATTGATTGTTGATGATCAGCGGGCAATCCTGGACAACATCAAGCTGGCGCTCGAGGTCGAGGGTTTGCACGTGTGGACAGCCCTTGACGGCGTCGAGGCTCTGGAGGTGTTGGCAAGACATAAAGTCGACCTGATTCTTGCCGACATTGCGATGCCGCGCATGAATGGCTACCAACTGTATATACGTGTCCAGCAGAACCCGGCGTGGGTGTTGATACCGTTCTTGTTTCTGACCGCCCGCACCATGGACAGCGACATCCGCTACGGCAAGGAACTGGGGGTAGACGACTACCTGACCAAGCCGATCGAGCCTGAGAACCTGATCGCTGCCGTGCGCGGCAAGCTGCGGCGCTCTGCCCAGCGACGCGCCGCCTCGGCCGAGCTCCGACCTTCCGAAACGCTGGGCCCACGGGCGTTGGTGCTGGGCAGGCTCCAGATCGACCCGGGTCAATACAAGGCATGGCTGGACAACAAACCCATCAAACTTTCAGCTCGAGAGTTCACGTTATTGGAACACCTAGCGCGCCGGGTGCGCGAGGTGGCGTCGCCCCAGGAGCTCATCAAGATCACTCACGGTATTGAAACCGATCCCAGCGACGCCAGCGGTCTGCTGCGCCCACTCATCCGCTCGTTACGTCGCAAACTCGGATATCCAGTGGGAGAACCCGGCTGCATCCGGAACGTGCGCGGTGTAGGGTACCAGTTGTTCCCACCTGAAGGTCCGTAACGTTCACTTGACGTGACCGGGTCCGCCGCTGGATACCTGGCGCCTGTGACTCGGGGGGGTCTGGTCGTGACACCCGCGTCAGCACAGCGTCGCGGCCGGCGCGCAGTGCCGTGCGGTACGTTCCTCAGTCCCTGTCCTCGCCACGCGTTCTGAAACGGATGAGCAGCGGTGTACCCGGAAACGGATACGCCTCCCGGATCCGGTTCTCAATGTACCGCTGATACGTAAAGTGAACCAGGCGGGCGTCATTGACGAAAAAGACAAAGGTCGGAGGATCGACCGCCGCCTGGGTGGCGTAGAGAAACCGGAGCCGTTTGCCGGCTTTGGAGGGAGGGGAATGGTGGGCAACTGCGCCCCGCACCAATCGGTTCAATTCGCTGGTTGGGATGCGCTCGAAACGGGCAGCATGAACGGACAGTGCTGCCGGAATGACCTTGTTCACCCGCTGACCAGTGAGAGCCGACACAAACAGGAGGGGCACATAGTCAAGGAAATTCAGTTCTGCTCGCACCCGTTTGGTAAACTCGAGTATCGTGTAAGTGTCCTTTTCGATGGCGTCCCACTTGTTCACCAACACAATCACACTGGTGAAATCGTTCAGAACAAAGCTGGCGACATGGGCGTCCTGGGCCGTGACCCCCTCCTCGGCGTCTACCAGCAGCAGCGCCACATCCGCCCGTTTCACCGCCCGCAACGCCCTCAACACACTGTACTTTTCCACCCCCGTGCCTATCTTGCCCCGCCTCCGGATGCCCGCGGTGTCAATCAGTGTAATGGGCGTTCCTTCCCAATCCAGATAGGTATCGATTGCATCGCGGGTAGTGCCGGGGATGGGACTGACGATGGATCTCTCTTCTCCGAGGATATGGTTCAGCAGCGATGACTTGCCAACATTCGGCCGGCCGACTATGGCGATCTTGACCGACTCGTCCTGATCGGTTGCCTCCACACGGGGGATTGACTCGACCAACGCGTCCAGGAACTCGCCAACGCCAAGACCGTGGAGCGCCGACATCGGGAACACCTCCCCCAGGCCCAGGCTGTAAAACTCGACGGCCGACTCTTGTGCGACCGGACTCTCTGCCTTGTTGGCAGCAATCAAGATCGGCTTGGACGCCCGCCGCAGAATGTTCGCCACCTCTTCGTCGGCCGCCGTGGCGCCGACCCGGGCGTCTACCAGCAACACCACCACGTCGGCGGCGTCAATCGCGGCTTGGGCCTGTGCGCGTATTGCCGGGAGAAAATGCGCCGAATCCTCGGATAGCGGCGCCGTATGAAAGCCAAACTCGACCTCTATGCCGCCGGTGTCAACCACCGTAAAGGTCAAGCCATCCCATTCGGCGTCAGCCTGAATCCGATCCCGTGTAGTACCTGGGAGGTCCGACACCACCGCCAGGCGGCGGCCGACCAACCGGTTGAACAGCGTCGATTTACCTACGTTGGGTCGGCCAACCAGTGCAACAATTGGTTTCTGCATATCACTTTGCTCGAGTCAACACGAACACCCCACGCACCCGTTGGCGCGGCTGGGCATCGCTATGGAGTGGGTGTTCCTATCGGTGAATTGAATAGAGTGCCCGTCGCACCCGGGGAAACGGTCAACGTGGTCGTCAGGGTGGTTGACGGGGTCGGCGTCGGAGTGGGCGTCGGCACAAGGATTATCTCAACCAACAGGGTCGGGGGCAGAATGCCAACCACCTCTACGCCAATCAACGTGCTGAGCGCCTCGGGTGCAATCTGGTAGGACCCCGGCTCTTTGCCAAAGAGGTTCAGGGTGACGCTCAAATGCTTCTCCGGATCGAACGCCTGTGTCAAGGAAAGCGGACCAACCACAGAGATGTTCACCGTCTCGGGTGAAATCGTGACCGTCAGACCGGCGTCCGGTCCCAGTATTTGCGGCCGCCAGGGTATGGTCAGCGTCGTCACCACGGGTTCGATGTCAATCTCCACCAAAACGTTCTGGGCACCGATCACCGTCACCCCCGGTGGGACCATGAGCCCAACTCGCTGAAGTACGTCAGCGCTGGCGTTCGAGACATCTACGGGCAGTGTGCTCACGAAATTCGGCAGAGATGAGACGATCTCGGGTGGGCCAAAGATGGTCACTCGTTGTGGCTCGACAGAATAGTTGACGAGCCGATGTCCAACGGCGATGGTACCCGTGAGGTTGACGGTGACGAACAGCTCTGTATATTCATCTGACTTTGTTATCGGCACGGTGACCGACACTTGCAGCAAGCTGGTGTCAAACCCAAGCACAGGCAGGCCGCGCGAATCACGCAGCCGCGCGGTCACAGTTCTCTGCACCGTCTCCCGCGCCCCTTCGATGGAGAGCTCTAACCCCACATGGTCAACTCGGTCCACCTGCGACGCGGTGCCCTCGAGAACCATCTCGGTGGGGTCCACGACCGGCTCCCCAGCGACATGCCCCAGGGCCGGTTGGCCCAAGATATCGGGAACCAGCGGCAGTGTCAGGCGTCGGTACTCTTCCAGGCGAATGGTGATCGTATCGAGATCTTGGTTGACGATGGTGACGAGCGAATTCATGATCTCAACCTTCACTGGCACGTCCGCGCCGCCGTACGCAACCGTTGACAGATCGACGGCCGCGCTGAAATCGGCTGGCTGAAGCGCCGCCAGCGTCAGCTTGGGTCCTCTAATCACCACCTGCACGAACTCTCTCGGCGCGCTGTTGAGAACAGCGCCACTCGCGGTGGTAAAGACCGTCCCCGGTGGCTGGTTCAGCAACTGGACCGGCACAGGCTCCCAGTACGGCTGCTCCTGGATGGGGTTTGTCTCGCGCGTAGCAACGAACCAGACAAACACGGCCAGGATCAAAGCCAACGCAAAGGCGCTCAGATTATCAACAAGCCACCGAATCACTTGACACTCCAAAATCTTGCCGCGCACAGTGCCGTGCGGCACTGCACGGTGGAAAATGGTCCCAGGTCGGCGGATACGTAGTGCAGCACCGTGCGACACTGTACACGGGTCACGACCTCGAACTCTGGCGCCGACCCGGCAGCCACCTCAGCCACCGTGGCCGCAGGCGCGGCTGGTAAAAGGCACGCAGAATGGTGTCCAAGCGCTCGGCGTCCAGCCGACGGATCATGCGGCCGTTATGCGCCACGGCGATGTTGCCCGTCTCTTCGGATACAACAATGGCTATCGCATCACTGACTTCACTGATGCCCAAGGCCGCCCGGTGTCGCAAACCAAGATGGCGTTCGCCGCCATGGACCTTGGCCGCCGAGAGCGGCATGACGCAGGCGGCTGCCAGCACCCGACTGTTGCGAACGATCACCGCACCATCGTGCAGCTCCGTTTTTGGAAAAAAGATCGTCTCCAGCACCTGCCGCGACATCCTGGAGTCGAGATTGGTGCCCGTGTCCACGTATTCTTGCAGACCAATCTCGCGCTCGAGAACGATCAGCGCGCCATGACGCCGATCTGACATGCGCTGGCAAGCGCTGGCTACGCTGCCAATCAACACGGCCTCTTGATCCTCTCTAAAGCCGCGCAGGAGCGACCCCGCCTGCCCCAGCCGCTCAAACGCCCGCCGTAACTCGGGCTGAAAGATGATGGGAATGGCGATCAACAAAGCCGGGACAGTCTGGCTGATCAGCCAACTGAGCGCCGGGAGTTGAACGAACGACGTGAGAGAGAGCACCAGCACCACGATGAGAATGACACCCCGCAGCAGTTGGACAGCCCGGGTGCCTCGAATGAGCACCAGAATCAACATAAAGACCAGGGTCACCAACATGATGTCGATGACGCTGGACCAGGTGGCGGTTTGAACCAGATACCAGAGTTCGTTCAAGAGATCTCCGAAATCTGCTCTAATAGCCGTTTGTAGCTCCCTGCATCGGCCGGGCCCAGGGCGAGGATCGATCTGATAGTCCGGGCAGCGTCTTCGCGCAATCCGGCATCAAGCTGGAGTTCGCCTAGCCGGTCCAGGTTCTCAATCGCCTTCTCTGTATCACCAGCCTGGGCGTAGGCGGCCGCTAACCGGTTCAATAGGCCAAAGTCGTCCGACTGCTGCGCGATCAGGTCGTTCAGGATCGCCAGAATCTTGCGGCTGCGACCGTGAGATGCAAGCCCTGACAAGTAGCGGTCCAGTTGCCCCAGGGCCTCGTGGGGGCGCCCCATCTTGAACAGGAGCTCAACCAACGTGACACTCGCGCGCTCGTCGTCGGGCGAGATTCGAACGATCTGGGAATAGGCGGCAACCGCATCACGCCAATTTAGCCGCTGCAAGTCAATGTCCGCGACGCGATGCAGGATCTGGTGCGACCATTGCCGTTCGGGTGCTCCACGCGGAGCCAACCGCAGAGCCTCCTGGTACTTTTCTCGCGCCTTGTCAATCTGGGCCAGTTGGTAGTACGCCTCTGCCAGGGCCACCGAGTGCTCAAGAGCGCGATCGATCTCACCGTGGCGCTTGAGCATTTCGATCAGACGAGTTCGCAGCGCCATATCCAACGGCGCCAATCGCATCGCGTGCTCAAAGGCCTCCATTGACTGGGTGACATCGCCTCGGGTTCGGTAAACCTGTGCCACCGTGACATACTTGTCGCCGGCCGCCTCGATCTGTCCCCTCTGCTCCTGCAATCGCGCCAGCAAGAGATGTGCGGGCATAAAGAACGGAGCTTGTTGAACGGCACTGTAGCACTCTTCGACGGCCGTGTCCAGCCACCCCCTTCTGGCGAATTCGTTGGTGAGCGAGATGGACTCGAGCAACTGATCCGAACCGGGCACTGCCAGCAGCTCAGCCAGGCTCATCATCGGACCTTCCTCAGTCAACGAATCGAGCCGGGACCGCGCGTCCTTGACCTTGTCCTCCCATCCCTTGGTGCCCAGGAACTCTACCAGCGCAGTGGCGAATCGGGTCGCCTGCTCTTGTTCGCCACGCAGGGCGAATGTGTCTGCCAGGCTCTCGTAGAGGCGCACCAGATCATCAACCTGGTCCCGCTTGACGGTTCGCATGTCAACAATCTTGGCCACCTCCAGGAAATGGGACAGCGCCTCGTCGATCTTGCCCTTGGCCCGGAAACATTCGCCCAGCGCAAAGTGGCTGCCCAGCCGGTACTCGGGGCTGGTTCCGTCCAGCGATTGCTGGAAGCGCTCAATCGCCTCATCCAAACGCAGCCGCTCCTGGTACAACAGACCCAAATTGAAATGCGCGGCAGCTTCTTGTATCCCACCTTGAATGGCGCGTTCGTAGGCGTCTATCGCCTGGTCAATGTCGCCCCGGGTTTGGTGTTCGATGGCTTGGCTGATCAGCGCATCCCTATCGGCTTTTGCTAGCAGGGCGCCGGCCTCGGCCGTGTCCTCTTCAAAGACAATTCCCGCCAGATTTGCCAGCGCGGCCTGCCGCGCCTCGTCAACTGGGCTGCCGCTGGTTTCAGAGTCAGTATCTGGCTCCTCCTGCCAACCCAAGACCTCGTCGCTCTCAAAGGCAAATGCGGCCGATTTCACAGCGCCGTGCAGCGCTGCACGGTGCAGGGCGTCCGACAACCCAGGTGGCGCAAGCGCCGCCTCGGGCTCAGGCGGGGCGACCGGCTCGGCCGGCGGCGCTTCCATGATCACCCCTCTCCGGAGCAGGCTGACGGCCGCCAGGATATCTGCGTTGCTGGGGTCCATCTGTAGCGCTGCCTTGCAGACCGCGGCCGCCTGGGGGATGTTGCCACTTGCCTGATAGATCCGCGCCAGCGCCAAATGCTCCCGAACAGAATCGCGCAGGCGCCCAATTCGCTGATAGACCAGCGCTAACCGCTGGCGCGCACTGATGAGGTCCGGGTCCAGGCGGGTCGCCCGTTCCCAGTTCGCTATCGCCTGTTCAACGTTTCTGGCCTGCAGGTGAGCTTCGGCCACTGCAATGTATGTCCGGGCTGCGCTCGAAAGCTGGCCCAATCGCTCCAAGATGTCGGCGATCCATCCCAGCCCCGCCACGTCGGCCGGATTCAGCCTAACCGCCTGCTGGTAATGCCCCAAGGATTCTCGATACTGGGCCAGCTCGTAATGCGCCTGCCCAAGTCTTGCATGCGGAACAGGGTCGTCTGGAAACTCGTCTCGCGCGACGTTAAACTGCCCAATCGCCTGGCGCCATTTGTTATCCCAGGCAAACTGGATCCCTGTGCTCATCGCCTCTTGGAAGCGCTCACTGTCTCCTGCCACCGCTGATCTCCCCTCAGTACTATTCTGTGCTGCGCAGCGCCGTGCAGCACTGCACGGCGCCAATCCCAGACTATCCCATCAATGCCACCAGGATGGCCTTTTGGGCGTGGAGCCGGTTCTCTGCCTGGTCAAAAATTACCGAGTGGGGACCATCAGCCACCTCATCCGTGATCTCCTCGCCGCGGTGCGCAGGCAGGCAATGCATGACGATTACGTCCGAGTCGGCCCCCTGCAACAGCACTCTGTTGACCTGGAAAGGCGGGAACACGTCTCTCCGCGCGGCTGCCTCGGCTTCCTGCCCCATGCTGGTCCACGTATCCGTATAGACCACGTGGGCGCCCTCTACGGCCGCGACGGGGTTCTGTAGAACGGTGATCGTGCCGCCGCCGTCAGCCGCCAATTCGATCGCCGCCGTCACATCCTCCGCATTCAACGCATAACCGGCCGGCGTCGCTATGCAAAAGCGCGCCCCCAGCATCGCCGCTCCCACCATCAGTGTGCGGGCGACGTTGTTGCCGTCGCCAACGTAGGTGACCTTGAGGCCATCTATCCGGCCGTGCTTTTCCAAAATCGTCAGCAGGTCCGCCATTCCCTGGCAAGGGTGATTATAGTCCGAGAGCCCATTGATGACGGGCACACGGGAATAGCGGGCCAATTCGAGGATATCATCATCGGGAGAACACGCGCGCCATGATGCCGTCCACGTAGCGGGCCATTACGCGAGCTACGTCGGCCGTGCTCTCCCGCTTGCCCAACTGGATCTCGTTTGGGGACAGGTACAGCGCCTGTCCGCCCAGTTGTATCATACCCATGTCAAACGAGACACGAGTACGCAGGGAAGGCTTTTGGAACACCATGCCGAGGGTTTTCCCTGCCAACTGCTCCTTGTTGCCGCCAGCACGCCACTCGGCTTTGAGCTCGAGTGCCAGGTCCAGCAGCCGCTGGATTTCATCGGCCGAAAGATCGGTGAGACTTAGGAAATGCTTCAACTTGTCCTCCACACTGCTTGCTGATTTCTAGTATAGCACATCAGACCAGGGGCGGCGAGCATGGCGCGCGGCGCCGGCAGGTCGCTCATGCCATCTCTAGCCAGTTCTTCCCCGCCTTGGTGTCAACCCTGAGCGCTGCCGCCAATTCATAGGCCCCTTCCATCACCGCTACCACCAGTCGTCTGACCGGTTCAAGCTCTCGCATCGGCACCTCGAGAACGAGCTCGTCGTGCACCTGCAGGATCATGCGAGCTTGGAAACCCTCTGCCAGTAACCGCCGGTGGAGTTCGACCATTGCGATTTTGATAATGTCGGCGGCGCTGCCCTGGATCGGAAAGTTGACCGCTTCTCGCTCTGCACGCTGTCGAGCCAAGGCCGAGGTTCTACTGATCGGGTCAGACTTGAGCGCAGGGAACTCGCGACGGCGGCCCAGAACGGTCTCGACCCACCCTCGTTCCCTCGCGTGGGCCAGCGTCTGGTCCAGATACAGTTGCACGTTGGGAAAGCTGTCAAAATAACCCTTGACGAATCGCTCGGCCTCTGCCAACGTCAAGTCGGACTCCCGCGCGAGGCGGTAGGCGCTCATGCCGTACAACAACCCAAAGTTGACGCTCTTGGCAAAACGGCGTTGCTGTGGCGTAACCTCTGCCAGCGGGACATTATTGACCGCCGCGGCGGTGGTCGCATGGATGTCTTGGCCGCGCCGAAACGCATCCAAAAGACCGGGATCCTGGCAGATGTGAGCCAGTACGCGTAGCTCGACCTGGGAATAATCGGCCGCCAGCAACACCCACCCAGGTTCGGCCACAAATGCGCGCCGAATCTGGCGTCCCTGCTCGGTCCGGATGGGTATGTTCTGCAGGTTTGGATTCGACGATGCCAACCGGCCGGTGATGGCGCCCGCCTGATTGTAGGACGTGTGGATACGGCCGGTCTCTGGGATTGACCATCTCGGGCAATGCGTCCACATAGGTCGATTTCAGCTTGGCCACTTCACGGTGTTCCAGAATCACTTGGATGATCTCATGGGACCCCATTAGTGACTCTAGCACCCCCGCGGCCGTGGAATAATGGCCCGACTTTGTCTTTCGCAACCCTTGGGTCGGCAATTGCAGGTCCTCAAACAGGACCTGGCTCAACTGCTGGGTCGAATTGATGTTGAACATCCTCCCAGCCAGTTCATAGATCCTTCCGGTCAGCTCGTCGAGCCGGAGAGCAAGCTCACCAGACATACCCCTCAAATACTCAGCGTCCAGCGCCACACCGGCGCGCTCGATCTCCGAGATCACGGGTACCAGCGGCATCTCGACGTCTGAAAACAAGTGCCAGAGTTGCATTTCTCTCAGTTTGGGTTCATAGACCTCCACAAGACGCAGAGGCATGTCCACATCGGCGGCCGCATAGGCCGCCGCTTGCTTGATGGGTACCTGAGCCATGGTGATCTGCTTGGCGCCCTGCCCGATAAGTTGCGAGATTTCGGTCATTTCGACCCCGAGCTGAACCCACGCCTGGTTTTTCAGGCCCAGCCCGCGACCGGCCGGATCCAGCAGCCACGCTGCCAGCATGGTGTCAAACCATACCGGGCTCACGGTCAGGCCATAACGCTGGAGGATTGTCAGGTCATATTTGGCGTTGTGCGCTACCTTGGGGATACTGGGGTCCTGGAGCACATCGCGCAAGGCCTCCAATACCGTTGTTAGGGCCATCTGTTGGACCCCCTCCTCTCGCACCGTGTGACCGACCGGGATGTAATACCCCTCTCCCACGGCCGGGCTGAGGGCAATACCAACCAAATCCGCGGTCATTTCATCAACGCCGGTTGTCTCGGTGTCGAAACAGATCAACGACGCTTTTCCTAGGCGCCGGACAAGCTTTTCCAGTGCGGGTGGGTCGGTGACCAGGTGGACATCGGTCCCCCCGGTGGAAGAGACGGCCGCCCGGGAGGGCGCTCCGGCCGGCGCCGGCACGTCTAGGAGGCTTAACTGGCGTGGAGCCGCCGGCGCCTCTGAGCGAAAGCGGTCACCGAGGGACTGGAACTCCAGTTCCCGCATGAGCTCCGCCACAACCTCACGATCAAAGTCAACTGTGCGACAGGCCTCCAAATCGAGCGTCATCGGCAGATCCGTGCGAATGCGGGCCAAATCCTGGCTCAGATACGCCTCGTCGCGAGCGGCGACTAGTGCCTTCCGAAACCGCGCGCTGGCAATCTCCTCGACGTGCGCATAGACGCCGTCAAGAGTCGCGTATTCGGCCAGCAGTTTGACGGCCGTCTTTTCCCCCACCCCTCGCACGCCCGGGATATTGTCGGACGAGTCCCCTACTATCGCTTTGTAATCGACCACCTGATCTGCCCTGACCCCCAATTTGCCCAATACAGCGGCCGGATCGTATTCCTCGGTGCCCTTGCGCCCCGCGAGCAGAACCCGCGTCTGCTCATCCACCAACTGAAGCAAATCACGGTCTCCGGTAAGGATTCGGATCTCTACCCCGTGGGCAGCAGCCTGCCTCGCGATAGTCCCCAGGACGTCATCCGCTTCGTACCCCTCCATCTCCAGAACAGGGACGTTAAATGCCTGGACCACCTGCCGAATCCGGTCAACCTGGATATGCAACTCATCCGGGGTCTTGGCGCGAGTCGCCTTGTACTCGGGATAGATGTCGTCCCGAAAGGTCTTGCCGGTGTCAAAACTGACTGCCAGGTATTCGGGAGGATCGTCCGCCAAAATCAGGTCCATTAGCGACCGCGTGAATCCATAGGTCGCATTGGTGGGCTCACCTGCTCGGGTAGAGAACGCCTCCAGGGGCAATGCGTAGAACATGCGATACGCCAGGGCATGACCGTCAATGAGCACAAGTTGGTCTCTTGGCATTGCAGCTCCTTTCCAATCGGTTGGAGTTTGTGACCCCAGGGCCGGCAGCGCGGCTGGGGCTGGAGCTATTATAGTCGAAAGGATGCCCCCGACCAAGCTTCTGCAACGAATCGACGGCGCGGCCGCCAGTTGGCAGGATTGCGTTTGGCTACCTTTACCGAACGTGCTAAAATTGGCCGGCAATCTCGAATCGGAGAACCCTTGTGAATGAAGACCAAGTCCGTGCCCTGGTGCGCCGCGTCGTCTATCGCACCTTGGGAAGAATTAACGACGCGGCCGAAAACAAGCCCAGCCGGCCGCTGATCACCGAGGCGGACGTCAAGGACGCCCGGCCAGGCAGCACCGTCCACGCGCCGGCCGATGCGCTGATCACCCCTCTGGCGCGCCAAGTCGCGTTCGATCAGCGCATCTCGATTCTTCAAGGCGCTGGAGGCTCCCAATCAGCCGTGGATTCGAAACATACCACCGAGATGCTGGGCGCTGGCAAAAGATCCGTTGCCATCGGAGCGGACCACGGCGGTTTCGATCTCAAAGAGTCGCTCAAAAGATATCTCTCAGAACTCGGTTACGAACCGTTGGACTGCGGGACGACCAACACAGCGTCGGTAGACTATCCTGACTTTGCGCACGCCGTCGCGCGCTTGGTGGCCCAGGGGACGGCCTGGCGCGGCATCGTCGTGGACGGTGCGGGCATTGGCTCTTGCATGGCAGCCAACAAGGTGCCGGGAGTGCGCGCCGCCATGTGCTACGATCAGGCCACGGCCGTCAACAGTCGTGAACACAATCACGCCAACGTGCTGACCTTGGGCGCAGGCCTCATCGGGCCCAGCCTCGCTCGTCAGATTGTAAAGGCCTGGCTGGACACACCCAGCGGTGGGGCTCGCCACGAGCGCCGCGTTCGCAAGATCATGGAAATCGAGCGGCGCTATCTTGGGTCAGCGGGAGACGGTGAATGAAGAACCTGGATGAGGCAACCCTTGAGCGCATCATCGAGCAGATTACGCGCCAAGTGCTGCTCCTGCTTCAAGAGGAATCCGAGGCGCCAAAACCTACCACGGTCCGCGACCCGATATCCACCCACAACTACTCTGAACGTGTCAGGCCGGTCATTCACGCCGGCGCCGACCGCATCGCCAGCACCCTGGGCATCACGCCGCAAGACGGCAGCGTGGCAAACATGATCGACCACACGCTGCTTAAACCGGACGCTACCCAGGATGAGGTCGCTCAATTGTGCTTTGAGGCGCGCAAGCACTCGTTTGCTTCCGTGTGCGTCAATCCCTCCTACATCAAATTGTGCAGTCAGCTTCTGGAGGGCAGCGGGGTCCTGGTCTGCACGGTGGTGGGCTTTCCACTCGGCGCCACCCCCACTGAGGTCAAGGTGTTCGAGACGCAGCAGGCCATCCGGGAGGGGGCGACCGAGGTGGACATGGTGATTAACGTCGGCGCTCTCAAATCCCGTGACTATCCGCTTGTCGAGGGGGATATCGCCGCTATCGCGCGCGCCTGCCACGCCGGGAATGCCATTTTGAAGGTAATCATCGAGGCCGCGCTGCTCACCGACGAGGAAAAGGTGATCGCGTGCCAGCTCTCCAAAGCAGCCGGCGCCGACTATGTCAAGACCTCTACCGGTTTTGGACCCGGCGGCGCTACGCCCGAGGACGTGGCGCTAATGCGTCACGTCGTCGGACCTGCCATGGGCGTCAAGGCGGCCGGCGGCATCCGCACTTTTCAAGATGCCCAGAGGATGATCGCCGCTGGGGCGTCCCGGATTGGGGCCAGCGCCAGCGTCAGGATCATCCAGGGAGACTAGCCGCCAACAGCGCCTCAAGTCCCTGGCGTTGCCACGCTATTAAGGAGATTCGCCACATGACAGCTCAATTGCGCACCTATTGTTTCCTCGACAGCCTACAGCCCCAGCACGCCGGGTTCCTGGGCACGGTTGCGCGGGGCTTTCTGCCGCTGCCATACGACACCTCGCTGTGGGTGGAGATCTCGCCCGGCATCGAGATCAACCGCATCACGGACATTGCACTCAAGTCCACCCGTGTCCGTCCGGGGATGCAGATCGTCGAGAGGCTGTTCGGGCTGTTGGAGGTGCACCATCAGGATCAGGCGGAGGTTCGCGCTGCCGGCGCGGCGATTCTGGAGGCGCTGGATCTTCAAGAATCGGAGCGCATCAAACCGCGGGTGATTTCCAGCCAGATCATTCGCCACGTGGACGCCCACCAGGTGCAGCTTATCAACCGGATGCGCCACGGTCACATGTTGCTGGCAGGGCAGACGCTGTACGTGCTCGAGGTCGAGCCGGCCGGCTACGCGGCCCTGGCTGCCAACGAGGCGGAAAAGGCGGCCCACATCAACATCTTGGAAGTGCGCGCCTTTGGCAGCTTTGGGCGCGTCTACTTGGGAGGCGAGGAGCGCGATATTATGGCCGGTTATGGAGCAGCGGTCGCCGCGATTGAGGGAGTTGAAGGCCAAGAGATTGGCACCAGCCGGCGCGATTAGGCACCCAGCAGAATTCACCAAGAACACCATTTACTTGTGAGTAGGAGAAAAACAATGACAGAAGCATTAGGAATGATCGAAACCAGGAGCTTTCCCGCCATGGTCGAGGCCGCCGACGCGATGGTCAAGGCGGCCAAGGTCGAGCTGGTCAGCTATGAAAAGACCGGCGGTGGCTTTGTGACGGCCGTCGTGCGCGGCGACGTGGCGGCCGTCAAGGCGGCTGTCGAAGCCGGCGCTCGCGGCGCTGAAAAGGTTGGCGAAATCGTCGCCATCCACGTCATCCCGCGCCCGCACACCAACGTGGACCGCACGCTGCCCCTGGGCCGCCAGCCCGTCGAGAGCGAATAACAAACGGAGACGTACAGGACGTCGGACGCCGCGCCGTTCGCGCGGTCCTTGGCTGTTGCAGGGAGGCCACATGCTGCTAGGAAAAGTCGTCGGCACGTTCGTTGCCACGCGCAAAGAGCCAACGCTGGACGGTCTCAAGTTTCTGGTGCTCAAGCAACTGGACATCGAAGGCCAGGAGACCGGGGGCTACCGTGTCGCGGCGGACGCCGTGGGCGCGGGGCTGGGCGAGGTGGTGCTGTTTGCCACCGGCAGCTCGGCCCGCCAGACCCGGTTCACCGATAAACGCCCGTGCGACGCCGTCATCATGGCCATCGTGGACACGCTGGAGGTGGACGGCGTTGTCAAGTACGACAAAGTCCGAGGCTGAATGATGTTGGACGACGCCCGAATCGATGCCATCGTCCAGCAGGTGATGGCCGAATTGCGGCAGGGCGAGCGCGTGCGCCACGGCCCGCCACCGGAACCCGGTCGGCCGTCCGGCCTCCACCGGCCGCGACCGCGCTGCGCCACGGCGACAATCTGTTCCCCGACGTGGACAGCGCCGTGGCGGCGGCGCGATCAGGCCTACCGGCAACTGGACGATTTGCCGCTTGGCCGTGCGCGAGCAGATGATCGCCCATATTCGCCGCGTCACGCGCGAGAACGCGCAGGTCACTGGCCTATCGAGGCCTGGCAAGAGACCGGCATGGGCCGCTATGAGGACAAGATCCAAAAGAACCTGCTCAACGCCAACAAAGCGCCGGGGACCGAAATTTTGAACCCGACGGCGTGGAGCGGGGACGGCGGCCTGACGGTGGTCGAGTATGCGCCCTATGGCGTGATCGGCGCCATCATCCCCAGCACCAACCCCACGTCCACCGTGATCTGCAACACCATTGCGATGGTGGCGGCGGGCAACGCCGTCGTCTTTAACGCCCATCCCGGCGCGCGCGCCTGCTCCAATCACACGGTGCAGTTGATCAACGAGGCCATTGTCGAGGCGGGCGGCCCCCCCAACCTGGTCTGCGCGGTGGCCGAGCCGACCATCGAGACTGCGCAGCACATCATGCGGCATCGAAACGTGCAGCTGCTCGCCGTGACCGGCGGCGCCGGTGTGGTGCGGGAGGCGATGGGGAGCGGCAAACGGGCCGTCTGCGCCGGGCCGGGCAACCCGCCGGTGGTGGTGGACGAGACGGCCGATCTGGAACAGGCCGGGCGCGACATCGTGCGCGGGGCCTCGTTCGACAACAATATCATCTGCATTGACGAAAAAGAGATCTTCGCCGTCGAATCGATCGCCGACGAGCTCAAGCGGGTGATGGTCGCCACGGCGCCTACGAGATCAATTCGTGGCAACTCAACCGGCTGATGCGCTCGATCTTCGCCAGGCCCCCTGCCCCGGCCAGCACGGCGTGATGAACAAGGCCTTCATCGGCAAAAACGCCAACGTGCTGCTCAAAGAGATCGGGATCGACGCGGGCGACGAGGTGCGGCTGGTCTTGGCGGAGGTGGAAGCGGATCACCCGCTGGTGCTGTCGGAGCAGATGATGCCCATCTTCCCGCTGGTGCGGGTGCGCGACGCCAACGAGGGAATCGACCTGGCCAGGCACGTCGAGCATGGCTTTCGGCACACGGCGGTCATGCACTCCAAGAACCTGGATCACCTCAGCCGCATGGCGCGCGAGATGGATTGCAGCATTTTCGTCAAGAACGGCTCCTCCTCTGCGGGTGTCGGTTATGGAGGGGAGGGCTTCTGCTCCTTCACCATCGCCAGCCCGACGGGCGAAGGGCTTACCAATCCCGTCAGCTTTAGCCGCATGCGGCGTTGCACGCTCAAGGATTCTTTTCGGATTGTGTAAGTCACCGATGACCCGCCACTTGGCCGAACTCTCGTCCATCGCCCGACAGTATCCAGGTCCCCCGCATGAGATGATCGAACCAGCCCTGGCACTTACTCGAATTCAGCAGCATCGCCGCCGGCATCCAGGCCGCCGACGCGATGGTCAAGCGCGCGCCGATTGACGTGATCAAGGGCGGGCACGGTGCAGCCCGGCAAGTACCTGGTGCTGATCGGGGGCGAGGTGGCCGACGTGGAGGAGTCGCTGGCGGCCGGCCGCGAGGTGGGCGGCGCGGCGGCGGTGGATTTTGTCTACCTGCCGCAGGTGCACCCGGAGGTGGTCGAGGCCATCGGCGGGGGGCGCGTGCCCGAGATCACGGACGCGCTGGGCGTGGTCGAGACGACCACCGTCGCGGCCGCCATCCACGCCGCCGACGCAGGGGTCAAGGGGGCCAGGTGCGGCTGGTCGAGGTGCGGCTGGCCGACGGGCTGGGCGGCAAGGGCATCGTGCTCTTCTCCGGGCTGGTCGCCGATGTGGAAGCGGCGGTCGAGATCGGCGTGGGTGCTGGAGCGGCCCGGGTTGCTGGTGCGGCAAGTCGTCATCCCGCAACTGCACCCAGATGTGGGAGAATGTCGCCGATGCCACGCGCTTCCGGGCGCGGGTGATTGGGCAGTTGCAGGGTTGATGGACAGGTCTGTCAAGGTTGGGCGGATATTGACGATGAGGGTAGCTGGGTGAAGTTGGCGGGCGCTGGGCGGGCCAGTGGTCGCGAAAGTACGAGGGACTTGACGGGGTCAAGTTCCTGGTCGTGCAGCCCCTGGACTGAGACCTGAATCCCCAGGGCCGCCCCACCATCGCCGCCGACGCCACGGCCCAGGCCGGGCCGGGCGAACTGGTGTTTGTGGTGGCAGCCGCGAGGCGGCTCAGGCGTTGCCGGAGGTCTTTGTGCCCGTGGATCTGGCGATCACGGGCATCGTGGACGAGGTCGACGTCGAGCGCGGGCCGCGCCGCCAGCAGCCCACCGCCGTCTGGCACCACCTGCCAAAGGAGGACGACTGAGCCATGTACATCGGCAAGGTCATCGGCACGGTGGTCGCCACGATCAAGATCTCGCACCTGGAGGGGCGCAAGCTGCTCTGGTGGATCAGCTCGACCTGCGACGGGCAGGAGACCGGCTATTACGACATCGCGGTGGACGTGGCGCAGGCCGGCCCGGCGACACGGTGCTGGTGATCGACGAGGGGAACGGTGCGCGGCAGGTCCTCGGCCTCGACCCCGGCGCTGATCCGCGCGGTGATCGTCGGCGTGGTGGACGAGGTGACGCTAGCGGCCAGGGCACGCCGCGGCCGCCCCTGCACCAACTCGACGAAACCAGTCCGTCAGGCTCGCGCCCCCCACCAGGGCGCCGTCCATTTCTGGCATGCGCATAAAGTCGCCAATATTCTCCGCGTTGACGCTGCCGCCGTACAGAACCCGCACCGCCTGCGCCGCCGCCTCTCCGTAGCGATCGGCGATCGTCCCTCGGATGGTCACCCCTGCAACTCGGTTGGCATCGGCCGGTGTGGCTGCCCGGCCGTCCTATGGCCCACAGAGGTTCGTAGGCGATGACACACTGGTTGACCTGCTGCTTTGAGAGTCCTGTCAGCGCGGCGTGCACCTGGGCCCCAACGAAACGGTGGGTCAACCCGACCTGATTCTGATCGAGGTTCTCCCCAACGCAGATGATGGGGGTCAGGAGGTGCGCCAGCGCCGCGTGCACCTTGCGATTGACCGCCTGATCCCCCTCATAGGCGGCTTCAAGTGGCGTCTCGGGGGCTACCACCAGGCCGGTCCGCCGCTCAGAGTGACCCAGGATGACATACTGGCACAGCCCCTCCAACATCTCGGCCGATATCTCGCCGGTGAAAGCGCCGCTCGTTTCCCAGTGCATGTCCTGGGCGCCCAGCTTGATCCTGGTCGGCCGCAGCGCCTGCCCTACGGCAGCCAACGAGGTGAACGGGGGGCAAAGGACCCGCTCGACTCGGTCGATCTGATTCAACGGGAACCGGATGCGGCGGACAAAAGCCAACGCCATGTCCGGCCGGCCAAGGTTCATTTTCCAGTTGCCGGCAATGATTGGCCTGCGCAGTTGGGGCTCCTGAGCTACACTTTGCATCAGTCGCCGCCGCCCCGAGTGCCCGCACCGGTCAATGGCACAAATTGCACCCCACCGAGGTTTAGCGCCTTGACGTCGTCGCCCTGTCGCGTGAAACGCCACAGCGTCTGATAGCCGCCAACCGGACCGATCGGAATCACCAGGTAACCGCCATCCTTGAGTTGCTGCACCAATGGCGGTGGCAGATGGTCAGGGGCCGCCGTCACAATGATGGCGTCAAAAGGCGCGTGTTCCGGCCACCCATAGTAGCCGTCCCCTTGCTTTGCCTTTACCTGCGCATAGCCTACCGCTTGAAGCCTCGATGCGGCCGAGGCCGCCAACTCGGGCACGATTTCGATAGTGTACACCTCGGCGACTACCTCAGCCAGGACCGCCGCCTGATACGCGGAGCCGGTTCCGATCTCCAGCACTCGGTCGCCGGGCTGGGGGTTCAGCGCCTCGGTCATCAGCGCGACGATATACGGCTGCGAGATCGTCTGGCCGTATCCAATAGGCAGTGGGTGGTCTGCATAGGCTTGTTCGAGATAATCTTCCGGCACAAACAGGTGGCGCGGCACCGCCCCCATCGCAGCCACGACCTCTGGAAGCGACACCCCACGAGCCACGATGGTTCGCTGAACCATCAGTTCACGCGCCTCAGCATACGGGTCAACAGCGCTGGCAACCGTCGCTTCCGGTTGAACGGCAACGGTTACGCCAGTCTCATCCATGACCGGCGCGCGCGCGGGCGTTGCCTGAACTCCACAGGCGGTGAGAAGGATGACGAGGCTGACAAACGCCGCAGCACCGCGCATGAGCATAGCTCCCTGACCGTGTCCAGAGTCTATCAAGCCGAGACGAACAAGTCAAGCACCACACCCGTCGCTGCCCGGTCGCGCAGTTGACGGGCAGCGCGGCTCATAGTACACTGGGATCGATAGATAACTGAAAGGAAATCGACGTGTGTGGACGATTTACCCTTGCGCTGCCAACCGATCAGTTGCAGTTGGCGTTTCCGTGGCTTGAAATGCCCGATGCTCAACCGCCGCGCTTTAACATCGCGCCCACCCAGCCAGTGGCGGTGGTGACCAACGCGGACCAGACCCGAATGAGCTACTTCCAGTGGGGCTTGGTCCCCTTTTGGGCCAAGGACCCCAAGATCGGCAATCGGATGATCAACGCGCGGTCCGAGACGTTGGCAGAAAAGCCGTCTTTCCGCACCGCGTATCGGCGGCGGCGCTGCCTGGTGTTGGCCGACGGTTTTTACGAGTGGAAAAAGGAACCAGGACGCACGGCCAAGACGCCGATGTACATTTGCCTTCAGTCAGGCCTGCCCTTTGCGTTTGCCGGCTTGTGGGACGTGTGGCGTTCGGCTGATGGATCCGAGCTGCCCACTTGCACCATTATCACCACCCGCCCCAACGCCCTCCTGGAGCCGATCCACAATCGCATGCCCGTCATCCTCCCGTCCGATGCCCATGCGCAGTGGCTCGACCCAGGCGATAAAGCCCCGGCCGATTTACAGCCTCTCCTGGGCGCCTACCCGGCCGAGGAAATGGTCGCCTATCCAGTGTCAACCCTGGTCAACAGCCCGCAAAACGACCTACCTGCCTGCATCGCGCCTGTCTGAGCCAGCCGGCCCAACTAGGGTCGGCTGTCAGCCCATGCCTGCTCTCGGACCACGATCTCCGCGATAGCCTTTTGAAGGTGGGCCGGCAACGGCTCGGGAGCGTGTTGCGCCAGGATCTCATCCACCAGCTCGGCCGCCCTGGCCTCCATCGTCGTCCCGCCTCTGGCGGTCCATTGGGAAAAGGTGCCCTTGTCGGCGAGTTGGGAATAAAAAGGCTCCCGAAAGTGGCGCATGGTGTGTCCGTGTTCCAGGTAGTTCCCGGTTGGTCCCAACTCGTCGATCACGTCCAGCGCCAACGTCTCGTCGTTCACCACCACACCCAAAGTTGCCGCCCGGAGCCAACCGATGGTATCGTGGGCAATCGCCATGACCTGGAGCGATCCCTGCATCCCCGAGTCCATGAATCCCACGTCGTGCACAATGTTGGCCCCGTGAAGCAAAGCGGTCATCAAGCTGATCGTCACCTCCATGCCGCACTGTTGGTCCAACACCTTGGAATCGGTGCAGCCGCCCAATCCAAAAACCGGTAGGTCATAGTGCTTGCCCATTTCCGTGGCCACACCCTGCTCTTCTGCCAGCACGTAATTGCCAACCATGGTCTTGAGGTTCTAGGGACCGCCGTTCCAGCCGGGCACCGCAATCATGGTTCCCGGCCGCACCAGTTGCGACAGGACGATCCCCAGCAGCGTCCCGGCATTCATCGCTGCCAGACAGCCGGCCGTCGTCGTGGGCGAGTTCACCCCGCCGGCATTGAGCGGAATATACAGCTGCGGCA
>CAVOHX010000025.1:0-82968 GCA_963695825.1 uncultured Chloroflexia bacterium
CGGGGAAAAACGCTGTCCGGTCTAGGATCACTCCACTGTCCTCGGTGATCTCGGATACCGTCGCCTGGAATTCCTTCAGGTAGCTGTCGTCTTGATATAGCAATTCGGTCATTTCCCTATCCAGTGCTCTGATCCCAATGCGTCGGCAGCCACAGACGGGCAGTGAACGGGACGGCGCCAACGCCGCGCCAGAAACCAACCGCGGCCGGGTTGGCGTTCACCACGCTCATCTCGATGTGTTCCACCTGCTCATCACGAAACCAGATGCTCAGGGCTGAAAGCAATCGCCCGGCCACACCCTGGCGCCGCCTGTCTGGTAGCACGTAGATGTCAGCCACGTTGCCGGTCTTGAGCGGCGCGAACACCTCGGGCGCGTACCGGATGAATCCGGTCACAAAGCCAACCAGATCGCCGTCAACCTCGGCAACCAAGACGCGGCAGGTGGGGTCGTCAAGCAATTCGCTCAGCCGGCCTTGCCATTTCTCAGCGCCGTCATTCGCCATCTCTGGCAGACGCTTGTCCAGGGCCACGTGACAGTGGACCAATTGTCGCCACAGCTCGGTCACCCGAGATAGGTCGGTTGCGTCCATACGTCGTATCTGGATCATCGGCGTGCTCAAACAAAAACGCCCTCGTCCGTAAAGGGACGAAGGCGTTCAACCTCCGCGGTACCACCCTTCTTGCTGACCAGCCACGCGGGACTGGTCCATGCCACTCATCCGGCGACAGCTCTGATCGCCGCGTTTTGATAACGGGAACGACCCCGGCCTGGCTTAGTTCGTGTTGCGGTTCAGCCGGCAGCTCCAGAGGGATTTTCGGCCGGTTACCCGCACCCGGTTCGCAGCAACTCCGGGCTCTCTGAGCGGGAGCGCTCTCCAGCCTACTCGGCTCCATCACAGCCATTGCGTTTTCAACTGGGCGGCATTATCCCATAGTCAAAGGCGAGTGTCAAGCAGCCCGCGACCGGGTAGGGCGGTGCGAACTCGGATCGGCAGGCCCTACCGCCAAGTCACACGAATCGATTGCGGATTTCTGCGCTGACGTAATCCAAAATCGCGACCGTGATGGCGATGAACCAGACAGCGATACCGGCCGCGCGGTAATCGAGCAGGCGAATCCATTGAATGAGCAAAAAGCCAATGCCGCCGCCGCCCACAGCGCCGATGATGGTGGACATGCGCACATTGATGTCCCAACGATAGATGGTAAAGGAGACAAATGGCGGGATCATCTGTGGCACCACTGCGAAGGCAATCGTCTGCAACCAGTTGGCGCCGGTCGCCTGGATCGCTTCGATGGGTCCGGGATCGATGCTTTCGATCGCTTCGGAATAGAGCTTGCCCAGCGCAGCGACCGAGTGCAGACTGAGGGCGATGATGCCGGCAAAGGGACCCAGGCCAACCCAGACGGTGGCAATGAGTGCCCAGATCAGTGGCTCAATCGACCGGATGATGTTGAGCACGGTGCGGGACATGTAATATAGGACCATCGTCGCTTTGGAGGTAGACATCAGGTTGCGCGCCGCAGTGAAACTGACCGGCACCGCCAAGACAACACCAAAGAGGGTCGCCATGAGCCCCAAAAAGATCGTCTCCACCATGCGCTCTATGGTCAGCTTTAACTCCTGGCTGGGCTGTCGCGGACCAAAACTGGCGGTCTGGCGCGCCTCGATCTGATGAAAGTGGGGTCCAGGTCCTGCACTGGGGGGGATCTCGATGATTGGCATCGAGATCTCGATCTCCAAGTCACCCTCATCGTCAGTCGTGGCGCGAAGGTACTCGCCCTGTTGCCAGATGCGGAACTCGCCGCCCAGCGGATCTGTCCACCAGATCACAGTGTCGGTGTTGGGCTCAAACCCGGTTCCCATCACGGTCAATTCGGTGCCGGGTTCGCCAGCCTTGGAAAGCGTCCCGCAGGTCGGCTCTACCACAATGTACGGTTCGCCTTCGACCCGCTCTGATTGGACCTGGGGCGTGTCACCGCAAGGGGTGCTGATCACCGCCCCGGCCGTGAGGTAGATCTCCAAACGAGTCACAGCTCTTTGCCAGGGCCACATTATCTTGAGCAGCGGCGGACCGGCCTCGCTGATCTGGGTGACCGCCTTGTATAGGTCGATCTCGGTGATCTGCCAACCCAGCAGGAAAAAGGTCAGCAGTACAAGCACAAAGATGGTTGCGCCGCCCCTGGGTTGCGGTCGGGCCTGTTGGGCCGCGTCCACAATGATCCAGACCCACAAGATGACCACCGCGGCGACGATCACGCCGATGAATGGCTGTAATCGGAGCGCCTTGGCGATGATCGCCAGTAGTTCGTCTTCCCGCTTGCCCGCCAGTCTGATCCGCCACGCCACCAGGCCGAGACCTGTTACTGCACTGCCCATCAGGAGCAGCCCTCGCCGACGTTCGCGGGCCAAGAATTGTCCCAGGCCGGGGACGATCAGCGAGAGCAGCGCCGCGACGGGCGGGCTAACTGGGCTGGAGCGACGGGTTTTCTGGACGTTGGTTCTACGGTAGTCGTTCATACCGTTTCTCCCGCCAGGCCCACGTTGACTCGTACTGCTTCGGCGCCATAGATCGCCTTGAATTCCTCGTCGGTCATCCGCCGGATCTGTTCCCGTGATCCACGATAGACGATTTCTCCGTCCTTGAGGCCGATCACGCGAGACGCATAGCGTTGGACCAGGTCGAGGTAGTGAAGACTGCAAAGTAGAGTGATGCCGTCTTCCTGGTTCAGACTCTCGAGGTGGTTCAGGATCGAGTGAGCCAGCACCGGATCAAGACTGGCGACCGGTTCGTCGGCCAGAATCATCTTGGGCTGCTGCATGAGCGCCCGGGCAATGCCGACGCGCTGCTGTTGCCCGCCGCTCAACTCGTCAGCGCGCTTGAGCGCCTGGTCAGTAATGCCAACCCGCTGGAGGGCCTCGGCCGCGCGGCGCCGATCATCGGCTGAGAACCGGTTGAAAACGCTGGCCCACGGCTTGACATAGCCCAGCCGGCCTGACAACACGTTCGTCAAGACAGAGGAGCGCTTGACCAGATTAAACTGCTGAAAGATCATGCCGATCTGGCGGCGGATGACCCGCAGCTCATCCGGAGTCGCGAGGGCCACATTTCTCCCCTCCCAGATGATCTCCCCTTCCGTCGGCTCGATCAAGCGGTTGATACAGCGGAGCAACGTCGATTTGCCCGAACCGCTGAGACCGATGATGATCAGGAATTCCCCTTGTTCGACCCGGAAGGAGACGTTCTTGAGCGCTACTGTGCCATCGGCGTACACTTTGGTCAGGTTTCTTATCTCCAGCATCACGTCTCCGGTTGCAGTAAAGAGGGGGGGCGTTCGCCCCCCCTCTGGTTCTAGGGTAAGCCAGCTACTACCAAGCCTGTCGCCGGTGCTACTACTGCAATGCCTCTACGTCCATGCCAGCGGCGTCGAGCAACTGGCGGAAGGGGTCATAGAAACTGTCATCGTGTCTCTCGAGGGCGGTCCACTGATAGGCGGTATCCAGCGCTTCCATGCCTTCCTCCGTCGCGGCGATCTTGAGGAGGGCATCGACGATCTGGTCGCGGATGTCCTGGGGGACCGAGGGCGCAAACTGGAGCCCGTCGTTGGGGATGTTTGTTGAGGTGTGGATGATGGCTAGCACCTCTTTGACATCGGGATGGTCGTCCTCGATGGTGCCGCGGGCGTCCACATAGGTCGCACCGGCGTCGCAGTCGCCGTTATACACGGCCGCTACCACGGCGTCATGGCTGCCGGCATCGACGACTTCGGCCAAATCGGTGTCGGGGTCAACCCCGGCCGCCCGCAGGTCAAGTTGGGGAATGATCCAGCCGCTGGTGGACAGCGGATCCGGGCCGGCAGAATGTCTTGCCCGCCAGGTCGCTCAGTTGGGTGATGCCGCTATCAGCACGCACGATGATCTGCCCGTTGTAGGAGGGGCTCCCGAAACGCACCGAAACCAGGGCCACCTCGGCGCACCCTTTGCTGGATGCCAGCACATAGGCAAACGTTGCGAGCGAGCCCATGTGCGCCTCTACCGGATCGCTGCACATGGCCTCGATCACACCGGCGTACTCGGTGGCGACGTTCGTCTCGATGATCAGGCCAGTCTCTTCTTCAATCATGGCTGCAACTGCCTCTCCGCCAGCGGCCACTCGCTCCATCTCGCCCGAGGGGACAAACGACCAGATCAACGGATTCTTTTCAGTGCCCAACTTGCCGGGACCACACGCCGCCAGCGCCAGTGAAGCAATCACTAGCACGACCAAAACGGTAAATGATACGTTCTTTTTCATCCTCTCTCTCCCACTGAAATAAAAACGACTAGAACCGGGGCTGCGTTAGGGCAGATGCCACCGCAACCAACAACCAGAGACTGCAATCATGTTTGTGTTGGCCTCGATATCACTCCTTTCGGTAGGGTAACGGCAAGCTGACCTACCATATAGTACTCTGGTTTTACTCTGCGTGCAAGTAGACTAGTCCCCGTCTGTAGGCGACGCCGACGGGAGTGGCCTATCGCTATGGAAGACCCGGTAGTAGGGTCAAACCTTGTGGGCGGAGAGTTAAAGGTGGCGTCGCCACCGGCCCGGCAGTATAATCAACCCTATCACGGCCGTAGCACATGACATTGTGGAGGATGGGCTTGAGACGAAAGATCAAGGTTATCCTGGATTTCGATGGTACTCTTACCGCCGAGGAGCGGCAGGCGCCCGCGCTGGCCCAGGAATCCCTCGACACGTTGGCCAACGAGATGAACCTGGCGCCGCAAGCGGTTTTGGAGCAGACCTACCACTCGACCCGAGCGCGCCTGATAGCGAACCCCCATCGCTACTGGTGGGAGGTCAACGGTCTTGTGGCTTCTTATTGCACCGAGGGCGCCTTTATTCTGAACACGACGACGCTGCAAACGATGCTGCGGGAGAACGTCGAGTACGCTGCGCAGTTGGCGACCCATTTCCCGAATGCCGAGTACGATCCCGTCGTGGACTGTACCAACTGGCTGTTCCATCGGCACACGGCCGAGATGCAGCCCCTCTTTCGCCCTTCGGCTCGAGCGGTGTTGGTGCAACTGATAGCGCACCCGGATCGGATACCCGTCGTGCTCACCAATTCGCTGGGCGACAAGGTGGCGCGCCAGTTGGAGAGTTTGGCTCTGGATGACGAAATCGCGATCCTCGGCGATACCCGCCAATACGACATGGCGCCGCATTGGACGCATCTCTTTGAGCATCCGGAGCTAGGACCCATCCAGATCTGGCCTGTGAGTACGCGCTATCGGATGGATCTGAGAAGGCCGGTCTACTATGATGCGCTGATACGGGAAGGGACCAACAGCTCCCAGTTGGCGGTGGTGGCGGACTCTTTATCGCTTCCCGGAGCGCTTCCTCTGATGATGGGGATTCCGTTCTTTCTGCTACGTACCCCGTACACGCCAAAATGGTGTACGCGAGCCGTCGCGGCGCACCCACTGGGACGCGTTCTGAACGAGCTGGGCGACCTACCGGCGGCGTTGGACAGCGTCGGCTAGGTGCGTTGCTTGCGCATGCTGAGCGCGATCCGGCCGCGCTCCATGTCCACGTTTAGCACGGTCACGGTGATCACGTCCCCAACCGACACCAGGCTGAATGGGTCACTGACCCGCCGGTCGCTCATCTCGGATATGTGGACCAGACCGTCGTGCTTGACCCCGAGATCCACAAAGGCGCCGAAATCGACGACGTTGCGCACCGTGCCCTGGAGTTGCATGCCCGGCCGAAGATCGTCGATCGACATCACGTCCGAGCGTAGGATCGGAGTATCCAAGTCGTCACGCGGGTCCCGGCCCGGTTTTTCCAGTTCGTCGAGAATATCCTTCAGCGTAGGGGTCCCCACTCCCAGCCATCCCGCCAGTTCATCCAGGTCGTCGAGGCGCCGGCGGTACTCGCCCACCAGGCCTGGGAGGCGCTGCCAATCTGCCTCGTCGGACCAACTCTGGCCCGCATCGCGCATGATCTCCAAGAGACGTTCCACCACCGGGTAGGATTCGGGGTGGACGGCCGTGTTGTCCAGTGGGACTTTGCTGTCAGGGATGCGCAGGAAACCGGCCGCCTGCTCGAACGCCCTGGGGCCGATCCCTTTGACCTTTACCACTTGCTCGCGGCTGCCGAAGGGTCCCGCCTCGTGTCGATGGGCGACGATCGCGGCCGCGGTCTTGGGTCCCAGTCCGGAGACATAGCGCAACAGAGAGGGTGAGGCGGTGTTGAGGTTGACGCCCACGTGGTTTACAGCCGATTCGACCACTCCATCCAGCGCCTCCGCCAACCGTTTCTGATCCACGTCGTGTTGATAGAGGCCGACCCCAATCGACCTGGGGTCGATCTTGACCAACTCGGCCAGTGGATCGAGCGTCCGCCGGCCGATAGAGACGGCGCCGCGGAGCGATACGTCCAGATCAGGGAGCTCTTGACGGGCCAGCGGCATGGCGGAATAGACCGAGGCGCCTGCCTCGCTGACCACCAGGTAGTTCACCTCTGGCAATGGCGTTTCTTGGATCAACTCGGCCGCCAGTTGTTCGGTCTCGCGGCCGGCAGTGCCGTTGCCGACGGCTATCAGGTTGACCTGGTGCCTCCGGATCAACTCTCGGAGGCTCTCTTTGGCCGGCTCCCATCGCTTCTGCGGTGGGTGCGGGTAAATGGTGCCGGTCTGGGTGACCGCACCGGTAGTGGTAATGACCGCCACCTTGCAGCCGGTCCGGTATCCTGGGTCAATTGCCAGGATGGTCCGGTCGCGGAGGGGGGGCGCCAACAAGAGGGCGCGCAGGTTGGTGGCAAAGACGTGGATCGCATGGTCGCCGGCCGTGTCGGTGAGGTTGCGCCGCAGTTCACGTTCGATGGCGGGCCGGATCAACCGGGTGTACCCATCGACGGTTGCCTCGAACAAATGATCCCGCAACGGAGAGTTACGTTTGGCCGGGAAGAAAAAGCGGACGGCCGCGATCGCTTTTTCGACCGGTTCTTGCACCTCGACCTTGAGGATCTTTTCCGCCTCCCCCCGGTTTATCGCCAGAACCTGGTGCGGTTTGAGCTGACGATTGGGTAGGCCAAAGTCATGATAAACGCGATAGGTGTTTTTGGGATCAGCTTCCGGGTCTGCAAGGGTTGACCGAACGTAGCCCTCGCGCTCAAAGAGCTTGCGCACGCCGGCGCGCACGTCGGCGTCATCGGACACCGTTTCGGCGACGATATCCCGCGCCCCGGCCCACGCGTCGTCGCTGGAAGGGACCTCGGCCGACAAATAGTCGGCCGCTACCGTCTCCAAAGGGGGCAGTTTGAGCGGCTGTTCCAGGATCAGGTTCGCCAAGGGCTCCAAGCCACGCTCACGGGCGATTGTCGCCCTTGTGCGGCGCTTGGGCTTGTAGGGTAGGTAAAGGTCCTCTACAGTCTGGAGCGTCTCGGCGTTCATTATCGCCGCTGCCAGCTCGGGGGTCAGCTTGCCTTGCTCCTCAATCGAGCGCAGCACTGTGGCTTTGCGTTCAGCCAGATTGCGCTGGTAGGCCAGTCCCTCCGACAGGCGGCGGAGTTGCTCCTCGTCCATCCCCTGGGTCATCTCTTTGCGGTACCGGGCGACAAACGGTATGGTGTTCCCGTCGTCCAGTAGCTTGACCGCACTGGCGATCTGAGCCGGCCGCAATCCCAGGTCGGCGACCAAATGGGCCTGAATCCGATCCTCGATCATCAAGACAATCCTTTCTCAGTGATCCTTGGCAAAACACCAGGATTTGCCCGGCGCGTTGGGTCTCGGTCTGGCGGGTTCTTCTCAGTCAACCCCGGCGCTGGATTGACCGGCGCAGCGCGCCACCAGCGTGGCGTAGCTGCCGCGCGGCAGGGTAAACGAGATCGTCAGTTTGAGGCGATCCGGAAAGTGCTCGTCAAGCGCCGGGGGTTGCGCAAAGGGGTCGCCGGGAAAAACGAGCAGCGGACGGTGGTGGCGGCTTAGGTAGGCTTTTTTCAGGATCCGAGCTTTGAGGTCGTAAAGCGTCAGTTTCTCGTGACGGAGAACCTCTTGGACTATATCGGCCAACCTCGGATCGGAATAGGTTGCCCGGTGGTGCGGCAAGACGATAGCCATCGACCGGAGGGCGTCCAACATCTCGACTGGCAGGTTGTGGTAGATGGGGAGGGGGGTGGCGGCTATTTCAACCCGGCGAGTGTGGACATCGGCCGTACGGAGGGCCTGGTCCAGATACCGACCAGCGATCTGGTTCCATAGGGCGCTCTGATACGCCTCGAGTAGGAGAGACAGGAGCGATCTGGGTACCAGGTTGAGCGCTTTGCGGTAATCAGCGGGGTGATCCTGGAGAAATGTGAGCACGCTGCGATAATTTGAGGGCTTGGGCGCGGCCGCCAACAACATCCCCCACTCGCCCCAGTGGGAGGCCGCCAGGTGCTTGAACCGCTTGACCGGCCGGGGATCGCCCGGGTAAACCACGGTCAGATAGGCGCGCAAGGCCGCCTCGGCATCCCGTCTGACAATGTGGGCGCCCAGGAATCCGTCCTGGGGATGGAACGATCCAAATCGTTGGTCGTCGTAATAGTTGGGTAGTCCATAGTCAGCCATCTCGCCCAGACGTCGGGGAATCTCTTTGCCCTCCTCCGCGGACAGATCGCGCAGGGTGACGGCAAAGCGGTTGCCACGAATGTCGGTGGGTTGGAGCGGCCGGTGCAGCCGGCCTTGGTGCGTTGCGGTAACGCCCTCGGCCTGGAGAGCGGCGGGTGGATTCCCCTTGATGGTAGCGTGCTGAACGGCCACGGCGTGGCGATCCTTCAGCGCCGGAAAGCTGACGGCCGACAACTTGAGCCCCAGACTGGCTGCCAGTCGAGTTCTGGCCTGCAGGGTGGTGATATCCCGCTTTTCCACCCGATAAATGGCGTAATCGCCCGAGGGGCTCAGGTCAATGTCGAGCTGTTCCTCGACCCTAAAGTCGCTGGAAGTGTACTTGATTCGCATCCCTAGACCGGCCGGTTGAAAGGAGCATACCCGCTCCCAAATCTGATTCCTGCGCTGCGGATGGTATCAGAGCGCGCCCGCTTGGTCAAACGGGTTGACGCCGTCCCGACCAGGGGTACAATAGCGGCGGGAGCCAGGGAAACCCGTCGGAACTGAAAAGCTGGCACGATGTTTGCTACCTGTGATTAAACGTGGAGGCGATTGAGGACGTCTGGGTGCGAGCGCATGGAACTTGAGGCAGTATTCGACCATCTGAACATAGTAAAGGGTGAACGGCTCAAGGAGCAGTTCCTGGGGCTCGCTGTGGAGCTGCCAACCTCGGTTGGGAGAGCTGCGCGCGGCCGGGGGCGGGACATGCTTTTCGTGCACCTCTTGTTGAGCAGCCGTGAGGCGCCGGGTAGCATGCTGTACAAGAGCGTAATCGAGTCGCTCGTGAACGCCTATTATCTCAGCGGCGGCAGCGTGACGGCCGCGCTTCGGCAGGCGATCCGATCAGCCAACGAGACCTTGATGCGTCATAACACTCGGATGGAGGGGGTCAGCAAGCAGCAAGGCGCGGTAACCTGCGCTGTGCTGCGCGAAGAGGAGATATTTATCGCCCAGGCCGGGCAGGCGCGGGCGTTTCTCTGTCACCAGGGCCGTCTCGAGAGACTGCCGCCGCGCCCACCGGGGCACATCACCCCGCTCGGCGTTGGGTACGGTGTGGACACCCGCTTTTATCACAGTTGGGTGCATCCGGGGGACGTGTTGTTGTTGGCGAACCCGGGCTTTAGCCACGCCGACGACGTTGTGGGCCCGGCGATCATCTACGAGGGGGTCACTTCAGGGATCAAGAACCTGGCGAAACTGGCGGCCAAGGATGAGCAGGTCCGCCTGCTGATGGTCGAGTTTGTGGCGGCCGCTGCTCGGGACGAGGCGCGGCCCGAGCCCAAGCCCACCCCGCCGCCAGAGCCAGAACCTGACCTGGCCCGCCCCAGCGCTCCGTCGAGCGAACCTGTCACTGCCATTCAAGAGAGCGTAGTAGAAGAGTCCTCCTCGGCCCGTCGCCAGCCGCCCTCAATCGAGATCGATGTGGGGGGCGGAGCGCGCAAAGTTGCCTCCGGGGTTGCCTCGGGCCTGGCCCGCTTGACGGGGGGCATCGGCCGCGTGTTGGAGCGGCTGTTTGGCGCCGAGCCAGCGTCCGGGCAGGCGGTTCGCAAGGGTAACGGACCGGCTCCGGCCGCGCTCGGGATTCTAGCACTGGCGATACCTGTCATGGTGACGCTCATTGTGATCACTGTCTATTTGCAGCGGGGGCGGGCAGCGCAATTCCAAGAGTTCCTGCTCGACATGGACCGGGAGAGCCAAATGGCGCAGGCGGCTGGCGGTGACAAGACCGCCTCGCGCGCGCATTGGCAGGCCGTGCTGCGTCTCTCGGAGGAAGCGTATCGGCTGCGTCCATCCAGCGAGATCGTGGGGCAGTTCAGAGAGCAGGCTCGGGACGCGCTCGATGTCCTGGACGAGGTAACTCGGTTACGCGTTCGACCTTTGCACTCGTTCTCCAGTGGGGGCAGGCTCTCCGGCCTCACGGCGCACAATCTGGCGGTCTATGTGCTCGATTCCGAGTTGGACCGGGTCTACAAGCGGCTGTTGGCGAGCGACACCAGCGCAGTTGACGAAATGGCGCCAGAGACGTTAATGTTCAAGACGCAGGCTGCTGGCTCGCACGTCGTCGGTCAGCTGGTGGATATTGTCTGGTTTCCCAAGAGCGGTAAGATTCGTGAGGACACGGTGGCAATTCTCGACGCCGGGGGCCTGCTGCTGCGCTACCGTCCCTCCTGGGGCGACGTCTTGTCGTCACAGCTTGTGACCCCGGCCGCCTGGAGCAACCCGGTCGCGACGGCCGTCTATGGCGACAATTTGTATGTGCTAGACACTGGCGCCGCTGTGGTTTGGCGCTATGAGGCGCGAGACGGCGGTTACCCAGAGGAACCCTCGACCTATTTGATTGCCGACAACGAGGACGGGAATCCGACTAATGACATCGACCTCACCAAGATGTTGGACTTGACCATCGATCGGGATGGCCATCTGTACTTGTTGAGCAGCGACGGCGTCATATTCAAGTTTTTTGGCGGTGACCGCAAACCGTTTTCCTTGACCGATCTGGACGAACCCTTGGTCGCCCCCCAAGCCATTTTTAGCGGCCTTACAGGCCTGAATCCGTTCTTTTACATTGCGGATCCGGGCTCGGGCCGAATCCTGCAGACCACTCAGCAGGGGCTCTACCTGGCGCAGTACCGAGCGCTGGGCGCTGACCTGGCAGATCCGTTTACGGCCATTCAATCCCTCTATGTGATAGAGACTCCGGTGCTCCATATCTATGCAACCAGTGGGGACGAGCTGATCGTTGCCAGTCTCGAATCAGGAGCGCCTCCGCATAGCCCAATCGTCGCCCAGTCGCCGGATGCGCAGCATTGTGTACCGGCGATAGTGCGGTATAATCGGGAGCCCAGCCAGGTTTTCATGGTGCATTGACTGTATACAAGGTAGCCTATGGTGAGCAGAACAAGCAAAACTCCTCATGCCAAGCCCAGGCCCTCGCGCCAAGTCGCAGCGCCTGTGGGTGACCGGCGTGGTCGAGGGTTTACGCTACCCCTGTGGGTGTTGGGGGCCATCGGACTGGCATTTGTCGCCGTCGCCGTATTTGCTGGCGTTGTCCTGTTTCGGATCGTGCAGGATATGGTGGCGAGCGGCCCCTTCGCGGTAGCCACCGCGCCGGCCGTCCAGCCGCGGGAAGGCGTTGAGCTGGTTGGAACCCCAGGCCTGGCGGGGGATGTTGACCCGGTTGTCAACCCGGGCGATACGGACGACCCGCTCCCGACCGGCATCAGGCCGGTGGATCGGGTGACGGTGCTTGTGTTGGGCGTTGACCGCGAGTGCGTTTTCGTCGATGAGCCCCGGCGATCAGATACCATGATCCTGCTGACCATTGATCCCTTGAGCAAGACCGCCGGCATGCTCTCTATTCCGCGGGACCTATGGGTCGTCATCCCCGGCTTTGGCAACAACCGGATCAACACCGCCTACACGAATGGTGTGATCAACGAATACCCGGGCGGCGGGCCGGCCTTGGCTGTCCAGACGGTGGAACTCAATCTGGGAATCCACGTTCATCACTATGTGACGGTCGATTACGACGGCTTTATTCAGGCCATCGACCTTTTGGGCGGGATCGAGATGGACGTCCCCGAGACTATCAATGACCCTGATTACCCCGATCCGTGCTACGGCTATGATCCGTTTTACATCCCGGCTGGGGAGCACTTGTTGGGTGGTGAAATGGCGCTCAAGTACGCCCGCACCCGGGCAACCTTTGGCGCCGATTTTGACCGCGCCGGCCGGCAGCAGGCGGTGATCATGGCCGTCTTTGACCGGGCTTTGCAGCAGAACGTGGCGCTGTTGACGCGCGCCCCGGACCTATGGGGCACATTTCAGGATAACGTGACCACGGACATGACCTACCAGGAGGCGATGGGGTTGGCGCTGCTGGTCCAAGAGATCCCGCGCGAAAACATCCACCAGGCAATCATCGACCATCGCTACGTGGTGAATCAGACCCTGATGGACGGTGCGCAGGTCCTGGTGCCCATACGGGACAAGATCAGAGAGTTACGGGATGCCTTTTTCACCTCCGCCGTCGTCCCCGTGACCCCCCAGGTGGATCTCTCGGCGCAGATGCGTGCCGAGGCGGCAAGCGTCCTCGTGCTGAACGGCACGTGGACGCCCGGGCTGGCTAGCGCGACGGCCGATTATCTCGTTGCACAGGGCTTTGTCGTCGCCGGGGTGGGCGATGCAGATGAGCAGGACTATGAGGCAACGCAGATCATCGATTTTGGTGGCAAGTCTGCCACCGTCAACTTTTTGGCAGATCTGTTGCGCGTCTCGCCGGGTCGAATCTATGGCGGCACCGACCCGGACGGCGAGTACGATGTCAAGTTGATCCTCGGTGCTGACTGGCAGGTGCCTTCCGATTAGCGCTGCCACCCGGCAGCGCTGCATCGTTCCTATCCGATCGTGCAACCTACTTGGTCGCTGGCGAGCTGACCAGCTCTTGGATGAGGCATGACCCACAGGGCTAGGCGCAGAACAGTGAACGCGGCGATCGCCCTGCTGACCGTCGTTCTGCTGTTTGGTTGCGCCTGGGTTGATCGCCCGCCAGATTCGCCTCCGACGTGGGCCGCACCGCCGATGGCTACCTGGACACCAGGCCCGACGCCGCGAGCGACAGCCACATCCGTTACACCTACGCCCTCCGCGCGCCAGTGGCAGCGTGCGCGTGTCGAGGTTCTGGGTATTGAGTTCGCGTATCCTAAGGAGTGGACCTATCTCGATCTGGGATTGTTTGGGGTGGTCGCGCGACAGCCGGTGGCTTTGAACGCGTTGGGGGATCGGGGCGGATTGCCGTCTGATGTGGTGGTGGTGTTTGCCGGTGCACCGACAGACCCCAACACGGGTCAGGCGATGCCAGCCGCAGACGCGGTCCGGCGCGTCGCGCGCGAGCTAGTCGCCAGTTACGCCGAGACCGCCCGGGTAGAGCTGGGAGTCGAGCCGCAGGAGAGTGACGGCCGGCTCGTGTGGGAGTTCCACACCATCGACCCTCCCTTGCTCCAGGGGCTTGCTGCCCACTATCAGATCGGGACGCGGTCCATTATTGGCGTTGTCTTGAGCCCCGAGTGGATGTGGAGCGAGCATGCCAAGTTGGCGTTGGCGGTGCTCGAATCGGTGGTAGCCACCGAGGGCACACAAGCCGGACGACCGGTTTTGCCACCCCTCGTCGGTGCCGACCAGCGTGGCTGGCTGCAGGCCGGAAAGACGGTCACTGACGTTCTCTCTGGCAGCGAACTGCACTCCTGGTCCTTTCGAGGCGCGGCCCACGAGCATATTGCAGTTGAGCTCAAGCCCCTGGACGGCGACTTGGACCTGACAGCGACACTGCTGCGCCCTGATGGAACCGTTCTGCACCAGGTGAATGCAGCCGGAGCAGGGGGAGCTGAAAATGTGCATTGGGAGGTTCCGGCCGAAGGGCGTTATGCTCTTCTTGTGTGGGGCGCCGGACAGTCAACCGGTGGGTACACCTTGACGTATTCGCCGGGGTCGCGTCCTCAGCCGCCGCCGATCGAGATCGGCCAGGTGATCACTGGCACATTGCCACCGTTGTCTGTGGTCACCTGGACGTTGGTTGCCAGCGGCGGACAGGTGGTCGATATCACCCTCGCGCCGGCCGAGGGGATGGATGTCGTTCTATCCGTGCTGGAACCAGATGGCGCGGCGTATCGGTTTGATGACGCCGCAAGCGGTCAAAACGAAGTGGTTCAAGGTTGGGTGCTTGGCCTTGCGGGCGACTATGTGTTCTCGGTGGCCGAGTACTTTGGATTGGGAGGGGTATACCGGTTGGCTGTGGACTGGGCCACAGAAAAGGGGAGCGGTTATCAGGCGGTCGATATGGGTATCTTGCAGGCAGGAGGCCTGGTCACGGACACGCTAGCTGCCGGCAAGTATCGGCACCTGTGGCGCTTTTCCGCGGTGGCAGGGGATGTGGTTACGATCACCGTGAGCCCGGTGACTGCCAGTGCGGACCTTGAATTGCTGCTCATCGACCCCGACGGGACGATACTGCTCTATCGAGATGAATACGGCCGCGGCGATGGTGAACAGATAGCCAGCTACCAGCTTGAAGATGGCGGCACCTATGCGGTCGCGGTGAGCGAGTGGGCGCTGCGCAGGGCGACCTACCGGCTGGCGGTCGAGTAAGACGTCGCAAGGCCATTCTCTCGGCAATGCCGGCACGCACGCTCCGCGGGTCAATGACGGCCAATCCGAGGGCTAGCATTCTACTGACAAATGTGTTACATTACTGCCTGCCGCGGCGGCTGGTCCCGGCCGGCCGAGTTCAAATTTCATCTGGGAGGACCCATGACCAAGAGACCCCAATATTGGATCAGCCTCGTGCTGGTCACGCTTATGCTATCGAGCCTGGCCTGTAATTTGGGCGGCGAGGAGGCGACTGCTACACCAGAGCCAACGCTCCCGCCGACGGCGGTTCCCACGCAGGCTCCGGCTGCCACCACCCCGCCGGAAGTTGCTCCGCCAGCTTCCAAAGCGGTGGCCTCGCTGCAAGATGTCAGGACGGCAGTGATTCAGATCGAGGCCCAGGGCAGCTTTGTAGACCCACAGGTTGGCTTGCGGCTCAATGTCGCCGGCCAGGGGCTCTGGCTTTATCATTGACGAGTCGGGCATTGCGGTCACCAACAACCACGTTGTGACCGGCGCCGCACTGTTAAAGGTGTGGGTAGGCGGTGAAGCAGCCCTCGGAACGCCGTCATCTTGGGGGTGTCCGAGTGCTCTGACCTGGCGGTGATCGATATCGAGGGGGACGGGTATCCGTATCTGGAGTGGTTCGACGGGCAGGTCGCCCCGGGCCTGGACGTCTATGCGGCCGGCTTTCCGCTGGGCGACCCCGAGTTCACTTTGACCCGGGGCATTATCTCCAAGGAGCGAGCGGACGGGGAGACCGATTGGGCGTCCGTTGACTGGGTGGTGGAGCACGATGCGACCATCAACCCCGGCAACTCGGGCGGCCCCTGGTCACCGATCAAGGCAAGATCGTCGGGATCAATTACGCTGGCGCCTCTAGTGTGAACCAGTTTTTCGCCATCGCGCGAGATGAAGCCAGGCCCGTCATTGACCAGTTGCGGACCGGCACCGACGTGACGTCGATCGGCGTCAACGGAATGGCGGTCAACGATGGCTCTATCTCGGGCATATGGGTTTCATCGGTCAAGTCTGGCTCACCGGCCGACGGGACGGGCATCCAGGGCGGCGACATACTGACCATGATCGAGGGGTTGGTGTTGGCTGTGGATGGCACGATGGCCGACTATTGCGATATTCTTCGGACTCACCGCCCCGAGGACACCCTCAGCGTCGAGGTGCTTCGCTTTTCGAGCGAAGAGGTCCTGGTGGGTCAGTTGAACGGCCGTGAGCTCGAGCTGGCGTTCTCCTTTGCCGAACAGATCGAGGAGCAGAGCGAGGAGCTGACAGGCGCTGCCACCTACGAGACTTTTGTCGAGGTCTGGGATGATACGGAGACCATCGTGATGGAAATCCCGCTCGAGTGGTCGGCTGACGTAGACGGTCGCCCTTTCCTGGCGGATGACGAATCGATCTATGCATTGGATGTCCAGGCCAGCAGTGACCTGGAGGCTTTCTGGTCCACCTATTCGACGCCTGGGGTGCGTTTCCTGGCGTCTCGTCGTCTGGCGGCCGACTATAACGAAAGCACGCTCCTCGACGAGTTCGGGGGCGCCTATGAAGAGTGCATCTACGACGGGCGCTACGAGTACGACGACGGGCTATACACCGGCTTTTACGATCTCTATTACGAATGCGGCGAGATTGCCAGCATCATCGTCGAGCTGGCGGCCGTGCCTGAGTCGCGGGCATTCATTATGTTCCTGCAGATCCAGGCGATCAGCGATGCAGACCTGGATGCAATGGAGCGGATTCTCGATACGTTTTTTGTGGCAGGCGACCTGCCGTAGGAGGGGATGGGCTCGGGACCCGGCTCACTTTGGAGTCGGGTCCTGACCCGTCGCTAGCCGGTAGACTTTGCGTCGGGGCCAGCCTGACTGGTGGGCGATGGCTTTGGCGGCCCCAGTTGGGCTTGAACCCGCTGTTACCATCTCTTGCAGCGCGGCGCGCACTTGATCTTCATCCCATGGGGGGAGTTCCGTTTCCTGCGCACCACCGATCACCAGCGTTATCTCCCCTTTTGGAGGATGGTCTGACAGGTGCGCCATTAGCTCCTCGGGCGTCCCGCGCAGGACTTGTTCGTGCAGCTTGGTCAGTTCGCGGGCTATCGCCGTGGGCCGTTCCCCCAGCACCGCCTGGATCAGCCGGAGGGTCTTCACCAGCCGGTGGGGCGCCTCGAACGCGACCAACGTGTGCTGGTCTCCGCTGATGCTCTGCAAGAGCTCCATCAACGCTCCCTGGCGACGGGGAAGGAACCCAAGGTAGAGGTATCGGTCCGTGGGTAGACCCGAGACCGCCAGGGCGCTGATCACGGCCGACGGTCCCGGGATGACGACGACCGGAATATCGGCCACGGCCGCTGCCCGCACCAATTCATAGCCTGGGTCGGAAAGGCCGGGCATGCCGGCGTCCGAGACCAACGCCAGGTCGTCGGCCTGCAGGTGGGTGAGGAGGCGCGGCAACTTGGCCAGCTTGTTGTGCTCGTGGTAGCTGGTCAGCGGCGTATCGATCTGGTGCCGGGCGAGCAACCGGCCGGTGACCCGTGTGTCTTCGGCTGCGATGAGCGGGACCTGCTGCATGATCCGCAATGCCCGGAGCGAGACGTCCTCCATGTTGCCAATGGGGGTGCCAACCAGGTAGAGCGTGCCCGTCAAGGCAGAATCATCCAATGCGGCGGGACATGCCGGTCAGGATTCCCTCTCGGTTTTGAAACCTCTCCAGCACCTGGATGCCGCCATGCCGGATCTCAAAACGTCGAATCTCCTTGGCGTGATCGCTGCCGCGCATCTTGAGGACCACCATGGCGCGATGAATCGCACTCTCGACCTCCACATAGTTGAGCGTGATGACCGAGTCCACCATGAAGGATACATGTCCCGGGTCGAACTTGCCCAGCGTAGCTCCATTGCTCTCGCCGATGAGCAGCGAGGTGGCCTGGGTTTCTTTGAGCCGCTTGACAAGCTGTTGGTGGATCAATCGCAGCTCATAGGAATCTTGGGTGATCCGCCTGAGGTGCGAGATGCTATCCAGAACAATGCGGTCGGCCTGCCAGCGCCCCGCGAGACCGGCTTCAGAGTCCAGGATCGAATGTAGAACGCGGGGAGAAGTGAACGCCATCTCGAGCCGGTTCTCACGCTGCAAAAGCTCAAGGTCCCATCCCAGCGAAGCCGCATCCCGGTAGAGCGAGTGAGGAAACTCTTCGAACGATATCCACAGCCCCGAGCATCCCTCCATGGCTCCCCGGTAGAGAAATTCTAGCCCTAGCGTCGTCTTGCCGGCGCCGGGCGCGCCCCACACGAGGTTCGCCGAACCAGGGGTGAATCCGCCCGCCAGCATCGCGTCCAGCCCGGCGATGCCGGTGCGTACTCGCTGCTTCATCTCTCAATGATTCTGCACAAAGTTGATCAGCACCAGGTTCTGACTGCAACTGGCCCAGGTGGAGAACTCGATCACCTGGGAAACCGGCGTGCCGCTGGGCGTAAACAACTGGACTCGATGGGTGGCAACCCGCGGCCGGTCGTTCAGGAATACTTCCCAACCTGATGGTCCATACGCCGGCGCTCCGCCAGTAAAGGTCTGGTAGTTGATTCCGCTTTCTGTCACCCAGATCATATAGGCGCCGGCCGGAACCGGGTTTCCTTCCAGGTCAAAGACCTGGCCCGCCACTCCAAGCCAGTTGCAGCCCGCATTGTTGGCATAGTTGGCCGTAAAGATGGGGCTGTTCTTGTCCATGGTAAATGGGTAGGCCGAGCGGGTGGAACTGGCGGTGGGCGACGGACCTGGGGTAGGGGTCTCGGTGGGCGTCTGGGTGGGGGTCGGCGTGCTGGTGGGGGTGTTGGTGGGTCGCCAGGTAGGCGTCAATGACGGTGTGAGCGTATGGGTCGCCGTGCCTCGCGGCGTGGCGGTGTTGGTCGGCTGGGCTGAAGCCTCAGGAGTCCAGGTTGGTGGAACATCCGCGACCTCCTGGGCGGTGGCGGGGGACGTCCTGGTCGGGGGCGGCGCGGCCGTAGAGAGCAGTTGGCCTTGTTCGGCCCGCAGATCTGCCGGCAGCAAGGCCGGCATGAGGAAAACCACGACAAAGCCGGCTACTGCCAGGGCCGTCAACAACAGCACCAGGAGGGTCAGCAGGTTAAAGATGTCGAACCTGCGGCCGGTCTCAGGTTCATCCGCTAGGTCGCTTCGAAGTTCGGACATGTTGTCTCCTCCCCTTCCCAACGCAAGGGTGATCAGATGTTACGTTCAACGGTGGCAGACACCCAAAGGTTGTCCAACCATTGTTCAAACGCTACTGTACGCAGTCGCTGCAACACCTCGGGCGTCGTCGCTCGAGATGGGTCCTTTTCCAACACCTGAATGATGTGAATGCCAAAGCCGCTCTCCACCAGGGAGCTGATCTGGCCTGGCTCAAGTGCGAATGCCGCCTGCTCCACTTCGGGCGCCAACAGCAGGCCGCGTGGGAAGAAACCTAGATCTCCGCCGTTCATCCGCGTGCTTTCATCCAAAGAATACTCTATTGCCAGCGTTGCAAAGTCCGTGCCTTGTTCCAGTTGCGCCAGAATCCATTCGCCGGTTTCCATCGAGTCAACCACGATGTGGCGGGCATTCACCTGTTCGGTAGAGTCAGCCACGGCCGCGGTTACCCGTTCGATCATCGCCTGGGTAATCATCTGCGAGCGCAGCACCTCGCGAAACTCGTCTTCCGTGTACTGGTTCATCTCCAGCCAATCGACAAAGGGTTGTCCACCCCCGGTGGCCTGGATCAGCCGTTCAAACTCGGCATCTAACGCCTCATCCGATACCGTAATCCCCGCTTGCGCCGCCGCTTGTTCTACCAGGACTTGTTCGATGAGCGCATCCAGCACCGTGGTCTGATAAGGGGTCCCGTCGGCGGCCGGGTCGCGACCCAAGGCGTGCTGGGCGGCCTCGTACCGCGCCAGTTCCTTCTGGTACGTTTCGAGGAGAATGGGTTGGCCGTTGACCCGGGCAGCGGCCGGCGGTTCTGGGGTTGGTGACGGAGGCGCCGGCGTCGCGGTTGGCGGGACCGCCGTGGAAGGCGCCTCCGTCGCGGCCGGCTTGGCTACATCGGTCTGAGACGGCGACGGCAGGGTGGCGGTTGGCGTTCCTCCGCAAGCTGCCAGCAGGATCGCCAGCAGAGAAAAAAGGATCAGACTGGCCCGCAAGCTCAAACAACCCTCCTTTTTTGGTGTCGATATTGTTATTATACCCCAGCGGCAACTGAGCGCAAGCAGCCAATAGATAGGGTATCAGTCCTATCCGCGGCAAGCACGAATCACCGGGTGACTTGGCCGCTCCGCTCCCAGGGACCCCATTTGGCAAATAAAAACGGCTATGCTAGAATTGCTCTCAGAGGAGAGGGAGGAAATCCAGTTTCCGCCGTTCAAATCAATGGCGGCCGCGGTCGAAAGCGGCCGTTTTGTGTGAATGGCACATTCTGCAATAGGAGATAGTGCTATGGAAAAACCTCTAGGGCGCCGCAAACGTTCGCCATTGGCCTCATTGCTGTTGTGGGGCATGGTAGCCGTGTTGGTGATCCTGGGTTTGCTGCTGCCCCCGGTTTCTCTGGGCCAGCGGTTATTCCGATCCGATTTCACTCGGCTGGACGCTGGGAACCCCCAGGCCTCGCACCCTGATGGCCTGGAGCTTGTGGTTGACCCAACCCAGCTCGACGGATCGGTGCGCGTGAAACTGGATGCACTGCCGCGCGACCACGTCCTCGGTGGGCAGGTACCGGATTCCTGGCAGGCGGCCGTCCGCGCCCTTCCGGACTACCTAAAGCTGTTGAGCCCCTTGTATGGAATCGAATTCGACCAAGACGCAAGCCCAGCGGTGACGCTCAAGGTTGTCATCCCGAACGACGCCGAACCGTATCGCCTGCTGGACTTGTATTCTTGGGATGGTACACAGTGGGCGTTTCTTGCGCACACGAGAGACCTGGCTACCGACCGGATGGTCAGCGGGCCAGGGGCGCCCCCCAAGGCTGTGGCAGCGTTTCAAGCTGGCCCACTGACTCCGGTAGTTGCGATGAGCGCGGACCAGGCGGACAGTCTGCCCCCCGAGACGACCGGGGTGGTTGGCGAACTGCATTCAGTGGGTGTATCCCTGGGACCTGGTGGCGCGCTGGTAGGCCAGGTGACCCCCGCGACAGGAGATGGAGCGCGCTTTGCCGGGTACGCCGTGAGCGGCAGCCAAGATGCAGAGCTGACCTCAGCCCTGCTTGCTGACCCGGGCTTGCAGCAGGTCCATCTCGACGCGCTCACGAACTTGGTGGTCAAGGGCGGTTTCGAAGGATTGAATCTCGATTATCAGGGGGTCAAGGAGAACCAGCGGGAGGCGTTTTCAGCATTTGTGGCCGAGCTAGCCGCCCGCCTGCATTCGGCCGGCCACCGTTTGATCGTGACACTGCCGGCCCCGCAGATGCTGGCGGACGGTGGCTGGAACACCCAGGGGTACGACTGGCCCGGCCTGGGGTCAGTGGCTGATAGAGTGCAAGTTTCCCTGCCTTTGGAACCGGCCGGCTATGTTCAGGACGCTCGAGTCGATCAGATCCTCTCTTGGGCGGTCACTCGGGTGAATCGCTATCGGCTGACGGTCGCCATCAACGCGATCGGTGTGCAACACATCGACGGGGTATGGACGCCGGTGCACACTGCGGAGGCGCTGGCGCCCCTGAATTCGTCGGTCGTGCGCGTGGACCCGGGGGCTGAAGAGCTCGAACCGGGCAACGAGGTCGTGGTGCAGGTCCCGCCGGGGATGTTGACCGAGGACTTGGTCGCGGGCGCCTACAGCGCGACCTATGCCGCGGAAGGGCGGACCGTGACTGTCTGGCTGCCGGCCGGCAGCGGATTGAATCAAAGGCTGGCGGTTCTCACCCGCTTTAACCTGGGTGCGGTGATGCTCAATGGCCTGGTCAGTTCGGACATTGCCGGAGAGTTGACCTCGGCCGTGACGACGTTCCTGGCTTCGGCGGCGTTCCCGGCCGGCCAGACGGCAGCGCTGACCTGGACCGTACAAGACGAGGCGGGAGCAGCCCTGAGCCAGGAACCAGGGGATTTGAATGCGCCGGTCTACACCTGGCACGCGGTCGGTACACCTGGCATCTATGCCATCAAGGGGCAGCTCACCATCGGGGGGCAGGTGGCGGATCTGGGCGCGGTGCGTGTGGCTGTGGTTCCCGCCGCGACGGCTACGGCAACCGCAACCGCAACCCCAACCCCAACCCCTGAACCTTCATCCACTCCGACCCCACAAGAGGTCGCTGAGGGTGGTGGGGGTTCGTCGGACCCCGAGCCTCCGCCGGGTGATGCAGATGCGGTGATCTCTGGATCGGTGGTCAATGTACGTGAGGGCCCGGGGACGGTCTTTCGAGTCACAACCCAGTTGGCCGGAGGTACCCCACTACAGATACACGCCGTCAACCCGGACCTGACCTGGTTGCGTATCGAGACGCCGGATGGCACCCAGGGCTGGGTGTTTGCGGGATTGTGCACAGTCTATATCAACCTCTCGGATCGGCCGGTGGAGGACATCCCTCTGCCGACTCCGGCGCCCACCAGCACCCCAGATCCAGATGGATTTGTGCCGCCACCTGCGCCCCCTCCATCGCCCGGCGGTGGGTTTGAACTGGGTGGCCATATCCGATCCTGGAATTATCTCGGTCAGATGGCATCCGCCAGGATGAATTGGGTCAAGGTGCAGGTGCATTATGGCGAGGATGCCTCGGGTCTCGTGGGGATGGCGCACGGAAACGGGTACAAGATCCAGCTCAGCGCGTTGGGCTCGCCGGGCATGGTGACGCAACCCAACTTTCACGCTGACTTTAGCGCATGGGTAGGGCGCATGGCGGCCGCCGGCGCGGATGCGATCGAGGTCTGGAACGAGCCCAACATTGACCGTGAATGGGCGGCCGGTCAGATCAGCCCGGCTTCATACACCCAACTGCTGTGCGCGGCCTATAGCGCCATCAAGAACGCGAATGCCGGTACGGCCGTCATCAGCGCGGCGCCGGCGCCAACGGGGTGGTTTGGCGGCTGCAGCGGCGCCGGCTGCGATGATCTGCCCTGGCTCCAGGGAATGTATAACGCGGGCGCCGCCAACTGTATGGATTACATCGGCGCACACCACAACTCGGGCGCTACTTCTCCCTCTGCCTCCAGTGGACACCCGGCCGACGGCGGCGGTGGGCATCACTCGTGGTATTTCATGCCACAGACCCGCCTCTATTACAGCGTCTTTGGCGGGTCGCGCAAGCTGTTCTACACCGAGATGGGCTATGCGTCCCAGGAAGGCGTGGATACTTTTGCCGACCAGTGGGCGTGGGCGCGCGGCATCACCAATGCGCAGCAAGCGGCCTGGTTGGCCGAGGCGGTGACCTTGAGCCGCTCGTCTGGCATGGTGCGCTGTATCATCGTCTGGAATATCGACTTTGCGCGGTACGGCAATGATCCCCAGGACGGATACGCTATCATCCGACCTGGAGGGTCCTGTCCCGCATGTGGTTCGCTCGCCGCCGCCATGGGCGGGTAGCGCTGAGAGGAAAGAGATGTCAGGCACAGAAGAACGGCAGGCAGCCAATCGTAGGTTGCGAAACCTGGCGGTAGCGTGGATCATTGGTTCGTTTTTCGTCGGCGCGATCGTCGTGGCCGTGCTGTGGCTTCTCGGAAGCGGAGAGGAGACGGCGGCCACCGCGCAACCGACGCAAGAAGAGGTGGTGGCAGCCGCTACCGCCACGTTGGCGCCCGCTGTTCCAACTGCTAAAGTCCAGGTGGTCACGCCAACGTCGCCGGCCGAGATTGCTGGCGAACCAGAGCCGGCCGAGCCAGTTCGCACTCTGGTGCCGGTTGATGCCTATGGGTACGGAATCCAGGTCCATGGACCGGTCGGCGACCCACAGATGACGGCCGGTCAAGTTGAGCGGCTGGGGCTGGGGTGGATCAAGCAACAGGTCCGGTGGGGAGACCTTGAGCTCTCGCCCGGAGATCTAAACTGGGGCATGTTGGACGGCATCATGGCGGCTGCGCATGAGCGCCACGTCCGCGTGCTGCTCAGCGTGGTCACAGCGCCTGCCTGGTCCCGGCCGGCCTATGGAAATACTCACGGCCCGCCCGATGATCTGAATCAGCTCACTGCCTTTTTGACCAAGTTGATCGACCGCTATCCGGGTCAAATTAGCGCTATTGAGGTCTGGAACGAGCAAAACCTCGAACGTGAATGGCAGGTGGCAGATGGGTTGAGCGCGCCGCGTTATGTCGATATGCTTAAGATGGCTCACGAGACCATCAAGGCCAAAGAGCCGGGCATCGTGGTGGTAAGCGGCGCGCTGGCCCCAACTGGCGGCTGGGTGGAACCGGACGGGCGCGTGACCGCAATTGACGATTTTGTCTTTTTCCAGAATTTGCTCGACGCCGGCATGCTCAACTATGCGGACTGTGTCGGAGCCCATCACAACGGGTACAACATCGGGCCCGATGTGACGGCCGAAGACGCGCCCGGTGATCCCCAGGCGGCAACCGCCGCCTTTCGCGGACCGTTCGACAACGTCCATCATAGCTGGAGCTTCAAGAGCACCTTGATAGGGTACTCGCAGATGATGGCCGGTCAGAGGAGGCTCTGTGTCACCGAGTTTGGCTGGGCGTCCAGCGAGGGCGTGGGCGGTACCCCGGCCGGCTTTCAATTCGCCGATGACAACACGTTGCAGGAGCAGGCCGATTGGATCGTCCAGGCGTACCAATTGCAGCGCGAGTGGGGGATCACCTGGCTTGCGTTTCTCTGGAACCTGGACTTTGGCCCCAAGGGGCTCGGACCCGAAGACAACAACGTCCCTTACAGCATTCTCCACTTGGATGGCAGCCCGCGGCCGGCGTTTGAAGCGTTGGAGATGATGCCCAAGCCGTGACGGGCAATCTGAGACCAGCCCGGAGCCTGATCGGCTCCGGGTTGGTGTTATTCCTTGTAGGGGCGCTGTGGCTGGCGGCGTGCCAGCGGTCAACGCCCGCGCCTGTAGTGTCGCCATCGGTCCCCGAGGGTGATCACCCCCATCTTCCATCGCCAACCTACGCTGTGCAGGCGTTCCTATGGTGGCACCCCACCGAGCACATCCGACGGGATGTGCAAGTGGTCAGGGAGATGGGGTTTGGCTGGATCAAGCAGACCTTTGCCTGGCGGGACATTGAGGATATACAAAAGGGCGCTTACAATTGGTACTTTCCCGATGAAATAGTCGCTGAGGTCGAGCGGGCAGGCCTCAAGCTCCTGGTGAGGATTGATCGGCAACCCTTCTGGTCCCAGGCCTCCGGCGAAACCCTGGTGCTGAACGGTCCGCCGAGCGACCTGCAGGATTTCCAGGACTTTTGCAGGGTGCTGGCGCAGCGCTATCGTGGCCGCGTTCACGCCTACCAGGTCTGGAACGAGCCCAACCTGAGCCGCGAGTGGGGGGAAAAGGAGCCCAATGCCGCCGAATACGTCGCGCTGCTCAAGGCGTGTTACACGGGCATCAAAGTTGCCGACCCAGAGGCCATTGTCATCTCGGCCGGCCTGGCGCCGACGGGGATCGATCTGCCGGTGGCTATTCCCGATGAGCGCTTTCTGCACGAGATGTACGCGGCCGGCGCAGCCCCCTATTTTGACATCCTCGGTCTCAATGCGCCTGGTTACAAGGCGCCGCCGGAGCTCGACCCAGAGTTGGCCGCCGACCCTTTGCTGGGGTGGGGCGGACACCGCACCTTTGCCTTTCGTCACGTGGAAGACATGCGCGCGATCATGGAGGCCAACGGAGACGCGGCCAAGCAAGTGGCGGTCCTCGAAATGGGTTGGACCACCGACCCGCGGCCGGATTCTCCCTATCATTGGCACGCCGTTACCGAAGAGCAACAGGCCGACTATGTGGTCCGCGCCTATCAATATGCCCGCGGTCATTGGCCCTGGGTCGGCTTGATAACTACCGTGTATATCGCCAAGTATGACTGGACCCAGGAGAACGAGGAATACTGGTGGGCGATCACGTACCCCGGATATTCCGAGCTGCGCGTGCGGCCGGCGTATGAGGCGCTAACCAAGATGGAAAAATGAACCCGTTCGCCCTCTCTGGCGACCGTTTCCTCCCTAATCCCTCTCTCGAAACCCCGTTTCATCCTTAAAGTTTTCCGTTTCCCTCTAGTCAAACCAGAGGGAATGGGTTATACTGTGGCAAGCTGTGGTCCAAAGTGGGGAGGAATGGGGCGTCCAGGCGCGTTTCCCCCTCAAGATTGGCACCGGGTGGGAGAATCCGAACAAATGTTCTTGGGCGAATACGAGCATGTGATCGATGATAAAGGGCGGTTGACCATTCCGTCCAAGTATCGCCGGCCGCTGCTCGACGGACTCGTGATCACTCGTGGTCTGGACAAGAACCTGGTGATCTTTCCACTTGGAGAATGGAACGGCATCGTCGAGCGTATCAACAAGCTGTCGTATGGCGATTCCGGAGCGCGCCACTTTCGGCGCTTGATGTTCTCGGGCGCGTGCGATGCAGAACCAGACCGCCAGGGGAGGGTGAACATCCCCCCGTATCTGCTCGAGGCCGCCGGCATATCAAAAGAGGTCGTCATCGTGGGCGTCTACTCGTACATCGAGCTCTGGTCACCGTCAAGGTGGAACGAGACGCGCGATGCACTGGACAACGAGGACAACGCCGACCGATGGGCTGGCCTTGGAATCTGATAACGATTCCGCGACCGGCACGCCGGTCGATGCGGGTCACACCGCCGTACTTTACCAATCGGTGCTCGAGCACCTTGCCATCCAGCCCGATGGCTCTTACCTGGATGGCACTATAGGCGCGGGAGGTCACGCGGCCGGTATCCTGGAGACTTTGTCACCACGAGGGCAATTGTTGGGGCTGGATCGCGATCCAGCGGCGATCGCTTTTGTGAGCGAGCGGTTGGCTCGCCACAAGGATCAGCTAATACTGCGGCAGGCGTCGTTTGCCCAGATGGGGCAGGTGGCGCGAGCGGCCGGAGTGGCTCCGCTGGATGGGATACTGCTTGACCTGGGGCTCTCTTCTCGCCAGCTTGATGACCCAGAGCGTGGGTTTGCGTTTCAGCACAACGGTCCGCTGGATATGCGATTCGACCCGGGCGAAGGGCAATCGGCGGCCGAGTTGGTAAACGAGTTGCCCGTGGAGCAGTTGGCGGAACTCATCGCTCGGTACGGGGAGGAGCAAGCGAGTTGGCGCATTGCCCGGGCGATCGTGGCAGCCCGACCGGTCGAGACGACCGGCGACTTGGCGGCGGTGGTGAGCAGGACGGTGCGGGCAAGGGAGCGCAAGCCGGGGATTCATCCGGCGACTCGTACCTTTCAGGCGCTGCGGATAGCGGTCAATCGCGAACTGGATGCGCTTGCAGAAGCGCTGCCATCAGCGGTGGGCCTGCTGAGGCCAGGCGGCCGTATTGTGGTCATTGCCTTTCATTCGCTCGAGGACCGAATAGTGAAGCAGTTTTTCAGGCGAGCAGCACAGGACTGTGTTTGCCCACCTGAGTGGCCGGTCTGTGCCTGTGACCATCGGGCCACGTTAAAAATCGTCACTCGCAAACCGATCCGACCGTCGGTGGAGGAGACCGGTGAGAATCCTCGCAGCCGCAGCGCTCGCTTGCGGGTGGCAGAGCGAGTCTGAGTGTTTCCGGCGTAGAGCCAGAGATAGCCGGGGCGCCCGGTGCGTTGCTAGCACCGGACCCGCGCACGGACCTCGCGCTGGCACGATACTTGTACGCGCAATAGCGACGACTGTGCATGTTGCGCAGGACAAGCATCTGCTGGTCCGTGCCCAGGGAGCGCTATGGCTAGAAGCCATTGATCGCAGCCGTGAGGGTGTGAGGTCAAAGGCTTTAGGGTCTTCACCGACCGGCAGGCAATCGGGTGAGGTCATCAAGATGGAAGGCAAGAGCATTCTCTCACACGGATTCAAGCGAGCGCCATCGCTCTTTGAAACCCAGTCAGCCTTGGGCTGGGGGGTAATCGTGGTGTTGCTTTCATTGGTCGGGGTAGTCTACCTGGCACAGGGCAGCCAAAAGATTATCACCGGCTATCAAATGCAACAGCTGACCGTTGATATCAAAGAACTGCAAGAGCGCAACGTCTACCTGGAGGCGCAGATCGCGGCTGCGCAGTCGCTTGAAGACCTTCGCAGTAGAGCACGGGCGCTTGGGTTTGTGGACGCCGACCCAGAGCGGATCGAATACTTGCGGGTTGACGGATACCCGACCACGCCGGGTCCGATTATTATTCCTGAAAGCCCAGCCCCACCCGAGCCAATCGGCGGGCTGTCGAACTGGTGGCAAGGGTTGATGCGAGGTTTCACCGGTTGGACGCAGGGCACCTCTGGGGGAGGATCCTGAGATGCCGGCCGCAAACCGCCGTAGACTGTATGCGATATTAGGTGTCCTGCTGGTCGCCAGCCTGGGGGTTGTGTTGAGGTTGGTGAGCCTCCAGCTCGTGGGGCGGGTGCAGGCCGTACAAGCTCACGAGGAGATATTCGGGGTCAAACAGGATGTGGATCCACTGAGAGGGCCGATTGTGGATCGGAACGACGCAGTGCTGGCGGTGACGTCTTATGACTATCGCATCAGCGCAGCGCCCAATCAAATCGTCAATCCGCGTGAGGTGGCCGCGCTTCTCTCGACGGCCCTGATCACAAGGACCTACTCGATCCTCCCCCTGCTGGATCCCCCGTTGAGGGACGACGGGATGCCAGTGCTTTACTCGGTGGTTGCGCCCCGGGTGCCAGCCCAGGTTGCCCAGGCGGTCAGAGAGCTGGAGCTCGATGGGATTGCGGTGGAGCCGGTGCCGCGGCGCCGGTACCCTCAGGGTGAACTTCTCAGCCATGTGCTGGGGTGGGTAGACCTGGATATGTACGGCCATTCAGGCCTGGAAGGTTTTTACGATGAGGTGCTGCGGGGTGAAAAAGTCACGGTGCGCAGCTTTCCGTTTCTTTATGGACAATGGGATGTGGCTCGACCGTTGCAGGGCGCGACTCTGGCGTTGACTGTCGATCGCACGGTGCAACACGTGACCGAGCAGGTGCTGCTAGAGGCCTTACGCCAGTACCGTTCTGAATCGGGCACCATCATTGTCATGGATCCGCGCGACTTTGGGATTCTGGCGATGGCTAACGTGCCGGCATATGATCCCAACTTGTATTACGAGACTGATCCCAAGCGATTGGTCAACCTTACGGTCAGCGGCTGGTTTGAGCCCGGTTCCATTCACAAGGTGCTGACCATGGCCGCCGCCATCAACTCGGGCACAGTCACACCCGAGTCCACCTATGATGATCGAGGGGTGATCGAGGTGGGTGGGTTGCCGATCTACAACTGGGATCGGGCTGCCCACGGCACTACCGACATGGTGACCCTCTTGGCCAAGTCGCTCAACGTCGGAGCGGCTACCATCGCCCGGTGGATGGGCCCAACCACGTTTTACGGCTATATGGAAGCCTTTGGCCTGGGCGAGTACACCGGAATCGACCTCGATGCCGAGGTGATCGGGCGTGTCAAGCGCCCCGGAGACGGCTTGTGGACGGAGGCTGACCTGGGGACCAATGCATTTGGGCAGGGCCTCGCGGTCACTCCCTTGCAGGAATTGGTGGCTATCGCGACCATAGCTAACGACGGTGTGATGCTGCAACCACACGTCGTGTCCGAAATTCGAACTGGAGAACAGATCCTGCAGTTCCAGCGGACGGTCATAGGGCAACCCATCAGCGAGGCGACGGCCGACACCGTGGCCTGGATGATGACGCAGGCGGTGGCTCGCGAGGTGCCGAATGCAACCGTTGAAGGATACACCATCGCCGGCAAGACGGGTACCGGACAGATCGCCGAGGGAGGCATTTATCACCCAACCGATGTTATTGGCACCTTTGTGGGATTCCTGCCAGCCGACGACCCGCAGGTGATCGTGTTTGTCAAGATCGATCGACCGCAGGTACCCCTCTACGAACGCTGGGGCTCTATGACGGCTGCCCCAACCTTTGCCCGGTTGGTAGAGCAGTTGGTGGTGCTCCTGGACATCCCGCCAGACGCCGAGCGGGCGTTGGACCGAGCGCGACGATGAAAAGTATTGGGCAGGAGTGACGAGGTATCCTGCAGATGCTGAACCTGGGTCATGTGATCGAAGCGTTGAGCGGTTACAAGTTGCTCGCGAGCGCGCAGGTGGTTACCGATGTGGTAATCGACTCGCGCAACGCTTCTCCCGGCACACTGTTTGTCGCCTTTGGCGGGGAGCAGGCTGATGGCCATGACTATGTCGAGGACGCGTTCGGGCGCGGCGCAGTGGCGGCGCTAGTTCAGCACACGGGGCCGGCCGACATTCGTGTGGTCGACGTCAGGCAGCCCATCACCCACGAGATGGCGACCGACCTGGCGCTTCCGCTATGCATCGTGGTTGACGACACCCTCGACGCTTTGCATCGCCTGGCAACCTATTGGCGGGCGCGTTTCACCCCCCGCGTCATTGGCGTCACCGGCAGTGTGGGCAAGACGACGTCCAAGGAGCTGATTCACGCAGTGCTCCGCGTCCGCTACCGCACCCTCAAGAGCGAGGGCAATTACAACAACGAGATCGGTCTGCCATTGGCGTTGCTTCGTCTAACCAATGCCCACGAGCGAGTGGTGCTCGAGATGGGCATGTACCACGGGGGGGAGATAACCACCCTGGCCCAGATCGCCCGGCCGCAGGTCGGCGTGGTCACCAATGTGGGCCCGGTACACCTGGAGCGTCTTGGCTCCTTGCAGGCCATTGCTGATGCCAAGTCCGAGTTGGTAGAGTCCTTGCCGCCGGCGCCCGACGGAGTGGCCATCCTGAACCAGGACGAGCCGTTGGTGCGGGCGATGCGGTCGCGGACTCGAGCCCGCGTCTTTACCTACGGCCTCAGCCCCAGCGCCGATCTCTGGGCGGACCAGATTGAGGGGGCCGGGCTGGAAGGCATCCGTTTCAGCCTCCATTTCCGGGGTGAGACGGTGCACATCCGGGCGCCACTGTTGGGACGACACAGCGTTCACACCGCCATGCGCGCGGCCGCCGTTGCTCTGGTGGAGGGGATGGATTGGTCAGAGATCGTGACCGGCCTGCAGGGTGATTCACCGCAGTTGCGGTTGGTGGCGGTCACGGGACCCAATGACTCTCTCATTCTTGACGACACTTACAACGCCAGCCCTTCATCGACGATAGCGGCGTTGAATCTGCTCGCCGACCTGGGCCCGTCGCGGCCGGTAATCGGCCAGGGCGGGAGGCGAGTCGCAGTGTTGGGCGACATGCTGGAACTGGGCGCCTACGAACAGGCAGGCCATCGGCTGGTCGGCCGGCGGGCAATTGACGCGGCCGACATCCTGGTGACGGTGGGCGGCCTGGGCCGCATTATTGCCGAGGAGGCGCTCGCGGCCGGCATGTCACCGGATTTGGTGGTCGCTCTGCCGGACGTTGACGCTGCCATCGACCTGCTACCCAGCCTGATCCGGCCGCAGGATATGGTTCTGGTCAAAGGATCGCGGGGAGTAGAGCTGGACCGGTTGGTGGAGGTGCTTGTCCACGGGCGTCAGGACGATGGAAAAGCGTCAGGCTCCCCAGGCGCAGAGGAGACCTCCTGATGGCGTTTGCTCTCACGCTCGCCGGCCTTTCCTTTTTATTGGCCATCATATGGGGCGGCGTGTTTGTGCGCTTGTTGAGGCGTTTTGGGGTGGGCAAGCAAATCCGTGTTGAAGGACCTCACACCCATTTCACCAAGATGGGCACGCCAACGATGGGAGGCATCCTGGTGTTGGCAACCGTCATCGCGGTGTCGGTGGTCGCCCATGTGGTTCAGATCCTCCGGCAGCAAGAACCCGCCGAGGCAATCGTCATACCATTGGTTATCATGGCGGCGTTCGGCGTCCTGGGGGCGGTGGATGACTGGTCTGGCATCCGGGGCGATCGGAAAGGCGAGGGCCTCTATGCGCGCACCAAGTTCCTGTGGCAGGTGATCATTGCCTCCGGAGCTGCGGCGCTTCTTCACTTCCGGCTCGGGCTGCGAGGCGTCGCCATACCGACTGTCCTGGTGCAGTTGAACATTGGCCTGTTTTACCTTCCGTTGGCAGTGTGGATCATCGTGTCGTTCTCCAACGCGGTCAACCTCATCGATGGCCTGGACGGATTGGCTGCCCTGATCTCAGCGACCGCCTTTGGCGGGTATGGGGTGATCGCGGCGCTGCAAGATCAGCAGTACTTGGCGCGATTCTGTTTCATCGTTGTGGGCGCCTTGTTTGCCTTCCTGTGGTACAACTCTCATCCCGCTCAGATGTTCATGGGAGACACGGGCTCTCTTGCCCTTGGGGCCACTTTGGGCGTGGTAGCCTTGCTCTCAGGCCAATGGCTGTTGCTCCCCCTCATCGCTATCGTCCCCATCGCTGGAGCGCTGTCGGTCATTATCCAGGTGAGCTATTTCAAGCTCACCGGCGGCAAACGGATATTCAAGATGGCTCCGATCCAGCACCACTTTGAGCTGGTCGGTTGGTCGGAGACCCAGGTGGTGCAGCGGTTCTGGATTGTGGGTTTGTTGGCCGCCATGCTTGGTATTGCGCTGGCGCTCATCTAGGCTGCCAAGGAATGTGACGTTGATCTCTAGCAAACACGTGGGAAAGAGGGTGGTGATACTGGGGCTTGCCCGCCAGGGCACAGCGCTGGCCCAGTATCTGACGCGCCTGGGCGCGCAGGTGGTAATCAGCGACCTGCGCCCGGCCGTCGAGCTTGAACCCGCGCTGGAGCAACTGGCTGAATTGCCGGTCGGGTATGTCCTTGGCGGTCATCCGGCGAGTTTGCTGGACCGTGCCGACATGGTGTGCCTGAGCGGAGGGGTGCCCACTGATGCGCCGATCGTCCGCGAGGCGGTGGCGCGGGGCATCCCGTTGACCAACGACTCGCAGTTGTTCTTGGAAGCGTGCCCCGCTCAGGTGATTGGGATCACCGGCTCGGCCGGCAAGACGACCACCACTGCGCTGACCGGAGCCATCGGTCGGACAGCGGGTCGGCGCACCTGGATCGGGGGCAACATCGGCCGGTCGATGCTGCTCGATCTCGACGAGATCGGATCGGATGACCTGGTGGTCATAGAACTGTCCAGCTTTCAGCTCGAAATCATGAGCCTCGGCGCCCCGGTGGCTGGAATGCTCAACGTGACCCCCAACCACCTGGACCGGCACAAGACGATGGAGGTCTTATACGGCTGCCAAGACGCGCCTGCTTGATTGTCAACCCCCAGACGCCGTGGCGGTGCTTGGACGGGACGATGCCGGCGCGTGGGCGCTGCGCTCCCGCGTGCGAGGGCGGCTACGGGCGTTCAGCCGGCTGCACGAGGTTGAGGACGGCGCTTATCTGCGCGGCGAGACGATCACCCTCAAGTCGCCTTACGGCGAGGCGCCGGTGTGCGACACCCGTAGACTCTGCCTGCTGGGCCAGCACAATGTGCTCAATGTGCTGGCGGCGGCCGTACTGGCCGATTCTGTGGGCATCTCGGCGGACGTCATCGCCAGCGTGGCTGCCAGCTTTACGGGGGTGGAGCACAGACTCGAGCTGGTGCGCGAGGTCAGCGGGGCTCGTTGGTATGACGACTCGATCGCCACGGCGCCGGAGCGGATGCTGGCGGCGCTGCGGGCGTTCGCGGAACCCATTGTGCTGCTGGCCGGCGGCCGGGACAAGGATCTTCCGTGGCGCGATGCTGCGCTATTAATCCGCGAGCGCGTGCGAGAGGTGGTGCTGTTTGGCGAGGCCGCTGATCTGATTCGCGCCCATCTGGAGGAGACCGTCGGTCCAAATGGGCGCCGGCATGGCTCGGCCCCGGGTACATTGGAGCGAATCGTACTGGTAGATGACTTGGAGCAGGCGGTTCACGCGGCCTCGCGCCTGGCGCGCGCGCCGGGGATGTGGTGCTTCTCTCGCCCGGTGGAACCAGCTTTGATGCATATCGGGATTTTGCCGCCCGTGGCAACCACTTTCAAGAGCTGGTCAAGGCGCTGTAAGCGGAATATCAGGAGGGTGCAGTGGCAACAGTACATGTCAGCAAGTATCGAATCAAAAAGAGTTGGCGTGATCTGTTTGCGTGGCCCTACAGACGGATGGATTATGGGCTGGCGATTTCTGCTGTGGCCCTGGTGGCAGTCGGTCTGATCATGGTTTATAGCGCTTCACTCTATTCCAGCCTGGTGAACAAGGGCACGCCCAGCTATTACTTTCAGCGGCAACTGATGGGTGCTGTGTTGGGTCTCCTGGGCGCCGCCATATTGCAGACGATCCACTACCATCTCATCCGGCGGCTGTCTACGCCAATCATGTTGCTCACGCTCGGGATGTTGCTCTTTGTGTTGGCGTTCGGCGATACCGAGTTGGGGGCGCGGCGCGGCCTCTATCAGGGCTCCTTTCAGCCCAGCGAATTGGCCAAACTGATCACCATCTTTTACATCGCCGACTGGCTCTCGTCCAAGGGAGATAGGATCAAAGACTTTCAGATGGGGCTGATTCCATTCGTGGTGGTGGTTGGCATTGTAGGCGGCCTGATCGCAGTTCAGCCTGACCTTAGCACGGCGGTGTTGATCGTTCTGGTCGCGTTTACCATGTTTTTTATCGCTGGTGCAAGATGGCTGCACTTTATAGCAGTTCTTCTGGTCGGCGTGCTGGTTTTCGCGCTCCTGATCTCGGTGTTTGAGCATGCAGCCGAGCGCCTGGACGATTATCTCAAGCTGATCCGTAATCCACAGGATGCTGAATGGCACGTCAGGCAGGTCTTTTTTGCACTCGCTCGTGGTGGGTTGTTCGGTCAGGGATTGGGGAACAGCTTTCAAAAGACCGGACCGCTGCCGGTGCCGCACACCGACAGTATTCTGGCGGTGGTCGGCGAAGAGTTGGGACTGCTGGGATGTCTCGGCGTGTTGGTGGTCATCGGGTACTTGGTCTATCGAGGGTATCGCATCGTTCTGGAGACCGTTGATCCCTACGGCCGGCTGCTGGCGCTCGGCATTACGTCCTGGCTGACCTACCAGGCGCTGGTAAACGCGGCCGTGGTCACAGGGGTAGTGCCATTTACGGGGTTGCCGTTCCCCTTTCTTAGCTACGGTGGCTCGTCGATGTTGGTGTCGCTGCTAGGAGTTGGCGTATTGATCAATATCTCGCAGCAAAACAAACGCACCGAGGATGGATTGGCGCAACCGATTGCAGGTAGGAGAGAAAATGCGGTGGCTAGTGTCGGCCGGCGGGACGGGAGGACACATACTTCCCGCGCTGGCAGTCGTCGCTGAGAGTGGGGTCGTGGCAGATCCGGCCCACGCGGTGCTCTGGGTAGGGACAGCGGGAGAGATGGAAGAGACGCTGGTACCCTCGGCCGGGCTCGCATTGGAGACGATCGCAGGCGGCGGATTGCATGGCGTCGGCGTTCGCAACCTGCTGCCCAACGCGGCCAAGCTCTTACGCGGCTGGACGCAAGCACGGAACGTGCTGCGCCGGTTTCGTCCCGACGTGGCGCTGCTCACCGGCGGCTACACCAATGGTCCCGTGGCCCTGGCGGCCTGGGAAAAACGCGTTCCGATGGTGGTCTTTTTGCCAGACATTGAGCCCGGGTTGGCGATCAAGACGCTCGGCCGGCTGGCGCGCCGCATCGCATGCACTACAAGCGCCTCCTTGCGCTTTCTGCCGGCCTCCAAGACGGTGGTCACGGGATACCCGATCCGGCCAGGGTTGATGCCGAATGAGAGCGTCGCCGAGGCTCGTGCAGCATTGGGCCTGCAGCCTGACCGGCCGACCTTGCTGGTGTTTGGCGGCAGCCGCGGCGCACGGACGATCAATATGGCGCTCGGGCGGATCTTGCCCGATTTGTTGGCCGATTACCAGGTGGTGCATATTAGCGGTCAATTGGACTGGGACCAGGTCAAGGCAAAGTCCGCCAGCCTGCCGAAAGCGCTTTCAGAGCGGTATTGCCCCGTCCCCTACCTGCAGCAACGGATGGGGCTCGCGCTCCGTGCGGCCGACCTGGTGGTGTCGCGGGCGGGTGCAGCCACGCTGGGCGAGTTCCCCGCGTTTGGCCTGCCGGCAATCCTGGTGCCGTACCCCTTTGCCTGGCGTTACCAACGAGTGAACGCCGATTACCTGGTGCACGTGGGAGCGGCCGTTCGATTGGATGATCAGGACATGGAGCAAAAGCTGTTGCCCACCATCAGGCGGCTGCTCGCCGACGCAAATGCCCTCGAACGAATGCAAGAGGCCGCCAGATCGCTGCACCGCCCGGGCGCCGCCGGGCGCATTGCTGATCTCGTGGCGGCCGTCAGCGCGCGGCGCGGAATCAGCTATCGAAACCAGCACCGGAAGGAGAGAGAGATGATTCTGCTCGATGCCTGGTTCTGGATCATGATCGTCATCTTTGGAATCATTGGTATGTTGCGAGGCTGGACCAAAGAGGTGGTGGCCTCGGCCGGCTTGGTCCTGTCTCTGTTTGCTCTGAACCATTTCGGCGGGACGCTGCTAGGTCTGGCACGGGACGACAGTAATCTGGTCTCCATCAAGATGGAGACCCAGTTCTACATCTTTTCGTTTGTGCACTTGATGTTTGCGTTCTTTTCCTATCAGGGGCCGGCCCTGGTACGGCAGATGTCCCGCGGTCGATTCGGCGACAAAGCCCGTGGCGCCCTGGAAGAGTCGCTGCTGGGTTTTGTTATCGGCGCCATCAACGGATACCTGATCGTAGGAACCCTCTGGTCGTTTCTAGAATACGACGTGGTCAACAAGATCCCGCTTCCGCTGAATGAACCTTATCCATTTGCCATGGTCCTACGGCCGGCGGCCGGCAGTTCGGCCATTGAACTGGTTGCCAAGTTGCCGTTGCCCTTGTTGGAGGGATGGCTGCCGTTGTTGGTGGTTCTGTTGTTCCTTTTTGTGATAGTGGCAATGCTTTAGGCGATCAGGTGGGTACTGTCGAACTGCGCCAGGGTATGCATGTGCACATGATCGGGATTGGCGGTTTTGGGCTTTCGGCTATCGCGCGAATCTTGCTCGGGCTCGGCTACCGCGTGTCGGGATCCGATCAAGTCGAATCAGCACTCACTGATGCCCTGTCAGCCGAGGGAGCGACGGTCATGATCGGTCATGCTTCCGAACAGGTTGCTGGCGCGGATGTCGTGTTGGTCTCGTCGGCCATACCGGCCGACAATCCGGAGCTATTGGCGGCTCGCCGGGCAGCCATCCCGGTTGTCAAACGCGCCGAGTTTATCGGAGAACTGATGGTTGGACGAAAAGGAATTGCCATCGCCGGCACCCATGGCAAGACCACCACAACGGCGATGGTGGCGAGGGTAGCTACGGCCGCCGGGCTAGATCCCACCTTTGTCGTGGGCGGCGTTTTGAAAGAACTGGGCACGAATGCACGGGCCGGTCTCGGCGATCTGTTTGTGATCGAGGCCGACGAGTACGATCGCATGTTCCTCGGACTGCGACCCCAGGCGGCCGTGTTGACCGTGGTGGAACACGATCACCCTGACGTTTTTCCAACGCTTCAGGACGTGGTGGAAGCATTCCGCAGCTTTATCCAGCTCCTGCCGGACAATGGTGTGCTGGTGGTATGCGCCGACGATCCAGGCGCCCGCGACCTGGGTCGTGAGTGGGAACTGACCGGGGGGGCGGTTCGCTGGTACGGCATGGACGAGGCGGCCACTTGGCGGGCAACCAACGTGCAGATCAACCAGGCCGGCGGCAGCGATTTTGTGGTTTCGCGGGGCGAGGCGACCATCGGCCTGGTTCGCCTGCGGATACCCGGCCGGCACAACATCCTCAATGCCCTGGCGGCAATCACGGTTGCGGATTGGGCAGATGTGCCCTTTAACGTCACCCGCCAGGCGTTGGCAGAGTTTGGCGGTGTCGAGCGTCGTTTTGAGATCAAGGGCGAGGCAATGGGTGTCGTGGTGGTTGATGATTACGCTCACCACCCGACAGAGGTGACGGTCACCCTGGCGGCTGCCAGGGACAGATACCCGGGCCGGCGCATTTGGGCGGTGTTTCAGCCGCACACGTACAGCCGCACCAAGGCGATGATCGACGAGTTTGCCACCTCTTTCGGCACCGCCGATGAAGTGGTGGTGATGGACGTGTATGGTGCACGCGAGGCCGACGACCAGCGGATCGGCGCGCCGGACTTGGTTGCGCGGATGAGCCATCCCCGCGCACGACACATTGGTGATCGCAGGTACGCGGCCGCTTTCCTGGCTGACCACGTGCGGTCCGGCGATGTGCTGCTGACCATGGGGGCCGGTGATGGCTATATGGTAGGTGAGTGGGTGTTGGACGTGCTGCGAAATGAACAAGCAGCGGAGCGAGTGGGCGATGGCGGATAGAGAATCGCAAACCAGCGGCGGCCGGGTCAGGCTGTTGGGCGACTCGGACGTGGCCGTCGAATTGGGACGGATTCGTCAGAGATCGAGGGCCAGGCTAGGGCCCGGAATCCGGCCGTGGATGGTGCGGAAAATGGTTGCCAAACTCGATACGGAAAAGGATCAGCAGTGACCGAGCGCCCGCGCACGCTGTTTGAGGCCATTGCCGCCAGGTTTAGCGAGTCGTTTGGCGATGCGTTCAAGTTGAACGAGCCGCTGTCTCGTTACACCACGGCCGGCCTCGGCGGCCCGGCCGACTTGTTCGTCACTGTCTACTCGGCGGCCGAGATGGTCGAGGCAGTCACGCTTGCCCGGCGGCAGCACCTGGCTTTCTGGGTGCTGGGGGCTGGCTCGAACGTGCTGGTTTCGGACCTGGGCCTTCGTGGGCTGGTGATTCGAAATCGAGCCCGGGAGGTCACGTTCCGGCACAGTGGCCTGGGAGTGATCTTGAGGGCGGAGGCCGGAGCCAACCTGTCGGCGCTCGCCAGGCAATGCGCCAGCCGTGGGCTCAACGGACTGACGTGGGCGGCCGGAATTCCGGGCACTGTCGGCGGCGCCGTGGTTGGCAACGCAGGCGCCCACGGCGGCGACGTAGCGAGTTCTCTGCGATCGGCAACCATCCTGGATGAGGATATGCGAACTCGCGATTATTCGGCCCAAGAGTTAAAGTATACGTACCGCGGGTCGGTACTGAAACGGCAGCACAGTGACGAGGGAGCGAGCGGCCGAGTGGTGCTGGCGGCCGATTTCGAGCTGGTAGCTGAAGCAGTGGAAACGCTGGAGGCCAGGATAGCCCAAATCAATGAGCATAGAAAAGGCACTCAGCCCCCAGGCGCCTCGATGGGCTGCATGTTCAAGAACCCGGAAGGGGATTTTGCCGGCCGGCTGATCGATCAGGCTGGCCTCAAGGGCACGCGTCTCGGCGGCACGCAGGTCTCACCTGTACACGGCAACTTTTTTGTGAATGACCAGCAGGCGACGGCCGAGGACGTGCGCCAGTTGATGGCCCGAGTCTGGCACGTTGTCCGAGACCGGTTGGGTGTCGAGCTGGAGCCAGAGGTAGAGTTGATTGGTGAATGGAGATAGAACTCTGGCCTTGGGCGGTTGGGCGTCGCCATGCTCTCGCGCGGCGCCCTCGCCCCACAGTCGGCCCGTTTCTTGCAACGACCAAGAGCGATGATGATGAGTGAGGCTAGTCGGAAGAGAAAGACGCGAGTGGGCCTCGTGTTTGGAGGTCGATCAGGTGAACACGAGGTGTCGCTCATGTCGGCGCGCTCGGTGTTGTCGGCGCTCGACCCAGCCAAGTACGACGTGATCCAGATCGGCATCACCAAGGAAGGTCGCTGGACGGCCGGCGGCGATCCCATGCGGGCGCTGGAGGTCGGCGATGTGCCGTTGCGCCCCGCGGCTTTGCTGGGGGATCCCAGCAGTCGCGCGCTGATGCAGGTAACGACGGCCGAGGATGCTTCACTTACCCTGTCCAGCCTTGCAGAGCTGGATGTGATCATTCCCATCCTGCATGGCCCGTACGGTGAAGACGGCACGATGCAAGGGTTGCTAGAGCTTGCCGGGCTGCCGTACGTTGGTGCGGGCGTGGTTGGGTCGGCCGTGGCTATGGACAAGGTCGTGTTCAAGAAGGTGATGCAGGCCGAGGGGTTGCCGATACTGCCGTACGAACTCGTGGTGCGGTCCGAGTGGGAGCAGGACCCGACCGGCGTGATCGATCGGCTAGAGAGCGCACTCGACTATCCCATCTTTACCAAGCCGGTCAACCTCGGCTCAAGTGTTGGCATTTCGAGGTGCAAAGACCGCGCCGAGTTGCAGGCCGGGTTGACCGAGGCGGCGCGGTTTGACCGGCGCCTGGTGGCCGAACAAGGGATCGACGCCCGCGAGATCGAATGCAGTGTGCTTGGAAACGACGAGCCGGTGGCATCGATCGCCGGCGAAATCGTGCCCAGTCGCCAATTCTACAACTACCAGGCCAAGTACCTCGATGATGGGGAGGAGGCTTCCGAACTCCTCATTCCGGCGCTCATCTCGAAAGAGATGATGACCGAGGTCCAGGCCATAGCGATTCGGGCATACAAGGCAATTGATTGCGCGGGCATGGCGAGAGTTGATTTCTTGCTGGAAAAAGAGGGCGGACCCGAGGTCCCGCCCCGGCTGTTCATCAACGAGATCAATACCATACCAGGGTTCACCTCGATCAGCATGTATCCAAAACTGTGGGAGGCTAGTGGTCTCCCCTATCCAGAGCTGATTGATCGTCTAGTCGAGCTGGCTCTGGAACGGTATGACGAGAAGCGACGCACAAGAACATCGTACGAGGTCTAAGTGTGGGGTCATAGGATCAAACGCAAAGCCGCACGCAAGCGCTCGCAGGCGCGACGCAAGCGCACTTTCAAGCTGACGGTTCCCGTGTCATGGGGACAGGATCGGCAAATGATACAGGGACCCTCCCTGCGTTCGCGGACCAAGATGCAGGCCGTATCATGGCGCACCCGGTTGGGCAAGCTGATAGAGGCGCTCTTAAAGAGTCCGCGTTGGGCAAGCTTGCTCTTGCTGCTGGCTGTTGGCGTGGCCTTTTATCTCGTGGGCGCCAGCACACTCTACTATGTGGAAGAGGTAGAGGTGTTGGGCCTGAACACATTGTCGCGCAGCGCGGTGCTGCAGGCCAGCGGTCTGGACGGCATGCACGTCTTTTGGATCAATCCGGCCCACATCGCCCGGCGCGTGGCCAATTTCCCTGGAGTGCTGACAGCGACTGTGACGGTTGACCTGCCGAACACGGTGTCGATCGCCGTATCGGAGCGAGCTCCGGTCATAGCTTGGGATCAGGCGGGAGACCGATTCTGGGTAGACGAGGATGGAAGGCTGATGCAGGCTCGCCAAGAGTCGGCCGGTCTTGTGGTTATTCTATCGCAAGAATTGGAAAAGCTAGAGCTGGGTGACATGGTGCCGACCGAGGTGATGGAAGGAGCGCTTCAGTTGAGGCGCGAGCGACCGAACATCGAGTCGCTGTATTATGAACGCGGAGTCGGCCTTAGCTACCAGGATGGGCGGAACTGGCGCGCCTATTTTGGCACCGGAAAGGATATGAACCAAAAGCTGGCCATTTATGAGACATTGATCGCCGACCTCCGGACGCGAGACTTGAAACCCGAGTATGTGAGCGTGATCAACAAGGAAAAGCCATTTTATCACCTGGCGGCGCCGCGCGACTAGTCCATTGTGGGAACAGGTCGATCACACAGGATTCTGAGTGGCCGCGCCATCGAGATGACAGGAGACATCCCATTGGCTGGATCGGAGAATAGGGAATGCAAACCATAGTAGGCATCGACGTAGGCACAACCAAAGTCTGCACTCTGGTGGGAGAGTCGGGCGAATCTGGTGAGCCACAAATCGTGGGTGTCGGGGTGGCACCGTCCAAGGGGATGCGCAAGGGTATCGTCGTCGATGTGCAACAGGCGACGGAGGCCATCGCCGAATCAGTAGAAAAAGCCGAGCGGACCTCCGGCTACAAGATCACCCGGGCTCACATTAGCATAGCCGGGGAGCACATTACTTCGACCAACAGCGTAGGCGTGGTGGCGGTTGGCGGTGAACAGGGTATTACCGCAGACGACGTCGATCGCGCACTGGACAGCGCCCGCGCCGTCTCTATCCCTCACGGTCGCGAGATCATTCACATTATCCCGCGCGGTTTCACCGTCGATGGACAGGACGGCGTCCGCAGCCCGCTGGGCATGCATGCCTTTCGGCTAGAGGTAGAGGCGCACATCATCACTGCCTCCCTGGCGGCCCTCTTGAACGTCACCAAGTGTGTTGAAGGTGTGGGCGTTCAGGTGGACGAGTTGGTGTTGAACGCCATCGCCTCGGGAGAGGCTGTGCTGACCGAGACCGAGAAAGAGATGGGGGTGATCCTGGCGGATATCGGGGGCGGGACCACGGACCTGGCGATCTATATCGAGGGAATGATATGGCACACCAAGGTGTTGCCGGTGGGCGGAAACCACGTGACAAACGACGTGGCCATTGGCCTTCGCTTACCGTTTGATGTGGCTGAAAAGGTCAAGATCGAGCGGGGACATGCCCGGACCAAGGACGTGGATCAGAATATCACCTTTGACCTGCAACCCTTGGGCGATGGCGGTCCGGTCCGGATCGCCCGTATTGACCTGGCACGGGTAATCGAGGCTCGGATGGAAGAGGTTTGCAGCCTGATCCTCCAGGAGGCCAAGCGCTCGGGGTACGACGGGCTGTTGTCGGCCGGTTTGGTGCTGTGCGGCGGCGGGGCCCAACTGCCTGGCCTGCGGGGCCTGGCCCAAGATGTTATGGATATGCCCGTACGGGTGGCGCAGCCGCAAAACCTGACGGGCTTGGTGGACGCGCTCCACAACCCTGCATTCGCCACCAGTGTGGGGCTATTACGTTGGGGAGTGCAGGATCATGCCTCGCTCAAACCTCGGCGCAGAGGCGGTGAATGGGGCAGACGAATCAAGAGTTTTATTCGCGCTTTATTTCCGGATCGACTTGATTAGAGAAAGGGGCAAGAGATGAGGACTGGGACTGGGAGAGCAGCTATCCGACGCGTAGTGAACCAAGGGAGGAGTGCAGTGTTTGAAGATGAAGGCTTTGCCAAAATACTTGTGGTCGGGGTTGGCGGCGGCGGCAGCAACGCCGTCAACCGGATGATCGAAGAGCAGATGATGGGTGTGGGATTTGTCGCCGTCAACACCGATGCGCAGGCGCTCATGTATGCCAACGCCCCACGCCGGGTCCGGATCGGCGACAAGCTGACCCGCGGACTGGGCGCAGGCGGTCATCCCGAGATCGGCGAAAAAGCAGCTGCAGGAATCGACCGATGAGCTGTTTGAGGTGCTAGAGGGCGCCGACATGGTCTTTATCACCGCCGGCATGGGAGGTGGTACGGGTACCGGCGGCGCGCCTGTCATCGCCGAGTTGGCTCGCAAGGCAGGAGCGCTCACCATTGGCGTGGTGACGCGGCCGTTTACTTTCGAAGGGTCACGTCGCGCCCTGGCGGCCGAAGCCGGAATCGACAGCCTGAAGGAGCAAGTGGACACCCTCATCGTGATTCCAAACGACCGATTGCTCGAATTGGCCGATCGGCGCACCTCGCTCAGCGAGTCCTTTCGGATGGCCGATGAAGTGCTGCGCCAGGGCATCCAGGGAATCTCGGAGCTGATCACCGTTCCAGGACTTATCGACCTGGACTTTGCCGACGTCAGGGCGATCATGTCCGAAGGCGGCGCCGCTCTCATGGCCGTAGGGTGCGGCGAGGGGGACGAACGTGCCCTCGCGGCGGCGCAAGAGGCGATCAACAATCGCTTGCTCGATATATCTATTGATGGCGCACGAGGAATTTTGTTCAATATAACCGGCGGCCCCGACATGAGCCTCCACGAAGTCAACCAGGCGGCCGCTATTATCAAGGAAACAGCTCATCCCGATGTCAACCTGATATTTGGTGCTGTCATCGACGATGAGATGGTAGACAAGGTCCGGATCACGGTGATCGCCACCGGCTTTGAGCGCACGGTTCCGCGGCGCCAACTGGCGCAGCCAAGGGAACGGGCGCAAGCCATTGCGTCCAGCCTGCCAAAGCGCGAACCTGTGCGTGAGCAACCGCGGCGCGTTGCCATCGGAGCAGATGCCATGGCGTCGTCATCCAGTCTAGCCCGGCCGCCGGCCGGAATTGACCAGGACGATCTGGACCTGCCGACCTTTTTACGCAAGAGGTCGAGAAGGGATGCGGACTACTAATCGGGCTGTGTCCAGTCAGCTCGGTCAGCCAGTACCTTTTTCTAGGTTTCAGCTGGCATGTGACCTTGGGAGTATTCCGGTTACTCGCCAGGTGAGGCTTTCCCCTTTCTATAGCTCCCCCGGTCTGAAGCGCGCAGGCCGGGGGGGCTCCCCTTTGTTTTAAGGTTAAAAGATTTCCTATGGCCTTGTCGGTTAGAAACGACTGTGCTATACTCGACCTCCCTCTAAAGCCTATATATAGGGGTGACTTGCCTGCTCGCCCCCATATCTGGCGTAGAACGTTTGTTTGGGTCATGGCCACGTCCTTTGTGGCTGCTGACATCATAGCCGGGTCGAAACAAATCTTCATAAAGGTGGTGTTGGCGGCTTGGCGTGTGCAGGTTGCCCGGACACAGAGGGCCGGTACCGGAGAGAGAGATGCGTTGTCCTTACTGCCAGCATGAACGGTCTAGGGTCCTCGATACAACTCGGGACTCACGTGGAGGCATTCGACGTCGTCGGGAGTGCCAGGGCTGCCAGCGCAGGTTCAGCACCTCTGAGCGTGCGATCCTTGAAACGCCTCTATTGATAAAGCAAGACAGCAGCCGCGAGCCTTTCGATGTCCACAAGCTGACGCGCGGCATTCAGATTGCGTGCGCAAAACGGCCGGTGGCGGCGGCCGATATCGAAAGGCTGGTAGGGGAAATCGAGACCCGTCTTCAGCAGATGGGTAGGCTCGAGGTGTCGAGTAGGGTAGTGGGTGATATGGTGATTGCTGGGTTAAAGGGGTTGGACGAGATCGCCTATATCCGCTATGCCATCGTTTACCTGCAATTGGATGACCTGGATAGCCTGCGAGCAGAGATTGACGGGTTGCTTGGGTCCAGCCGAGCGTGAGGAACCGGTAGGGATCATCATCTCAGTGGTTTCTGAGGAGGAGACATGGTGCTGGACGCTAAAAAAACGGCCAGACATAAGCCTATGGACCAGAGACTGCCCCTGACCGAAAACGGCCGGGCGGTTCTCGAACGACGCTATCTCAGGCGCGGCGTTGACGGTAACCCCATCGAGTCGCCCGAGGCGATGTTCGGCCGGGTGGCGCACCATATCGCTCTCGTCGAGCAAGAACACGGTGGGAATGTGGAGCAGCAAGAGGCGGCGTTCTTGGAACTGTTGACCCAGTTTCGTTTTTTCCCCAACAGCCCCACCTTTACCGGCGCTGGCACCCCCTTGGGGCAGTTGGCGGCTTGTTTCGTGCTGCCTATCAACGACGATATGGGACGCGACGGGGCTGGCATCTTTCAAACGCTGCGCGACGCTGCGCTGATCCAGCAGACCGGGGGAGGAAATGGGTTTTCCTTTTCGCGGCTCCGGCCGCAAGGGACGTTGGTGCATTCCAGTGCGGGTCAGGCCACGGGCCCGGTGGGATTTCTGCGGGTTTATGACCAGGCGTTTGGCGAGATTGCGCAGGGTGGTGTGCGCCGGGGCGCCAATATGGCGGTGTTGAGCATAGGTCACCCTGACATCTTGGGGTTCATCTCCTGCAAGACCGACGAGAACGCCATCACCAATTTCAACATCTCGGTGGGCATCTCTGACTCGTTCATGCGGGCGGTGGAAAATGACGAGATGTGGCAACTCTGTTTTCCGGATGTCCAACATTCAGAATATCCTCCCTTTCAGGGCACCCTCAATCAAGCGTTCAAGGCCGGCTTGCCTATCCGGGTCTATGACCAGGTGCCGGCCCGCGAGCTGTTCCGGCGTATTGCCGAGCAGGCACACCATAATGGGGAACCAGGTGTCCTCTTTCTGGATGCCATGAACCGCGACAACCCGGTGCCGCATCTGTATGAGCTCGAGGCGACCAATCCGTGCGGCGAGCAGGCGCTAGGGCCATACGAGAATTGCTGCCTGGGCTCTATCAATCTGGCACGGCATATTGGTCATGATGCATTCGATCGACCACTAGTCGATTGGGCCTTGTTGCGACGGAGCATCGGGGTGGCGACGCGCTTTCTGGACAATGTGGTGGATGCCAATCAATATGTGCCGGCGGTGCCGCAGCTCCAAGAAGCTGCCCTCCGGGCTCGGCGCATCGGGTTGGGGATCATGGGCCTGGGCGACATGATGTGCCACCTCAACGTCCGGTACGGCAGCGAGGATGCCCAAGAGTTTGCCGCCCAGCTTATGGAATTCGTCCGCTATCATGCCATGCTCACCAGCATCGAGTTGGCGGCCGAACGTGGGCCATTCCCGTCAATCAGCGGCAGTAGTTACGATCCGGCGGCGCTTTCCTGGGAGCCGCCCAGGCCGCTCTCTCCATACAGTCAGGATTGGGGCCGCCCGCCGATCGACTGGACAAAGGTGACTGATGGCATCGCCCAGCATGGCATTCGCAATGCCGCCCAGACGACCATTGCGCCCACCGGCACGATTGCTACCGTCGCAGGCTGCGAAGCGTATGGTTGTGAGCCGATTTTTGCCCTGGCGTACGTCCGCCACGTGAACGACAATGGTCACGATCTCGAGTTGGCCTACACCAGCCCGCTCTTTGCCGCCGCCCTTGAACGGTCAGGCATGGACCGATCCACTGCTGATGAGATTATCCAGCAGGTGATGCAGACCGGCAGTTGCCAGGAAGTCGCCCAGGTGCCGCCCGAGGTGCGTCATTCTTTTATCGTCGCCGGAGATCTGTCGATCGAGGAACACGTGCGCATGCAGGCGGCGTTGCAGGCGTTCGTGGACAATAGTATCTCCAAGACCATCAACGCTCCGCCCAGCGCCACCCTGGAGGATGTGCAGGATGCGTACATGCTCGCGTGGCGGCTTGGGCTGCAAGGGGCTGACCATCTATGTAACCGGCTCGCGGGAAAAGGTGGTGTTGGAGACCAGAGAGACGGCCGCCAGCGACAACGGCCGCGGGTGAGGCGATCACCTTGTGGCCCGAACGAAAAAAGCCTCGTCCACAACTCTTGGCCGGCAAGACATATCGAATCGGCACCCCGTCGGGCACGACTTATATCACCGTCAACGAGAACGGGGGCCGCCAGCCCTTTGAGGTATTCATTCACACCTCCAAGGCGGGTTCGGAGACCAATGCAGTGGCCGAGGCCACCGGCCGCCTGCTTTCCTACATTCTGCGACTCGCTTCCCCAATCTCACCGCGTGACCGGCTTTTGGAGGTGGTGCGCCAGTTGGTGGGGATTGGCGGTGGTCGTTCTCTTGGTTTTGGCCCCAACCGGGTGCTCTCGCTGCCTGACGGCATTGCTCAGTGCCTGACCGATTACCTGGATGAGGATCCTTCCTTGACGCGGGGCGAGGATAACGGCCGACCCGCGCCCGGACAGATCACCATGCGAATTGGGGATCTGTGCCCGGATTGCGGTCAGGCGGCAGTGGTCAATGAGGAAGGCTGCCGCAAGTGTTACAACTGTGGTTTCAGCGAGTGCTAGGCCCTGCTTGGCTTCCGACTGTGGTCGAGCGTTTCTGGTAGGCTGGCAGTTCGTTGTCTGCCGGCACCTTCACAGCGATGGAATTGGGTACATGGCTACCACGGGTGTGTCCATCGGGCTTGATCCAGGGTAATTGGACTTGCGAAATCGGCGGCAATCGGTAATAATGGAAGAGCGGTCTGTGAAATTACCCTGGTACCCGATTGTCGGAATGTGGAATCGTCGAGTTTCAAATCATAGGAGGACAGATGAGCAAATTGATCGAGATTGAGGGCATTGGCCCGGTCTATGCGGGGAAACTGGCCGAGATAGGCCTAACCACTACCGAGGCCTATCTGGAGGCGGCCGCCTCACCCAAGGGGCGCCAAGAACTGGCGGAAAAGTCTGGAATCAGCAGCAAGTTGATCCTGCGATGGGCCAACATGGCGGATCTGTTCCGCGTCAAGGGCATTGGCGAAGAGTATTCTGACCTGCTCGAAGCGGCCGGCGTTGACACGGTGATGGAACTTGGCCAGCGAAACCCGGCCAATCTGTATGCCAAGATGGTCGAGGTGAACGCTGAAAAAGCGCTCGTTCGCCAGCTCCCCGGGCAGAGCCGGGTTGAGGACTGGGTAGGGCAGGCAAAGGACCTGGATCGCGTTCTGACCTACTAGACCTTGCGTTCCAAAGACTCTAGACCCATCCAGTAGCCCCGCCGGGAGCTATCCCGAAGGTCCTGGGCGGCCGCTGTATGGTGTTCTCTGCATATCATGGGCCGGCCGTCGTCAATCCTGACGGGGCCGGCCTTGTTGCATCTACGTGTTGGTCAATTGGGGGCGGTATTGCCCGGAACAGCGCTGGCGGTTTGCCCGGGCCGGTGCTATACTCGGACCATGATCTCAGATCCTACACACCTTGAGTTCCAGTCACCTTTTTCATGGCGCTATGGCAGCGTTGCCATGCGGGCTGTTTGGTCCGAGATTAACAAGCGACGCCTGTGGCGGCGAATCTGGGTCGCCTTGGCCGAGGCTCAACAGGCGGCCGGGTTGATCAGCCGGGAGCAGGTCGATGACCTGCGGGCGCACGCCGAGCAGGTGGACGTGGAGCGCAGCCACGCGATCGAGGCTGAGATTCGCCACGACCTGATGGCCGAGGTGATGGCGTTTGCGGAGCAATGCCCCACCGGCGGCGGCATCATCCACTGGGGGGCGACCAGCACCGACATCGAAGACAATGCCGATGCCATTCGGCTATGCGATGCGCTGGACCTGGTTCTGGAGGGGCTGACGGGCGTGCTCTTGGCGTTGGCAGAGGCCATAGATCGGTGGGCCGGCACGCCCGCAATTGCCTGGACCCATCTGCAACCCGCAGAACCAACCACCATGGGTTATCGCCTGGCCCAGTATGCCCAGGATCTGACGCTGGACCTGGTAGAGCTGCGGCGCATTCGGGGCGGGATACGCGGCAAGGGGATCAAGGGAGCGGTCGGCACGGCCGCCTCGTATGCGCACATGCTGGCGGGGACGCAGATGACTCCGGTGAGCTGGAATCACGGGTCATGGCGGCGCTGGGCCTGGAATCGTTCCCGGTGACCACCCAGACCTACCCGCGCAAGCAGGACTGGCTGGTGCTGAACGGGTTGGCAGGCGTGGCCGGTAGCTTGTACAAATTCGCCTTTGATCTGCGTTGGCTACAGTCACCGCCAGTCGGAGAGTGGTCCGAGCCTTTTGGCCGCCGGCAGGTTGGATCGTCCGCCATGCCCTTTAAACGCAATCCGGTCAACGCAGAGAACGTGGACAGCCTGGCGCGCTATGTCGCCGCGCTGCCTCGTGTCGCGTGGGACAACGCGGCGCATTCACTGTTGGAACGCACCCTGGACGATTCGGCGAATCGTCGGGTTGTTCTGCCGGGTGCATTCTTGGCGGTGGACGAAATAGTGCGTCGGGCAGGCCGATTGGTTGAGGGGCTACAGGTGGACGAGCAAGCCGCTGCGCGTAACCTGGCGCGGTATGGCGCCTTTGCGGCCTCGGAGCGCCTGCTGATGGAGCTGGTGCGCGCAGGGGCGGATCGGCAGGCGATGCACGAGCTGATTCGAGAAAAGAGCATGGCGGCCTGGTCAGCGGTGACCTCTGGAGCGCCCAATCCTCTGGCCGAATGGCTGGCGGCCGAGCCCTTGGTCCAGCGGTTTTTGCGGGCCGAGCGTGTGCATGACCTGATGAATGCCGGGGGATACGTTGGGGAGGCGCCCGCCCGCGCCCGCGCCGCGGCCGCCCAAGTGCGCCAGGTTGTGCTCGAGAGAAGTTGATGCAGGTCATTCTGACCCACGAAAACGCCGATTTTGACGCCATTGGTTCTCTCCTGGCGGCGCACAAGCTAAACCCGGCCGCCAGGCCCGTGCTCCCTCGGCGGATCAACCGTAATGTGCGCCGATTTCTGGCCCTGTACTGGGAGGCGCTCCCGTTTACCCGGCCGGAGGACGTGCCGCGTCGTCGTCGCATCGACAGCGTCATCCTGGTTGACACTCAGGGGCTGACCAGCTTGAGGGGAATGGTCAAAACGCCGCGCGTATGGGTGGTCGATCATCATGCCCCGACCGCAGATCTGAATCCTGATTGGGAGCTACAGAGTGAACCCCTGGGTGCAACGACGACGATGCTGGTGGAGCGTTTCTCGGACCGGGACGTTCGGCTGAGCCCCATCGAAGCCACATTGCTGTTGCTGGGCATCTATGAGGACACCGGCTCGCTGACCTACAGCGCCACAACCGCGCGCGATGTGCGCTGCGCTGGCTGGTTGCTGGAGCAACGGGCTGATCTCAACCTTTTAGTCAGGTTTCTCTACCACCCTCTCTCTGACGATCAGCGAGCGCTCTATGAACGGTTGCAAGAGACGGCCGAGGTGCATAGGTTCGACGGCCAATCGGTCGTCGTAGCGGCGGCTGCGGCTCCGGGATACGTGGATGAGATATCGACCCTGGCCCACAAGATGCGCGATCTGTACGACCCCGACGCGTTGTTCTTGATTGTGGAACTGGAGCAACACATACAGATGGTGGCGCGCAGCACTACCGACACTATCGACGTAGGCGCCATCGCAACGCACTTTGGCGGCGGCGGTCATGACCGCGCCGCGGCCGCTATCCTCAAAGAGACGACCTTGGAGGAGGCGCGGGTTGGCCTGCTCAGCATTTTGCCCCAGTACGTCGAGCCCATGACCACGGTGGGCCAGATCATGTCCCACGGCGTCGAGACCCTGTCGCCGGATACGACGATTGGTCAGGCGCACGCGCGCGTGCTCCGTTTCGGCCATGAGGGGTATCCTATCGTGGAAAAAGGGCGCATCGTCGGCCTCTTGACGCGCCGCGATGTCGATCGGGCGCTGCAACACAAGCTGGGCAACGCAGTGGTCAGCCAGTTCATGTCACCCGGCGAGGTCTGCGTCCGGCCGGACGATTCGGTGGCTGACCTGCAGGCGTTGATGATGGAGCATGGGTGGGGCCAGGTGCCGGTGGTTGCGCCGGAGGACGGTCGCATCATCGGGGTGGTCACCCGCACCGACGTGATCAAGCTGTGGCAGCCCCGGCCGATGGTTCCCGAACGGGATCAAGTGCGCGCTCGGTTGGAGCAAACGCTGCCTTTGCCGATTCTCGCGCTGGTGCGCGAGATCAGCCATGCGGCCCAGGAGATGGGAGTCCAGATCTACTTTGTCGGCGGGCTCGTGCGCGACATCCTGTTGGGTATTCCCAATATGGACGTGGATATCGTGGTAGAGGGGGACGCCATTCGGCTGGCGCGCCGTCACGTGGATCGCTTTGGCGGCCGGGCCCGTACCCATGCTCGTTTTGGCACCGCCAAATGGTTGCTTGAGGAGCGTTTCTGGGATCAATTTGGCGCCCATGGCGACGCGGGTCCAGTCTTGCCCACCTTTATCGATTTCGTGACCGCACGAACCGAGTTCTACGAGCGGCCGACCGCGCTGCCGCAAGTGTCGCAAGGCTCGATCAAACTGGATCTCCATCGGCGCGATTTTACCGTGAACACCTTGGCGATCAGGTTGAACCCAGATCGTTTTGGCGAGTTGCTCGATTTCTACGGCGGCAAGCGCGACCTGGAGAGCGGTCTGGTGCGCGTGCTGCACAGCCTCAGCTTTATTGATGACCCGACTCGAATTCTGCGTGCGGTGCGATTCGAGCAGCGACTGGGATTTCGGATCGAGCGGCGGACAGAGGAACTGCTTCACCTGTCGGTCTCCCTGCTCGACCGGGTCACAGGCGATCGTATCCGTCACGAACTGGAGCTCTTGCTGCGTGAGCCGCAGCCAGAGCTTGGATTCGCCCGGTTGGCAGACTTGGGTGTGCTGGAGCAGATCCACCCGGATCTGGCGTTTGACGACTGGACGGCGAGTCGTTTTGTCGAACTGCGAAAGCTATTGGGCGATCCAATTTGGGCGCCCAAGGTGGATGACTACCTGGTCGAGTTTACCTATTTCTGCCTGCTCACCTTTCGCATGGACCTCCAAGCGCTAGAAGTGTTTGAGCGACGTTTGCGCGTGCGGCGAGAGACGTCGGCGCACATCCGAATGTTGCACAAGCTAAAGGAACAATTCAAAGCGTTCGCGAGCCTGCAATCGCCGAGCGCTGTCTATCAGGCGCTGGACGACTATCCGCGCCGGGTGCTGTTGATCGCCTACGTGGCGGCCGGGGAGCCAGCGGTTCGAGAGAAAATTCGTCAATACGCCTGCTGCTGGTCTGGGGTCAAGACGAGCCTATCGGGCAAAGACCTGCGCGAGTTGGGTCTTCCGCCAGGGCCACGCTACAAGGAGTTGCTCCGGGAGCTGCTGTACGCGCGGCTCGACGGGAGGATCAGCAGCGAGGATGAGGAACGCGCCTATCTTGAGACGATGCTGGCGAGTTGACCATAGCAAACTCGGCTGTTTTTCTGAATTTGGAGGGGGAGCCATCTGCCCCTCGCGGAGCGTGAGAGCTCTTGGAGAGGCAGATGGCATACACGTTCGCGCTGGTGGTCGCAGGCGGGAGCGTTCAACTTGCCACCTGAGCATGCGCCCAGGGGCGCCCGCAAATCTATTTGTACACCATGCCTGGCTGCCACGCTTGCCAGACCTTGCCGACCAGCGCCGGGCCAGGCGTGAGCGTTGGCGTGCCTGGTTGCCATCCCGAGGGAGTCACCTGACCGGTTGATACCACGAGTTGGAAGGCCTTGACCTGGCGAATCAGCTCTTCCACATTGCGTCCCACCTCGGGCGTCAACACCTCCATGGCGCGGATCACCCCATCGGGGTCAATGATGAACCGGCCGCGTATGTCCACCCCGGCCGCCTCGTCATAGACACCATACACGGCGCCGATCTTACCGCCACCATCGGACAACATGGGGAAGGGGACGCCACCGTCGACCATCTTGGACAGCTCTTCTTCCTGCCACATCTTGTGGACGAATCGGCTGTCTGTGCTTACGGAAAACACCTCGACCCCCAGGGCTTGCAGTTCAGGATACTTGACGGCAACTGCCGACAGTTCCGTCGGTCAGACAAAGGTAAAGTCACCTGGGTAGAAACAGAGGACGATCCACTTGCCGAAATAGTCAGAGAGTTTGATGTTCTTGAATCCACCGTCCACAAAGGCGTTGGCTTCAAAGTCGGGTGCTTTTTTTCCTACTCGAGCGATCTCCATTCTCTTTTCCTCGCTAATGGGTTGCTGGCGCGGCGGCTCGGGCATCTCCATAATGGGTCCACGGGCTGGCTGCACACAAGAGTCTTTCGGTTCAGACATACACTACCTCCGAATAGATGACAAGGTGGTCAACCCTGCGCATCCGCCTCCAACAGTGCCAGGAAGCGGCGCGTGGGGTAATCAGATGTGTGGTCGCGGCCGAACGAGGCCCCATGTGACAGGTGCCGCCATCCGATCGACGCGACCACATGTCACGTCATCGGCATCACCTCCGTTCGTGGTCTTCCAGAGTCAATCCTACTATGCCGAGCTTGCGATAGAGCGACCATCGGCCCGCTGCGGTGCCCATTGGTTGCATTCTACCTTCAAACCCGACCACCGTCAAGAACATGCACCCAGTTTGGCCGTCGTGAGAGCTTCACCGAATCTCACAGAGGTTGCAGCTTTGCCGTCGCCAGATGGGTGAGCTATACTCGGGTTGGGAGGTGAACAGATGATCGAACTGTCCACGTTTTCTATTGTAGGTTTTGATCCCAAGGCAAAAGAGTGGGGAGTTGCAGTCCAATCCAAGTTCCTGGCGGCCGGGGCCGTCGTCAGTTGGGCACGGGCGGGAGCAGGGGCCGTAGCTACGCAATCCTATGCCAACACGTCATTCGGGCCAGAGGGCCTGGAGCTCATGGAGAGAGGCGCCACGGCCGAAGAAGCGCTGGAGAAGCTCATTGCCGGTGATGACGGGCGGGCCCGGCGCCAGGTGGGGCTGGTCGATGCCGCCGGCCGGCCGGCTACCTATACCGGCGACGGCTGCCACGCGTGGGCGGGCGGCGTCGTGGGCGCCCATTACGCGGCGCAGGGGAACATCCTCGTCTCTGGCGCGACGGTGGACGCGATGGCGCGAGCCTTTGAACAATCGGCCGGCGAGCTGGCAGATCGATTGGTGGTCGCCCTGGCGGCGGGACAGTCGGCCGGGGCGACCGGCGGGGGCAGCAGTCGGCCGCCGTACTGGTTGTCCGCGAGGCGGGTGGGTACGGGGGTTGGACCGATCGCTACCTGGATCTGCGGGTGGATGACGACTCGGCGCCGATCGAAAGGCTCCAGGCGCTGGTAAACCTGCATCACCTTTTCTTCAAGCCGCCCGAGCCGGGCGAGATGGTCGAGATAACCGGCGACGTGGCGCGGCAGATGCAGCAGATCCTGCGCTGGAGTGGTCACTATGAGGGGCCGTTGAACGGCGAATACGATCTCGCAACCCGCGCGGCGCTGAGCGCCCTGATCGGCAATGAGAACTTGGAGGAGCGGTTCAACGAAGCAGAGGGGCTGATCAGCACTCAGGTGGTGGAGGTATTGCAGCGCAAGTTTGGCCGTTAACAATGTACTCTCTAGCGCGGGCGGCGCTCACTCGGTGTTTCGGGGCGACATCGCCTGTCGTGCGAGCGACAGGCCCTCGTCGGTGGACGAGATCTCTCCCGCAGCTTGGGCCTCGAGGATCAATTCCAACAGCTCGCCGATCTGCGGACCAGGGGAGAGGCCAAGGAAAAACATCAGCTCCCGGCCGTCGATCAGCGGCCGAGGCGATATCGTCTGTTCGTAGTGATTCGCATAGTGATTCAGAAGGGTGGCGACGATCTGCACTTGGCGCTGCCACGCTTCCGGGGATGGCTCGGCGCCGGTGGCGAGCCCGTCGGCAAGGCTGAGCAAGCAGATGTCGAGCCCGGCCGCTCCCGCATCGCGGAAGAAGCGAAAAACGGCCCGCCGAGAGGGTTGGGCGCCGGCTTGGGCGAGCCAGAGGGGGCGCATGTGATGGCGAACGGCGTCGGCAAGGCGGCGGGCCTCGCGATTGCTGAGACAGATCCTTCGCGCCCAGTCGCCAGCGAGCTGGGCGCCGGTCTCTTCGTGGCCAATGAAACGTATCCGTCCCTCCTGATCGGCCGTTCGAGAATGAGGTTTGCCGATGTCGTGCCAAAGGCCGCTCAAAAAGAGCACCGTCTTTCCCGTACGCCCGCCGGTAGTGGGCCGGGCCAGATGGTCAGCCAGCATTGGGACGAACGGCTCTATGCGCTCTTGTGCCAGCGCCAAGGGATTGCCGTCCAGCGGAGGTTGAGGCTCCAGGGAAAGGCCCAGGGAGCCCAGAAGCGCCTCTAGCCGATCTAGCACCAACATTGTGTGGTCGAACACGTCCAATGTATGCGGCGGGGGCTGCTGCACACCTGTCGTGGGCAGCAAATCGGGAAGAACGTGCTCCAGCAGGCCAAACTCGCCCAGCCTCTGTACCGAGTCGGCCGGGTGAGGGGCGACCAGCAACCGGCAGAACTCGTCGCGCACCCGCTCGATGGATACCCGGGGCAGGCGGTCGGCCGCCTCCCGGATCAGCGTGCAGGTTTCGGATGCTATGCGCAAACCCAACTCGGCTGCCAGGCGCACCGCGCGCAGGCTTCGAACCGGGTCGTCGTCAAGTGAGCTCGGGCTCGCAGCGCGAACTATTCGCGTTGCCAGGTCATGCTGCCCGCCCAAGGGGTCGATGACCGCGTCCAAGGCCGCAGATCCGGCTGGAATCGCCATTGCATTGACGGTGAAATCGCGCTGCCGCAGGTCGGCTACCAGGTGACCGCCTTGCATGCGAGCAAAGTCGAGCTCGACTCCCCGTGGAGGCCAACCGGGTTGGCCGACCGAGGAGGAGAGCAGCACCCGCGCGGTGCCGCGCTCGGCGTCCATCAGAAAAAAGCCGCCTGCGAGGGCATCGGCAACCGTGCGCGCCAGCCGGACCGCGTCGCCAGCCACCGCGAAATCGAGGTCGTGACTCTGTCGGCCGAGCAGCGCATCACGCACGGCGCCGCCGACCAAATAGACCGGCCCTTCGCTACTCGCCAACAGGGGTCCGAGGGTTTCCATCAACCGACCAAAATCGAGTTCCACTTGAAGTTGATCCTCTCCGCCTACCGAGGTGACAAAGCCAATCTGCGGCCGCTCCCTGGGGCGGTTGCGAAGCGCCATCTGGCGCGCCTCCAACGGCGTACGGCCGCTGCCCGCGACCTGACCCACCAGCGCAACCCATCGTCCAATGTAAGGACGAAGGTCTGGCCTCTTCTCTGACACGGTCTGGCTTCTAGTGTGTGACTTCTTGTTGTCCGAGAAGTCGCTGGATCAACTCATCAGTAGGCACGGCTATGTAGGGGAGGTTGCGGTACATCTCGTCGATGTCAAGACCATATCCGATGACGAATACCTCTGGGATATCAAAGCCCACATAGTCGAGTGTGACGTCAAACTCGCGGCGTGAAGGCTTGTTCAGCAGCGTACAGATGCGCAACGAGGCCGGGTGCCGTTCTTCCAACAGGCGCAGGATGTAGTTGATCGTCCCTCCACGGTCAACGATATCCTCCACCAGCAGCACATGGCGGTCCACGATGTTGGCCTTGAGGTCAAGCATCAGGCGGACGATGCCTCTGGAATCCAGGCCGCCGCCATAGGCCGATGTGGCCATAAAATCAACCTCGTGGGGGATCGTGATCTGCTTGGTGAGGTCGGAGAGAAACATGTACGCGCCCTTGAGAACGCAGACCAGCAACGGCCGGGAGTCGGGCGGGTAATCCGCGCTGATCCGGGCCGCCAACTCGGCTATGCGTGCCTGCAACCGCTGTTCGTCGATGAGCACCTTGGACACGTCAGAGTGCATGGACATGATCAGATCTGCTCCTCGGCGTTGTTGTACACCTCGGGCTTGAGCTCGGCGATGTAGGGTAGGGTGCGGTACAGGTCGGCGAAATCCAGGCCATAACCCACGACCCAATGGTCCGGTATCTCAAAACCCAGATAGTCAATGGTAGTTGGCACGCGCCGGCGATCCGGCTTGCTCAACAGCACACAGGTCTTGAGAGTGGCGGGCTGCCGTGCTGCAAGCAACTGCTGCAGGTAGAGGAGCGTGTAGCCGGTGTCAACAATGTCCTCGACGATGATCACGTGCTTGCCGCGAATAAAGGTTCGCAAATCCATGATAATGCGGACCTCTCCGGAGGTGGTGGCGGTGGCGCCATAGCTGGAGAGGGACATGAAATCGACCGCGTGGGGGATGGTCAGATGGCGGGTCAGATCGGCTAGAAAGATAAAGGCACCCTTGAGGATGCCGATGAGCAGAACGTCCTGGTCTGCATAGTCGTTTGAGATCTGCTTGGCCATACGTTTGATGGCTACCTTGATGTCGGCTTCAGAGGCCAGGACCCTGCCGATGCCGGGGGGCAATGCTTCCGTTGACATGGTTATCCCGCATCCTGTTGGGCGCTGCGCGGCGCCCGCACCGAGTGACACTCGCGACAGCGCGCCTCGTACCTTTCCCTGGCGCCGACCACGATGACCGGGTCATCATAGCCGGCCGGTTCGCCGTTGACCAATCTCTGAGTGCGGCTGGCGACGTCACCGCAGACAACGCAGATGGCCTGTAGCTTGTCCACTATCTCTGCCTGCGCCATCAACATGGGCATCGGGCCAAAGGGTTCGCCGCGAAAATCCATGTCCAAACCCACAGCAATCACCCGCTTTCCGGCCTCGACCAACTCTTGGCACACGTCGGCGATTTCCCAATCAAAGAACTGCACTTCGTCGATTCCCACCACGGTGGTAACTGAACGGATACAGGATGGTATCTCCCGTGCGTGGGAGACAGGCTGGGCTTTCACGTGGAGTCCATTGTGCGTGGTGACGTGTTCGACCCCATACCGGTCGTCCAGTTTGGGCTTGAACACCTGGATGTTTTGGCGAGCGATCTCGGCTCGGCGCAAACGCCGGATAAGCTCTTCGGTCTTGCCGCTGAACATGCTGCCGCAGATGATCTCGAGCCTGCCCTTCGTCTGGTATGTCATGCGCATTTTCTCTCAAAAACAGAGGTCGTCCAGGCGACCGTGCGGGGCCGGTAAAACAGCTAGAGGCAGATGCCGGTGTGCATCTGCCTCTAGAAATATGACACTGCCAGCGGGGATTCTAGTCGATATAGCCGCTGGCGCGCAGCTTTTTCTTGAGATCGATCAGCGACTTCTGACCAAAACCCTGGATGCGGAGAAGGCTGTCGTCTCCTTCATCGAGTTGACGGAGAAGGTCGGCAACGGTCTCAAAACGCTCACTCCGCAGGACGTTTTCGGTGCGGCTACCCAATTCGAGCTCGGCTATTGAAACCGCGCCTGACTCGACTGCCTGGCGGTGGGCGTCTATTTCTTCGCGAATCTGTTGTCGTCTCTCCAGCCGCTGATAGAAGCGATCGACCTGCCCCTCGGTGTCAACGATGCGCTGCTCACCGGTGAAAAAGGGGTGACAAACGTTGCACACGTCGGTGCGTATGGTTTCACTCGTAGAGCCAACGGTCCAACTATTCCCACAACTGCACATTACCTGGGCAGCGGGATAGTATGTCGGATGAATACCTGCTTTCATTGCCTAACGCTCCGCATAGACGCTAATGTACGAGCGGCCTCGCTTTTGCTCGAATTTGACATACCCCTCGGCCGTGGCAAAGATGGTATAGTCTTTTCCCAGGCCGACGTTCTCGCCAGGGTGAAACATGGTCCCCCGCTGGCGAATGATGATGTTGCCGGGGATCACGAATTCGCCACCGTACTTTTTCACACCCAGGCGCTTTGCTTTGCTGTCACGGCCGTTGCGGGTCGAGCCGCCACCCTTTTTGTGTGCCATTAATCATCCTCTCCTTCGGTTCCGCCAGCGACGATCTCGTCAATTCGCAGCCGGGTATAGTGCTGACGATGACCCTGGCGGACTCGGTAGCGCTGCTTGGGCTTGTATTTGAGGATACGTATCTTTTTGCCTTTGAATTGCTGGAGCACCGTCGCCCGAACCTGGGCGCCCGGTACCACAGGCACGCCAATTGCCGTGCCCTCGTCATCGGCGATCAGCAAGACTCGGTCGAGAGTAACACTCTCACCCTCCGCGAAGGGTAACCGCTCTGTCTGAATGACACCGCCTACCTCAGCGCGATATTGACGACCACCGGTCTCTACAATTGCGTACACACTTGCCTCCGCGAGCACTCCTTGTACAGGAGTGAGAGTGTTTCGAAAAAAGAACCAAACAAATCAATGCCCCAACGGGTGGTTGGGGCTAACGACTCGAAATTATAACATGCGAGAGGTGTTTGTCAACCGCTGCCAGCGCTCTCTGCGGCCGGTTCGGGCTTTTTGCCGAATAGATGCGCCAATAGCACGCCCAGCAAGTACAGGCCAAAGAGCGGCAGCCAGACGATAAGCATGTTGAACGGGTCGGGCGTTGGCGTAACGATGGCGGCGACCACAGCCGTCAGGATGAACGCCACCCGCCAACCGCGTCGCAGCGACTGGGCCGACACCAGGCCAAAACGACTGAGCAGCAGGACGAATAGCGGCGTCTCGAACGCAATGCCCACCCAGACCAGAATGCTGAGCACAAACTTGAGGTACTCGCTGATCGTCCATTGGGCCTGAACCGTCTCGCCGCCAAACTGGGCAAAGTATTCGAGGGCGACCGGCAGCATGACAAAATACGCAAACGAGACGCCGCCGGCAAACAGCACCAACACCGACGGAAAGGCAAGCCAGCGCAACGTGCGAAAGAGCTTTCGCTCTTTATCATGCTCAAATGCCGGACCGATAAACAGGAGCACTTCGTACAGCGCTGTGGGCAGTGTGGCCAGCAAAGCGGCCGTCACCACGACGTTAAAATAGGCCAGGAACATCTCGGGTGGGCGGATAAAGATTAGCTCGATCTCGCCAGCGGGCCCGCGGAGCACCTCCAACAGTGTTCTGGCAAATATGCTCGAAGCCACGGCGGCGCCGACAAAAACCACGGCGGTTACCACCAGCCGGCGGCGCAGTTCTTCAAGATGCTCGGCCGCCGCGTACAGCAGGTTGATCAGTGAAAAGATCGGGCTGCGTTTGGCCTGCCAGATTCGGCGGGCCTGCTCCAGACTGATTTCGGGCAGGCCGCGCTGGGCATTGGAGAGGTTGGTGAGCGCGAGCCAGACCGACTCGGCGCCGGCCGGCAACTTGGACGGGCCAATGACAATGACGCCCAGGAACAGCAACAGGATAACGCTTGCAGAGGACATCGGCTTTACTCTTCCTCTTCCTTTTCACCCGCCAGATCAGCTTTCAGCGCCAGATCAACCTCCGCCACGGCGGCAGCGGACTTATCCAGCTCCCGCGATAGGTCCTTATGGATCGTGTTGATCTCCTGGGTGGCTTCCCGAATAGGCTGGGTCAGATCTGGAACCTGCAGCGTTTGGTCCACAGCTTTTCGAACCTGCATGACCTGCTGGTTAACTTCTGAGGTGATACCGGTCAACCGTCGGTACGATTGTCCCAACCATCTGCCCATCTCGGAAATCCTCTCTGGCCCAAAGATGAGGATGAGAAGGAGCAGGATGAGTATCAACTCCATTGTACCAATGCCGAAAACAGTCATAACACGTCCTGGTTCGTATCTCCAATGCCTGGTAGATTATAACATCTACTCGCACCGTTACCAAGGATTTGCCTTTTGGGGAGGATACCTTTAGAATTGCCGCCATGTTTAAGCGATTGGCCTCGTCAGGCCGCCTGTTTTGGGTTTTTGTTGGTGTTGTCGTCATCGAAGTCTGTTTGATAGCAGCGGCGCTGTCCGCCAAACCGGTGCTACGTGCCATCCCCGGCCGTTATCGCTCGCGGTTGCCTGAATCCTTACAGGAGATTGCGGCGCTCCCACACCCGGACGCGCTCCCGACGCCGGTCGTGACGGTTACCTTTGCCCTTCCTACCTTTCCAGTCACGCCGCCAACCCCGACCGACACGCCGATCCCACCCAGCCGGACGCCCGCCGCCCGACCACCGACCCAGGAGCTGGCGCCCACCAACCAGTCCTCTCCAACGCCGACGCCGACTGCCACTCACACCCCAGAGCCGACACCGACCTTTACCCCGCACAAGGCGCCGGGCCCAGCGCAGGCGGCTCGCAGCACGCCGGCTGATCTGGAGCGCGCCTGCGATCTGCTGTCCGGGTTCACCCATGTCTACCAGCTTTGGAACAATTGCGGCCCGGCGACCCTCACGATGGCGCTCAATTTTACGGTTGGGACGGTGACCAGCGAGTGGCGGCTGCCTATCTCAAGCCGGACCAGGAGGACAGAACGTACGTCCGTCGGAGATGGTTGAATTCATCGACCGGCAGGGGTTGGAGGTCGGTATTGACGATACGGGGGCAATGTCAACCTGATCCGCCGACTGCTGCTGGCTGGCTTTCCGGTGCTGGTGGAAAAGGGGTTTGATCCCGATCCGGAAGATTGGGTTGGATGGGACATTACCTGCTGATCGTGGGCTACAATGAGTTCGACGCTGCCTTTGTCACAATGGACTCTTATCTCGGGCCGAGCCAGAACGAGCCGTATCCGGCTCTGGACGATTTCTGGAAGCATTTCAACCGAACCTACATGGTCATTTACCGGCCGGAGGAGCGGGCGGAACTGGCAGCCGTCCTGGGGGAAGAGATGGACTCCACTGCGAACCTCTGGAACACCCTGGCGATCGCCATTGAGGAGGTCAATGACGACCCGCAGGATGCGTTCGCCTGGTTCAACTTGGGGACAAGCTACACTCAGGTGGGCTTGTTCGCGGACGCGGCCGGGGCATACGATCAGGCCCGCCTGCTCGGGCTCCCCTGGCGCATGCTCGTGGTACCAGTTTGGTCCTTACCAGGCATACCTCCAGGTCGGTCGTTTCGATGAGGTTCTGGCGCTGGCCGATGCGACCCTGGCGACTACGGCGGAGGTGGAGGAAACGTATTATTACAAAGGACTTGCCTTGCAGGCCAAGGGGAACTTGGATGGCGCGCGGGAAGCGTTATCAGCGGGCGGTCGACTTTAATCCCAACTATGTCGATGCGATCCAGGCTCTCGCCGCAATTCCGGATGGTGGCTGACGCCGTACCGGGAGGCGAGCGGGAGATGGGCTGCCGGGACCTGGAGGTCAGATATGATCCCTCATGAATGATCGTCGACTGGCGCTCAACACGGTAATCGTCATCGTTGCGTTTGCGGCCGACAAGGGGCTGGCAGTGGTGCGCGACTGGGCGATCGGCCGGCGCTTTGGGGCGGGCTATGAGTATGATGCTTTTACCGCGGCCGTCCAGGCCCCTGAGCTTCTCTTTACGCTCATCGCCGGAGGCGCGTTGGTGGCAGCGTTCATCCCGGTTCTTTCTGAATACCTGACCGGCCGGTCGCGGGACGAAGGCTGGCGGCTGGCGAGTGCGGTGTTCAACATCGTGGTCCTGGTGTTGCTCTCCGTCGGGCTCGTGGTGGGACTCTCGGCCGAGACCATCAGCGTTCGCTGGCTGGTGCCCGAATTCTCGCCGGACAAGCAGACTGCTCACCGCGAGGTTGTTGCGCATAGTTCTAATCCAGACCTTTGTCTTTGGCGCCAGCGGCGTGGTGATCGGCGTGTTGCACGCCCATCAGCACTTTTTCCTGCCGGCCATTCGCCCCTCTGCTTTACAATCTGGGCCAGATCTTTGGTGCGCTCGTCCTTGCCCCTCGATTGGGGATTGCGGGGTCTCACGTGGGGGATGGTGCTCGGTGCGGTGGCTTTTCTGCTGGTGCAGACACCGATGCTGTTTCGGCTCAAGGCCCGTTACTTTCCTACCCTGGGCCTGCGGATGGCAGGCTTGCACCGCATCGGTATTCTCATGCTCCCGCGGCTGGTCTCCCTGGGGTTGGTGGAACTGGCCGACATCTTTTTCGTCCGTCTTGGCTCGCGTCTGCCGGATGGGCATATCAGCGCCTATTTCTGGGGCTGGCGATTGATGCAGATCCCGGAGACCCTGTTTGGCACGGCTATCGCCCAGGTCTTTTTTCCTACGTTTGCCGAACTGGCCAACTTGGGAGATTGGGATGGATTCAGGAAGAAAGCGAACGTTGCGTTGCGGATCATTCTCACGCTGACCGTCCCGCAGCGGCCGCGCTGATCTTGCTGGGCCGGCCCGCGCTGTTGCTCGTTGGAGGGGCGTTTGACGAAAGCGCGGTGAATCTCGTTCACGCGGTGCTGCTCTTTTTCAGCATCCGATTGCTGGGAGAGGCGTCGCTCGAAATTGGCGCACGACTCTTTTACGCGCAGCAGGATACGGTCACGCCCATGTGGGCGGCCGGTCTCTGGGCAGGGAGCCAGCATCGCCTGGCATATGCGCTGATCAGCCCGTTGGGCCTTAGGGGCCTCGTGGTAGCCACCACTGTGGGTTTCTGGGTGGAGACCTCCCTATTGTTGGGAGTCGCGCACAGGCGGCTGGGAGGGATCGTGGCGCGAGGGGTCGTCTTGAGCCTGGGCACGCGCTGACCGGCACGGCGGTTTTCACGCTCGTCGCTTCGCAGTTGCTGAGGCGCTGGCCGGCCGCAGGCGGCCTGAGCAGCGTGCTCGCGGTTGGTGTTGCCGGCGGGGCAGGGGTACTCGTCTACCTCTTGACCTTACTGGCGCTGCGCAGTCCGGAACTGCGCGCCATTCCTGAGCTGGTGCGCGGCGAACGGTCCGCCTGACGGCCAAGCTGCTGTGGGTCCCCTTGAAGGTGCGGCCGATTGATGAACGTCGATTCAACTGGCAGGGGAATCGAGTTGGCCGTTCAGGGCCTGGACCGGCCGGCACGGCTGGATCGAGTCTTGCGCGAGCGGTTCCCGGAATGGGGACGGCAGGCGGTGGGAGCGCTGATCCACGGACGGAATGTCGAGGTGAACGGCCGCGTCGTCTGGTTGTCTTCGTGGCAGGTAAGGAACGGGGATCGGCTGGTGATTCTGCAGACCCCGCCCTCCAAGCCAGCGCCGATCACCGCTTTCGACGACAAATGGACCATCTCCGACGACGGCGATCTGATCGCTGTGAACAAACCGGCCGGCTTGTTGGCGCATGCTGTTCGGCTGGGACAGGAGTGTAACCTGTTGAGTTTGGCCCGGGTCCGCTTTGGCCGGGTCACGCTGTTTCACCGGCTGGACAGGGACACCTCAGGGGTGCAAATCCTGGCGCGCAGCCGCTCTGTGAATCGGCACCTGGATACCGTTTTCAAGACAGGGCTGGCGGACAAGCGCTACCTGGCGCTGGTGGCTACCCCATCGCGCTTGCCCTCTGAGGGAACTGTCCGGCGTCGTATCGCGCCACATCCCCAGCGGCGCCACATGATGACGATCGTAAAGCGGGGCGGGCAAGCCGCGGTCACCCATTTCCGCGTCGTGGGAGAAGCGGCTGGACAGCAGTTGTTGCTGCTCAAGCCCGAGACCGGGCGGACTCACCAGCTACGCCTTCACCTCGCCGCGGAGGGAGCGCCCATTCTGGGGGATAGGCTGTATGGTATGATGGGGACCGGCGCGCAGCGCTTGATGCTCCACGCAGCTCGCATTTCATGGCCGGCCGTAGAGTCGCTGCCCGGCCGCGCCTACTCTGCAGCGCTGCCAGTTAGCTTTCTGGAGAGCATGCCGGAAGCGCTGCGAGAGTGGGTGAGGGACGCCGATCTGTCGTTCTCGGGATGGTTCTCGTCGGTTGCCTGACCCCGGCCGGTGCTAGGTTGGGCGTTTGGGTGATGCCTCTATGCCCCACCGGGCCAGCTGGCCGACGATTTCACCCACCAACACATCCACTTGCGCGGCGACAACGTCGGATAACTCTAGCCCGATCTCTAACGAGCCCGGCTGCACCCCCCACAGGACCAGATTGGGGGGAAAGATCCCCTTGAGTTTGGCGGCAAAAAGCATATCGGGCACGCCGATCTGATGTGGGGACATTTTCAGAGAGAGGAACGAAGGCACCTCGTCGCCCTCCATCCTCAGCACGGCGCCCGCCTCTTTGCTCATCTCGACAGCATCGATGATGAGGAGATTGTCAACCCCCTCCAAGTAGTAGAGCAGGTCCATCCCCAGCGTGCCGCCATCGAGGGTCGTCACATTCTCGGGCAGGTCGTACGTTGCGGTCAGCTTTTCTACGACCTGCAGCCCTACTCCCTCATCGGAGAGGAGCAGATTCCCAACACCTAGTATCAGCGTTTTTGATTCTTGATCATTCATGGTGAATGCCGTGATTTCCTAAAGGCTGGGGTTCTATTCCACATAACACAGATGGATTGGACCCTGGCGTGTAGCGGATGCCCGGCTGTGTCCAGGAAGCCTTGTTCGGGTTGAAAGCGTGTACAGCCAAGCACGGCGCTGAACCAGCGTTCCTGCAAAGGAGCCACTACTTGTGAAAGGCACTGGCGCCTTGGCGATAGCTGGGTCAAGCACTCCAATGGATGACGGGCAATTCCTGGATTGAGACCGGCGTAAAACGAGTTCACCTCCGTGTACCTGGGCGGTTGTGGCAGGCAGACCTCGCCTACAGGCCGGCAGTTGGAACAACTCGGCACATAGCTCGGAAAGGGTCCACACCCATTATATCAGCATCCGCGGATTGTAAGGTGCGCTTTGAGTCGCAGGTGCTTCGAGCGCTCACAGTCAGAGGATGGAGACCTGTGACCCGTCAGGTCCCTTGGTCACCTGGATGCGAACGGGGAAAGCGTCCTTGAGCTCGTCAATATGGGTGATGACCAGCACCGTGCCAAAGTCGGAGCGAATGGTGTTGATGGCCTCCACCAACCGCTGCCTGCCTTCCGGGTCCTGGCTGCCAAAGCCCTCGTCGATGACCAGCGTTTGAAGCCGCGCTCCCGCGCGCTGGGCCAAAAGGCGTGATAGGGCGATGCGAATGGCAAAGTTCACCCGGAACGCCTCGCCGCCCGAGTACATCTCGTACGGCCGCTCACCCGCGCGGTCGGCAATCTGGATATCCAGGGTCTCGGCCAGCGCGTCGCGAGTTTTGAGTTGCCGCTGGGTGGAAAAGCTGACCCGCATGAGGCCGCCGGTGAGGCGGTCCAAAAGGTCATTGGCGCTTTCCTGGATCGCGGGCAATGCTTGCTCGATCAACAAGGCCTGAACCCCATTGCGGCCAAAAGCTCGCTCCAAGGTCTGGAGCCGCTTGATCTGTTGCGCCACTTGCAGACGTTGCGCTCGCAGATCGTCACGCTGTTGGCGCTCCAGTTCGAGCGCGTTCAACGCCTGCTCGGCAGCGCCAATGTTGCGATCGGCTATTGCTTCTTCCTCACGCAGCTGGTTCAACTCGGTCTCAGCCGATCGTAACGAGACTGCCGGGGTGGGGCCCATTTTTTCCAGCGTCTTTAGCGCCTGGTCGTGCTCGGCCGAGAGCGTCCCCACCTGGATGGCCTGCTGTGCAATCTGCTGATCGAGGTCGGCCAGATTTGCCTCTACTGGCTTGATGGCGGCGCGCGCCTTCCCCCAGGCGCTGATACTCGGATTGCGCGTCGGCGAGTTTGGCGGCGCGCTGCCTGCCGGTCGCATGCGCCTCGCCATCATAGTTGAGCTGTGCCAGCGCGGCATCATATTCGGCGACCAGCGTCTGCGCTTGGGCGGCGAAATCCCCCGCAGCAAGCTTGGGCTCTAGCGTCGCCAACCGCGACCGGCCGGTCGCCGTCCACTCTGCCTGCATTCCCTTGATTTCCTTGATCTGGGTCTGGGTTGAAGTCTCGGCGCGTTCGGCGGCGCGCAACGTCGGCTCCAGTTGGTTCAGTGCTCTGATCTGGGCGCGGTTCTGTTCCAGCTCGCGTTGCAGGTCCGCAAGTTGAGCCTTGTTGTCTCGGAATTGGTCGCCGAGCCGTGTTCCCTCCGTTTCGACCTGGGTGATCACTTCCGCCCGATGCTCGGGGGTCAGAGGCTGATCGCACAGAGGGCAGCGGCCGCCCTCCTCGGTCTGGAGCTGAACCCGCCGGGCATCCAGCTTGGCCATTTCCTCTTTGAGAGCTGTTTGCTCACTCTGGAGGCGACCATTCTCGGTCTGCAGTTCGCCCTGGCGGGCGACAAGGGGTTCCCGCTGGACCATCTGCGCGCGCAACTCTGCCAGTCGTTCAACCGTCTGCTCCAGCTCCTTGCGCAGCGCGGCGCGCCGCTCATCCTGCGCCGCGACGTCAGCCTGGCGGGTTCTCAGACCGGCAGTCTCTTGCTCCAGGCGGCTGCGTTCCCGCTCGATCTCGTGGTGCGCCGATAGACGCTGCTGGGTCAATCGGTTCCACTCGACGGCCTTGGTCTCCCACGATTGCAGCTCGACCACGGCTTGCTGCCAATCGGCGTGGCGTTTCTCGATGGACGCGGCCCGGGCGATGACCTGGTGCGAGCGCTCCCACTCTACCTGGCGCTCGACTCGGGTCTCACTCAGCCGCTGGAGCGACGCTCGGCCGACATCCAAGTTGGTGGACAGCGTGTTGAGCAGCGCCTGATGCTGCTCGACGGCAGCAGTGTAGGCGCGGATGCTCTGCACCAGCTTTTCCTGGGTCTCTCTTTGTCGGCGGGCGACAGCGTGTCTGGTTCGGGCGTCGTCCAGGCGGGACTTGAGCGCTGGCCCCTGCGACAGGTTGGTTTCGATCTCTTTCAGGCGTTCGTCGATGGCGCGCAACGCCTGTTGCTGATCCCCGCGGCGGTTGCCGGCCTCCTGGCGGTACAGCTCCCAGTGGCTGACGCCCAACAGGTCGCCCAGGATGCGTTTGCGCTCACCCGGCCGCTTGACGGTAAACTCGTCGGCCCGACCCTGTAAGAGAAAGCTGGCGTTCGTGAACGTCTCGTAGCTCATCCGCAGAAGCTCTTCGATCCGCGACTGGGTTCGGGTCTGGCTCGACTCGGTTAGGGACTTCCATTCATCCTCGGCCGTCGCCAGGTGAAACTCGAGCACGCCTGTCTTGTCAGGGGCTTGCACGCGCAGGACCCGATAGAGGTCTCCTTCCAGGCTCATGTCCAGCAAAACACGAGCCGCATCACCATGGGGCACCGCTTGCCGGTTGATGACGTCATCGCGACCGGGGGCGCGGCACTTGCCAAACAAGGCCCAGGTGATGGCATCCAGCAGAGACGACTTGCCAGCGCCGTTTTCCCCGGCGATGCAGGCCAGGTGCACCCCGGACAGGTCCAACACGACCGGCCGCCGGTAGGACATAAAGTTCTCGATCTCGAGTTTCAAGGGGATCATGGTTGAGCCTATCTGCAGATAGTGAAAATCAACAAAGGTTCCCAGGTGCGCTAGGTGGCGGATTCATCCACCGTACGGATAATGTCCGCGCCCAGACGCTGTAGTTCGATCGCCTCATCTGCCTCCATGTCCACGACGCGCCAGTAGAGCCCTAGCAGGTCGGGCGCCGAAAGCGTCTCCACGCTGGCGATGTCTCCCAGACGCGCGCGAAGCTCACTCTGCCGGATTTTTACGGTCTTGGCCTCCAGTGCTGGCTCGAGCGCGCGGTTGATGGCGGCGTCGTCGATCAGCGCCTCCCAATCGCCGGGATAGATCAACTGCAGGCGGACCACGGCTCCCGCTAGTTTCTCGGCCGGCGGCAGTTGATCGAGGATGTCTTTCATCACCGACTCGGCGTTCTCCAAGGTCACCCGGAGGTCGATGAACGGCCGGGTGTCTAGCGGCACAAAGTGCCAGTCGGTCCGGCCTCGCGCCACCTCTGCCAGCACAAAGCCCTTGGTCTCGCGGGCCTCGCCAAAATCGGTCCGCTCGATGCTGCCCGGGTAGACAACCGGTGGGTGGTTGCCTGGGTTCAGTTCCTGATGCCGGTGGATGTGGCCCAGCGCCACATAGTCGAGTCGAGGGTCCCGCACCAGCGCCTGGCTGAGCACCAACTCTTTGCCCAGGGTCACGGTCTGTTCGCTGCCGTATTTGGCGCCGGTGACGCTGGCGTGCGCCGCCAGGACTACTGGCAGGTTCGGGTCCGCGTCTTCCAGAGCACTTACTACCATTGCCGTGACCCGCTCCTCGATGAGCAGGTAGACATCCTCCAGCGATCTGCCGGCCGTGTCCGCTCGGGTCATCAAATGGGAGCGGGGAACCCAGGGAATGGTGATTACCTGGATCTGGCAATTCAGTTCCGGCGGCCCAAAGCAACGGATGCGGTCAGCGACGACGACGTTGGGTACCTGAAGGGTGCTAAACTCGGAGAGGGTGTGGGCGCGACCGGCGGCTGGCGACACGTCGTGATTGCCCACCACCAGCAGGGTAGGGATGCCGGCCTGGCTGAGGCGCATCATGCGTTTGCCCCATTCCCGCTGAAAGGTTGGGTGCGGGTTGCGGTCCTTGTACGCGTCGCCAGCAAACAACACTAAATCGACCCCCTGATCGATTGCGGCGTCCACGATGGCGTCCAGGGATCGGATGAAATCGGTAACCCGAACCGGCAGCAGCGCCTCGGGATCGATGCGTCCATAGTTGGCGATATCGATGTGGGCGTCAGCAAAGTGAAGGATTCGGATTGGCATGGCGCCTAACTCCTTGCATCACAGGGCGGACAGAACTCGCGCTTTCAAGACGGGCGACGTTCAGGTCCCGAACAGGTCCAGGTTTCCCCGGTCTTGGTCCAGCCCGTCCATTCCGCGGCCGGTGTAACGGCCGGTCATCATATCGTCCCAGAACCCCTGGTCATAGCGCCGCGATCGAACCGGGATGGGCATCCTGACGCCCCAGCCGAGCAGCAGCACCTCTTCCTTCTCCCGCAGGCGGGCCAGCATGCCGCGCAGTTGGTCGCGGCCGCTGAGGCCGGTCAACACGGCTCGAATGTCATCCTCGTCTCCCAGCCAGCCGGTGATGCGGGTTCCCAACTGCGACATCACCTCGTCGTCAATGCCGCTGGGCCGCTGGTCGATTACCAGTAGGGTGACAAAGTACTTGCGCAATTCGCGGGCGATGGTGCCAAAGGCGGTCTGGTTGGAGAGGCGAGGGTTTAGCAGCTTGTGGGCCTCCTCGACGACAATAACCAACGGCCGAGGCGCGACGGGCGAGTGACCGGAGCGGAATTTCTCGGTCTTGGACACCCAGGTGTCGCGAATGCGCCGGGTGAGCATGTTGGTGACCAGCAGATAGTCCAGGTCGTTGTCAAACTTGCCAAAGCTGAGCACGACGTGCCGACCCGCCTCGAGCTTGTCGACGATGGCGGTAACGGCGTCGGCCGCCGGCTGAGCCACAATGTATTCCTTATCGGCGATGCGCTTCAGGCGGCGGTGAAGCGCTTCGGCCGAGCCGGTGTGGATTCCGGATCGCTGAGCCCAGCCGGCCGGGCTGTTGCCGGCTGGGATGCTCTTTCCCTCGTCGGTAGTGATCGTCGCGCCCGGCTCCAGCTCTACGAATTTGGTGAACCAATCCTGTCCCCATTCGCGCCGCAGGGCGTTGAGCACGTCCGGCGCCGTGTCCGGTAGGTTGAGCGCCTCCGTCAGGAACAGAATGTCGCCGGTGTTGATCTCGCGCATGCCCAACTCGAGGGAGAAATCCGGATTCTTGCCCCGCACCTGGCTCCCTTTGCCCAGGGCGGCGATCTGCACCCGCTGTCCAAAGAGGGATTGCAGGCCCAATACCTGGTTCTCGTTTTCGTCCGTGTCGTCAAAACCGTACTCGTTATGCATGTCAAAGACCAGCACCGACGCCATTTTTGAATCCTCGGCGCCGGCTTTGATGATGCCAGCCAACATGAGCCGGGCCAGAAAGCTTTTTCCGGTGCCGGTGGCGCCGAATATCCCGCTGGACCGCTTGACAAAACGAGCCAGATCGACCCGCACCGGGTGCTCTTGCTCCAGCGTATGCCCGACCACAAACTTACCCGGCTCGTCCTTGCCAAAGATCTCGGCGACGTCGCCGGCGTCCGCCAGCAGGACCGGGCTATGATGCGCGGGTACGGTTTTGACCGGCCGGGGCGACGGCCGATCGATCCGCCCCATGTCGATCTCTTTTTGCCAATCGAGTTGGTCATGTGGGTCATCCGGCCCCCGGTCCAGCATCAGGGTGGAATAGACCTCCATGGTGGTGAACAGCGTCCGTCCGTGGAGCAACTGCGCGAGAGGCGCGTGGAGTCGCTCCATTCGCTCATCGGCGAACCGTGGGTCGGTCGCTCCCAACTCCAGGTCGGTGACCAGCCCGTAAAAACGCCACCGGCCGCTGTCACACACGACAAAGCTCCCTTCCTGTAGCTCCGAGGCAGAGACAGTGAGCCGTACACGGAGGCCGTGGCGAAGGCTACCGCCGACGATGTAACCGATTGGTTCACGAATTGTCATCTCTCATCCTCTTGCCCGTTCGTCTGGTAGCGTTTAATCGAGATTCTAGCCGGCGCGAGTCTTATCGGTCGCCAAACTCTAATTGGGGGAGCGCCTCTCCCAGAGCCTCGAGGAGGGGCAGCAACGTGGCGTGATCGTCGCGCAACTGGGCGATCAGTTCGCCGGCCGCAATGAGCGCCCATTCGTTGTCGTCCGAGCGAGCGGCAAAGGCCTGAGCAACGTGGGCCACGATGAGCTGCTCGACCGGAACATCGCGCAGGCGCTGGCGTAGTACAAGGCGAAGGTAACCCAGCTTTTCTGTAAAAGCGCGGATCTCATCGGCCGCGCACAGTGCGACCCGGTCCAGGCTGAGCGGGGGGCGAGGCGGGAGGCGGCGATGGATGACCCCGCTTTCTCGGTAGCCAATAGCCAGAACCCCCATTTCGATGGGCACCTGGCGGCGCTGTAACTGATCCTGGCGCTGCTCCTCCGACATCTGCGGAGAAATGGCTAACTGCTTGACCATCAGGTCATCAGTGATCGTAATGTCGTAGACCAACCCAAAGATGTCCAGCTCCCCTTCCCGAGTGCTCACGCGCACCAACCCGCCAAAGCTGACGGCGTCGGTCTCGCTGACATGGCAGCCCAGCACAAAGCCGGTTGCGTTGGCCCGCAGCAGGCGCCCCACATGGATGGCTTGATCGAGTTCAACCATAGTGCCTCCTGCAATCATGCGGACTAGGCGATGCCGGTTTGCCCGGCCCTGGCGCCTGACAAGACTGACGCGGTGGAATCGAGTCAGCCACCGGTCAACGCCTTGAGAAATGACTTGGCCGAGGTTTGGGGCACGACGCCCCGGGCCAACATGGCACTGGCAAGCATGTTCTCCAATTCGCTGCGCTGCTCCACGTTGACGACGGCCATCTCGTGAGCGCGGGCCAGAGCATATGGATACCGGCCCGGCGCCTGGCACTGCTGCCAGATCGCCCAATGCAGCTGACCCAGGCTGGTTCTGTCGTTGGCCACCCAACAGGGGGTCTCGACTCGGGCAATGACCGGGTCGCCCGGCGCCCCTACGTTGAGATAAAAGAACGCGATTTGCAGCTCGTCGTCGTGCGCGGCCAGCTTAAGGTTGACCGGTGAGGTGCTGATAAAGAGGGCCGAGCGCTGTCCTGGCCCCAGGAGGGTGCGGAAAAAGGTCCGGTCGGGCATGTCTGCGAAATGCCCGAGTTCTTTGCTTCCGGCGCTGATCTGGTCGTCGGGCACCTGGGTCAAGGCGAGCAAGTTGGCCACGCCGCGGCTGCCCGGGCGGTCTACATAGCCGGCTAGCCGCACTCTTTTGTTGCAGGCCCTCGCCAGTTGGGACGCAAACCAATCCACCAGCTCGTCCCTCGGGTCCGACTCGCCCAGTATCCAAAGCAGCAACGGACTGTCCATCAGCGCCACGACAGGCTCGGGCTGACCCAGGCTCAGATCGATCAGGGTGCTCAACTCTTCTTGATCCCGAAGCCGGCTGATCTGGGCAGCCTGGAGGGATTCAGCCGTTTCGTCGTCCCGCAACCGATCTCCATAAAGCAGGGTGGGGTAGGTCCGGGTGTCGGGCGCCTCGCCGCTGCCCGGCCGCATGTGTATCGATCCAATGTTGACCAGCGCGTAATAGGCGATGCCATGCCGATCGGGGAATATCTGCGATCCGTCGGCCGCCATGACGCTCTGCACCGGTGGCAGGTAGGCGGAGGGGTCGTACGCTACGCCAATCGGCTCATCGCACGGGAGGGCGCTACGCCAGGCGCCGCCAAGCTTGGCCTGGGCGGCTTGAGCTTTGGCCCGCAGTTGTTCGAGCTGATTCGAATGTTGGTGTAGCAAGCGCACAGCCTCGGCCGCCAGGATCGCGTACGCCTGGTGTTGGTCCGACATGACCCCGGCCGCGCGTTCAATCTGGTCCAAGAGTTGGTAGATCTCGAGGGTCATCCGTCCAACCCCAAATCTAACAACCCCTCGCCCCGGTACCATTCCGGGGTCAGCCAGGGAGCGAGCGCGTAGGCGACACCGGTCTCAAAGCTTTGCTGACGGGTAACGAGCTGGCGGGTCAAGATGCCGATGGCGCCTTCTGCGCGGTTGGTCCTTTGGCGGCCGGTAAGCACGTCCATCACCGGACCCAACTCGTTTCCCGCACGCACGGCGGCGGCCACGGCCGGCGGCAGCAGCACGCGCGCTGCGCTGCCAATGCTCTCTTTGCCGGCGCGATCGACTACTGCCACCCACCCGGTCAAAAAGAGCTGGTTGTTGATCGAGTGCACCCCGCCTTCCAGGCCCAGGCCCAGGTCGGCGTCCAAAAGCACGCGGGCGGCCTGGGCTCTCACCCGCGCACCGGTAATGCACGCATCATCGTTCATGGGCATCTCGCCGACTCGATTGGGGACTGCCACGCCCTGGATCACGGCCGCGGGCCAGATGCGCTCGACCACCGCCTGCGCGGCCGCAATCTTGACCGGGTTTTCTGATCCAACAGCGATCTTCATCCTGCCTCCCCACCTCTAGTCTATCAGAAAAACCATACGCGACCAAATGTTCTGAAAAACTGCAAGCAGACGGTCAACGGCGAGGGTCGCCAGAATCTGCGCTGCTGCACAACGACCATGCACCGGCGCGATCTGCTCATTGGGGGGCGGATCGCGTTCCGGCGTGACAACGACCTGCCATCCGGAGCAACCGGCGCCGGGATCTGCAGTGTGCTAGGGTGGTCGGGCGACAGTCATTTGAACGCCTGCCGGCCCTGCCAAAAGGCCTGGCGGTTCATTTCCATGTATTTTGGCGGCACTCTCCGGTCGATCACGCCGAGCCACACGGCCGGATCGATCTGAAGGTGTGTGGAAAGCGCGCCCAACACGATGGTGTTGACCAGTCGAGAGTTGCCCAGGTCCTGAGCCATGTCGAGAGCGTCGATATACGCAATGCGGGAGGTCCTTGAACGGAGCACGGAGTCGATCTCGGGCCTATCGGGGTACGAAAAGCCGCCGCTGCTGACCGACATGGGGATGAGCCTTTGGGTATTGGTGACCACGACCCCCTCGGGCTGGAGATAGTCCACAAAGCGCGCTGCTTCCAGAATCTCAAAACTGACCAGGTAATCGATCACGCCCTTTTCACCCATGGGGGATCCAACCCGCTTTCCCCAACGTACGTGGCTCTCCACGACGCCGCCGCGCTGGGAAAAGCCGTGGATCTCGGATTTCTTGGCGTCTAGACCGGCCGCCAATCCAACCTCCGCGGCAATGTCCGAGGCGGTGAGAATTCCCTGGCCCCCCACGCCAACGAAAAGAAAGTTGACACTAGACATGGCTCACCTCTGGGTGGTAGATCGCTTTGCGTGGGCAGACCTGCAAACAGACCTCGCAACCCGTACAGAGCAGCGGGTCGATTTCGGCCTTGGGGCGCTGGGTCTTGGCGTCCAGCTCCTCGCTCTTGAGAATAGCGGGACAACCAACCCGGAAGCAGAGCGTGCAACCGTTGCAGGCTTTGAGGTCTACCTCTACCACGGTGCTTCGCCGCCATCCCGGGTTCATCACGCAATCGCCGTCTACAATGACGACGGCCGGGCCGTCCTGGTAGGCGACCGCCTCCTTGATGGCCTGATCGACCGACTTGACGTTCATGGCGTCTACTTGCCAGACTGCCTCGACGCCCATCGCCATGACGACCGCTTGGATGTCGATCTGCCGCGCCTGTCTGTCGGACTGGGCCGCAACCCCACTGCCGGGGTTGCCCTGGCCTCCGGTCATGCCAGTGGTGTGATTATCGAGGATGACGGTGGTAGTAGGCACGCGGTTGTATACTGTGTTTGCCAGAGCTGGCAACCCGGTGTGGAAAAAGGTGCTGTCGCCAATGACGGCGATGGACTTTTGTTGGTTGCCGGCCTGGTGGATGCCGTGGGCCATGCCGATACTTGCTCCCATGCTGACGCAGGTGTCCATGGCGTTAAAGGGCGGCAACACCCCGATGGTATAGCAGCCAATGTCGCCGGCGACGAGCAGTCGCTGCTTCTTGGCGCTGTAAAAGGCCGCCCGGTGCGGGCAACCGGGACAGAGCGCCGGGATCCGAGGAGGGGCGGCGAGTGGCGCTGCCGGAGGCAGTTCGGGCAGCTTGGCTACCGGGATGCCAGCTTGAAGCGCGGCAGCCCGCACTCGCTCGAGAGTAAACTCTCCGGTCATGGGAAAGACATCCTTGCCAATGACCTCGATTCCCAGTGCGCGGATCTGATCCTCCCAGAACGGGTCGAGTTCCTCGGCAACGACCAGAGTCTGCACTTGATGGCAAAAGTCACGGATCATTTGTTTGGGGATGGGGTAGCTCATACCGAGCTTGAGGAATGAATAGCCGGCGAAAACCTCGCGAGCGTGCTGATAGGCGATTCCGCCGGTGATCACGCCGATCCGTTTGTCGCCCCACTCGACGCGATTGAGTGGGCAGCTTTCGGAATAGGCCTCCAGCTTTCGCATGCGCTCCTCCACCAGTGGGTGCATTCGGCGGGCGTGGGCAGGAATGATCACATAGGATTCAGGGCGGGGCACGAAATCGGGCAGGGGGCCGGGCAGGTCTCCGTGGTTCGGGCATCTTGACCTCTACCGCCGATTTGCTGTGAGAGATGCGGGTGGTGGTGCGGACCATGACGATGGTGTTAAACTGCTCACTCAGGTCAAAGGCAAACTTGACGTAATCCTTGGCTTCCTGCGAGTCGGATGGATCAAGGCAGGGGAATTTTCCGAAACGGGCGTATTGCCGGTTGTCCTGCTCGTTTTGGCTACTCCAGGCGCCGGGGTCGTCGGCCGAGATGAGCACCAGCCCGCCGTTGACGCCGGTGTAGCTGACCGACATCAGGCTGTCGGCCGCCACATTGACCCCAACGTGCTTCATGGCCGCCAGGGCGCGGGCGCCGGCAAAGCTGGCGCCGATAGCGGTGTCGAGAGCGATCTTCTCATTGCTGGCCCATTCGGCTGTCAGGCCGGCATAGGTCGCCAGGTTCTCCAGAATCTCGGTGGACGGGGTACCAGGATAGGCGGAGGCATACCTCACGCCTGCCTCCCACGCGCCCAGGGCAATGGCTTCATTGCCGGAAAGCAGTTGGTTCATGTCTGATCTCCACTCGAATCAAGGTCGCGGCGCCAAATCCAGTCTGGATTTTATGCCGGGGTTGTCCCACCGGTGTAGTGGCAAACATCGACAGTTTGCAGGATGAATGTAACCTGGGAGCGCCCGATGATTGGCGCGCAGGCTAGCGCTTTTCCTTTTCTCGCGACGGAGCGGCCGCCTTGATCTCGTCATAAATGTGGTCGAGTCCCGCCTTGATCCGCTTTTGCAGCCACTCTCGCGGCACATCGCCCTGGGGGAAGGCCGCCATGAGGTCTTGAACCAGGGCTGTCGTGTCCGCCCTCGGCCGGCCGGCGTGATACAGGCTGCTGACCTCCTGGCGAGCACGGCGGATATAGGCCGCCAGAGGTTCGATGGCTGATTTGTCGCACAACGGCCCCCGACCGGGGACGATGAGGCGGACTGGGAACTCGTCGCCTTCGAGGCGCGGGCCAGCGCCTCCAGCCAGGCTTCAGTGTTGGCCTCGGCTAGCGGCGGGTGCTCGTCCAGAACGAGGGTGTCGCCGGTGAACAGCACCTTGTCGTCCCGCAGGTAGACCCACAGGCTACCGGGTGTCGCACTAGGTACGTGAAGCAGGGTGATTTGACGGTCCCCCAGGTGCAGAGAGGCCTCGTCCCCGATGCTAATCTGGGGTTCGGCGACGGCGAATCCGTTGATTTCTCTTCGCGTCACATCATAGCGGCCGCCTATGGCCTCCAGCAGCGGAGCCGGAAAGCGAGCCTCGTAGCTTGCCAGTTTGGCCTGGGTAGCCTCCTGAACGACAACCGGCGACTGAAACGCCTGCGCAGTCATCACCCGTTCACCCTGGTAATCGGTCAAGATCAGATAAGCTAGCGATCCGCCGATTCTTTCGAATACCTGACCGATCCAGTCTCTGGCGTCCCCAGGGCGGGTCGGGGCGTCGATGCACACAGAGCCCTCTGAGGCGATGATCAGCCCTACGTTGGTTCCGGGGTACCGGGTCTCGACAAAGACGTTTGGAGCGATTTCCTTCATTGATCGTTCAGTCCTTTCCGCCCGAGTTTCCCGCCGGTGACCCGGCGCAACCAATCAGTCAGCATCTGCTAGGATCGGTGGGCCAGTAACAAGCGCTTGGCACGCGCAATGGCCTGCTCGACGCGCGCCTCGTCGGCCGGTGGTCCACCGCCCTGGGCCAACGGTGGGCGACCACCACCGGCGGTGCTGCCCAACATACGCAGCCCGATCTTGAGGAGGGGGAGCATGTCGTGTTGGACGTCCTCTGCGCGCGCGAACAAGATGTGTGATTTGGGGCCCGCCAGCCCCAGCAGGGCGACACTGCCAGATTGGACGGTAGAGTCGTTTGGCCAGCCAGTTGAGATCCTGCCGATCACGATCCACTAGCACGGCGGTAACGATGTGCAGGTCGCCCTGATGCTCGGCCCGGCGCAACAACTCGGCCGCCTCGTACTCGAGCAGTCGCTCGTTGGCCTTGCGCGCGTCGGCGCGGAGTGTTTTGACCTCGGCTCGCAGGCGTTCGACCGCCTCTGGCACTTCCCAATAGCCAACGGTCAGGTCGTTGGCCAATTGGGTGAGGATAGCGTGTTTCTGCCCATGGTCGATCAGCGCCCGGCGGCCGCAGAGGAATTCGACCCGCAACCCCTTTCCGCGGTTCTCCAGCTTGACGATCTTGATGGTGCCGACCTGGCTCGTGTGGCTGACGTGGGTGCCGCCACAGGCCGCCACGTCAAACTCTTGGATCTCGACGGTGCGAATCGGCCCGTTGACCTGCAGGGGTTTGCGGAGGCCAAGCCCATGAATCTGATTCTCAGCCACGATGGTGGCGTGCACCGGCCGGTTAGTAGAGACTGTCTGGTTTGCCATCTCTTCCACCTGGCGGACCTGGTCAGGCGAGAGGTCCGCCAAGTCCAGGTCAATGGTGCAACTCTCGGCCCCGAGATGAAAACCAATGGTCTCGGCGTTTGCCACCCAGACAAAAGCGGCCGACAGAATGTGCTGTCCAGTGTGTTGCTGCATGTGGTCAAACCGGCGCGCCCAGTCGATCTCGCCGCGAACCTGATCGTCCCAGATCTCATCCGCCAGCAGGTGCACGATCGCGCCGTCCTCGTCACGTAGGGTGACATCTTGGACCTGAACGCCGTTAATCGTGCCCCGGTCGCATGGTTGCCCGCCCGAGGTGGGGTAAAAGAAGGTTCTGTCGAGAACCACCCCAAGTTGACCATCGATCCGCAGGCGTTCGATAACGGTAGCGTGAAACACAGTGGTGTAGGAATCGTGGTAATAGAGCTTTTCCGTCATCTGTGGGACCTGTGTTGAAAGGTCGCGGTGACCAAACGGACAGACCAGATCAATTATAACACGGTTCTACGGGTCAGAGGGCGCACAGCACCTCAAGGCACCGGGAACTCGACGGTCTCTTTGCCCTGCAACTTGTCGGTGATTTTGGTGATCACCTGGTCCAGGTGGTCCTGGTTACGAGCAAAGTTCAACGAGTCGGTTGGCACCGTCAGGACGGGGCATAGTGAAAAGCTGGTGATCCACTGGTCATAGAGTGCGTTCAGTTGCGCCAGATAATCCGGGTCCATATCCTGCTCAAACTCCCGGCCGCGCCGGGCGATACGAAGTTGCAGCTCGGACACCGAAGCGCGCAAAAAGATCACCAGGTCGGGAGGCGGTAGGATGGAAATGATGGCCTCATACAGCTCGCGGTATACGTGATAGTCACGCGACGCCATCTTGCCCTGAAGGTGGAGGTTGCGGGCAAAGATCTCGGCGTCCTCGTAGACACTGCGATCTTGAACCACAGAGTAGGGTCGTGCCAGCAGTTGCCGATGATGCGCCAGGCGCCGCGAGAGAAAAAAGATTTGCGAATGAAAGCTCCAGCGGCGCATGTCCCGATAAAAGTCTGCCAGATAGGGGTTATCGGCCACGCTCTCCAGAAAAGGCTCCCAGCCCAGCCTCTCACTGAGAAACTCGGTGAGGGTAGTCTTGCCAGCGGCAATGTTTCCTGCGATCACGACGAAACGCTTCATGATGGGTCTCCAACTACCTTGGGCGACGCTCGCCAACTGCGTTCGCTGTTGGTATTCATCTTTTCCAGATACGCCGTTTCGAGATCAATGCCGGCATAGTTGGCCAATTTGAGCAAGTAGGCCATACAGTCGGCCAATTCCGACTCGACCGCCTGACGCTGCTGCTCCAGCGCCATTTGGCGGGCAACCTGCGCCGGTTTTCCCTCGGCCATCAGGACGCTCTCTCGGAGCCACAGTTTTGCGAATTCACTGGCCAACTCGCCCACTTCTTCGTTCAAACAAAGAAAGTTAAAGTATGGGTCGGTGTCAAAGTGCTTGGCCTCGTCCAGCGCAAAATGAAACCGCTGATAATCGGCCAACGGACGGCCGGGAGCTAGCAACTGCTCGGCCGCACGTGGGGTATCAAATTGTGGCAGAGGGCGTTGGAAGGTACCTTCCTGCAACGCGGTACGCACCCGATCAACGATGGCCCTCAAGTCGATCGGGTTGACGACGAAATTCGTCTCGTTCGTGTCGATGAATAGCACCGGCGCCGCGTCGAAATCGGCAAAGAATCGCTCGTAGGCGAGTCGCAACGACTCTATGTACTCCCGATCCATGTCGCGCTCGTACGGCCGGTCACGCTGCGTGATCCGTCCCATGAGCACGTCAGTATCAGCCTGCAGGTAAATGACAAGATCAGGCACGGGGATATGTTCCGCAAGTGCGGCGTGCAGCCGTTGATACATCTCCCACTCGTCACCAGCTAGGTTGAGACGAGCGAACAGCCAATCCTTGGAGAACATGTAATCGGAAATCAACGCGCCCTGTTGCAGCAGACCAGGCAATCCCTGTTGTTGCTGTCGATAGCGACTGAGGAGAAAGAACATCTGGGTCTGAAATGCATACCGGGCCCGGTCGCTATAAAACCTGGATAGGAAAGGGTTCTCTTCAAATACCTCAAACAACAACCCCGCGTCGAATCGATCCCGCAACAGGCGGGCCAGCGTTGTCTTGCCAACGCCGATGACCCCCTCGATGGCTACGTACCAGTGGCGTGAATGCTGAGACAACCTGATCTCCTATAGACACCTGAACCCGCTGGTCGCCTGTGCCTGAAGGTTGGCTTGAGAGAAGGTCCAGAGGTGTGGTTACCCGCTCTGAAGAAGTATACACTACTGTGGTGGCGAGGCAATCCCCGCGCTGGCATGGCAGGGGGCGCGATCAAAGTACTTCGGTGGCTGTGAACGCGGTAGGAGTGCAGTTGCGTAATGCACACCGATGAGCTATCTTTCTCCTGCAACCCAAACGACCCCACTGCGTAATGTGGGGTAACGAAACGGCGTGCAGTTGCAACGACTGCCAACTCGAGTTGGAGAGCATCCTGTGAGTGACGAACAGACCTGGGTGGAGCACGCCCGGGCCGGCGATAAAGAGGCGTTTTCCAGGCTGGTGGAGGCGTATCAGACACCCGTGTATAACCTGACCTATCGTATGTTGGGAAACTCGGATGAGGCCGAAGAGGCGGCGCAAGAGGCGTTTATGCGTGCCTACTCGCAACTGCAGCGTTATGATCCGGCGTACAAGTTCAGCACCTGGATTCTGTCGATTGCCTCGCACCATTGCATTGACCGGTTGCGGAAGCGACGTATTACCTGGCTATCGATAGATGAGCCGCTGCCGACACAATTCTCTGGGCAGATCTCGAGTACCGATCCGGGGCCCGAAACCTCGGCCGTGCGCAGCGACACGGAGGCCCAGGTAAAGGAGTTGCTCGATACGCTGCAGCCTGATTACCGGGCGGCAGTGGTACTGCGTTACTGGTACGACATGTCATATGAGGAAATCGCCGAAGCGATGGACACGACAGTGAGCGCGATCAAATCACGTCTCTTCCGGGCCCGGAAGATGCTGGCGGTGGTCGCTCGGAAATCCAGTCTCAGCCTGGCTCAGGCGGTGTGAGGAAGTGTCATGAAGCATGAAGAAGCGTTCTCGCTGATGATGGATGCGCTGGACGGTGTGCTGGCGCCGGTGGGGGCTCTGGAACTGGAGCAACACCTGGCGCTCTGCCCGCAGTGCTACGCCGAGTGGGACGGGTTGCAGCAGGTGGATCGGCTGCTTTTGGCCGCGGCGATGGCGCCCGCACCGGCCGGCTTGAGCCAGCGGGTGCTGGCTAAACTGGACCTACCATCTTCACGGCGCGTGTTTGGGATGCTGTTTGCGTTGAGTGCCAGTAGCTTGCTCGCGCTGCTGTTGGTCGCTGTGCCGGCCGGGGTTGCGTTGCTTGGCCTCTGGACGGTCTATAACGAACCGGCTCGATTTACCGAGTTGCTCATCTGGCTCAACCAGTTGCTGGGCGTCAGTGGATCGCTGCTGGGCGCCGCCTGGATCACCTTGCGCCTCTTTTTTGCCGAGATTGCCGGCAACCCGGTCGCGCTCGTATGGACGCTGGCGGCGGGCGTAGCCGTGGGCGTCTGGGCCCATCTGCTGCGGCAACCTGCGCCAGTGCGCGCACGTAATGGATCATAGGATGGGGTCACGCTGTTACCATCGAGGGTGACACTAGACCCAGAAAAAAAACTAGACGGAGTGGTGAAATGAGACGAGTGACGATTGTCCTGTTGTTGAGTGCGCTGTTCATCGCGCTGTCCAGTGGGGTGGCATCGGCTGCACCAGAGACGCCCCTGGGACCCCCGTTTGACCGTGTATTGCCTGGCGAGGATTATCTGCTCGAGTCCGGCGATACTGAGAGCGGCGATGTGGTTGTCCTGGGTGGTACGGCCGAGATCGAGGATGGCGCCCGGCTGGCTGGGGACCTGGTGGTGATGGGCGGCGACGTCCAAGTCGCCGGCACGGTAGACGGCAACGTGGTGTCGGTGGGCGGTGACGTGGATCTGGCCTCCAGTGCTCGCGTGACCGGAGACCTGGTGCTCATCGGCGGGGAGGTCGATGTCGACCAAAACGCCCAGGTAGATGGGGATATCGTGTCCAGTCCCGATGGAAGCTGGTTCCCCTTTGGCGACTGGGAGCGACAGCGTCTACCCGAGCTTGATCGCCTCCCGGAGATCACGCCGCGGGTGCCCGATGTCCCGCGCATGGCATATCATAGCCGGCCGAGCTTTGCCAGCCGGATTGGCAGCGCTTTCATAGGTGCTGTTCTCATCGGCGTGGTTGCACTGCTGATCACGCTGTTTTGGCCGAACCACACGGATCGGGTCCGCCGGGCGATCGTGCAACAACCCGCGACCAGCGGTGTGGTTGGCTTTGTCACCCTGTTGGCGGCCGGGCTGTTGACGCCAATCATGGCGGTGATCTCGGCGTTGCTGATCCTTATCTGCATCGGGTTGCTGGGCTTTCCGCTCATCGCGTTGCTCTGGCTGGCAATCTTTGTGGCCTGGCTCTTTGGGTGGGCGGCGATCGGCCGGCTGGTCGGCCGCTGGATGCAGGAGCGGCTGCAGTGGCAGAACATGACGCCGATGCTCGAGGCCGGGTTGGGCGCGTTCACACTGTCGCTTGTGCTAGGTATTGTGACCGCGATCACCTTTGTCGGCATCGTCGGCGGTTTGCTGCAATTTGGTGTTGCTTGCGTTGGGCTGGGCGCGGTGGTGCTAACCCGTTTTGGCCGCCAGGAGTATCAGAAGGGCCAACCCATCCT
>CAVOHX010000026.1:0-99477 GCA_963695825.1 uncultured Chloroflexia bacterium
ACGCCATGTATTGCTGGAATAGCTTCCTCCAGCAATGGGATGATGGGAGTCGGCTCCTCCTCCTCATCATCGGGCAGCAGGAAGGGATTCTTGGAGATTTCCACTGTATCCATCGCTCCGGCCCCTACTCTAACACCCGATTAGGACAAAATGAGCTCAAAGAGCTGCGAGAAGGCCCAGTCCAACAGACCCAGGACTATTGCGAACGCAAAGGTGACGCCCAGGACGATATAAGTGAGATTGAACGCTTCATCACGAGTAGGCCACGTGACCTTTTTCAACTCGGATCGGGTCTCGCGCAAATAGCGGACCAGGCCCAGCTCGCGCCTAGCTTTCTTTTTATCTTGTACTTTGGCCACCATGGTCTCCTTACTCGTAACGGCGTCTTACTCCGTACATTCAAGACACCGCCCTGCGGACGGTGTCTGACGAAAATTGCACTATGCAGCCCAACGGGCTGTTTTGGCAGGCGAGGCAGGACTTGAACCCGCAGCCTACGGTTTTGGAGACCGTTGCTCTGCCAAATTGAGCTACTCGCCTGTGTCACAGACGGCAACAGACGCCGCCCTCAGTGACAGAGATTATACCATAGTTCGGCAGAACTTCAAGAGTTAGACGCGCCCCAGGGACTGGCCCTCTGTTCTGGACAAACCGCAAGGCCGAACGGCAACCTGTCGGGTAAAAGATCCGCGAAAAAGCTTGCCTATTCCCAGGCAGTCCTGTATAATCTGCTTATCGTCAGGGTCTTGTTTCGATCAGTAGGAGGGAATAGGAATGCGAAAACCGTACGAAAAACCTGTAGTCATCTATCAGGATATTCTCAAGACACGCGCCGGGTCCCCTGTTGGTACGACAGGTAACGCAGATCCGTTCGATCCCGCTGCGCTCTTTGGCAACGACTAGTTGTTGACAATCACATCAACCTGACCGCCAAGGTCCAATCAACTTGAGAACACTGGGACCCACCTCAATAGGTGGGTCCTTTTTTCCCCCCTAGAACCCAGCATCCTCCCGCTCATCGACGTAGCAGCGGGCCGCCAAGTAGATCCACCAGTGCTTCCACCTGGCGGACGCAGCCGATCGGGTCCTTTGCCACCTGATCCCGGTCCAGTCGCAGGCAGGAGGCCGGTCCCTGACGATCCCCCACCACAACCTCCACCGTCCCAGATTGGCAAGGGACGACCAGGTCAACTGCGTATTGCACCCCGCCTTCACCCACTGCATAACCACGTTCCGGAAAGATGCCTGCTTCACGCAACGCGTAATAGAGTCGATCCACATAAGGTTCGCCCTCGATGAACAAATCGCTTATCTCGGCAGCATCCACGAACCGGTCCCAGGTCGTGTGGATAAAGCTGATGCGGCGCCAGCGCAGACTGACAATCGGCCGCTCTAGTCTCTGCAGCGGTCCCAACTGTACCTTGTAGTAGAGCGCTTCGGCTCGTGGGTGATCCGCCTCGGCCGGAAAGATGTCTCGGCGACGCACCAATTCGTGGCCCATCTGGGTCGCGAAATAGTGAATGGCCCATTTTCTATCGCCAAAGGAACGTCCAAAATAGAACGCCAGGCACTCGGCATGAACCCCCTTGGGCGCCCTCTTTTGCGGAATCCGGTACCACCCTTCATCCCGAATGATCTCAAAATCGCGTGGTGACGCGACAATGGCTACCAGGACACGATCCTCTGGGTACATGGGTCCACCTCCAACTCGGGATTATACTGTTGCCGAGGGAGGTTTGCAATTCGCTCAGATTCGTCTAAAATACGAGTGGAAACAACGTTATGACCAGTACCACAGCTCTCTTTGACGGCCTGGTGTCCTTGGAGAACGGGCAATCAGTCACTACCATCGTCATTGGTGGCGTCGCCCACTATGTCGTCCCGGATGCCGGCTTTATGCACCATATCACCGCACGCGAAATTGATCGGCAGGTGCTCCACATCCTGCGCGATCAGTTGGAATCGCATCGCGAGCTAGCGGTCGAGGCAGCGCTGGAACTGATCGGTAAGGATGATCTGTTCACCAAGGCGATGGTGGACGCTTCCATCGATAACATGGAGCGGATCCTCGATCAAGGCATCCCCGACGCGATGCGAGCCTGGCTGGGCATGACGGGCTTTCGGGTCATCGTCAACTATCGTGGCGAGGTAGTACGAGTGGAACAGCCCGGCCAGATTGACGCGGACGACTAAGCCCCCGCCCCCAGCAAGTCGCGTTGCGTGACCAGCAAAAAGCGGGTGGGTCGTGATGATCCACCCGCTTTCGACACTCGGCGTCTCGCAACTCTCACTCAAAAACCCAGGGGTCTACACTCCGCTTCCACTCAACAAGCTCAGTCGGATCAAAAAAGAGTTCAATCTCAAACGCTGCCGTTTCGGGTCCGTCGGAGCCATGAACGATATTCCGGCCTACCTCCAGCCCGTAATCACCCCGGATCGTCCCGGGATCAGCCTCGGCCGGTCGCGTCGCTCCCATTGTCTTGCGCACGAGGGCAATCGCATCTTGAGCTTCCCATACCATCACGACCACCGGACCAGAGGTGATATAGTTCAGCAAGGGCTCGTAGAAACCTTTGCCCTCGTGTACCGCGTAATGCCGACTGGCCAGTTCCCGGGTGATTTGCATAAACTTTAATCCGACCAACCGCAGTCCGCGGTTTTCCAGTCGAGAAATGATCGGACCGACAAGCCCACGCTGAACCCCGTCAGGCTTTACGATAACAAGCGTACGTTCCACAAATCCTCCTGCCAGCTAACCCGTTACAGTCGACTCAGCGCCTGGCGGTATTCGGCGAGCGCCTGTTCCAGATTCCCTCGCCGCATAAACGTATCGCCCAGCAGGCGCCGCGCAGTCAAGTTGTCAGGATTGGCCTCCACAAAGCGCCCCAGGTCGTCCGCAACCGCCTCCAACTCCTGGTCAGTGGCTACCAGATCGGCATACTTGCCCAGGCCCTCTCGCACCTGGTCGGCCTGAAGCATTCCACGCGCCTCGGATAGCCACGCACCATAATCATCCGCCACGACAACGGCCGGCTCGGAAGCCAATTCGGCTACCGGCTCCTCAACGGGCGGCGTATCTTCCACAAAGTCCACCACATGTGCCGCGTCTGGTAGAGCTTCAACGCCATCTTTCATCTCAAAGGCGACCGCATCGGGCTCCTCTTGCTGCAGCCACTCGAACATATCCGGCTCGTCCAGTTCTGGCTCGGAAACTTGGGGCTGCGCCTCTGCCACCAATTCCGGCACCTCGGCCTCGACCGCTGGCGGCAGTTCTGGTTCAGGCAACTCGACTTGGGGTTCTTTCAGCCATTCGGACAGATCAGGCTCTTCCACTATGGCTTCCGGTTCGAGTTCGATCGCCGATGGCAACTCTTCCTCGGCCTCGAAAAGCTCGGTCTCTGTTGCGCGCAACCACTCTGGCAGCTCGATCTCGTCCCCCTGGTCAACCGGCTCCAGCTCGGCCGGGATCAATGCCTCCTCGACCTTTTCCGCTTGCAGCCACTCGGGCAGCTCGACGTCTTCCGGCCGAGCCGCTACAGCTTCATCCTCGGCCGCACGCAGCCACTCGGGCAGCTCGATCTCATCCACCTGGGCAACTGGCTCGGACTCGGCCAGGACCAACTCTTCCTCGTCCTCCACTTGCAGCCACTCAGGCAGCTCGATTTCGTCTACCTGAGCAACTGGCTCGGGCTCGACCGGGACGAGCTCTTCCTCCACCGCCTCTGCCTGCAGCCACTCGGGCAGCTCGATTTCGTCTACCTGAGCAACTGGCTTGGGCTCGGCCGGGACCAACTCTTCCTCGTCCTCTTCTTGCAGCCATTCTGGCAATTCGATCTCATCCACCTGAGCAACTGGCTTGGACTCGGCCGGGACGAGCTCTTCCTCGACCGCCTCTGTCTGCAGCCACTCGGGTAGCTCGGTCTCTTCCGCCTGGGCAACTGGCTCGGCTGCGGCCGGGGCCAACTCCTCCACGGCTCCTGCCATCCGTAGCCACTCGGGAAGCTCGGGCTCTTGGACCCTTGATACCGGTTCCAGGTCCGGCAACACTTGCTCTACCTCGTCCAGCTCTGCCTCAAGCTGCGCTGCACGGAGCCACTCGGGAAGCTCATCCTCAACCTCTGGGGACAGATCTGCCTCAGCCGCCGGCCTGGTTGTGACCAACTCGTCAGTGTAAAAAAGCGCTTTGGCCAGCTCGAGTTCTTCCGCCTCGCCGGCCGGTGCAACCTCAACCGGAGGGGGCAACTGCTCAGAAATCGGCTCTCGAGGCTGGAGATCGCGCAACCATTCGGGCAGCTCGGCTTTTTCGAGCTCAACCGGTAGCTCGGCCAAAGGCGCTTCGGCCGCGGGGGCCGGGCTTTCGACTGCCGGCCCGCGCAACCATTCGGGCAACTCGGCGTCGTCCAGTTCCGACAACTCTGGCTCTGCCCTCGCCGCCGGTTCAGGAGCCAACGCGCGCAACCACTCTGGCAGCTCGGACTCATCGACCGGAACAGCCATCTGCTCTGCCTCGGCCGGTTCAGCAACCTCGTACTCTTGCTCCAACCAGGGTGGCAATTCGGCCTCCGGCAAAGGCTTTGTGGGGGCAGCGTCCGCCACTGTCTCTTGGCGCGCCGCCAGCTTTTCCAACCACGCCATCGCCTCACCCACATCCTCGGGCATGTCACCGAACTCTTTTTCGCCCTCGATTTCCTCTTTGGCGCCCATGAACGCCGGTTGAGGGGTGACCCAATCAGGCAACTCGGGCTCATCCAGTTCAAGTTCCGCTTTCTCGACCGGCGTCTCTTGCTCGGCGGCCAACTGCTCCAGCCAGGCCATCGCCTCCTCTGGGTCAGTGGGGATCTGGATGTCCTCGGCCTCCGCGGTTGCCATCTCGGCTACACCCTCTGCCTCCTGTCCCGTCAACTCTTCCTTGAGCCAATCCGGTATCTCTGGAGGCTGCTCATCCAACTCGGGCGAAACAGTCTGTTCTATGTCCCTGGCCTGGATGGTTGTCAGTTCCTCTAACGGTGCCCCCTCATCGGCGGCCAACTGCTCCAACCATGCCAGCGCGCTATCTGGATCCGAAAGCAAGTCTTCTAGCTCATCCATGTCGCCAGGAGTGCCGAGTTCCTTATCCCCATGTACCATATCCGACTCCTCTATGCCACTCGATGCCGTTGTGACCACTGCTTGATCGCGCAGGCCAAACTCATCCTCCTCGGGAAAACCCAAAGAGTCACCCTCCAATTGCCAATCAAAAGGGAATACCGCCTCCGCATCTGATGGAGGCAGCTCCTCGTCAGGTGGCCCAGATCGGGCACCCAATTCGTCAAAAAGAGATCCTTCCTCCAGCCGGTCCCCAGCAGGTTCTACCCACACCGTGGACGCGTCCTGCCCTTCCTCAACCGAGGCGTCGAATTCCTGCTGAGCGGCCTGCAACCAATCAGGCAAGTCCCCAACCAACTCGTCCGCAGCCGGAATCTGTGACTCGGCGGCACCCTCGACTGCCAGCTCTTGGTGCGCTTTTGACGCCTCTTCCATCAACTGATCGCCCGCTGGCAGTACTTCGCTGCCGGCTGTGACCATATCAGCCAGCCAGTCGGGCACATCGGCGTCATCTCCATCGGCAGCATCGTGCTGCCCATCTTGCCCCGGCTGATCCAGGTGCACAGCCGTTTCGTCGCTCGGCCCCAACACGCCGGCGTCACGTAGCCAATCCGGGACTGCATCATCCTCATCGGATTCGGCCCAGTCCAAGCCCAGCTCCAGGGCCGATTCGTCCTGCTCTACCGAGGATGCAATGTCCCGCAGCCACCCGGGCGCTGCCTCTTCCTCCAGGTCAGGCATGCCAGGCGCGTCCAACTCGGGCCAATCCGCCTTTTGTTCCGCCTCCTCCAGACCAGAGACGGGCCTGGCGCCAGAGCGAGCCTCGCCCTCAAAAGACAGACCCAGGTCATGGACCCATTCCGGGATGCCCATCACCTCATCCGGTGTTGGAGGCACGTAATCGAGGCGGGGAATCTCGAGGTCGGGCGGGAAAATAGTGTCCTCCCTAGATCGGATTTCATGCGCCAGATAGGGGTCGACTACCTCGACGTTCCTCCAAAAAGTGATTGCCTCCTCATCACGGCCGGTGCTTTGCCAGATTTCGTACAAGATGGCGTTGATCTCGAGGCAAACAGAAAGCCGGGCCAGAACCTCCTGGCAAACCTCCACCGCATCGATACGCTGCTCATCCTTCCAGAGCGCCTTGGCGAGAAGAACCTGAAGATCAATCCGCTCCGGGTCCTCCTGCAGCGCGGCCTGCAATTCATCCACCGCCTGGGCGTAATTGCCGCCCTGGATATAGAGGCGCGCCAGGGCGCCCCTGGTCAGCCACACCCGCTCTGGCTCGACGCCGTCACGACGGCCGTAGAGTCGCCGCAGCTCAGCATGAATCGCCGCGTTGTTCGACTGCGCTTCAAAGGCGCGCTCCATGTGACCCACGGCCCTTGGGAGATTGCCCTCCTCTTCCCCGACGATCGCCAGGCCCACGTGCGCCACAAAATCATCTGGAGCAACGCTGAGGACCCGATAAAAGATGTCGGCCGCATCGCCAAAGCGGCGTTGCTCCAACAGCCCTTTGCCCAACAAGCGGTAAACGGCCAAGTTCTTGGGATAGTAGTCCAGGATGTGACGACAATGAGCGACCGCCTCGTCGTTTTTCTCGGCCGCCAACATCTCTTCGATTTCCGCAACGTACGCGCGCAACTCAATATCAGCCATGGGAGCGCCCTTTTCATAACATTATGCAGTGTTTTGACTTTTTTGGCAAGTTCGACCAGTAGTATAACAGACCCACGGCCGGCCGCAGGCGTTGCGTTTTGGCCAGAGGCTGCTATAGTTGGGTCAGATCGTCGCCCAATCCGGCCGAAAGAGGACCGGCGGTCGGCGTGGATACAGAAAGGTGAGCAACAAAGGCCACACATCTGCTTTGATCTGGCTGGCGCTGGCATGGGTACTGCTGGCGCAAGCTGCCTGCAATCCGCGGCCGCCGGAGGCAATCATCGCATCCCCCACCGCGGAGGTGTCCACCCGATACGAGCCATTGGTCACGACCTCCAACACACCCACTCCTCTCCCAACCCTGATGCCCACCCTGACGCCAATACCGCCGGTCGCAGACACTCCGGCCGCGCCCACCCCAACGCCGTCACCCACTGCAGCGCCGACGCCAACGCAGGCGCTTTCTCAGACCCTGCAGCACGTTGTGCAGCCAGGAGATACGTTACTTGGTCTGGCACGGGAATACAGTGTGCCCATGGCGTCCATCCAACTCGGAAACGACATGGGCGAGGCCACCACCCTCTGGGCAGGGCAGGTTCTGACCATCGTGGTGACAGCAGGATCGGAAGACGCCTCACCGTTTTGGATGGTACACCTGGTAGAGACGGGGGAGACTTTGAGCAGCATTGCATCGGATCACGGCCTGCGCCTGGCCGACCTCAAAACGGTCAACAACCTTTCTGACACCGACCTATTGGCTGTGGGACAGGCTTTGATCCTCCCCTTGGAGGCGCCGGTCGCAGTCATGGCCCAGCCCACGGCGCCCAGAACAGAACCGCCATTGGAGGGAGGGGCATCCTCAGAACCCACGCCAGAGACCCTGCCAACGGCCGTCCCAACGGCCGTCCCGCCGCCCGTATCCCTGCCTGGCGAAATCGCCTCCTGGCCTCACCAGGTTCTTCAGTTGATCAACCAACTCAGAGCGGCACACGGTCTTTACCCGCTGGCGTACAACGACACGCTGGCCTGGGCCGCGCAACTCCACGCTGCCGACTGCCAGCAGCGCGGCTGGTGTAGCCACTACGGTTCGGATGGTTCGGACCCTGACCTGCGCATATTGCGCGCCGGCTATGCGGCCGATGGCTCGGCCGAATGTTGGGTCCAATCGGGCTCGCCCCAAGACGCCGTCAACTGGTGGATGGATGAAACGCCCCCCAACGACCCGCATCGCCGCACACTGCTGAGCAGCTATGTCACTGAGGTCGGCATCGGCGTGGTTGCCACTGATTCGGGCTACTTTTTCATAGCCGATTTTGGACGCCCTGGATAGCTACTTGATGGCCTTGGCCACCGAACGCTCGCGGATCGAGGCCCGTACGACCCATATGATCGAGATGCGGCCCGCAGCCGCATGATCGGTCGACCCAATTCCCGGCCGGTTAGACGTCCAGGTTCACCACCTCTTTGGCGCGAGTCTGGATAAAGCGGCGCCGGGGCGGAACACTCGATCCCATCAGCATGTCAAAAGTGCGGTCCGCTTCGGCCGCGTCTTCTACCGTCACTTGCAGCAGCGTGCGATTCGCCGGGTTCATGGTCGTCACCCAGAGTTGATCTGGATTCATCTCGCCCAGCCCTTTGTAGCGCTGCAGCCCTGCTCTGGCGCCGAGCTTGGACAGGATGTCGTTCTTTTCGCTGTCCGAATAAGCGTATTTGGCGTCCCGACCTGCCTTGATCAGGTACAGCGGCGGCTGGGCGATGAACAGGTGCCCCGCTTCGATCAGCGGCAACATGTAGCGAAAGAAAAAGGTCAGCAACAGCGTGCGGATATGGCTACCGTCCACATCGGCGTCGCAGAGAATCACGACCCGATTATAGCGCAGCCCGCTGAGGTCAAAGCTCTCCCCGATTCCCGTCCCCAGCGCCGAGATGATTGCCTTGACCTCGCGATTGTTGAGAATCTTGTCCAGCCGGGCGCGCTCGGTGTTCAGGATCTTGCCGCGCAGGGGCAGGATCGCCTGGAAATGGCGGTCCCTGCCCTGCTTGGCGCTGCCGCCGGCCGAGTCGCCCTCGACGATGAACAGCTCTGTCTTGAGCGGGTCGCGCTCCGAGCAGTCCGCCAGTTTGCCAGGCAGCGTCAAACTCTCCAGCGCGCTCTTGCGAATCACCAGGTCGCGCGCCTGGCGAGCCGCCATCCGCGCACGTGACGAGGTCAGGCACTTGGCGACGATCTTTTTCGCGTCCCGCGAGTTGGATTCGAGGAACTGAGAGAACGCCTCACCCACCACGCTCTCTACCTGCCCCTTGACCTCCGCGTTCATAAGTTTGACTTTGGTCTGGCTTTCAAACTGCGGCTCTGGGTGCTTGATGCTCACAATCGCGGTCAGCCCCTCTCTGGTGTCATCTCCGCTCAGGTTGGGGTCCTTGTCCTTGAGTAGCCCTTGCTTCCGGGCATAATCGTTGATCGTCCGGGTGATGGCCGAGCGCAGGCCAGTGATGTGAGAGCCCCCGTCCAGGGTGTGTATGGTGTTGGCGAATGCATATTCAGAGGTCGCTACCCCATCGGTGTACTGCAACGCCACCTCGACGACAGTCTGGTCCAGTTGGCGTTCCACATACACAGGTGAGTGCAGCGCTACCCGGTTGCGGTTGAGATAGCGCACAAAAGAGGTCACACCGCCTTCAAAGTAAAAGTTCATCTCCCTCGCAAAGGGATCGGTCCGCTCGTCGCGAAAGTGGATGAAAACACCCCGGGTCACAAAAGCCATCTCTCGGAAACGCTGCGCCAACGTCTCGAAACGGTAGGCAACGTCGGTGAAAATGGTGTCATCGAACATAAAGCGGGTGGTGTTACCCGTCTGCTTGGTTCGCACGCTCTGGAGTTTGGTCACCGGGACAGTTGGGGTGCCTCGCTCATAACGCTGGTGATAAATGCCGCCATCCCGCTGGACCTTGACCTCCATCCATTGAGATAGAGCGTTCACTGCCGAAACGCCTACGCCGTGCAACCCGCCAGAAACCTTGTAGCTGTTGCTGTCAAACTTGCCCCCGGCGTGGAGCGTGGTCATCACCAACTGCAGCGCGGACACCTTTTCCACCGGGTGGGGAGCTACCGGGATTCCCCGGCCGTTGTCAGCCACTGTCACGCTGCTGTCCGCGTGGATGATCACCTCTATCCGGTCGCACGCACTCGCCAACGCCTCGTCAATCGAGTTGTCAACCACCTCATAGACCAGGTGGTGCAGGGCGCGCACATCGGTGCCACCGACGTACATGCCGGGTCGCCGCCGCACAGCCTCGAGACCCTTGAGAACGGTTATATCTTCGGCGTCGTATCGGCCGACTTGTTCGTTCATTATTGCTTCTCCAGTCAGGTAGCTTGGGAAACCCCGGCGAAATAGTCCCGCAGTTCACGCCAATAACGATAGCGATCCTGATAAAAGACAAACGTAGCCGCCACCAACCCGCTGCTGATGACGGCGTGTCCGGCGATGCCCATCAACATCATCCAAGAGTTCTCCCCAGGAAGGCTCCACACATAGTTCAGCCCGGCGCTGATACCCAGGACCGCCGCCACCAGCCCCATCACGGAAAAGGCATTAAAAGCCACCAGCCGCAAACTCACCCAGGAGGCGGTGAACACCGAGAGTTCGCCGAGTAGGATGCCATGAACGGCGAAAAAGAGATGCATCACCAACCAGAGAAAGAGCATCAAGCCGGCCCAAACCACCAGGGTTGCTATCCACATGCTGATCCCCGAGAACAACCCTGCCACGATGATCACCGGAATGCTGAGCATCCCCGCCACTATCAGCAGAAAGACCAGCAGAGCCATTATCGACAACCAATAGCGTGGCAGCAGTCGCGCGAGCCGTCCCAACGCAGGCCGGCCGTCGCGCACCTGCTGGGCGATCAGCCCCAGATACACGCTACCCAGTACCAGGCCGCCCAGGGTCAAAAGGCCGAATAGGAGCAACCAGTGCCATTCGCTCTCTATCGCGAATACGGCGGGTGAACCCAAGGGATTCTGTAGTGGCATCTTGACCGACATGACGTTGGGCACGCCGAGCAGCACCACACCCAGTGCGCTAAAGTAGTTGACCCTTTCGGCCGCCTCGCGGATGACTTCTATGAGCGCGGGTTCGCCGACCAGCGGGGCAAGGCCCGTCAGCGCCTTTTCGACAACCGGCGCCACAGAGAGCTGGGGGCCGAACCAGAGAAAGATATCCAAGGCCAGCGGAAAGAGCAATACCCACCAACCCTGGATAACCGTGTCCATTCCGGCCGCGAGCGAGGTTACCACGCCGATTGGTTTGACTGGTAGTTCCCGGCTCTCATCCATGGGTCACTGGACTCTTGATCGACCTGATCATTCTCTGACCAACAGTCGGATCAACTCGGAACGGGTCGGAAGCTGCCCGGACAGCAGAGTGTTCACCCGAAAGAGTTTTGCCGCCAGCCAGAGCGCTCCTACGACGGCGGCAAACAGGATGGCCACGCTGGCTGCGATCTGCCAACCCGGCACTGCGGTGATGACCATGCGCTCGATCATGCCCAGCGGCGAGCAGATTGGAATGAAACTGAGGACCACGGCCAGCGTGCCGTTAGGCGCCTCCAAGATGTTCGCCATGAGCATCAGCGGCACCACGGCCGGCAACGTGTAGATGACCGAATACTGTGGCCCCTCGCGCATGTTGACCGAGATCGCACCAATGCCGGATGCAAAAGCGCCAAAGAGCAAAAAGCCGCCCACAAAGTAGAGCAACACGGTGACAAGCATCGATGGCGGCAGCTCTAGCTGGCCCACTAACGGAACGTCTGCTCCCGTGATCTGAATCATCAGCAGCACCGCCCCCAGCCAGGCCACAATCTGGACCAGGCCGGACAGGCCCTGCCCCAACACTTTGCCAGCCAGCAGTTGGATCGGCCGCAGCGAAGACAGCACCATCTCGATGGTCCGGTTCTCTTTTTCAGTGACCACGCTGGCCACCAACTGCGAAGAGCTCATAAAGGTGGCGAACATCATGATGAGGGCATAGGCATACACCAGCCCAAAATTGGAAAAGCTATCGCCCTCGATTTCAGTCACCAGCTTTCCTGACAGGTCCAACTGATGTTCGATGACATAGGCTGGCGATTCCAATCGCGCCAGCAGTCGAGGATTGTCGCCTCCCAGCAGCGAGGCGACCAGGAATGACTGGAACAGACCCATGTCGGACTCGGCAATGTTGAACTGGGCCGAAAATCGGGTTACCTCGCCGGTCTCTAGATAATCCTTAGGGATGACATAGTAGCTGAACAGCTCTCCGGTTCGCACCCCCTCGCGCGCTGCGACCTCGTCCTCGAACGACACCAGGAACATGGCAAACTGCCCAGGTTCGCTAAACAGCCCACTGTGGTCCACATAGCCAATTGGCTCGTCGGGCAGATCGGCAAAGGGATCCTCCGGTTCGTCCGCCTTGCCTGCCTGCCACAGCGTCATCGCCACCACCGCAATAAGGGCCACCAGTGGCACGCCAAAGGTCAACAGGAGATAACTGCGCCGCTTGAAGGTGTTTCTGATTTCCTGTGCAGCAACACTCCATACCTTGCTCATCTTGTCGGCTCCACAGGGTACGCAACCTGGTCAGCTCCCTGCCGGACTACCCGGAGCAACGTCAATAGCCGGAGCCGCTTGCCAGTCATCAGCAGCCCTACACGAAAGATCCACGCCGCCAACCAGACAGTCGCCGCACCCGTAGCCGCCAGCAGCACGAGGCTCAGGATGATCTGCCAGGCAGGCACCACCCCCAACGAGACGCGCATCATCATCGCCGTCGGCGCGGTCAAGGGAACGAGACTGAGCGCTGTCGGTATCGGACCGTTGGGGTCCTTGAGCAGGCTGAGAAAGGCGAACATGGGCGAAATCGCCAGCAGGGTAAAAACGGCCGCAATGGACTGCGCCTCCTGGGCAGAACTGGAGGAAGCGCCAATGCCCGCCAACAAGCTGCCGTACAGGAGATAGCCGAGCAGCAGAAATAGAATCGCCACCCAAAAGAGCCAGCCCGGAAGCGCAATCGACGCCAGGACCTCGGCCGCCCCCTTGCTCAGCAGTATGATCGCCCCGCCTGCGGCCGCCCAGACCGCCATCTGCATCAGGCCGAGGATGCCCAGGCCAAGTATCTTGCCCCACAGCATCTCGAGCGGGGTCACCGACGTCATCATCAACTCGACCATCCGCGTCTCTTTCTCCTCAGCAACGTTGAGCATCAGATAGTTGGAGGTCATTGTGATCGACATGCCAAAGACGAGCGCAAAGACAATGGGCGTAAAAATGAGCGCCATGACCGAGTCCTGGTTCAGCACCCTGCTGCCATCCAGGGTCGCCATGCTGATCTCGGCCGGATTCTGCAGGCGCTCCGCCTCCATCGGGTCGCGGTCCGCCAGCAGGTTGGCGCGGATATAGTCTTTTAGCTGGGCTTCAATACCGCCCGGGATACTCTGGTAGGTGTAGGCAGCAACCATCCCACTGGACAGGTAATCGGCCGGCAGCACAAAGTAGGCGCCGATCTCGCGCTGCGCCAACCCCTCCTGCGCGCTTGGCTCGTCTGGGTATGCGACAAACTCGGGCGGCCGGTACAGTTCGGGCTCCAGCACACCAGAAAGGTCCACATAGCCGATGTTCCCCAGCGTGCCCGTCTCCTGCGCTTCTTGGGCAGCCAGGTAACCAATGCTGATGTCAACGCCGATCATCAGCAGCGGAAAGACAAAGGCAAAAAAGAGGAACGATCTACGCCGGAGCTGGGTGGTCAGCTCATGTTTGGCGACGATCCAATAGCGCTTCATGCCCCATTGCCTCCCATCCCTGCCTCCAGGCGAGAGGTTCCTGCCACCTCGATAAAGATGTCCTCCAGCGACGGCAGCGCCACCTCAAAGCGGTCAATGTGCACGTCGGGCCGCTGGGCAGCAGCCCGCAGGAATTCGTCGGCCGACACCCCCTCAGCCAGGCACACATAGTCCGCCTTTTCCTCCTTGTCGTACTCGACCGACTCGACGCCCGGAAGGCTGAGCCAGTCCCCGCTCCCTCGCACATAGACGGCATGCGAGGCATACTGCTGCCGGATTTCGTCTACCGGTCCATAAAGCACCCGGCGCCCCTGGTTCACCATCAGCATGCGATCGGCCATCTCTTCCACCTGGTGCATCATGTGGGTGGACATGATCACCGTCTTGCCCTTTTCCTTCATCTCGTACATGAGTTCCTTGATGAGCAACGTGTTCACCGGATCCAGGCCGGAAAAGGGTTCGTCGATGATGACCAGGTCCGGGTCATGCAGGACCGTGGCGACGAACTGGGCCTTTTGTTGCATACCCCGGCTCAGTGCGCTCACCTTCTTGTCCATGGCGTCCTCCAGCCCGACCCGGGTGAGCAGCTCAATCGTCCGGGCTTTGGCATCCCGGCCGCTCATCCCCTTGAGCGTGCCCAGATAGGTCAGACAGGTGGTGACCACGATATCCCGATACAGCCCTCGCTCCTCGGGTAGGTATCCGATCCGATCCTTGCACTCCTGGTCGATGGGGCCGCCCAGGATCTCGATCCGCCCACTATCCGGCCGCAGAATGTCCAGCGCCATGCGGATGGTCGTCGTCTTGCCCGCTCCATTCGGCCCCAGCATGGCGAATATCTCGCCCGCCCTGACCTCGAAGGACAGGTCGTCCACCGCTTGCGTTGGGCCAAAGCTCTTGGAAACGTTGGAAACCACCAGAGAATTCATCCCAGATTCACCCTTGACACATACTTGGCTGACAACACCCCAGATTATACCCAAATGCGGCGGTTTCTAAAAGCAATCTCGCGCGTTTTCTCCTGGCTTCCGGGAGCTGGACGAGCCGCGCAGCACAGCCAGAGGGCGCGCCGCCACAAGGTGGAACGTACCAGCAGCGGACGCATGGCTGGCTCCCCACCAGGCGGGCTGCCAATCGCACCCGACTTGTTCTAGTCGGGACCTATGCTCAACCAGAGGTATTGATAGGGGGAGAGCGTCATGGGGCCAGAGGAATAATGGGCGCCGGTCAGTAGATCCACCCCTCCCTCGGTCAATGTGCCGCGCTGATCCGCGGCCGAGACGTTATGCAGAACCAAGAGGCGCTCAGCCTGATAGGCGCGCTCGTAGGCCAGCCACGCGGGGTTGTGGGCGTCCACCAAGTGAAATGAGCCGCGCCCGAGGGACGGGTGCACTTTCCGGAGAGCAATCAACCTCCTGACCAGATGGTACAACGAATCGGGGTCCGCCTGCTGAGCAGCGACGTTCACACGCTGGTAGCCATAGACAGAATCATCGATCACCGGCGCATAAAGCTGATCGGCCGGGGCGCTGGTAAAGCCGGCGTTGGGCTCGGCCGTCCACTGCATGGGCGTCCGCACCCCATTTCGATCCTCCAGCCAGATATTGTCCCCCATCCCGATCTCGTCCCCGTAATAGACGATGGGCGAGCCGGGCAGTGTAAAAAGGATCGAGTTCATCAATTCGATCTGGCGGCGGTCATTGTCCAGCAGCGGCGCCAGGCGCCGGCGAATCCCCAGGTTGAGCCGCATACGCGGTTCGGGGGCATACTCCCGCCACATGAACTGCCGCTCCTCCTCGGTCACCATCTCCAGGGTCAACTCGTCGTGGTTGCGCAGGAAAACGCACCACTGGCACGGGTCAGGGATAGACGGGGTTCGCCCCATGATGTCATAGATGCAGGTTGCATCACCCTGCTTGAGCGCCATGAACAGACGCGGCATGACCGGAAAGTGAAACCCCATGTGGAACTCGTCCCCATCGCCAAAATAGGGACGCACCTCCTCGGGCCATTGGTTAGCCTCAGCCAACAGAATCCGATCGGGGAACCGTTTATCGAGTCGGCGCCGCAGTTGCTTCAGGATGGCGTGGGTCTCGGGCAGATTCTCACAGTTGGTCCCGTCGCGCTCGATGAGATAGGGCACCGCATCCGCCCGAAAGCCATCGATGCCCATCTCTAACCAGTATTCGACCACCCGGAACATCTCTTCCTGCACACGGGGGTTGTCCCAGTTCAAGTCTGGCTGATGGTGGAAAAAACGATGCCAATAATACTGTCCCGTAGCAGCGTCCAGCGTCCAGTTGGAGGGTTCGGTGTCCAGAAAGATGATCCGCGCATCAGGGTACAAGGTATCGGTGTCGCTCCACACGTAATAGTCGCGGTAGGGCGATTCCTTGGACGTACGCGCGGCCTGAAACCAGGGATGCTGGTCCGACGTGTGGTTCAGCACCAGGTCCACGATGACGCGCAACCCGCGTTCGTGAGCCAGGCGAATGAACTGCTGCAAATCCCCCAACGTGCCCAGGTCTGGGTGTATTTGGTTATAGTCGGCTATGTCATAGCCATCGTCGCGCAGCGGAGATGGATACATCGGCAAAAGCCAGATGCAGGTGACGCCCAACTCGCAGACATAGTCCAACTTGGCCGCCGCCCCCTTGAAATCGCCAATCCCATCGCCGTTCCCGTCGGCAAATGCACGCAGATTCAACTCGTAAAACACTGCATCCTTGTACCACAGAGGGTCTACCTTGACAGTCAAAGGCCACGTCCTTTCAGGCGTTGTGGTAATCTCGAGCCCGCGCTTTCTGCCATAAAGGCCAGCACCGTGTCCCTGGTGGGCAGGGCGGGTATCGCGCCGCGGCGCGTGGTAGTCAGCGCGCCAACTGCGTTTGCCAGTCGCAGCACGGATTCCAGTTCAGCCGGCCGTTCCCAGGCGCTCGGGTGCCCCAGCAGCCCGGCTAGCATGCCGGCAACAAAGCCGTCGCCGGCACCGGTGGTGTCAACGACCGCCGCCCGAAAACCGGGAACCTGCCCCGAGTCGGATTCGGTAAAGTAGAGGCAGCCAGAGGCGCCCTGGGTGATCACCAGCAGTCTGAGTCGCTCGTGCCAAAGCTTTTTCACTGCCGACCCCACCTCATCTTCTCCGCTGAGGAATGAGAGTTCCTTGCGACTGACTTTGGCAACGGTGGCATAGGTCCAGCCGGTCAGCATTCCCTCTCGGGCGGCTTGAACCGAGGGCCAAAGGGCCAGGCGCCGGTTTGGGTCATACGAGATGAGCAGTCCATGTTCCTGGGCAATCCCGGCCGCTGTCAACGTCGCGCTGCGACTCGGCTCGCTGATCAGGCTGATCGAGCCAAAGTGGAGCATCTTGGCGGAGCGGACGTACTCCTGGTCGATCTCTTCCGGGCCAAGCAGCATGTCGGCGCTAGGGTGGCGGTAGAACATAAAGTCGCGATCCCCGCTGGTCGTGAGGGACACAAAGGCCAGCATCGTCCGCGCCTCATGGGAGAAGCGGAGACTCGAGGTGTCCACCCCGTTCTCAGCTAGCACCTGGGCCAGATAACGGCCAAAGTCGTCGTCGCCCACCTTGCCCACAAAGCCGCTGGATACACCCAATCGCGCCAACCCAACGGCGACATTCGCCGGCGCGCCGCCGGCCGCTTTCTGAAAGGCGGGCGCCTTGATGAGCGTCACGCCGGATTCAGTAGCCACGAAATCGATGAGCAACTCCCCGAGGGTGATGACATCTACCATACTACACCGCCTGCAGCCAGACGAATTGATAGGGCTCCAGGATCAGATCCTGGCGCGACGAGAGACGGTTGTCAGAGACCAGGTCCACAAACTCGTAGCTGAGGCCGTGAACGCGCAGCACGTTCGCCATCACTGTCTGCTGTCGCTCGGTCAAGTTGGCCAGCACTAACAGTTGATGTCCCCGATGCTGACGGACGTAGCCAAAGGTGTGGGGATTCTCCGCCTCGATGATCTCCGTATTGCCGCCGGCAAATGCCAGGTTGGCCTGGCGGACCTGGATGAGCCGGCAGAGCTGGCCAAAGATGTGCCCTTCAACCGTGGTGGGGTCATGGCGGCGGGCGTACTGTTCCCAGTCGGCCGACGGACGATGAACCCAGCGACTGTCATCGGCCGTCGCCGGATTGTCCCGAAAGCCATAGTCGTTGATCGTCCCGATTTCATCACCCAGGTAGATGAGAGGGATGCCCCCAATAGAGAGGATGACGCCGTGGAGAAGCAACACACGTCGGCAGGCCAGCTCCACTGCCAAGTCGTCGGCCTCTAGCACTGCCTTTTCCAGGCCAGCCAGGGAGGCACAGGTGCCAGAGATCCGCATGTCCCAATTGATGGGATTGCATTGAAAGGGCAGTCCACGGGCAAAGCTGCCCGGAAAGCGGCCGGTGTAAAAAGCGTTCAGAAATTGGCGATGATCAGAACCCTGGATGCCCAGCGAGCTTGCATCTTCGTCGGAGAAGGTCCAGCCAATGTCGTCGTGGCAGCGGACATAGTTCACCCAGGCGCAACCGGGGTTGATTTTGAAGCGCTTCTGCATCGAGTGGCTGAGCAAGCGCACCTCGCGGGTCGCCAGTGTCTCCCAGAGCAGCGCCATTAGGAGTGGGTTGTAGGAGAGCTGGCACTCGTCCGGGTGGATGTAACGGGCAACGTCGTCGGGATGAACAATGGCTTCAGACTTGAACAAGAGTGACGGGGCCGCTATGCGAACGAGGCTGTTGACGGCTTGGATCAGCATATGCGCCTGCGGCAGGTTCTCGCACGAGGTCCCCAGTTCCTTCCAGGTAAAGGCCACCGCATCGAGACGCAGGACCTCGACGCCCAGGTTGGCCAAAAACAGTGCCTCTTCGGCCATCCGGGCAAATACAACCGGGTTGCGGTAGTTAAGGTCCCATTGAAAGCTGTGAAACGTTGTCCAGACCCAGCGCTCCATGTCGGGGCGGAAAGTAAAGCTGCCGCGGCGCACCTCGGGAAATATCTCGCGCAGGTGTGCCTCGTAGGCATCGGGCATCTGCCGGTCGGGGAAAGTGAAATAGTAGTCGAGGTAGTCGGGGTCGCCAGCCTGGGCCCGACGGGCCCACTCGTGCTCGTCAGACGTGTGATTGTAGACGAAATCGAGCACCAGGCTGATGCCGTTGCGCCGCAGTTCGGTTGCCAGCGCGGTGAGCTCGTCTACCGTCCCCAACACCGGATTCACCTGACGATAACTGCTGACCGCATAGCCGCCATCATTGTCCTCCTGCGGCGCAAGAAAGAGGGGCATGAGATGCAGATAGGTCAGCCCCAATTCCTTATAATAGGGTATCCGGGCTCGGATACCCTCCAGGTTGCCAGCAAAGAGATCGACGTAGCAGACTCCGCCCAGCATCTCCTCCGATTGAAACCAGAGCGGGTCTGCCTCGCGCGCGGCGTCCAATTCGCGCAATGCGGGCGGCCGGGCCAACCACATGCGCGCGGCCGTCTCCAGGATGGATTCTAGATGGAAAAAGAAATCATAGCGGTCGCCGTACAGGTGCAGCAGCAGGTTGAACAAGGTGGAGAAATGGGCCTCCAACCGCTTCTGAAACGGCCGCCAGACAGCCGACTCTGCATCGGCGAACCTCGCCTGCAGTCGCGGGAGGATTCTCTCCAGGGAACGTTTTGCTTCTCGATCCATCACGTCGTCGATGATTAGAAGTAGTTCTCAAACCCTCTGATACCCAGCTCATCTCGCATGGCCTGCAACTCGCGGCGCAGGTTATGGTTGACTGGTACGCCCTGGCGACGGACAATCTCCTCGCTCTCGTGCTCCTTTTCGCCCGCCACATAGATGCGCTCCTCGCCAGGTGCTTTGCGCGACGCGTGCAGCGCGCGCATGATGCCGCCCGTGATCTGGCGCGACAGCTCCAGGGAGATATAGTGCCCAATGTCGATCGCCAGGAAGTAGTGGCCGAGCATGTACGGCCGGCGCGAGCCGTCGGGCGCAAAGCCCAACAAGTCCTTCATAAAGACGCCACCACAGAGCGCGGCCGAGAGAATCTCGACCATGGTCGCCAGGTCATACCCCTTGTAGCCAGCATACAATTCGCCGGCGCCGCCCAGGGGCAGCAGCGCGGCCGTCGCCCTGTCCAGGCCGCGCATGATCTGATCTGGATCGGAGAGCGGCTTGCCATCCTGGTCGATCACCCATCCCTCCGGGACCGGCTTTTCTGCCCGCGCCGCCACCTCGATCTTGCCTCGCTGGGAAATCGAGGTGGCGCCGTCGAAGCAAAAGGGAAACGGCATGTCCGACGGCGCGGCAAAGGCGATCGGGTTGGTGCCCAGCATCGGCTCGGTGCCCAGGGTCGGGGCAATGGCCGGCCGCGCGTTGGTCACCGTCAGCCCCATCATCCCCTCTTGGACAGCCATCAACGGATAGTAACCGGCGATGCCAAAGTGAGTGCCGTTGCGTACCGCCACCCCACCCAGGCCGTACCGGCGCGCTTTATCAATGGCCAGACTCATGGCGCGATGGGCAATCACATGCCCCATGCCATGATGCCCGTCGATTACCGCAGTGGTCTCGGTCTCTTGGACGATCTCGATCTCTGTTTTCGTGGACTGGACGCCGGCCTTGATGCGATCATAGTAGTACTTGAGCCGGCCGACGCCGTGGGATTCGATGCCGCGCAGATCGGAGGCGATCAGCACGTCGGCGCAAATGCGCGCATCGTCCAGTGGGGTGCCCAGACCCTCGAATACGGCAATCATAAAGCTATTGATCTGATCTACTGGAACATACCTTCGGTTTTCCATGTGTTGACCTCATAAAACCGACAGAGTTTGCCTCCTCAAATCTCCGACTGCTGCCCAATTGATCACTTGAAGTACCCGCAAGGGCGGCTCGATCTGGAGATACTGCTCTGGCGCCTAATGCTCATCACTGGCCCAGCAGGCGGTGGCTCCTTTCCAACAGGGCAAGATTACCCTGCTGCTATTCTCTAATGTAATCCCGGGCACCGGTCTCTGCGGGCACGATCGGCCGCGCCGGTGCATCCAGAGGGGGAGTCTGCCTTGTCAGGCTGAAGGACATTGAGCGACGAGGTGCGAGTGCAAGCAGCGACTCGCGCCTCGTCGATTCAGATTGAGGATGACGTTATCCTTTGACGGCGCCCGCCGTGAGACCGGCCATGATCTTTTGCTGGAAGATCAGTACCAGCACAATGAGCGGCACGGTTACGGCTACCGAAGCCGCCATAATCTCCCCAAACGGCTCCTGTCGGGCTATGGTACCGGTGAACAACGCGATTGCCACCGGTACCGTTCGCGACGCAGGATCGATTGTCGTAAAGGTCAGGGCGAACAGATACTCGTTCCAGGCGGCAATAAACGCCAAGAGTCCCGTGGTCACCAATGCAGGCATCGTCAGCGGAAGCAGGATCATGTAAAAGGTCTGGAAGGGCGTGGCCCCATCCACCTGCGCAGACTGCATAATCTCAGTGGGAAGCCCACGGAAAAAGCTGGTCATCACCCACACTGTGAACGGCATGGTGAATATCATGTAGGAAAGGATCATACTGGGGATTGGGTGCAGGTCAAGCTTGGTGATGACTGCATACAGCCCGGACAGAACGGCGATCTGAGGAAACATGGTCATGGCCAGAATCAGGTAAAGCGATGGCGTCTTGCCGCGGAATCGAAGTTTGCCCAGGGAAAAAGCGCCAAATGAGCCAACCAGCAGGCAGAGTGCCGTGGTGGATGCGGCTACGATCAGGCTGTTAATCAGACCACGGATGAACCGATCGTTTTGAAAGATCGCCTCATAGTTTCTTAGCACCAGATCGTCAGGCCAAAAGGTGGCAGGGGTCCGTTGCAACTCTGCTTCCGTCTTGAGTGACGAATTCAACGCCCAGTACAAGGGGAAGACCATATACACAAAAATAAAGATGAGCATGAGCCAGAAGAGTGTCCGGCCGAGTGTGTGTTGCAGTGCCTTGTTCATTCTGCCTCCACCCCCAATGTTCGGATGTAGATTATCGCAAACACCAGGATCAGAATAAAGATGATCACGCTGGCTGCAGAAGATATTCCACCAGCCTGGTATTGAATGAGCTGGTCCTGAGCAAAGCTTGCCATCGAATAGCGTGTCCGAGAGAGAAGTACCTGGAACACATCAAACACCCGTAGAGCATCCAGGGTGCGGAAAATGAGCGCGACGACCAGTGCTGGCCGCAACAACGGCAGGGTGATGCTCATGAACTGACGAAACCTCCCGGCACCATCCACGTTCGCCGCTTCGTAAAGGTCCCCAGAAATCACCTGCAGACCGGCCAGCAACAGAAGCGCCATAAACGGGGTCGTTTTCCACACATCCACAGCGATGATGGCTGGCATTTGCAGCGAAGCCTCGCGCAGGAACGCTGTCTGGCCATCACCCCACCCGAGTACGTTGAAAATCACGTTAAAGAAGCCGGCTCGGGTTGGCTGGAACATCCACTGCCAGATGCGTGCAGAGACCACCGTCGGGATCGCCCAGGGCACCAGCATGGTGGCACGCATGATTCCCCGTCCCTTAAAGCCGCTGTTGACAATCAGAGCAATGCCCAGACCCAGAATGGTCTCGAGTGACACCGAGATGACGGTGAACAGCACGGTATCCTTGACTGCCTTGATAAAGTCGCGCTCAGTGGCACCAATCACATAATGCTTGCCAAAGAACCCGAATTGGGCCAGTTCCCGATATCGACGGGGTTCTCTGGGGAGCACCTGCACCGACCGCTCATACATCAGCTCTCCAGTCTCGGGGTCAGTTGCCTGTTGGCCGGTCGCATCATCGATCACAGGCGGCAGCTCTTTGATAGTGACGCTGAGAAGCTGTCGGTAGTTCTCCAGGCCGATGAAGGTCACCGGTTCGCCGCTGGCAAAGATCTTGTCCGTGAAACTGTCGCGGAATACCGTGAAAAGAGGATAGATAGCGATCAATACGATGATCAGGAACGAAGGCACCAACATTAACAGCGCCAGTCGTTCTTCTCTCTTGGCGACATCAGAGAGCCCCGCCCTCTTTCTGGATAAAGACACCTGTCTCGCCATAGCAAGATCTCCTTTCTTTCAGTTCCCTGGGCGCACCGCGCCTCAAACAAACTCTGGGTAACGATTGGAGTTCCAAGGGAGGTTGGGTGGAGCATGCTCCACCCAACCTCAGTCAACACTCAAAGAATCAGGGTGCGCCGACTTGAAAGCCGGTCACATCCTCCAGGTCAAGTTCCAGCTCTTCCAATGCAGTCAAGGCGTCGTTGTCGCCGGTGAGCACCGAGTGGACAGCCTGGAAAAACAGGGTCGAAACCTCGTTGTACTGGGGTGCAGTGGCTGTCGAGGGGCGAGCGACGGCGTTGATAAAGACGTCGTACAGCTTGCACATGAAGGGGCTCGCAGCGCAGACGTCGCTGTCCTGGTAGAGATCCATGACGGTGGGGTTAAAGCTGCCCTCCACCGCGCGAATCTTTTGCTCCTCGCGAGAGGTGAGGAAGAGAGCCACGTCAGCGGCAACGTCGGGGTGTTCGGAGTACTTGGAGACAGCAAGCTGCCAGCCGCCGAGGGTCGCCGCGCCGCTGCCGCTATCGCCCGCGGGGAGCGGGGAGACATCGAACAGACCTGTGATCACGCTGTCGTCGGCATTGCCAAGCGAGTACGCATAGGGCCAGTTGCGCATAAAGGCAGCGTTACCAGCTTGCCACATGTTGCGAGCATCCTCTTCCTGGAAGCCGGTCACACCAGAAGGCGAGATCGTACCAACCCACCCAGCGGCGCGGTCAATGGCTGCCGCTGCCTTGTCATTGTTGATGGTGATGACCTTATCTGGGCTGATGATGGAACCACCACCGTTGGACTCGATCCACTCCAGGGCGTCACAGGTAAGACCCTCGTAGGCGTTCCCCTGCCAGACATAGCCCCAAAAGTCGGCGTTTCCGGCAGAACGCTCGCCGTCCTGGATGACCTGAGCCATCTCTTCTAGCTCATCCCAGGTGGTGGGTGGGCTGTCGTAGCCGTACTTTTCCAGCAGGTCAGTGCGGAAGAAGAGCAGCCCGGCGTCGGTAAACCAGGGAATGCCTACCAGCTGACCATCCACGGTGTTGTTCTTGATGATCGCCGGAAAGTGCTGAGCAGCTGCGCTTGTAGCCCCATAGTCATACAGGTCAACCAAGTGCTCGGCCAAGTCGCCAGGCCAGATGACGTCGATCTGGTAGAGATCAGCCTCGGCGGACTGGGTCTCAAAGTACTGAAGGTAGACTCCCAGGCGGTCCTGGACCGCGTCAGGGGTATCAAAGACCTCAATGGTGACGTTCGGATGGGCATCCATGTAGCGCTGCGCCGCCGCTTGGGTCAGCTCGAGCTCTTGCCCGACCGCGCCGCTCAACAACCGAACCGTCACGGGTTCAGCGGGCGAAGGCGCGGACGCACCAGCGGGCATGCCGGTTTCAAAGCCGGTCACATCCTCCAGGTCAAGTTCCAGCTCTTCCAATGCAGTCAAGGCGTCGTTGTCGCCGGTGAGCACCGAGTGGACAGCCTGGAAAAACAGGGTCGAAACCTCGTTGTACTGGGGTGCAGTGGCTGTCGAGGGGCGAGCGACGGCGTTGATAAAGACGTCGTACAGCTTGCACATGAAGGGGCTCGCAGCGCAGACGTCGCTGTCCTGGTAGAGATCTCATGACGGTGGGGTTAAAGCTGCCCTCCACCGCGCGAATCTTTTGCTCCTCGCGAGAGGTCAGGAACAGAGCCACGTCGGCGGCAACGTCGGGGTGTTCGGAGTACTTGGAGACAGCAAGCTGCCAGCCGCCGAGGGTCGCCGCGCCGCTGCCGCTATCGCCCGCGGGCAGCGGGGAGACATCGAACAGACCTGTGATCACGCTGTCGTCGGCATTGCCAAGCGAGTACGCATAGGGCCAGTTGCGCATAAAGGCAGCGTTACCAGCTTGCCACATGTTGCGAGCATCCTCTTCCTGGAAGCCGGTCACACCAGAAGGCGAGATCGTACCAACCCACCCAGCGGCGCGGTCGATGGCTGCCGCTGCCTTGTCATTGTTGATGGTGATGACCTTATCTGGGCTGATGATGGAACCACCATCGTTGGACTCGATCCACTCCAGGGCGTCACAGGTAAGACCCTCGTAGGCGTTCCCCTGCCAGACATAGCCCCAGAAGTCGGCGTTTCCGGCAGCACGCTCGCCGTCCTGGATGACCTGAGCCATCTCTTCTAGCTCATCCCAGGTGGTGGGTGGGCTGTCGTAGCCGTACTTTTCCAGCAGGTCAGTGCGGATAGAAGAGCAGCCCGGCGTCGGTAAACCAGGGAATGCCTACCAGCTGACCATCCACGGTGTTGTTCTTGATGATCGCCGGAAAGTGCTGAGCAGCTGCGCTTGTAGCCCCATAGTCGTACAGGTCAACCAAGTGCTCGGCCAAGTCGCCAGGCCAGATGACGTCGATCTGGTAGAGATCGAGCCTCGGCGGACTGGGTCTCAAAGTACTGAAGGTAGACTCCCAGGCGGTCCTGGACCGCGTCAGGGGTATCAAAGACCTCAATGGTGACGTTCGGATGGGCATCCATGTAGCGCTGCGCCGCCGCTTGGGTCAGCTCGAGCTCTTGCCCGACCGCACCACTCAGCAGCCGAACCGTCACGGGTTCGCCCTCTGCGGTCGTTTCCTCTGCGGTCGTCTCGTCTGCAGTCGTCTCCGCCGGCGTGGTCACCTCTGTGGTCTCCGCCGGCTTGGGGGTGGCGGTCGCCTCTTCGCCGCCGCAGCCCACAAGAATGATGCCCAGAATGAGCATCAAAGCAATTAGAGCAAAGCTCCCTCTCTTCATTATCTACTCCTCCTTGATTGTGATTTAACCATTAGCGTGATATGGGATGTCCTCACATTCGTTCCTGCCTATGCGCATCACCTCCTCCCGATTCATGACCCACTGGATTCTCGAACCACCAGTTCCGTGTCCAAAAGAAGCTCTTGCCGGGGACAATCGCTCTTGTGGGTGATAGAAAGCATCAATTCACCAGCCTGCTGGCCCAGCTCAAAAGCCGGTAACCTCACTGTGGTGAGACTGGGGACCAAATAGCGGGCAAAGGGAACGTCGTCAAACCCCACCAACGCAACCTCGTGGGGGATGTTCAGGTCCAACTCGTGGATCGCGCTGATGGCGCCCATGGCAACCACGTCACTGGCTACGAATAGCGCAGTCGGCCGCCCATTGCCTCCGCTCAGGAGATCGAGAGCGGCCGCTCGACCACTCTCTGGGCCAAAAGCCCCAGCGCGCACCAACGCCGGATCGTAGGACAACCCGTGATCCGCCAGAGCATCCTTGTAACCATCCAGTCGCGCCGCGGAACTGGTGTAAATCAGGGGGCCATTGGTGATACATCCTATTCGTCGATGCCCCTGAGCAATTAGATGGTCAACCGCCATGCGAGCCGCCCGGCGGTTATCGATGTCCACTGAACATGCGCCGCTGCCCGGCAGTTGACCAAGCAATACGACGGGGAAACCACTCTCTATCAGCTCCATCAATTGCACGTCATCTGATCGCGGCCCCGACAAGAGGATGCCATCGATGTGTCGCGCTTTGACGAGGCTGAGGTACAGGTCTGGCGTGTCGGCGCGGGCCACCGGTTCCAGCAGCAACCTGAAACCGGCCGGTCGCACCACTTGGATGAGCCCCTGCATCACCATGGGCAAAAAAGCGTCGCTGGCCAGATGGGATGACTCGCGGATGATCACTAATGCCAGGGTGTACGTCTGGCGGCGCACCAGCGCGCGAGCAGCTGCATCCGGGACATACCCAAGTTCGCTGGCTGCCTCGAGCACTCTTTCGCGAGTTTCGGGGCTGATGTTGGCCTCGACCTGGTTCAAGACAAACGAGACGGTGGTGCGAGACACCCCTGCGCGATCGGCCACATCCTGACTCGTGACACGCTTCCTAATCACAAAGCACCCAAGTCACTTCCCCATCGACCTGACTAACGCGCGTTAGTAACACGTGTTAGCATAACTCGCTTTCCGGTACTTGTCAACCGCCCGGCCAGCAATTCCAAATGTGGCGAGTGATACACTGCTTCTGGCGGTCATATCGCTGCTGGCCAGCCAGGATCGGTGCGTAGACACTCCAAAGCAGCGCATACCGGGCATTTTCGTGTCATCTGAAGCCAGACTGGGCTATGCACATGGCTTTTGGCGGTTCATATTTGGAATTGCTGCCGCCCGGCTGAGCACAGTTGAGCCGGGCGGAGCAGTTGTGCCGCGGTTGATCAGTTCGGTCGGCAGCACTTCACAGACTGGGTCGGCCGGCCGCTCGGTCAGTATGCGCATCAGCAGTCTCACACCACGTTCACCAGACTCGAACAGAAGCTGTCGTACGGTGGTCAGCTGCAGAAACTCGGCGATTTCTATGTCGTCGTAACCGACGACGGAAAGGTCTTGGGGAACGCGCAGATTTGCCTCGCGCGGCAGCTTCGAGAACTCCCATCGCCTGCGTATCGCTGGCTGCGAAAATCGCCGTCGGCGGTTTTGGCAACGCCAAGATCTGAAGGGCGAGCTGCCGCGCCTCGAACCGACCGTGTTGGCCGTGAAGACAATAGTCTGGCTGACACGCAAGGCCCGCATTCTCCAACTCGAGACAGAATCCTCGGAAACGGTCCATGCTCGAACGGAAACCAAACCCATTGTGCGACGAGTCGCCGACAAAACCCACTCGGCTGTGACCCATATCCAACAGGTGCAGCGCGGCTTTGCGGCCGCCTGCCACATCATCGGTCACCACCCGATGGAACCCCTCGACCCCTGAGTGATTGACGTCCACAAACACAATAGGGACATCGGCCGCCGCCAACCGCTGGAAGTCTTGATCGCCGGGCCCCAGAGAGAGGACCAGCACCCCATCCACTCGCTCACTGCGGGGAACCTCACGAAGACATACATCACGCCGCTCAGGTGTCTCCACGTTGTAAATAATCAGGTCGTACTCGCTCTCAGCCAACGTGCTCTCGACTCCGCGCAACCGCTCCACAAACGCCGGACGGGTAAAGAACGGTACGATCACCGCAATGCTGAGGGTCCTTCCCAGAGAGAGCCGCCGGGCGATGGGACTCGGGGAAAAGTCCAGTTCGGCGATGACCTCCAAAACCCGCTGTCGGGTGGCATCGCTCACGAGTGGGCTGTTGTTTAGCACGCGTGACACGGTGCCCAGGCCAACCCCAGCCATTCGTGCAACGTCGCGTATCGTGGTAGGCATTCGCCACTCTACTCCCTGTCGGGACGGAATCAAATCTTTGGAACCGGTTCCATTATACCATGATTGTTTTCCTATTGTCAAGTACTTGATTGCGCTATGGGGAGAGGCACCTGGATGAGTTCGGGGCGCACTACACGCCCCGCGCCCTACGGTGCGCCTCTGAATATGATGGGTGACGCTCCTAAGAGCTCACATGCTGGGGGCACGCGCCGCTTGTGCTCCGAGGCGGCGATCATGCCCTGCACCCGGGCGAGCACTGCCGGATCCACACCCTCCGTCCGGCCGAGCTCAATCGCCTCCAGAGTGGCATCCAAGTCCTGATAAGAAATGCCCATCTCGCCTTCGTCGGTCTGGCCCAGCCATAGGCCGGCCGTGGGCGGCCGGTCAATGACCGGCTGCGGAACGCCCAAAAAGCGGGCCAGCTCCCAGACCTCCCGCTTGTACAACCCGCCCAGGGGCTCCAGGTCCACCCCGCCATCGCCGTACTTGGTAAAGTAGCCCACCATCAGCTCGCTCTTGTTGCCGGTGCCGGCGACCAGGTAGCGACGCTCAGCCGCCAGGCAATAGAGCGCCGCCATCCGCAGGCGGGGCTTGAGATTGGCGGTTGCCATTCGGCCGGCCGGCGGCAAGGCTGCCACCAGGCCATCATAGACCGGACCCAGATCGACCGTCAAGGTTTCAATATCCAACGCCTGGGCGACCAACCGGGCGTATTCGGCGTCCACCGGGTCCGAGTGACACGGCATGAGCACCCCCAGCACTGCCTCCCCCACGGCCCGTTTGGCCAAAGCTGCGGTGCAGGCCGAATCCACACCGCCGCTGAGCCCAACCACCAACCCCTTTGCCCCGGCCGCGGAGACGTACTCTCGCAGCCAGCGGCTTGTTCGCTCCGCTACTTGTTCCATTCCTCTCGAGGCCTCCTCAGGTCTGATGGTCGTCCAGGCCAGCCACGACCTGGACGCCGTTCGCCATCATGCTGTAAAGAAAGATCAAGTGCAATAGATCACCGTCATGGGGTAAAGCGCCGATCTGTCCAGCAATCTCCACCGGTAGATCGTACGTCTGCACACCCTCCACTGGGAGAACTACCCGCAAGTCGCGCAACTGAAGCGCGTTGGCCCGCAACCGCAGGGACATGGCGAGTTGATAGGTGCATAGGTCGGTGCAATCGCCCACCACGATAAAGGTATTCACCTCTGAGTGAGCTTGGAGCCAAGTCTCCAGCTCGGTCTTGATATAAGAGTTGATCGAATTCTTATCAATGACTACATACTGGTCGGCAAAGGGCAAGTCGGTCAACTCGGGCACTGTCTCGGCCTCGGCCGTGCCCGACACACAGTGAGCGCCATAGCTCTCAAACTCGACCGCATCGGGAGGGTGATGCTCCTGGGGCAGGACGAAATGCCGGACTCCCCTCGCGTGGGCCGACTTGAAGAGCTCGACAATTGGCGGCACGATCCCGGCTACCCGATCGCTGGAGAGCGATCCCTCGTAGCAGAACCCGCGCAACAGGTCAACCGCCATCACGGCCGTGTGCTCGGGTTCGGTGATGATCTGGTCCAGGGGAACGCGCGGCAGCCGATTGTGCCAGTCCACGACCCACTCGAGAAACGGCCGGCTACCTGCTATCAACGCATCAACTTGCATGTATCACCTCCAAAAGTGTACTATTTACACTATATCTTGCCGAAAAAGAAAACACCCCTTAGTGTTTTCTATACAATAAGTATAGACCCGAAATGCCCATCTGTCAAGTCTTTTGCCGTTCAATTGCTCTTGTTCAATCACGGGAACAATCGGCGTGCTCTGACCTCTTCAACGGCGTCCTGCCGGTAGCGATACAGCTCGGCCGGCCGGCCACCGGTGCTTTGGTAGCGCCCGGTAGGCTCGACAACGCTGGCTCGCGCCAGCTTTTTGCGAAAGTTGGCCTTGTCCAACTTTTCGCCCAGGATAATTTCGTAGGCCTTCTGCAATTGCGGCAGGGTGAATTCCTCGGGCAGCAGCTGAAAGCCGACAGCCGTGTATTCGAGCTTGTAGCGCAACCTGGTCAATGCATAATCCAGGATCGTGTCATGATCAAAGGCGAGGTCCTGGGGAAGGTCATACATAGACCACCAACTGGCTTCAATGGCGTCGCTGCCGGCGCGGGGCGAGATCTGATCATATGGCACCACCGCTAGGTAAGCGACCGTGAGGACGCGGGTCCGTGGGTCCCGGTTGGGCGCCCCAAAAGTGTACAGTTGCTCCAGGTACACGTCCGACACGCCGGTCTCTTCCTCCAGCTCACGCCGTGCCGCCTCGTCCAGCGATTCGGTCATGCGCACAAAGCCACCCGGGACGGCCCAGCACCCCTGGAAAGGCCAGCGCGCCCGCTTGATCAGCAGCACCTGCAAATCCTGGTTCCGCAATGTAAAGATGACCACGTCGGTAGTGACCGACGGCCGGTCATACTTGGTCACATCATACCCCTCGCCACCTTCAGACATGTCGCCTCCCGCATAGTGTCCAAGGCACACCAATAGTATAGCCGCTTTCTGGCAACCCTGCAAGCCGTCGCGCGGGGCCGGTCTGTCGGCAGCCTGGCAGCCGCCACAAGCCGCCCGCGCCCGCTTCCACCAACACGCTAGCTCACCCACCCCACCGGCACCGGCAGCCGCGGCGCCGACCACCGCTGCATGAACCGGCCGGATGTCAGCGAACTAGAGCAGGTCACTGAGGGCCCCCGCCGGCATATCCTGCCCGCCTGGTCGCCCGCCGCGCCTGTCCTGCGTTTGCGACCGATCGGGACGGCAACCTGAAACACTCGTGATCAATGAAGCGGGAACCATGTACCGGATGACCGATAACTCAGCCCTCGACGGCAGCCCTGCCTGTGACCCGCTGCATAGTCCCTGAAATGACAAGGAGCCTGGCGAATCGAGTTCGCCAGGCTCCGGCCCCGTCAAACTGCCTGCAGGCAGGCGCTATTCGATCGTGAATTCCCAAGTCAGCTCGGCCGATGGGCGCACTGTGGCCGCCACCGAACAATACTTGGTCTCGGACAGTTCAATAGCCTGCCGCACCGCTTTTTCGTCCAAATCGCCACGTAAGCGAAAGATCGTGTGGATGCGGCGAAAGGTCCACGGCGGATCGGGCTCCTGCTCACCACTGACCTCAATGGTCAAACCCACCAGCTTTTGCCGCTTCTTGGCCAAGATTTCGACGACGTCATAGGCCGTACATCCGGCCAGCGACACCAACAGCAGGTCAGAGGGCTTCATCCCGACCCCATCGGCCGGCGAGGAAAGGACCACCGAATGCCCGGTGCTGTCAATGCCGACGAACTGCTTCTCCTCCAGCCATTTGACGATGACTGACATGGCTATTCCTCTTCTTCCACCCGGTACCGAGTGAATATGTTGGACTTGCCGCGCAGGTTGGCGGTCGCCGAGCAGTAGCGGGTCTCGGACAACTCGATCGCCCGTTCGACGGCCTGTGGGTTGACGTTGCGGCCGCGGACCACAAACTCGAGGTCGATGTCCTCGTAATACTTGGGGTGATCGGAGGCGCGGTCGCCTACCACGTTCACCTCAAAACTGGTCACCGCTTGGCGTTTCTTTTGCAGGATGCTGATCACGTCCATCGCCGTGCAGCCCGCCAAACTCATCAGCAACAACTGCATTGGCGATGGTCCCTGGGGGCCGCCCTCGGCAATGGGCGAGTCCATAAAGACCCGATGCCCGGCCTCGTTGATACCCTCAAAGGCGATGCCGCCTTTCCAGACAGCCTTGACTTGAACGCGCTTTTTCCCTGCCATTTGTTCCTACCCTTCGGCCGCTGCCAATGCTTCCTTGATCTTGTCCAGCACCATCGGTTCGGGCGCTGCACCTTCAATATGAAACGCCTCATTGATGACCGAGCGCGGTACCCCCATCACCTGATACTTTTGCGCCAGGTGCGGGAACTCGGTCGCTTCCACCATGTCAGCCTTGACGTGGTCGCTCGCCAGCGCCAGGTTAAAGCCGAGCACGACCGCCTGTGGGCAATACGGGCAGGTGGGCGTGACATAGACCTGGATGTGCACCGGCTTGTCGATCGCCTGCGCCATTTCCAGGCCGGCCGGCGACAGGTTGGGTTTGCCGCTGCTCGCCAGCCGAATCGACTCGATCAGCGAGCTGAATTCATAGCCCGAGGGGATGCCAAAGAAGCGGATACCGTAATCCTTCTCGCCAATGACCGCCACGGCCGGAATCTTGTCGATACCGTACTCGAGCGCCAGCTCCTTATCGACCACAAAGTTGTGAATCTCGGCGCTGATCTGGTCATCCAAGCTCGCCACTTCCTCGATCAGCTGCCGCGTTTCGCGGCAGAACTGACACTCGAACTCTTGGGTAAACATTACCAGACGCACCGGGTTGGGCAATTCGCCCAGCGCACCTTTCACTTCTTGCCTGATCTTTTCATCCAACAGGGCCATCTTTGTCTCCTCTCACATCAACTCTAGTGAAAACTTTTGATCCCACTGCACGGAATCCTTATGCTGCCCGACGTCACACCTTGGACAACACCGTCATCAACTGGTCCACCAGTTGCTCGTCAGAGAGAGCGGTATCCGGATCGTGCAGACACTGTAGCGCATAGCGCCGGGCAAAGCGCAGGCTGGCGGTTTGAAACGCAGAGCGAACGGCGGACAATTGCTGCAACACTTCCTGGCAATCCCGGTCACCGTCCAGCATCCGTTGCACACCGCGCACCTGGCCTTCGATCCGGCGCAGGCGAACCATCAGGTCTGCCTTTACGTCATCAGGTATCGTCTGCATCTCCTCAGCCTTATACTATACTGGGGTATAGTATATCACTGTTGGTAGAGATTGTCAAGGGCGCCGCACCGATCTATTGATCGCGGTGAGGCGGAGCGTATTGCCTGGGCTTTGGTCCTGTGTTACAATTTGAACGGTTCAAGCTTATTGAACCACACTGGGGCGTCGCCAAGCGGTAAGGCAGCGGCCTTTGGAGCCGATATTCGGAGGTTCGAATCCTTCCGCCCCAGCCTGAGTAGTATTGTATTGGTTTTGTGAACGACGACTTACCTTCGCCAGTCGAACCGCCATCGCCACTGCTGACGCTAGAGGCAGCAGGCGGTACCCCTATTGTGCAACTGCGGTCCATCTACCTATGTTCCTGGGGCGGTTATCGGACTCCCACCCGTTGTTACCAGCTAGTTGCTCCCGCTCTCGCTCGCAGAGCGCGGGGAGCCTGAAATAAGGAGAAACGCGTGAACCCAGCAAGCAGTGGGATCCTCCTGCTGGCGTTGCTAGTAGCCATAAGGGGTTTTTTTGCCGCTGCCAGAACGGCGCTAACCCATTCGCACAAGGCCAGATTGCGCCAGCTTGCCGAGGATGGTGTTCGAGGAGCATCCTGGGCTGAGCGCGTGAGCGACGAGTCCGTCCGCTTGCTCACCACGGTTCAATTCGGCCAGACCTTGGCCAGCCTGCTGGCGGCCGCGGTCGCAGCCGTCACGGTCGCGCCCTGGCTCTCTCGGCTTTTTCAAACTGCGCTGCCCATCGCTTGGGCGGATGGCCTGGCGGTGGCGGTGGTAACTCTTCTGCTGGCCCTACTGATTCTCTTGTTCGGGGACAAGCTACCCGAGGCGTTGGCGCTGCGCAATCCGGAAGGGCTAGCGCTATCCCTGGCGTGGGTAATCCACCTGCTGGGTATGGTCTTTGCGCCTGGGGTTACGCTGATCACCCGTATCAGTCAACTGCTGGCAGGCCCGCTCGGTGTGGACCCGGATGGCCTCGCCTTTACCACCGAAGAAGAGATCAAGACGCTGGTGGACGCAGGGCAGGAAGAAGGGGTCATCGAAGAGGAAGAAAAGGCCATGATCTATTCGATCTTTGCCTTTGGCGACACTTCTGCTCGTGAAGTCATGATCCCCCGCATTGACATCGTGGCGCTCGAGATCAACACGCCGCTCGCCGAGGCTCTCAAGGTGGTCATTAAAGCCGGACACTCTCGCATCCCTGTTTACCGTGACACCATCGACAATATCCAGGGCATCCTCTATGCCAAGGACTTTTTGGAGCTGTGGTTGCCCACGAACGGCCATGGCGCCCAGTTTGGCGAACGCACCCTGGAGAGCTTGTTGCGACCCGCATATTTCGTCCCCGAGTTCAAGATGGTGGACGACCTGTTGGCCGACCTGCAGCAGCGCAAGGTGCACATGGCGATCGTGGTCGATGAATACGGTGGAGCGGCCGGCGTCGTCACCATAGAGGACATCCTCGAGGAGATTGTCGGTGAGATTCAGGACGAGTATGACTCGGAGGAATCCGCCTACCAGATCGTCGGCGAGGACGAGTACGTGTTCAACGCCCGCATCGACCTGGATGACGTAAACATGATGTTGGGCGCCAATCTGCCCACAGAGCAGGGAGATACTCTCGGCGGGTTTATTTACAGTCAACTGGGCAAGGTGCCAGCATCCGGAGAGATCATACATTACGACGGCCACTCGATCGAGGTGATGAGCGTGGTCAACCGTCGTATCAAGAATGTACGTGTTCGCCGAGAACGCACATCTGGCTTGCGGACGGCTGGCTCCGATCAGGTGAAAGATGTTGTTTGAACGCGAGGAACTGATCCGCATCGCCTTGGAGGCGCGAAAAAAGGCATACGCGCCCTACTCTGACTACAAGGTAGGGGCTGCCTTGCTGGGGGCCAGCGGCCGCATCTATTCCGGATGCAACGTCGAGAACGCGGCCTACCCCGAGACCATCTGCGCCGAACGGACAGCGGTGGTCAAGGCGATTTCGGAGGGAGAGCACAGCTTTGTCGCCATCGCCGTGGCGACTCGAGACGGCGGCACACCCTGCGGCGCGTGCCGCCAGGTGCTAAACGAGTTCTCGCCCGAGATGCTGGTGTACATCGCGGACGAGAACGGGCTACTGCAACACGAGCCCATGTCTGCCAGCGACCTTTTGCCGATCCACTTTGGACCCAACCATCTGAAATAGCCACCTACACAACTGCCCCCATTGAGGCAGTCTCCAACTCGCTGTTGGCCCACGACGCCCCGGTCAGCGCTCCACATAACGCCACACCCCCTGCTCGCGGTTGACGAACCAGAGCGCGTTGCGTCCTGGCAAGAGCTGGTCGATCTCCAGATCGAGCATGCCGTCGCCCGGAGAAAAGCAGGTCCATGCATCCGAGAGCTCTGAACCTGTTGCGTCAGCAGCCGTGTCCAGACGGCCGACGCCAAGCGCCCCGCCAACCCACAATGCCTCGTTCCACATCGCCAATTGGCTGGCCTCGTTCAGGCATGGGGCGCCGGCCGACACGAGAACCCACTCGACGTCATCCAACAAGGTCCGAGACAGAGCGCTATCAGCCAGGAACCAAACGGCGCCGCTGCCGACTGCTAGTGCCGGGTGGCCTGTCATAGAGAAAGATGGCAACGGAATCAGGAGAAACTCGCCAGTGACCATGTCAAAACGGCCCAGGTCCGTATCGGTGACAAACCAGACAGTGTTTTCCTGCTGCTGAGCATGTCGAACGGGTGGCAGAGTGTCAATAGGCGCTGCAAAGACCCCCCACTGGTTCACCGCGGGATTGTAGGACAGAAAGCCCTGGTCGCCGATGAACCAGAGCGTGCTGCCGACGGCTGTGGGCAGCAATTGGCGCAGCTCCCACCCGGCCGGCGCAACCATCTCGATCTGCTGCGGCCGTGCGCCCGGCTCGGAGTAATAGTACAGTTGCGGCCCCCCCGTGGCCTCTGAATGGCCTTCCCCTGGGGCCACCGCCAGCAGGCTCGTCAACCAGATGCTCTGTCCACCCCGTTCCAGAGCGACCCCGATTGGCGACTCTCGACCCAGGTCAGCGGGCAGTTGCAGCGGTTGCCATTGGCCGCTATCCGGGTCCCAGAATCCCAGCCCCTGGTCCGAGTCGACCAGCAAGGTGCGATTCAATTCCCCAACAATCTCATGTACGGCGCCGGGTCTGGTCCCAGGTTGAAGCCGGTGCCAGAGGTCGGCCTCCAGATTGTATGCCAGCAACCCGTTCTGGCATGGAAGCCAGAGCCATCCCCCCTGGCCCTCTATCCTGCCCTGCACATTGAGGAGCGAATACGCATCGCCGGCAAGCCGATCTACGTCACGGGTTTCAGGATCGTAACGCACCAGGTCGCCGCTCGGCCGCGCGATGAGCCACAAGGCGCCAGCGTGATAACCAGCGCCAGCGAGGTTCGCCCCGGGTTCAGTAACCAGGGGGCCAAGTTGAGAGACCGGCCGCCAACTACCGCCCCCTTTGTCATACTCCCATGGCAATCCTTCCGCCGGGACCGCCCATAGAAAGCGCTCGTTCTGGGCCAGGGCTAGCGAGCCAGCGGGGGGCGGCGGGATAGCCGCTGTGCCGGGTCCACTGTCCGCTTGCCTGATCCAACCTCAGCAATCCCCCAGGATTGCCGGCCTGCGGCGCCACGCTCGCCCAAAGAGACGCGCTGTCGCCCATCAGCGCGTTCACGCCAGACAATTCCAATCCGGCCGCGGAATAGAGGCTTTCCCACTGGTCAGCTGGCCGGGTCGTACCAGCTTATGCCGTTGCGCGTGCCTGCCCAAACCCGTTGACCGTCAAAGTGGACCAGGACGCCGTGGTTGCTGGAGAGACCGTCCTGGGTAGTGAACGTTCGCCATTCCCCCGTTTGGCGGTCAAGGCGGCTGGCGCCGCCCTCAGTACCTATCCACAGCATGTCGCCCTGCTCGGAAATGGAATAGAGCGAATTGTCCGCCAACCCATCAGTTTCGTTAAAGAACGACCACCTTCCATCATTCCACCCTATCCGAACGAGACCGCCGGCCGTCGCCAACCAGAGAGCATCATCGGCGGGCAGCACGGCGCGAACGTCAGTCGAATTCGGATAGCGGGTCCAGGTCTGACCTGGTGGAACCGGAGTACGAGTCGGGGCGAGGGTAGGCGCCAGGGTGGGAGGAGGGGTGGCAGTACCCGTTGGCGTCAGGGAGGGCAGAACTTTGGTGCTGGTAGGCGTGAGAACTCGCGGGGTTGGCGTCGCGCTAGCAGTTGGCGGTGGGGTTTCCGAGGGAAACAGAGCACACCCCGTCACCAAGAGGGCGGCAAACAACAGTGCGGTCTGGACCCGTTTTCGTGCCATGATGGTCCCGAGCCGGCTCGGCGCACAGCTTTAGGGCGCGCCCGGCGCGAATCACCAGAACCGCAACTGGACCGGCGGCCGACGGCCGTCTAGGGTGATGAACGGCGCAGCGCGGTCTGCCAGCACCCCTATCTTACGCAGTTCCCCCAAATCACGCAAGGTCGCCCACCGTCGCTCGCGGACGATGTTATCCGCTCCCTTGGGACCGATGCCTGGAACCCGCAACAGATCGCGACGTTCGGCGTGGTTGATCTCAATTGGCTCCGGCGAGATGTGTTCCCGAGCCCACACCAGCTTGGGGTCCTGGTTCAACGGAAGGTTTCCATCTGGCCCAAAGGGCAGCTCTTCCACATCAAACGCATAGTCGCGCAACAGAAAACTCCCCTGATAGAGCCGATGCTGGCGCGAGGCTGGCGTGGGAGTGACGCCCTCTAGAGGGGTGCCAGGAACTGGGAAAAGGCCATAAAGTAGGCGCGTTTCAGGCGCACGGCGCGGTGCAACTGCTGGGTCGTCTCCAGCAGTTCGAGGTCGCTCTCACCAGCCGGCCCAACGACAAATTGGGTAGTCGAGCTGGGTCCGCGCCCTCCCTGCTCGTCGCGGATCTCTTCTATCCAGTGCAACCGCTGCAAGCAGCTCGTCGGCAAAGCCCTTCCGCGGGGCGAGGCGCTCCAGCCGATCGGCGGTCGGCGCCTCCAGGTTGACGCTCACCCGGTCGGCCAGTTGCATGGTGCGCACAATCTGGTCGTAGTCGGCGCCCGGCATGACCTTGAGGTGCAAGTAGCCCTTAAAGTCTGTATTGAGCGCAGGATCTCGGCCGCGGCGATGATGCTGTCCTGCGACAGCACGCCATCTCGCAGGATGCCCGAGGAGAGAAAGAGCCCTTCGACCAGGCCCGGCGCGATAAAGACGATGAAAGCCATCGGCCATCTCATCGGGCGAAAGGGTGACGCGCCGCACATCCCGGCCCCGCCGAAAGCCACAGTAGCCGCAGTTGCGCTCGCAGACCGTGGTGGTCATCGCCTTGAGCACCGGCATCTGGCGGTTATGTGGGCTGACGACGTAGGTGATACAGTCAGCCAACTCGGCCGGCAGCCGGGACGAGGCGACCGACACCTCGTCGCCGGCTGGCTCGTGTCGCGTCGCATCACCCACCTGTAGCAGTTTCTCGACCGGATTCACGACCCCATTATAAGAACATTTGTGCGAATGGTCAAGACTGATTGCCGACGAGGGCTCACTCGGCTCTACAAACGCCAGCCGAATCTTAAAACCGCCTGGCTTTTAACCAAAAGCACTCGCTCCCTTTTCGGCAGCGTGTTATAATGCCTCTTAGCCTGTTGTTGACCGAGTATCGGGAACAATCTCTCCGATACGCACATCTCGGGCGCACAGAACGGGAACACGACATGTCCTTTGTACATCTGCATGTGCACAGCGAGTACTCATTGCTGGACGGCTTGAGCCGCATCCCCAAGCTGGTTGACCACGCCAAAGAGCTTGGCATGCCCGCCCTCGCGCTGACCGACCACGGCACCATGCACGGCACGATCGATTTTTATCGCGCGTGCCGCCAAGCGGGAATCAAGCCAATCATCGGGATCGAAACCTACCTTGCCGCCCGGCGCATGACCGACAAAACGGCAGAACGGGATCGCCATCGCACCCATTTACTGCTGCTGGCGATGAACGACACGGGCTATCATAACCTACTCAAGATCGCCAGTGACTCTCAGCTTGAAGGCTTTTACTACAAGCCGCGCATCGACCGCGAGTACCTGGCAGCGCACAGTGATGGTCTGCTCTGCACCTCAGGTTGCCTGGCTGGCGACATTCCCCGTGCGTTGCAGAGAGGCGATGTCCGGCGCGCCCACCAAGGCGGCCGAATGGTATCTAGACCTGTTCGGCCGGGAGCGGTTCTTTTTTGAGCTTCAAGATCACGGCATCCCCGAGTTGGACCGCGTCAATCGCCAAATGATCGAGATGAGCAAACGTTTCGACGTCCGCCTGATTGCCGCCAACGACGTGCATTACGTGCGCCAGGCGGACGCGGTCGCTCACGACGTGTTGCTCTGCATCCAGACCGGAAACGTCCGCGCCGAGCGCAATCGGTTGCGAATGGACGGAGATACCTATTTCCTGCGCAGTCGCAAACAGATGGCTGCCCTCTTTCCGGATCTACCCCAGGCGCTTGATAACACCCTACTGGTGGCCGAAATGTGCGAGGTGAACCCCGAACCGGAAGGGTACCACCTCCCCCACTTTCCCATCCCGACCGGTTTTCGGGATGCGGAGGATTACCTTCGGCACCTCTGTGAGCAAGGGGTCCAGTGGCGCTACGGCGCGGCTTCCGAGTCCCCCGAGGTCGTGGAGCGGCTTGACCACGAGTTGCGGCTCATCCACAATATGGGATTTGACACCTACTTTCTCATCGTGTGGGATCTCTGCCAGGCAGCACGCGAGCGCGACATCTGGTGGAACGTACGCGGTTCCGGCGCCGGATCGGTGGTGGCTTTCAGCTTGGGAATCACCAACATCGACCCACTGGCTCACGGCCTCATCTTTGAGCGATTCCTGAACCCCGGCCGGATCTCTATGCCGGATATCGACCTGGACTATCCCGACGACCGACGGCAAGAGATGATCGAATACACCCTTGGCAAGTATGGGGCTGACAAAGTGGCCCAGATCATCACCTTTGGGACGATGGGGGCGCGGGCGGCGATTCGCGACGTCGGCCGGGCGCTCGACGTTCCCCCGCCCGAGGTGGATCAATTGGCCCGTTTGGTCCCCGCCATCCCTGGCAAGCCAGTGACCATTGCGGACACACTCACCGAAGGGAACGAGTTCTTTTCTTCCGACCTCACCCAGGCCTACCAGCAAAAGGCCTACGTGCGAGAGCTGCTGGACATGGCTTCCGAACTAGAGGGCGTTGCCCGGCACGCATCTACCCACGCCGCCGGGGTGATCATTGCTGACAAGCCAATCGTCGAGTACACCCCGCTCCACCGGCCCACCAAAGGGGATGATGAAAACGGCATCGGGGTCGTCACCCAATTCCCGATGGAGGTACTCGAATCCATTGGCCTGCTCAAGATCGATTTTTTAGGCCTGAGCACCCTCACCGTCATGCGCCAGGCATGCGATCTAATCGCTCAACGTCACAACATCGAGCTGAATCTCGACAATATCCCCTACCACGAGGATCACCCCTCCCCAATCGCAGACAAGCCGGCCGGTCAGATTTTCGAGCTATTGTCCAGCGGCAATGTCCTCGGGATCTTTCAAGTAGAAAGCACCGGAATGCGCCGAGTGCTGACCGAGCTCCGGCCAAGCAAGTTTGACCATGTGGTGGCGGTTATCTCGCTGTTCCGGCCGGGCCCAATGGACAATATCCCTACCTACATCCGGCGGATGCACGAGCGGGAGCCGGTCAGCTTTCACCACCCAGACCTCCAGCCGATATTGGCCGAGACCTATGGCATCATCGTCTACCAGGAGCAGATCATCCAGCTCGCCGTCAAACTGGCGGGGTATGATCCTGGTGAAGCGGACATGATCCGCAAGGCAGTGGCCAAGAAAAAGCGCGACCTGATGGATGCGCACAAATTTCAGTTCATCTCTGGCGCGGTGGATCGCGGTTACCCGGAACAGGTGGGCCAGGCCATCTGGGACGACATCGAGTTCTTTGCCCGCTATGGCTTTAACAAAGCACACGCGGCCGATTATGCCGTCATCACGTGCCAGACCGCCTACCTCAAAGCCTGGTTCCCGGTCGAGTATATGGCGGCCCTGTTGACCGTGGAGCGTCACAACACAGACAAGGTTGCCCTTTATGTTGCCGACTGCCGTCGGATGGGCATCACGGTGCTGCCGCCGGACATCAACCTGAGCGAGAGCTTTTTCGCGATTGAGGACCAGCCTGACGACCAAGGGGCGCCGGCGATCCGTTTCGGCCTCAGCGCAATCAAGAACGTGGGCGAGGGAGCGGTTGATACGTTGCTCCAAGCCCGCCAACTGGGCGGTCCCTTTGGCGACCTGGACGACCTGTCAGAGCAAGTAGATCTTCGGCGTGTCGGCAAACGGGCCCTGGAGTGTCTCATCCAGGTCGGCGCACTCGAGTCATTGGGCGGCACGCGCGCTCAACATGTCGAGGTCCTCGACCGCGTAATGAAGGTCAGCCAGCAAGCGCACGATCAGAGCGGACAGATGAGCCTATTCAGCTTTGACGCCTTTGTCACCGCTTCTACCCGCATCCAAGAAACCCTACCGCAGACTCTGCCAATGAGCGGGAGCGAGAAACGAGGCCTGGAGAAAGAGCTGATCGGATTTTGCCTTACCCCCCATCCAAAGCAGCGAGACTTGGACACCCTGGACAACCGGATTTCAGCCTACAGCGGAGACCTCCCCTCCTTGCCCAATCGCAGAGGCGTGACCGTCGCGGGGATTGTGAATTGGGTCCGGCCGATGACCACCAAGACCGGCAAGGCAATGGCGATAGTGGGGATGGAGGACGTCCAGGGCGCGTTTGAACTGGTGGTGTTTCCTAGCGAGTGGGACCGCTACCGCGAGATGCTGGTACCGGAGAAGGTCATGCTCGTGCGCGGCGAAGCCGATACGTCGCGCGGCGAAGCCAAGGTGATCGTCAAGTCATTGGACGACAATCCGACGATCTACCGGCCGGTTCAGCCCAGCGCACGCTCGGTAGCGAGCGAGCCATCTGGCGAGCCTGCCCACTTGGACCTGCATGAGCCTCCGCCGTGCCCCCGCCGCCGCCCGACGAATGGGAAACTCTGCCAGCGACCCCACGACCAGGGCAACAGGTCACCGTTATTCTGAATCGCGGCCGTCTCGAACAGCTCAAACCGCTGATGCGCCAGGTGGTGGCAATCATGGACACCGGTGAGGGTCGTGATCGTTTCCAGCTCCAGATCGAAGGCGTGGATTTTGTCTTTGACTTTCCCAACTCGACAACCCTATGGTCCGCTGAGTTGCGGCAACGGGTCAACGCGCTGTCAGGCATTTCCAGGATAACCGTCCACTAGACCGCCTAGAGGTCAGGTTGCCCTGTGACGGTGAAAGGAGAACAGCCATGAAGTGTATCGGGGTCATGACAAGTGGTGGCGACGCACCAGGAATGAACGCCTGCGTTCGCGCGGTGGTCCGCACCGCGCTGACCAAAGGGCTCAAGGTCAAAGGCATCCAGCGCGGCTTTGCCGGCTTGCTGGATGGCGACGTCCACGAGATGGGCAAGCGAGACGTGAGCGGGATAATCCAACGCGGGGGGACCATACTGCAGACCGCGCGCTGTCTGAGAGTTCAAGGAACCTAAAGGGCAGCGCCTGGGGCTGCGCCGACTGAATGAAGAGGGGATCGAAGGGCTAGTCGTCATAGGCGGCGACGGCAGCTTGCGCGGGGCGCTCGTTCTACACACGATGGGTTTTCCCGTGGTGGGCGCGCCGGGGAGTATTGATAACGACATTGCCGGCACCGACATGTCCATAGGGACGGACACCACCCTCAACACGATCTTGCGCGCGTTGGACGCCCTGCGCGATACGGCGTCATCCCACGAGCGTGCGTTTCTGGTGGAGGTGATGGGGCGTAACTGCGGCTACCTGGCGGTCGTCGGCGGCATCTTGGGCGGGGCCGAGATGGTCTGCATCCCCGAGTTTGCATTCGAGCTAGAAGCGGTCGCCCGGACGGTACAAGACGCGTATGTCCAGGGCAAGAATCACGCGCTGATCATCGTTGCCGAAGGGTCCAAGCCAGACATTCACGAGATTGCCGACTATTTGCGGCAGCACGAGGTGGGCTTTGACGTGCGGGTCACCATCCTGGGACACGTCCAGCGCGGCGGGCGGCCGAGCGCCTTTGACCGTCTGTTGGCCACCCGGCTCGGGGTGTCAACCGTCACCGAATTGGTGGCGGGCAACTCGGGTGTCATGCTGGGGCTGCGCGGCAACAAGATCAGCACCGTCTCGCTCAAAGAGGCCACCTCACACCAACGCGAGGTCAAGCAAGAGTATATCGACCTCTTTAACTTTGTCAGGTAGGCTGGCGCCGGCCGGGCCTAGATAAAGGTGGGCTCCTGGTATGTGCCAAACACCTCGCGCAAGACATCGGTGATTTCACCTAGCGTCGCATAGGCGCGGACCGCTCGCAGGATATACGGCATCAGGTTCGCAGTGCCGCGCGCCGCCTCGCGCAGCGCGCCCAGGCTGGCCCCCATCTGTTCGTTATCTCGCTCTTGCCGCAGCGCCTCCAGACGAGCCATCTGCCTCTCGTACCCCTGCGGGTCCATCTGCAGGATGGGAATAGAGATGGTCTCCTGGGGGTCCACGTATTGATTGACCCCCACGATAACCCGCTCGAGCTCGTCCGTCTCTCGCTGATACTGGTAGGCCGCCCGAGAGATCTCGCGCTGAAAGAACCCCTGCTGGATGGCCTGCAACACCCCGCCAAGCGCTTGGATATGCGCAAAGTACGCATAGACCTGCTCTTCCATCTTGCGGGTTGCCGCTTCGACAAAATAGGACCCACCCAACGGGTCGATCGTGTTGGTGACGCCGCTCTCGTGGGCGATGATCTGCTGGGTGCGCAACGCGATGGTGGCTGCTTCTGCACTGGGAAGCGCCAGCGCCTCATCGCGGCTGTTGGTGTGCAAGCTTTGGGTCCCGCCAAGCACGGCCGCCAGCGCCTGGATCGCCACCCGAACCGTGTTGATCTCGGGCTGTTGGGCGGTCAAGGTAAAGCCGGCCGTTTGAGTGTGAAAACGAAGCAGCCAGGAGCGTGGATCCTTGGCGCCGAATGTCTCGCGCATCTCGCGCGCCCAGATGCGCCGCGCCGCCCTATACTTGGCAATCTCTTCGAAAAAGTCATTGTGGGCGTTGAAAAAGAAGCTGAGTCGGGGCGCAAAGTCGTCCACATCTAGCCCGCGGTCGATGGCCCAACGGACGTATTCAAGGGCATCCGCCAATGTAAAGGCGAGTTCCTGCGCGGCCGTGCTGCCCGCCTCGCGAATATGGTACCCGCTGATGCTGATCGTGTTCCAACGAGGAAGATGCCGGGTCCCATATTCAATCGTGTCGGTCACCAACCGCATCGAGGGTTCGGGAGGAAAGATGTACTCTTTTTGCGCAATGTACTCTTTCAGGATGTCATTCTGGGTGGTCCCGCCCAGCTTTGCCATCGGCACGCCCTGTTTTTCCGCCGCCGCAATGTACATCGCCCAGATCACTGCGGCCGGGCTGTTGATGGTCATGCTGGTGGTCACCTGGTCGAGCGGAATCCCCTGTAACAGCGCCTCCATATCCTTCAGGCTACTCACCGCCACGCCGCACTTGCCAAACTCGCCCAAGGCCTCCGGCGCGTCCGTGTCATATCCCATCAAGGTGGGCAGATCAAAGGCGATCGACAGCCCGGTCTGCCCCTGCTCCAGCAAGTACTTGAAGCGCTGGTTGGTCTCCTCGGCGGTGCCAAAACCGGCAAACATGCGCATGGTCCACAGGCGGCCGCGGTGCATCGTCGCGTGCACGCCACGCGTATAGGGGTATTCGCCCGGAAAGCCCAAATCGGCCTCGTAATCCAGGTCGGTCAGGTCGAGTGGGGTATAAAGGCGATGTATCGGCTCGCTGGAGGCGGTGATGAATGCCTCACGCCGCTCTCGGAACTGGTCAATAGTCGGGTCCAGGACCTCTTTTGTCCAGCGGTCATGCGATTCTCTCAGTTCCTGCAGGCGTTTCTGGCTAAACAGCATCTTGTCTCAACTCCTTGGGCGAATTTAGTTCAATAACGAGACCTAGAACGCCTCGCCGCTCTCGGAAAGCTCCACCAGGACACCCGAAGCGCTCTTGGGGTGAACGAACGCGACCTTTTTGCCTCCTGCGCCGATCACCGGTTCCTCGTTGATCAACCGAATTCCAAAGGTTTTGAGCCGATCCAGCATCGCCTGCAGGTCATCCACCTCAAAGCAAATGTGGTGCAGGCCTGGCCCCCGTTTATCCAGGTATTTGGCCATGCCGCTCGTCTCGGTGGTCGGCTGAACCAGCTCGACCTCGGACTCACCGGTCGGCATCATGGCGACGACCGTCTCCTGCTCTGGCACCTCTTCCATATGCTCAACCTTGAGCCCTAGCGCCTGTTTCCAAAAGCTCAGGGATTCATCAACGTCGGGCACTATGATGGCAATATGGTCGATGCGCAAGATGGCCATAGTTGGACACACTCCCATCAGGTAATGGGTTGAAGCAAATGGTTGAACCCTAGTTTACTAGGTTCTGTGCAAAATTACCAGCCTGCCAGCGGCCAAGACACCGGTCCTATTGACAACAAAGATCAACTGTGGGAGGATTATACCGACCGGTCGGTATGATTTCTGCAGACAGGGAGCTATGATGAGTGTACAACAGCGTGCAGAGGAAACGCGCACCCGGCTACTAACCGCGGCCGCCGACTGTTTTGCCCAGTATGGATATGACGCCGCGAGTGTAGCAGAGGTCTGCCGCCGCGCTGGCCTAAGCAAGGGCGCCTTTTACCACCACTTTTCCAGCAAGCACGCGCTCTTTTTAGAGTTGCTCGATTTCTGGCTGGCGGGGATCGATCTGCAACTACAGCAGGCCCGTGTCGAGGCATCATCTGTGCCCGATGCCATTGTGGCCATGGTGAGAGAGGCCGGTCCCATCTTTAACATGTCCGACCAGTACATCCCGATCTTTTTAGAGTTCTACTCCATGGCCAGCCGTGACCCGGTGGTATGGCAGGCAACCGTCAAGCCCTACCGGCGCTACCGCGACTTTTTCGCCCAACTGGCAGAAGCGGGCATCGCCGACGGTTCGCTGCGCCCGGTCCACCCGCTAATGGCCGCCCAAGTGCTCATGTCCCTGGCGATCGGCCTCTTGCTTCAAGGGATGCTAAATCCTGACGCCGAAGACTGGGCAGCGGTGGCCCAAGAAGGTGTGCGCATGCTGCTCGAGGGCATTAGAGCTGGGTAACCTGGGGATATGACGATCGTCGTGATTCTCGTCAAGTGATAACCGTCGAGATTGGTTGGCCTGGTTCAACCATGCTACCGTTGACCGCGCCGTCGTAAACTTGATTTCTAACTGAGGAGGTAGTGTGCTTAGAAAGCTATTTGACAAGATCACCCGCGGATCCCTGCGGCTGCGCTGGGTTACGATTCTTCTTTCGGTGGTGCTGCTGGCGGCCGGCGTGCTGTCGCTCTCCCAGTTCAACCAGGAGTTGCTGCCGCCAGTCGAGTTTCCCCAGAGCGTTGTGCTCACGTTCTTCCAGGGCGCTTCGCCGGAAGAGACCCTGCAAGAGATTACCATCCCTATCGAGGACGCGGTGCGCGCGCTGGAGGGGGTCGTCTATGTCGAATCCAACAGCGGCGCCGGCTATTCCGTTGTAATCATCAGCGCCGAGTATGGGATCGACCTGGACGGCTTGCGTGCCGAGATGCGCGCCGCCTTGGGCGAGATCGATTTCCCAGAAGGAGTGGAGGTGCCCGAGTTGCTGACTTTTGGCTTTGGAGACATGCCGATCACGTACGTGAGCCTCTCCTCGGCCGAACTGACGCTCCCCGAACTCAAGGCGCTGGTCGAAGACCAGGTCATCCCCGAGATTGAGGCCATCGATCAGGTGGCACGCGTGGAGGTCAGCGGAGGTCAGGAGCTACCCACCTCTGCCCCTACGGCCGCGGCCCAGGTCGAGGAGCCAACCTCCACGGCGACCCCGCCCCCCAGTCCGACGCCCACGGCCGAACCATCACCCACCGCCATGATCGCTCCGACCGAGGAGGCGCAACCGGATATGGAAGAGGTAGAGCCGCTCCCTCTGCCTGACAGTTGGGTGCAGGGCGCGGCCGCTCAGGGGATGGCGCTCAAGACCACCGCCGATCTGACCCCCGAGATCGTAGCCGGCATCGCCTCATATGCCCCGCAGATGCTGGACGACCTGACGCCCGAAATACTCTTGGCAATGCCGCCCGACGCGTTGGCTGCTCTGCCGCAAGAATACCTGGCAGGGCTGGACAAGGACACGCAAAAGGCAGTCGGAGAACGCCTTGCCGAGTACGAAGGCGAGCAGTCCGCACAGGAACCGGCGGCCGATGGCTCGCCGCCGTTGCCCAAGTCGTGGATCGCCATGGCAGCCGAGTCCGAGACGCAGATACCCTTCAACTTTGTGACCGCGGCCGATCTGCAGAACAACCCTCTGGGCATGGGCGTGGCCGAGTTGTTGAACCTGGTGGTGAGCAGTGGCATGCTGCCCGAGGCAGATGTGCTCATGGGCGACCTCACGCCAGAGATTGTGCTCTGGTGGGCAGAACAGGACCCGGCCTTTTTCACCAGCCTGGCGCCTGAGACGGTAGCATTGCTGCCGCCCGAGGTGTTGGCTGTCATCCCCGATGACGTGCTGGCTGAACTGGCAGCGGCCGAGGAAGAGGCAGATACGCTGGCGGCCGATGCGCCGCCGCTGCCTGCGAGCTGGACCGCGGACGATTCCCCGTTCCAGACGGCGGCCGACATCCTGAACAACGCCTTTGGGCTCCCGGCAGCGCAACTGCTCAACATGTCGGCCGGATCGAACCCGGAAGCCGTAAGCGACCTGACGCCAGACGTCATTCTGTGGCTCGCAGAGCAGGATGAAGCGTTCCTGCCCGGACTGGCCCCAGAGGCGTTGCGCGTCTTTTCCCCCGACGTATTGTCTACGCTGCCGGAGAGCTACCTAGAGACATTGGAGCCGGATCTGCAGGCCGAATTGGCCGGGATCGCGGCCGGTACTATCGAGGCCTTTGTTCCCACAGAAACCATCAACCGCACCAACGGCCAACCGAGTTTGACCGTCTACATCTACAAGGACAGCGAGGCCAATACCGTCGCCGTTTCCCACGATGTGTTCGCCAAGCTCGACGAGATCGAGGCAGAGCACGACGCTCTGCACCTCGAAATCGCTTTTGAGCAAGCGAGTTTTATCGAAGAGTCGATCGTGGGGGTGGCGCGCGAGGGGGGACTGGGGGCGCTGTTTGCGGTGCTGGTCATCTTGCTATTCTTGAGTGGCTTTATCAACGGCCGCTACCGGCTTAGCTGGCGCAGCACCCTGGTCACGGCGGTCAGCATCCCCTTATCGGTGATGATGGGTTTTGCGTTCACCAAGTGGCTGCCCCCGGCCGGGAACGCAATTCTGGCGCCGCTGGCCGAATCGATGGGCGACGTCGCCGTCGTCGGCGCAGTCGTCAAGTTCCTGCTCAAGCTGTTCCCAGCCAGCATCACCATCAACGTGATGACCCTGTCCGGAATGACGGTGGCGGTCGGCCGGGTGGTGGATGACAGCATCGTCGTACTCGAGAACATCTACCGGTACATCCAGCGCGGCGAGGAGCCGCGCCGGGCAGTCATCGACGGCACGCGAGACGTCGCCATCCCGATCTTTGCCTCCACCGTCACCACTGTGGTCGTCTTTCTTCCCATCGGGCTGATGGGCGGAATCGTGGGCAATGTCTTTGTCCCCTTTGGCATGACCGTCACCTATGCGCTGGTGTCTTCGTTTATCGTTGCCATCACCATCGTGCCGGTGCTTGCATACCTCTTCATTCGCAAGGAGCATCTGCCCCCCGAGCAAGAGTCAACCGGTCTACAAAGGCTCTATACCCCGATTCTCAAATGGGCGCTCGGCCATCGTCTGTGGGTGATAATCGCTGCCTCGGTAGTCTTTGCGGGCAGCCTGTGGCTGTTGGCGCAACGTCCCCAAACCTTCCTACCAGACCTGGGTGAGCCCTCGATCAGTGTCAGCGTGAACCTGCCCAACGGCGTCACGATGGGTGAGACCGACGCGTTGGTACAGCAGTTTGAAGGCACGCTGGTCGGGATGGTAGGGGTCAGCGTGTTCCAGAGCCAGGTGGGCTCAAGCGGCTCTTTGGAGGGCCGGATGTTCGGCAGCTCCATCGATCAAGGGGTTGCTGGCGTCACCATCTCGGTAGTCTCTCAAAGCGAGCTAGACCGCCTCACTGGCGTTGTGCGCCAGGAGGCCGAGACGGTGTTCGGGTCGGACAACGTGACGGTCTCGGCCGGCGGGATGACCTCGACCAGCTCGGGTTTTGACCTGGTGGTGACCGGCAATCCGCAGGCCCTGGCAGAGATCGATGACCAGATCACGGCCGCCTTGGAAAACGTAGACGGCCTGGTGAACATCACCAGCAATCTGGTCGAAGGTGACGTCATCATCCGGGTGGATGGCCAGCCGGCTGTGCGCTACTCGGGCGAGATGGAGAGCCAGGATACGATGGGGGTTCTGGCAGCCGGCAAGGCGGCCGTTCAACAACTTGACGACCTACCTCCAGACACGACTGTTTCAGAGGGTTTCGTGGCACAGGTGCAAACCGAAGGCTTTGCCCAGGCCAGCCAGGCGCTCTTGATCTCCATCGTGGTCGTATACGTGGTGATGGTGGCTACATTTGGTTCACTGGCGCACCCCTTTGTCATCCTCTTTAGCCTGCCGCTGGCGGTGGTCGGCGCGGCGCTGGGGCTTTGGATCACCGACAAGGTAGTTGGCGTGTCGGCGATCGTCGGCTTGATGATGCTGGTGGGAATCGTGGTCACCAACGCCATCGTGCTAATCGATCGAGTGCGAGTCAACCGTCGGGACCGCGGAATGGGCATATACGACGCACTGGTAGAGGCCGGCCAAACCCGGCTGCGCCCTATCCTGATGACCGCTATTGCCGCCATCCTGGCTTTGGTGCCGCTGGCCTTGGGACTGACCGAAGGAGCGCTAATCGCTTCTGAACTGGCCATCGTGGTCATCGGCGGCCTGTTCACCAGCACGCTACTGACCTTGCTGGTAGTGCCTGTCGCCTACAGCCTGGTCGAGAGCATTATGGGACGCCTGCGGCCGATCAAGTCAGGCGCCCAGGACAACACATGAGTTTGATTGCTGGCTGGCCCCGGGCAATCGTGGTGCCCAGGGCCAGCCAGCAGAAGAGCCGACAACGGAGACAACAGAATGAACATACTACTCACAGGTGCATTTGGCAACGTCGGGACCAGCACGCTGGCAGAACTCGTCAGCCGGGGGCACCAGGTGCGCTGCTTTGATCTAAAGACTCGTGCCAACCGACGCATCGCGCGGCGCTACGCCGGGCGCGCCGAGATCATCTGGGGCGATCTGCGCAAGCCAAAGGAGATAGCGGCCGCCTTGGAAGGGCAGGATGCAGTTATCCATCTGGCCTTTATCATCCCCAAGATGTCAGCGACCGGTGTCGAGAGCGAAAACCGGCCGGAATGGGCTTACGAGGTCAATGTGGGCGGCACTCGAAATCTGCTGACGGCAATGAGAACGCTGCCTGTTGCGCCCAAGATCCTCTTTGCTTCCTCGTATCACGTCTATGGGCGGACTCAGCATCTGCTTCCACCCCGGCTGGTTTCGGAGCCGGTGCGGCCGACCGAGCACTATGCGCACCACAAGGTATTGTGCGAGCAGATGGTGCGTGGGTCTGGCCTGCCCTGGGCCATCTTGCGCCTCTCGGCAACGCTCCCGCTCCGTCTGCAGATGGACCCCGGCATGTTTGACGTGCCCCTCGACAACCGGATGGAGTTTTCGCACACACAAGACGTCGCCACGGCCTTTGCCAACGCACTCGAAAAGGACGAGGTGTGGGGCCACACCTGGCTGATCGGCGGCGGCCTCGGCTGCCAGTACGCGTACCGGGAAATCGTCTCCCGCGGCTTGGAGGCGATGGGAGTCGGCATGTTGCCGGATGAAGCCTTTGGCACGGTACCCTTTGCCACCGACTGGGTGGACACGGTAGAGAGCCAACGGTTGCTAGAGTACCAACAGCGCGACCTGGGTGACTTTATGAGCGAGATGAAAGCCATGCTGGGCTTTCGGAGAACTCTGGTCCGCCTGTTTCGCCCCTGGGTGCGCCGGTGGCTATTGAATCGATCGCCCTACTATCGTCAACTACATGCAAAACCCAAGACCGTGCCCGTGCCCGTCGAAATCTCACCCTGATTCCTAGTCGGCCACCCTCACCTGGAGCCATAGTATAATCCCGCCATGGCGCGCGCCCTCTCCCTCCCACCCCCTCCTGGTCGGCGGATCAACGTTGTAGGCACCACCGGCTCGGGCAAGACCACGCTCGCTGCGGATTTGGCCGGCAGGCTCAGCTGTCCGCACGTGGAGCTTGATGCTCTGCATTGGGGGCCAAACTGGACTCCCGTGCCCCACCAGGAGTTCCGCCGGCGCATCGTCGAGGCGTTGGAGGGTGATGCCTGGACGGTGGACGGCAACTATAGCCGCGGACGAGACATCATCATGGAACGGATTGACACACTCGTATGGTTGGACTATCCGCTCTGGCTGATACTCGGGCGGCTGTTCCGGCGCACGATCCGTCGCGTCGTGACCAAAGAAGAGTTGTGGAGCGGCAATCGCGAACGTGGCTGGCAACACATGGGGCGAGATTCACTCTTTTTGTGGGCGCTGCGCACCTATTGGCGGCGTAAGCGACAATACACGGCCGTTCGCAACGATCCCGAGTACGCCTACTTGATTTTTGTGCACCTCCGCTCGCCCCGCTCGGCCCGAGCCTGGATCGGCACGATCGCCGCCCCCCAAGATTGGACCGAACGGCCGGCCGGGAGCGTGGCCTGATTACGTGTGCGCTCCGATTGCCTGCCTGACCTGGCGAGCCAGTTCGCCAAAGCGGGCTTGATACTGCATCTCCAGCGTTCGCGGCCGGGGCAGATCAATGCGGAACTCGGCCGCGATGCGCCCCGGACGCGGACTCATGACCAACGTGCGATCGGCCAACAGCACCGCCTCTCCGATGCTGTGCGTGACCATAAGCACCGTGGTCTGCTCCGTCTCCCAGATGCGCAGCAACTCTTCGCCCATGCGTTCTCGGGTCAGCGCATCCAGCGCCCCAAAGGGCTCATCCAGCAACAGCACCTGCGGGCGGGGGGCCAACGCGCGGGCTATCGCTACCCGCTGTTCCATGCCGCCAGACAGGGCCGCCGGGTACGCCCGGCCAAACCCTGCCAACCCAACCAGGTCGATCAGCGCGCTGGCGCGAGCGACCGCAGGCTGCCTCTCCATCCCCGCCAGTTCCAACGGCAGGGTGATGTTCTCCAGCACAGACCGCCAGGGCATGAGGGTCGCCTTTTGAAAGACAAACCCAATCTGTGCGCTGGGCTCTGATAGTGGCGCACCATCAAAGGAAACGGCGCCCCGCGTTGGCGGGTGTAAACCGGCCAAGGCGCGGAAGAGGCTGCTCTTGCCACACCCCGACGGGCCCACCAGGGTCACGAATTCACGCTCGTGAATCTCGATCGATACATCGTCCAGCGCGTGTATCCGGCCGGCCTGGTCGATATACGTGACGCTGAGAGAGCGGGCGCGCAACATCGCGGTGGCAGGCAAGGGCACTAGTTGACGCCGGCCGCTTTTACGTATTCGTTGGTCCAGACGGTCGCCAGGTCAATGGGCTCCTGGATAAAATCGATGGTCAGCAGGATTTGCTGGGTGATATCCCATGACTCCGAAGCGGTCATACCCAGCCGGGGCGCCTGCCACATCCCCAGCGATGCCTCAAGCACCGCCCGCTGCGCTGCCTCCGTCTCTGGTGTGGCGTCGATGCCGTCCACGTATTGTTTGCAGACCTCAAAGGCCGCGTCCGGGTCATCCAGTACATCCCGCAGCCCTCTTAGCATAGCGCGGACCATGCCCTGAACCAATTGCGGATTTTCCTGCATGGTTCTCTCATTGGTCATCAGCCCATTGCCGACCAGATCAACATAGTCTGCCACGAGAATGATGTCCAGCGATTCGCCCAGCAACTGCAACCGCACTGGCTCGTTGTTGACATACACCACGACCGCCTCCACCCGGTCCTGCGCCAGCGCCTCTGTCTGGGTAAAGCCAATCTCAACCAGGTCCAGATCGCTGTCGGTTAGGCCGGCCGCGTGCAACAATCCCTCAAACCCCACATAGCTGGCGCCAAACAGGCCGGGGATACCGACCTGCCGCCCTATGAGGTCAGAGGGATTCCGAATCGACTGGCTGCTCTTGGCAATGACGGCAATGGGATATTGCTGGAACCACTGCATCACATAGACTATCGGTAGCCCCTTGGCGCGGGCCAGAATAGCCTGTTCGCCGCTGCCCAACGTGAACTCGACCTCGCCGGCGCCGACCAGCGCGATGCCGTCCGTCTCGTAGCTATAGTCAAACTCGACCTCTAGCCCTTCCGCGGCAAAGTAGCCCCGGTCGGCCGCCACGTATAGGGGAGCATACTGCGGGTCAGGTATATAACCCATGGGCAGCCGGATATGGGTCAACTCGGCCGCCGGCGTGGCGGCCCTCTCCCCAGTACAGGCGACCAACCACAGCAAGCATGTCAGACTAAACAAACAAGATCGCTTTATCATTCAGCCTCCATAAACGCCGATCACTATTCAACCACCGGGAACGGAAGATGGTCTACGCCACGAGAGCAAATAGCGTTCTGCCAGCGAGACCAGTCCATAGAGAGCGAGGGCAATCGCCACCAGAGCAAACAGAGCGACAAAAACGAGATCGGTATCGAACCGGTTCTTGGCAGTCAGAATCAGGTACCCCAACCCGCGACTCGGTCGAACAAACTCGGCCACTGTGGCGCCAATGACCGCCAATGTGGCGCCCACCTTGAGCCCCCCCAGCAGAACTGGAAGCGATGCCGGCAACTCTAACTTGCGTACAGTCTGCCACCGCGTCGCTCGATTGACGCGCATTAGGTCATGCAACTCGGCCGGCACCGAGCGTATCCCCACGATCGTGCTGACCAGGATGGGGAAAAAAACAATGAGGCCGGTCACCAGTACATTGCTGATCATACCCGGGCCAAACCAGATGTAGATGAGAGGCGCAATGGCAATGATTGGGATGGCCTGCGAGGCCACAATATATGGCGCCAGAAGCTGCTCCAGGAGCCGGGACTTGGCCAGGGCGTACCCCAGCGCAGTGGCGGCCGACATGCCAAGCGCCAGACCGAGGACGATTTCCTGGAGCGTGTACGCCGAGTGCGCCAGCAGTGATCCGTCGCGCAGGGAAAGCAAGAACCGTTTGGCGACCAATTCGGGCGGTGGCAGCATAAAGGCCGGGTAGTTTCCTGCGACGGTGAGCCCCTTCCAGGCCAGCACAAAGACGGCGATGGCAGCAGGCGTTACCAGCCAGCGCCACGCAGACGGCCACAGGCGTCGCCTAGTTTTCGCCCCCTGGTCGGCCTTGTCGTCCATACTCTGCCTTGGGCAGCCAGATGATGGTTCCTATGCTGCTCCACGAGGGAATTCTACCTCACGGAAAGTGGGACGGCAATGGCGACCAGCCGGGATTCCGACCCGCGCTCAGAGAATCCGCGGCCGGCTCGAACTCTCTGCCGGCCGACATGGGCTCAACTCTCTTGAAGAGGCTTCCACGCGTCGGGATACCGTCGAGCGAGGTCAACATATATCTCCTTGAACCGGGTCCACTCGGCTTTGTACTCCTCGCTCACAATTCTCTCCAGAACCCGAGCCGGGACGCCCACTGCAATGTGTTCGTCGGGTATCGATTGTCGCTGTCTCACGACGCCCCCCTCACCGACCACCCCCCAACGCCCCACAGACGCCATATCAGACACGATCGCGCCCATCCCAATGACAGCATAGTCGAAAAGCGTCGCGCCGTGGATGATTGCACCGTGTCCTATCGTGACCCAATCGCCGATGACCGTCTTGGCGCCAGGGCGCGCGTGGATGACACAATTGTCCTCGACACTGGTGTTGTTGCCTATGAGAATGGTGCCGTAATCACCCCGAATGCGCGCCCCGCTACCAATCCAGCACCTCTTGCCAATGGTTACGTCGCCAAACACATCTGCCGAGGGATGCACGTAGCTCTCTGCACCGATGCGCGGCCGTTGGCCATCAAATTCCGCAATCGTCATGGTGGGCTCCTTGGGGGCACAAAAAAAGCCCCTGCATCCTGCACGATGCGAGGGGCTCATTGCGCTGACAGATGCCTAGTTTATATAGTGACGCAGGTGGCCTGCATAGTTGGGCTGGCGCAATTTGCGCAAAGCCTCTTTTTCGAGCTGGCGAATTCGCTCGCGGGAAAGACCAAACATCTCGCCAACCTCTTTTAGCGTGCGAGATTCGCCATCCTGCAAACCATAGCGTAGCCGCAGGATACGCGCTTCGCGCGGCGTCAACCGGTTGAGTATCTCAGTCAGATCCTCCGCGAGCAGGGTTTGCGCCACCGATTCATAAGGCGGGGGCATGTCCTCGTCCTCGATAAAGTCGCCCAGCTCGGCGTCCGAGTCGTCGCCCACCGGCCGCTCCAAGTGCACTGGCTGCCGGCTCGTGCGCAGCATCCACCGCACCCGGTCCGGCGACATGTCCATCGCCTTGGCTATCTCTTCCGGCGTCGGTTGCCGTCCGAGATCCTGTTCCATCTCTTGGGCGATCTGATAGAGCTTGCTGATCCTCCCGCCCAGGTGCGCAGGGATGCGAATGGTCCGGCCGTGGTTGGCCAGCGCGCGGGTCACCGCCTGCCGGATCCACCAGGTGGCATAGGTGCTAAAACGGTTGCCGCGCCGATAGTCGTACTTTTCCACCGCCTTGATGAGGCCCACGTTGCCCTCCTGGATCAGGTCCAAGAACGGCAGCCCACGGCCGCGATACTTTTTGGCGACCGAGACTACGAGACGAGTATTGGCGCGGATGAGATGAGCGCGCGCGGCGTCGCCGAGCTCGACGCAATTCAACAACTCTTTGCGCTTTCTCGACGAACCGTTGTGCCTTGTCAGTAGAGTCGTCGCCCCCTGGCCCTGCTCGATCCGCATCGCCAGCGTCACTTCTTGCTCGGCCGACAGCAAGGACTGCTGGCCCATCTCGCGAAAGTAGAGACCCACCGAGTCATCGATAGGAACGCTGCTCAGATCAAAGTTGGGTGCAGCGTGGAATTCCAACCCCTCTTCCAACTCGGAGAGTGGAGGGGGTCGCTCTTTGGAATTGCGCGACGACCGACCCTTGGAACGCGTATTGGTTCGACCATTCCTCCGCTCCTGGCGAGCAATGGCCTCCGCCTCTTCGTCGCTCTCGAACACAGGCACGGGGACATCAAGTGCCTGAAGCTCTTCCAGTATGATCTCTAGAAGGGCTAGGTCATCTTCTATCTCTGGGAAAAGCTCGACGAGTTGGTCGTAAGTCAGGTAACCCCGTTCTTGGGACTCGGCAACGAGGGTCCTGATCATGTCTGCTTCATCATAGGAGGTCATAGGCTATGAGCACCCTCCTGAAAACAATAAAACTGGGCAGTACATGCGATTTCACATTTTAACATAAAAATGCTTCGAAATCAAGAGGGCAAGGCATTCTCTGAAAAGAACTAGAAAAACATCCGTCTCCGATTATCCAGTCGGGTGAGTCCGGCCTCGGCCGCGAGTCCGGCAGCGTGTTGGTATTCCTGCCGCGTAATTGGGCGCACCAATTCCGGGTATCCACCGGCACGGTGACACGGTCGGTACTGGTCCATCAGATTCAGATAGGTGTGCGGGGAGACCTCGGTAGCCAGGAACCCGACGACCGCAGGCGTACCCGCCACCCCTTTGGGCAGGATCAGGTGGCGGACCAACAACCCACGTAGAGCCACCCCGCGCCCATCCGTCACTAAATCCCCAACTTGTCGATGCATCTCGCGCACCGCAGCCTGGTTCACGCTTGGGTAATCAGGCACTCCGGAGAACCGCCGCCCCGCGTCCGTATCCGAGTACTTGATATCGGGCATATAGATGTCAACCAGACCATCCAACAGAGAAAGCGTCTCCACGGCATCATAGCCGCCCGTGTTGTAAACCAATGGGAGTTGCAGCCCGGCCTGCGCCGCGACCAACAGCGCCGCCAGAATCTGGGGCACGACATGGCTGGGGCTGACCAGGTTGATGTTGTGGCAGCCTTCAGCCTGCAATTGCAGCATCATGGATGCCAGCTCTTCCGGTGTCACCGGCCGGCCGACACCGTGCTGGCTGATGTCATAGTTCTGGCAAAAGACGCACTTTAGATTACACCACGCAAAAAAGATGGTGCCCGAGCCACGATCGCCCCGCAGCGGCTCTTCCTCACCAAAGTGCGCGCCATAGCTAGAGACAAGCGCAAGTTCTCCGGTTTGACAGGTGGCGCCCTTGGGGTCTTCTAGCCGGTTGGCGCCGCACTGGCGGGGACAGATGTCACAGGCCCTCAACCGGTCATAGGCTTGCTGCACGCGCCTCTCTAGCTCACCGGTTGAGAGGTGCTCGAGATAACCAGCTTGGAAACGGTCACTCATAGACTGAGCGTGTCGCGCGGCGCGCGACACTCGAGAACACAAAGCACGAACTCGTAAGGAGAGACAGACTGGCTGACCTTGCGCCCGGCATTGAAGTATATTATATCATACTTTTTTCAATTCAGCGCACTCGAATGGCCCAAGCTGAAAATCTCCCTCTGGCAGGACTTGACTAAATAGCTAGAACGTGCCATAGTATAGGTAGTAAAAAGGCGTAAATGTATAGTCCGAATAGGCGAAACAGCTTGGATCTTTCCACTATTGCCAGAGCAGTCGCGGTTTTGGCCGCAATCCTGGCAATCGGCGGCGTTGTGCTGTGGGGAGACATCGGGCCTTGGCTACTCTTTCCCCTTTGCTTCTTTCTGCTGGCTGCAGTGCTTTACCTGGCACGCCGTCTGTCTCTAGCCGAACAAGCGCGCGCCGGATCCGCACACGCTCTGGACGAGCGCAACCGCACGCTAGAAGCACAGATCGCGCGGTTGAGCGCCATCCACAAAGTGGCGCAGGCGCTGAGTGAGGCAATCGAATTGCCTCAATTGCTTGGTCAGGGGTTGGAGCGTGCCGTCAAGGCGCTCGGGTTGGATGGCGGGCAAATACATCTGGTGAGCGACGACCAAGAACAGGTGATGCGCCTGGCGACCGTTTTCGGCAACGATCCGCACAATTGGGTGGCCGAGCCGACCATTCGAGTTGGCGAGTGCATTTGCGGCGAAGCCGCGGCCGGAGGCACACCGGTGGTGGTCGAAGACATCACTAGCGATCCACGGGCCAACGGCCGTGCGTGCGCAACCGGTGGCGTGCCGTCGGTTGCCAGTGTGCCCTTGCGGACCCAGGGTGGGAGTCTCGGCGTGCTTTCCGTTCGCAGTTGCGACCCGCATCACTTTGCGCTCCACGACGTCGAGTTGCTGACCGCGATTGCCAATTTTATGGCGGCCGCCATCGAGAATGCGCGCATCCGCTCCGAGATGGAAGACCGGATTACCGAACTGAGCGCCAGGGTCAAGCAGTTGGCGATTGTACAAGAAAGAGAGCGCTTGGGCCGCGAAATGCACGACGGACTGGCCCAAACCCTGAGCCTGCTCAACCTGCAGATCGAACTGGTCAAAGAGGCAACCAAGGGACAGGACTGGGAGACCGCAGAAGAGGAATTGGCGCGCCTCGACGCCCACCTGCTGAACGCATACTCGGACGTGCGTGAGGCATTGAACAACCTGCGGCGCACCGACGTCAAGGGTGAGGGATTCATGCCTGCGCTTCAAGAGTACCTGGAAGACTTTGGACGTCGCAACGAACTGGAAGCTACTTTGATGACCCAGAACGGCGATGGGCCGATCTGCCTGCCCCCACTGGTGGAGGTCCAGTTGCATCGAGTCATACACGAGGCATTGACCAACGTCCGGCGGCACTCGGGCGCCAGCAAGGTTCAAGTGTGCGTACTTCAGAACCCTGGTGGCTGGGATATCGAGGTAGTGGACAATGGCGTCGGGTTCGATCCCACTCGACTGCCAGACACGCGATATGGCAACTATGGACTCGCGACCATGCGCGAGCGAGTGCAAAGCCTGGGTGGAAGCTTTTCCCTCGACAGTGACCCGGGCCAGGGGACCCGCGTGTCTGTGTTTGTGCCCTGCGACACAGACGATCAGGAATAGACATGGATCGTTTGCGAATACTCCTGGTTGACGATCACGACCTCTTTCGCAAGGGTATCGCCCGTTTGATCGACTCACAGCCCGATTTCCAGGTGGTGGGCGAAGCGAGGGATGGAAAAGAGGCATTGACGCAAGCGCAATTGCTCAACCCGGATGTCATCCTCATGGACATCGAGATGCCCAACTGGAACGGAACCGAAGCGACGCGGCAGATCAAGGCCGAGATACCCGACGCCCGTATCGTCATGCTTACCGTGTCCGACGATGACCAGAATCTATTCTCTGCTGTGCGCGCTGGCGCCATGGGCTATTTGCTCAAGAGTGTCAAGCCAGAAGAGCTGTTTCGTCGTTTGCGAGGTGCGATGCAAGGCGAAGCAGCCATTTCGCCCTTGCTGGCGGCCAAGATTCTGCGGGAATTCTCCCGCCTGGATCAGAACACTCCGATCCCGCGCGTCGTTGAAGGTCTAAGCCCTCGGGAGACTGAGGTTCTGGGTTTGGTGGCGCGCGGGTTGACCAACCGCGAGATTGGTGAGAGCCTGCACATTGCCGAGAATACGGTCAAGAACCACTTGCGAAACATCCTCGATAAACTACACCTCAGAAACCGGGCTCAGGCGGCCGCCTTTGCGGTCCGTCACGGGCTCATGCAGGGCCCGTGACGCGCGGGATCACGGCGCCCGGTCCATGTCTCATACTCCGTAGCGATTGGGTACCGTTCAGGGCGGGCCCAGATTCGCCCCGCGCCGCCGCCCACGCTCGGCTGCAATAGCTCTTTCCGGCTATGCTGCAAGTGGTCAAAGGCTATAACGAACCATAGACTGTGACAACGGCATTGCATTACAATATTCACGGGTCGAGTATGTTGAACCGACTCGCTGATGTGCTTTCTCGGGAAAGAGACTCTTGCACGCAATTCGTATCTACATCATCGCCAGCCCCTCTCTCTTTGCCCAGGGTGTCAGTAGTTTACTTGACGCTCAACCGGACATCCAGGTGGTCGGCCTGAGCGAGTACAATCAAGACACCCTGCGCGACGATAGAGGATTTGCAGCCCGACGTAGTCGTGGTGGATTCCGAGCAGCGCGCCGCATGGGCGAATTTCGGATGCACTGTTGGCAATTTTGCCGGGTCTCAAGTTGGTGGGGCTATCGCTTGATGGTGACAATATCACCATCACCTACCTTCAGCAAAAGACGGGCGCCGCGGTGGAGGACCTGGTGACCGCCGTGAGGAGTTTACCCTCAACGCGCTGGTTGCCCCAACACCGCCAGATGCGAATCCTGGCCTCTGTTCAGGGGCCTTTTGGTCAGCGTATGGTCGATAACGTGCGCCGGTGGGCGCCGGCCCATTGGAACATCTCGGTCTGGCGCACCCCACCGCTCATGCCCCCCGATCACGAGAGCCTGAACCGACTGTTGCCGCGGTTCTTGCCAGCGGCAGACCTGGTGCTGGGATTTGCTGAGAGCCCGCAGATGGCCCACTTGCTGCCCGAGATCGTAATCCGCAGCGGAGCGCGGGCAATCTCGTGCCCATCGAGACCCAGAACTGGTACCTCGTCGCGTGGCGTGAGCACCTTCAGCAGGCGATGGACGAGATGGGTGTCGCGGTAGCATTTCCCCAAGCCCTTCTGCAGCCTACCATGCGCACCTATAACGAATCGAGTTGGCGTGTCATCTATCAGGACGCTCACATTGCCGAATTTGCCCGCTACTTCGGCCGGCCGGAGCTGCGAATTCTCTTTGATGACGTCGCAGCATGTGACCCGATGCGAGGTGCGCCGGGATGTCGGCGTGTGGCTTTGTGCATCTGCTCGCAGAACGACTGATCGGGTTTCCCGATTGACCAGGTCGAGTCGGTGGCTTCCCAGAGCTGTCTCGCGACCATGTCTGCCCGAATTATGGGACCATCGACTCCGATTATCAGACGCCGCTATTCAACGTCGCCGACTCGATTGTCCGGGAGGCTGTGCTCCACGAGGTAGCGCCCTTTCTGCGACGACTGGTCAGCGAGTCGCTGGGGCAGTGATGGCGTCACGGGGGTTTTCACAGGGTTGGATACGCTCAATTGAGCGTTCATTTCGAAACGCAGCTGAAGGAAAGGAGAACACTATGCTAGTTGAGAAGGTCAGGCCTGTACCGTCGCGACATCGATATCGCCCAGGCTGCAAAGCTCAAACCGATTATCGAAATCGCCAACTCTATCGGCCTAGTACGAGGATGACCTCGATTTCTACGGCAAGTACAAGGCCAAGATCCACCTGGATGTACTGGCCAAGTTCGCTGACCGGCCACAGGGCAAGTACATTGACGTGACCGCCATCACACCCACGCCGCTGGGTGAGGGCAAGACGGTGACGACCATCGGCGTAAGCCAGGGCCTGCACTACATCGGCAAGAAGGTCATGACCGTCATCCGCCAGCCATCTCAGGGACCCACCTTTGGCATCAAGGGTGGCGCGGCCGGCGGCGGCTATTCGCAGGTGGTCCCGATGGAGGACTTTAACCTGCACCTGACCGGCGACATTCACGCTGTGGGCGCAGCCCACAACCTGTTGGCGGCCGCCATCGACAACCGGCATCCTGAAAGAGACCCGCTGGAGCACCGACTACCTGGCCAAGGCGCTGTGCCCCGACGATGAGTACACCGATTCGATGCGGCGGCGCCTGGAAAAGCTGGGAATCGAGTCCGAAAAGCCCCTCCGATCTGAGCGATGGCAGACAAGGAGCGCATGTTCCGGCTCAACATCGATCCCGAGTCGGTTCAGTGGCGCCGGGTGCTGGACATCTCGGATGCCATCGCTGCGCAACATCATCGTTGGCATGGGCTACGGTCAACGACGGTGTCGCCGCGCGAGACCGGATTCGACATCACCGTCGCCTCTGAGATCATGGCTGCACTGGCGATGTGCACCGACCTGGCGGACCTGCGCGAGCGAATGGGACGGATCATCATCGGCACCAGCAAAAAGGGCGGCCTGACCAACGCGCGCGAGGTGGAGCCAATCACCGCCGAAGACCTGAACGTGGCAGGCGCCATGACGGTCCTGCTCAAGGACGCCATCATGCCCAACCTGATGCAGACCCTGGCCGGCAGCCCGGCATTCGTGCACTGTGGACCCTTTGCCAACATTGCCCAGGGCAACAGCTCGATCATTGCGGACAAGATCGCTCTGCGGCTCGCCGACTATGTGGTGACCGAGTCTGGCTTTGGCGCCGACTGTGGCATGGAAAAGTTCATGAACCTCAAGAGCCGCTACAGTGGGCTCAAACCCAACTGCGTGGTTCTGGTCAGCACCGTCCGCGCCCTCAAGATGCACGGCGGCGGACCCAAGGTGGTCCCCGGCAAGCCACTGGACCGCGCCTATGTTGAGGAGAACCTGGGGCTGTTGGAGAAGGGGCTGCCCAACCTGTTGCAGCACATTGAGAACGTCCTCAAGTTCGGTGTGCCCGTAGTAGTGGCTATCAACCGCTTCAAGGATGACACGGACGCCGAGATCGCCTTGATCCGCAAGCGGGCCAAGGAGACGGGCGCCTTTGAGGTTGCGCTGAGCACCGTGTGGATGGATGGCGACGAGGGCGGCGCCGAATTGGCCCGCGCGGTGGTGGCAGCCTGCGAGCAGCCAAGCAACTTCAAGTTCCTCTATCCGGACGAGTATGTCGATCAAGGAAAAGATCGAAACCGTTGCCCGCGAGATCTATCGCGCCGATGGGGTGGACTATACGCCCGAGGCGGAGGCCAAGATCAAGCTCTTTACCGAGATGGGGCTCGAGCCATCTGCCGCTCTGCATGGCCAAGACGCATCTCTCCTTCTCGCATGATCCCAAGCTCAAGGGCGCGCCGCGTGGCTGGCGCCTGCCGATCACGGACGTGCGGGCAAGTGTGGGCGCCGGGTTTATCTTCCCGCTGTGCGGCACGATGCGCACCATGCCGGGCCTGCCCACCCGACCTGCCTTTACCGACGTTGACATTGACGTCGAGACCGGCCGCGTGTTGGGCTTGTTCTAGAATCGTAACTGTGGCCAGTGGGTAGTGGTCTGCTGGGCCACTACCCACGTTGTTAAATGGACTAGTCGATCAAGGAGAGGAGACCAAATGGACCTGACGCAATTTCTCAAAATCATGGAGATGGAGGAGCGGGCCGCATACGCCAAGTACCAGTGGGCCCTGGAGCAGACCGACGACGAGGATCTCCAGGCGATCTTTGAGCGGCTCCGTGATGAAGAGGCCGTCCATGCCGATTACCTGGAGTACGAGCGCGACAAGCTCGAAAAGCTATTGGACAAGGAGTGAGGTGTCGTATGGACAAAGCGATTATTGACGTACCGTCGATGTATGCCGACCATCACGTATTGGTGGTGCGCGGATCTACTGAATGGGTTGGAAGGCGTCAGCGATGTACTACGCCAGTTCTGCGTTCAAGCAGGTTTTGGTCAACTATGATCCGGCCGTGATTCAGCTCGCAACCATCAACCAGGCGCTGATCGACGCCGGCTACACTCACGAGATGCAAGTGCCTGTGCAGGAAAAGCTCTCCGAGGATTCCTGGAAGCAAGGGAGCTTTCGCATGACCCAGACCAATCATGGCCGACCTGGTCATGTCCGGCGAGTACCGCAAGTATTAGGCACGCGCACAAGGAGACTGATGATGGCAAACAAAGCAAATGATACCGACCATTGACCCGACTGTCACCGACCTTGTTGACGGTTGCTGAGGAGGACAACATCTCCACTGCCTTTAGCCGCGCCGCTTCCATCACGCCGTGCCCGATCGGGGCCGACGGGGCCTGCTGCAAGATTTGCGGCATGGGGCCGTGCCGATTGGTGGGCAAGACGACCCGGGGCGTCTGCGGCGCTACCCTGGGCACGGTTGCAGCCCGCAACCTGGCGCGCATGGTCGCCGCCGGTGGCTTCGGCGCACTCGGATCATGGCCGCGACCTGGCCTTTACCCTCATCGCGGTCGGCAAGGGCGAGGCCGAGGGTTACCAGGTCAAGGATGAGGCCAAGCTGCATCAGGTGGCCGGCTACCTGGGCATCACCACCGAGGGCAAGAGACGATCAACGAACTGGCCGTCGAAGTGGGCGAAAAGGCGCTTGAGCAGTTTGGTCAGCAAAGCGGCGAGGTGATTTACACGGCGCGGGCCACCAAAAAGCGACAGCAGCTGTGGCGTGACCTCGGCATCGATGCCGCGGGGCATCGACCGCGAGGTTGTCGAGATCATGCACCGCACCCACACCGGCGTGGACATGGAGGCGCAGAACATTCTGAACCAGGCGATGCGCGCATCCATCGCGGACGGCTGGGGCGGCTCGATGCTGGCGACTGACATCAGCGATATTCTCTTCGGCACTCCGGCGCCGCTGCAATCGGCGGCCAATCTGGGTGTGCTCAAGGATGATGAGGTCAACATCATTGTCCACGGTCACGAGCCGACGCTTTCCGAGATGATCGTCGTCGCTGCGCAGGACCCGGAGATGATCGAGTATGCCAAGTCCAAGGGGGCCAACGGGATCAACCTGGCGGGCATTTGCTGCACCTCGAACGAGGTGCTGATGCGCCACGGCATTCCGCCGGCCGGCAACTATCTTGAGCCAGGAGATGGCAATCGTCACCGGCGCGGTCGAGGCGATGGTGGTGGACGTGCAGTGCATTATGCAGGCGCTGGGCGAGCTGGTCGCAGGACTATCACACCGACCTGATCACGACCTCGCGCAAGGCCAAGATTCCGGGCGCCGTTCACATCGAGTTCGACGAGCACCAGGCGCTGACGTCGGCCAAGGAGATCGTGCGCAGCGCGATCGACAACTATCCCGAACCGTGGCAAGAAGACCCACATCCCGTCGAGACAGGGCCAGACTGGTCGCCGGTTTCTCCCACGAGTACCTGAACTACATGCAGGGCGGCGAGCTGCGCGGCTCGTTCCGGCCGCTCAATGACGCGATCATGCAAGGCCGAATCCGGGGCGCGGCCGCGCGTGGTGGGCTGCAACAACGCGCAGGTTGACCCACGACGATGCGACCGTCAACATCATCCGCGACCTGATCGCCAACGATGTGCTGGTGGTGGTCACCGGTTGTGCGGCGCACGCGGCCGCCAAGTACGGCTATCTGTCGCCCGAGATGATGGAGAACGCCGGCGCCGGGCCTGAAAGAGGTCTGCGAGGCGATTGGCATCCCGCCGGTGGTTCACCTGGGCTCTTGCGTCGACAATAGCCGCATCCTGACCGTTCTGACCCAGATGGCGACTGAGGGCGGTCTGGGCGAGGACATCGACGATCTGCCAGCCGTCGGCATCTGCCCCGAGTGGATGTCCGAGAAAGCGATTTCTATCGGCACCTATTGCGTCGCCAGCGGCGCCTATGTCCTCTTTGGCGTTGGCTCACCCGTGGTGGCGAGCGAAGAGGTGACCGAATCTGATCAGCGCGGGCTGGGAAGTCCGAAGGTTGGTGGCAAGCTCGAGTTCTACAAGGATTGGCGCGACATCGTTGCCAAGACGTCTAGAGCACATCGACAAGAAGCGCGCTGCGCTCAAGCTAGCCGAGTACAAGCCGGACAAGTTTGGTGCCAGCGGCGATTGGCGGATCCATGAGCTGGAGGCGCTCCCGCTGGAGGAAAAGATCAGCGCAGTCTATGGCTTGCCGGTAGCAGCGCCATAGGTCAGGATGAGGAGAGTAAATATGAGTAGATACATTGCAACCCGCGCCCTCCGCGGCGCCACGGGCCTCGTCCGCGAAGCGCGACGGGATGCTGACCAAGGCGATCGCGGAAAAGGGAGCGACACGCCGGTCCAGTTCCCCAACACTGCCTACTATCTGCCCACCGTACTGGGTCTGACCGGCAACAAGGTGGAGACGCTTGGGCGATCTGGTCCCCATCGTGGACCGGGCCAAGACGCTGCTTCATCCTGCGCCGGCCGAGGCACGCTCTGGAAGCCCTATCTGGGCGAGACGCTGGACGCGGGCGTGGCGACCCTGCTGGCGGCCGAGGCGATCGAGGGCGTGCGCTTTGTCAACGGCGAGCAGCCCGAGCTCTATCCCGGGTTTGAGACTGGGCGGCAGCACCTCCTACCCCCACCTGGAGGGCGGACATCTGAACGGCCCGATCGACGATATCCAGCTGCGCAGTTGGGGCATTCAGCTGGTTGACGGCCGCATGCCTGGCTTTGCCGCTATCGTCGGCTGCGCCAAGTCCAACGAGGTGGCGGTCGAGCTCGTGCGCGAGCTACAGCAGCGCAACATCCTGATCTTCCTCTCGGGCAACGTCAACGGGCGCAGCATCATCCACCAGTTGCAGGAAGAAGGGGTGGAGATGGGGTACGATACCTACATCGTGCCCTTTGGCACGGACACCATCTCCGCCATCTATGCCCTGGGCTTCGCCACCCGCTCGGCGCTCACCTTTGGCGGTATGAAGGGCGGCCAGTCGCGCGAGATCTTGCTCTACAACAAGTTCCGCGTCTTTGCCTTTGTGCTGGCGCTGGGCGAGGTGGATGACCTCAAGTACGCGGCGGCGGCCGGGGCCATCAGCTATGGCTTCCCGGTCATCGCCGACACGGTCATTCCCGAGATCCTGCCCACCGGCGTCACCCGCTACGAGCACGTCATCTCGATGCCCTTTAACGAGATCGAGGCCGAGAATGACCGCGAACGGGCCAAAAAGATGGTCCAGAAGGCCATCGAGGTGCGCGGGGTCAAGATCAAGATCACCGAGGTGCCGGTCCCGGTCCCGTACGGCTCGGCCTTTGAGGGCGAGGTGGTGCGCAAGAACGACATGCGGGTCGAGTTCGGCGGCAAGTACAGCCGCGCCTTCGAGTATCTGCACATGGCCGAGATGGACGAGGTCGAGGACGGCAAGATCGAGATCGTCGGCCCGGACTTCGAGGATATCCCGGACACGGGGTCGATGGACATGGGGATCGTGATCGAGGTCGCCGGCCGCAAGATGCAGGAAGACTTTGAGCCCGTGCTGGAGCGCCAGGTCCACTACTTTGTCAACGGCGCCTCTGGCATCCAACACATCGGGCAGCGTGACATCGCCTGGATCCGCATCAGCAAGAGCGCGCACGACAAGGGGTTCAATCTCAAACACTTTGGCGAGATTCTGATCGCCCGCTTCCACGCGGACTTTGGCGCCATCGTGGACAAGGTGGAGGTCACCATCTACACCGAGCCCGAGTTGGTGCAGCAGTGGCTGGCTAAGGCGCGCGATGCATACGACTTTCGCAACCGCCGCCTGGCCGACCTGACTGACGAGGCGGTGGACGAGTTCTACTCCTGCACCCTCTGCCAGTCCTTTGCCCCGGATCACGTCTGCGTGGTCACGCCACAGCGGCTTGGCCTGTGCGGCGCCTACAACTGGCTGGACTGCAAGGCCAGCTTCCGAGATCAACCCCACCGGCCCCAACCAACCGATCGTCAAGGGAACGTTGATCGACCCGGTCAAGGGGTACTGGACCGGGCCGAACGAGTTTACCCAGCAGGCAAGCCACGGGGCGGTGCAAGAGGTCACAATGTACTCGATCATGGAGAACCCCATGACCGCCTGCGGCTGTTTCGAGTGCATCGTCATGCTCATCCCCGAGGCCAATGGCGTGATGGTCGTCACCCGTGAGGACACCAGCATGACACCGGCCGGGATGACCTTCTAGCACCCTGGCCGGCATGGCAGGCGGCGGCCTGCAGACCCCGGGCGTGATGGGTGTCGGCAAGTACTATCTGACCAGCCCCAAGTTCATCTCGGCCGACGGCGGTTTCAAGCGCGTCGTCTGGATGTCCAGCTTTCTCAAGGAGAGCATGGCCGAGGAGCTCAAGGCAGTGGCCGAGCGCGGAGGGGTGCCGGATCTGATCGACCGCATCGCCGACGAGAAGGTCTGCACTGATGTAGACGGGTTGCTCGAGTTCATGACCGAAAAGGAGCACCCCGCCCTGATGATGGACATGATGTTCTAAACCGGTTTGGATTAGGGAGTTGTGACATGTGCACAATTCCCTAATCCTTACCCGATCAATGACACATGTTTTGGGAATACAAATTGCTATAATTAGCATGGCATCTCCCTGGTTGCGCAGGGAGAGTCTATGTATGGGCGTTGTATGCCGACGCCCTCTAGGTCCCAAGTGACGGAGGTACACGAGTATGCCAGTTGAAACCCCCAAGGAAAAATGGGCGGGTCAGGTTCGCACGGTCACACTGGGGGCAACGGCCGCCGACGGTGGCAGCCGTTCGCACACGGTGACGGTCGGAGGCGAAACCACCTTGCCCTTTCTGCATTTCGAGGGTGAGATTCCCCATCGGCCTGCGGTTGCCATTGAGATCAAGGACCACAGGCCAGATGACTGGTCGCCTTTGCTGGAAGAGGTGTGGGGCGACGCGATGAACGACCCTGGCGAGTGGGCCAAGGCCGCCGAGCAAGCTGGCGCTGACATTGTGGTGCTCGGTTTTAACCTCAACGGACCCGATGGCCAAGCGAACACCGCCGCCAACGCCAAGACCGCCATTCGCAAGGTGCTGGACGCTACTGGGCTGCCCGTCGCGGCTGTTGGCCCGGGGCAGGCCGACATTGACAACGAATTGATCGTCGCGGTGGCAGAAGAGGGCGCCGGCGAGCGCTTGTTGCTAGGGCTTTGTGAAGACCGCAATTATCGCACCATTGTCGCAGCCGCGCTGGGTCACGGTCATCTGGTGCAAGCTCGCACCGCCATGGACGTCAACCTAGCGAAGCAACTCAACATCCTCATCAGCGACATGCAGCTTTCCCTCGATCGCGTTCTCATGGACCCCACGACGGGGGCGCTGGGTTATGGGATCGAATATGGTTACTCGGTGATGGAACGCTTGCGCATCGCTGCCCTCCAGGGCGACAGCATGACCCAACTACCGATGATCGTAACCCCTGGGGAGGAGACCTGGAAGACCAAGGAATCCAAGGTCGGTGAAGGTGTGCCCAAGATGTGGGGCGATTGGAAAGAGCGCGCCATCTCCTGGGAGGTGGTGACAGCCACCTCGTTGATCGAGTCCGGCGCCGATGTTGTCGTGGTGCGGCACCCAGAGAGTGTGCGGCGCGTCAAGGCGATGATCGATGCCATGGTGGGTGGGTAATGGCTCAGTTGCTGGCTGGAAAGGGACCCGAGATTGACGAGATTCCCGAGGGCGCCACGGAAGAGGAGCGGCTCGCCTCTTTGATCGATGCCGTGAGTTCTTACATCGAGCATTATCACAACGGATCGGTCAGGATGGTCGGCCGGGCAGGCGACACCGTCCAAGTGGAACTTGGAGGCGCCTGTGTCGGCTGCCAGATCACTCCGACAACCCTCTGTGGTTGGGTGCTGGGCACCGTCCAACAGTTCTTCCCGCATATCCAGCACATTCAAGCAGTTGAGCCTGCCCAACAACGGACACAAGCAGAAGGAGTAGTTTAAATGGCGCTGAGTGGTATTCAGATCTACAAACTGTTACCTGGCGGAACTCGACCGCCACATCCAAAAGCGAACTGCAAGGAATGTGGGTTTCCCACTTGCCTGGCCTTTGCCATGAAGTTGGCTGCCAAGCAGGCCGAGTTGGCCACTTGCCCTTACGTGAGCGACGCGTCCAAAGAAGAGTTGTCGGCCGCCTCGGCCCCGCCCATCCGGCTGGTTAAGATCAGCAGCAACGGTCACCAGGTGGCGGTGGGGAACGAGACAGTCATGTTCCGCCACGAAAAGACCTTTTTTAATCAACCTGGCGTGTTCATCCGGGTACAAGACACCGCCAGTGTCGAAGCAATCAAGCACAAGGTTGCCGCCGCCGACGCCTACACAGTCAACTATGTCGGTATGGACCTGTCGCTGGACGGGTTTGCCGTGCAGGCCACCTCGGGCGATGCGGCCGCCTTTGCCACCGCCGTGCAGGCGGTACGCGCGGCGAGCGCACGCCCGTTGATACTGATGGCTGCCGACCCGGGCATGCTGGAAGCAGGCCTCAAGGCGGCCGAGGGGACCACTTCATTGCTCTACAAGGCAACGCCCGATAATTGGGAAGCGATGGTTGCCCTTGCCAAGCGCTACAGCGCCCCGCTCGCAGTCTGCGCTGACGACCTGGACGCACTGGCCAACCTGACGCAAAAGATCCAGGCGGCCGGCGTGGAGGACATGGTGCTCGATCCTTGCGCTGGCAACCTGGCTGACGCATTGACCACCCTGACCCAGTTACGTCGTCTGGCGCTCAAGATGACCTTCCGGCCGCTCGGCTATCCCATCATCGCGTTCCCTGGGGAATGGTACGATGATGAGGAGGTGGCAGCCATGCAGGCGATCGCCAAGTACGCCGGGTTTATCGTGCTCGACCATTTTGCGCCGGCAAGCGCCTACGCATTGCTGGTCTTTCGCCAGAACATCTATACGGACCCGCAAAAACCGATTCAGGTGACACCCGGACTTTACGAAATCAACAAGCCGGGACCAGATGATCCTGTGATGGTCACCACCAACTTTTCCATCACTTACTTTTCGGTCTCCAACGAGGTGGAGGGGAGCGGCAACAAAGGTTGGTTGCTGGTCGCCGACGCCGAGGGCATGAGCGTGTTGACCGCCTGGGCGGCCGGCAAATTCGACGCGGAACGCATTGCCAAAACTGTCAAGACGACAGGCGTCGAGGAAAAGATCAACCATCGTCGCATCATCATCCCCGGGCACGTCGCCGTGCTTTCGGGCGAGCTTGAAGAGGAACTCCCGGGGTGGGAGATCAAGGTCGGCCCGCGTGAGGCCGTCAACCTGCCCCAATATCTCAAGATGGCGGTCTAGGAACTAGAGCGCAACCCGGGGTCGGGGGTTGGCCCCCGACCCCGGGTTACTAAATTGGAGGTTTGTGTGTACGAAATCTTGGAAAAGGAAGCTTTCAGCGACGTCACCAAGATGCTGGTTGTCAGGGCGCCCGATGTGGCTGCCAAGGCTCAAGCCGGCGAGTTTGTCATCGTGCGCATCGACGAAAAGGGCGAGCGCATCCCGCTGACCATCGCCGACTTTGACCGCGATGCGGGCACCATCACGCTCATTCTCCAGGAGGTGGGCAAGTCAACCATTCAGATGGGCGCCATGCAGGTGGGCGATCACTTTGTCAACTTTGTGGGTCCCCTGGGACACGCCACCGAGGTCGAGAACTGGGGCGCCGTCATCTGCGTCGGCGGCGGGGTGGGGATTGCCCCAATCTACCCTATCGCCCGCGCATTGCACGAGGCTGGCAACCAGGTCGTCTCGATCATCGGCGCCCGCTCCAAGGAACTGCTTTTCTGGGAAGAAAAGATGCGCGCGGTCAGCGATGAGCTCATCGTTTGCACCGACGACGGATCTCACGGCCGCAAGGCGCTGGTGACCGCCCCGTTGAAAGAGCTTCTAGACGAGCGAGGGGACGAGATCAAGCGCATTTGGGCCATCGGGCCGGGCATCATGATGAAGTTCGTCTCCCTTACAACGGAGCCCTATGGTGTCAAGACGATCGTCAGCCTGAACACCGTCATGGTGGACGGGACTGGCATGTGCGGCGGATGCCGCGTGCAGTTGAAAGAAGGGGCCCAATTCGTCTGTGTAGATGGCCCCGAGTTTGACGCGCACATGGTGGATTGGAACCTATTGCTGGCGCGCCAGCAGTTCTATCAGCCAGAAGAACGGCAGGCCGTGGAACGTTGGGAGCACTTGTGCCAGCTCGAATTGGCAGAGGCCGTCTAGCTCACGAAACCTTCATCAGTGATCGGCGGCCCCGGATCGCAAAGCGGCGCGATGCTTGTCAGGAATGCGGGTCGCTGTGAGAACGCCGGTTCCTGAGTGTGGAGTAAACATGTCGGAACTTACTATAAAAGAGCGAAGAAACATCCCGCGCCACTCCATGCCGACGCAGGACCCGGCCGAGCGGCGAGCCAATTTCTACGAAGTTGCCCTGGGATACAGCCAGGAGAACGCCATCGAGGAGGCTAGCCGCTGCCTGCAGTGCAAAAAGCCACCCTGCGTGGCGGGCTGTCCGGTGGAGATCGATATCCCCGATTTCATCATCGCGCTGCGCGATGGCAAGATGGAAGAGTCGCTCCGCATTCTCAAGAGCAAGAACAGCCTGCCAGCGATTTGCGGGCGGGTTTGTCCCCAGGAATCCCAGTGCGAGGCAGTCTGTGTCCTGGCGAAAAAGGGCGACCCGGTGGCGATCGGCCGGCTGGAGCGCTTTATCGCTGACTGGGACCTGGAGCGTGGCGCCGAAACCCCGGCTGTGGCCGAGCCAACGGGTAAGCGAATTGCCGTCATCGGCGCCGGACCGGCCGGCCTGACCTGCGCCGCGGATTTGGCCAGGCTGGGGCACAGCGTTACCGTGTTCGAAGCGTTGCACGATCCGGGCGGGGTGTTGGTCTATGGCATCCCCGAGTTCCGGCTCCCCAAGGACATTGTCTTTGCCGAGGTCGGTTGCCTGGAGTGCATGGGCGTGGAGATTGTCAAGGATGCTGTCATTGGCAAACTCTTTACCATCGACGAACTCTTGAATCAAAAGGGGTACGACGCGATCTTTATCGGCAGCGGCGCCGGCCTGCCCTCATTCATGCGTATCCCGGGCATCAATTACAACGGCGTCTTGTCGGCCAACGAGTTCTTGACGCGGGTGAACCTGATGAAGGGGTACAAGTTCCCCGAATACGACACCCCGGTCAAGGTGGGCAAAAAGGTGGCCGTGATCGGCGCGGGAAACGTGGCCATGGACTCGGCCCGCTCGGCCCTTCGCCTGGGATATCTGCACGCGGAGCAGAACGGCGGTGAGCCACCAGAGGTGCACATCGTCTATCGCCGCTCGCCGGCCGAGGTCCCAGCCCGCGCCGAGGAGGTTCATCACGCCCAGGATGAAGGGGTGATCTTTGACTTTTTGACCAACCCAGTTGAGATCTTTGGCGATGATAAAGGAAACGTCGTTGGAATGCGCTGCATCCGCATGGAGCTCGGAGAGCCGGATAGCAGCGGCCGGCGTCGTCCCGTCCCCATTGAGGGGTCCGAGTTTGACATGGCTGTGGACATGGTCGTCATGGCGCTGGGCACCAGCCCCAACCCGCTGGTCTTTCGCAACGCCGATGACCTGGAGCGGTCACGTTGGGGGACCGTAAAAGTGGTGAACGAGGAGACCGGCCTGACCACCAAGGCCAAGGTGTGGGCCGGTGGTGACGTGGTGACCGGGGCAGCGACGGTAATCAGCGCCATGGGCGCCGGAAAATCGGCCGCAGCCGACATGCATCGGTTCCTCACCGACAACGCGTAGGATGCTCGTGGCGAGGGGACCGGACAATGAGCCAGGTTCCCTCGCTTTTGAACCCCAGCCAGCATGACCTTTTCCGTAACCTTTCAGCCCACCGGCAAGACGGTTGCCGTACCCGCCGGCACCTCGTTGATGGAAGCGGCCGGTCAGGCCGGCCTGGAGATCAACCAGCCGTGCGGTAGCCAGGGGCGTTGCGGCCGGTGCGCGGTCAAGGTCGAATCGGGCGAGGTCCGGAGGCGTAGCACGCTGCGCCTTACGGTCGAGGATGTGGAGGCCGGCTATGCGCTCGCCTGCCAGACCATGGTCGAGGGAGATGCGGTTGTCACCATCCCGCCGCAGGAAAAAGCCCGGCGCCAGCTGGTCACGGACAAGACGGCCGGCAAGGTCGAACTCCCATTCCCCTACATCCCGGCAGTAGATCAGCCGCTCAAGGCGATCTATGTAGACATGGAGCCCCCATCCATGGCGGACCAGACCGATGACTGGTCCCGGCTCAAACGAGCATTGGCTCCCAAACTCGACTGTGATGGGCTGGCAATCTCGCTGCCAATGCTTCGGCGCCTGGGCAGTGCACTGCGAGAAGCGGAATGGCGCGTGACGGCGGTGGTAGAACTGGCCGCCTGGGACCGACCCGAGTGCCCGGCGCGGCTGGTCAATCTGCGCCCCGGCTTTTCAGAGGACGTGCTCTGGGGCGCCGCCATAGACATTGGTACAACCACGGTGACCGTCTACCTGGTCGATCTCGTCAGCGGACACGTGCGCGCCCAGGCGGCCGACTATAACGGTCAGATCGCGCGGGGCGAGGACGTGATCTCGCGCATCATCTATGCGACCAAGTCCAGGGGAAACGACGCCGACGCCAATTGGCGCGAGATGCAAAACCTGGTGGTGGACACCATCAACCGGCTGCTGATTGAGGTCGCCTACCAGGCCAGGATCAGCGTCTTGGAAATCGACAAGGTGACAGTCGCTGGCAACAGCACCATGACCCACCTGCTGCTGGGGTTGGACGCGAGTTCGATCCGGCTCGACCCGTTCATCACCGGAGTGAACCAACCGCCGGTGATAACAGCCGAGCAGCTGGGGTTGGCGATCAACCCGGCCGCCACGGTGGATTGCCTGCCCGGGGTGGCGAGCTACGTCGGGTCAGACATCACGGCCGGGGTGCTCAGCAGCCGCCTGTACCAAGCCACCGATCTAACTCTTTTTCTTGACGTGGGCACCAACGGCGAGATCGTGCTGGGCACGGCCGATTGGCTGATCACCTGCGCCGCTTCGGCCGGGCCCGCTTTTGAGGGAGCCGGCGTGGTGCACGGTATGCGCGCGACTGAGGGTGCGATCGAAGAGATTTGGATCAACAAGAGCGACCTCGAACCCCAGTATCGCGTGATTGGCGACGTGCCGCCCCGGGGGTTGTGTGGTTCAGCCTTGATCAACCTGCTGGGCGAGCTCTTTATCACCGGCGTGATGGACAAGGCCGGAAACCTCAAAACGGATTTAGACCACCCCCGGGTGCGGACAGGGGAGTATGGAACCGAGTACGTCGTGGCCTGGGCGAACGAGACGGCCGAGAACGTGGGCGACATCACCCTGACCAAAGCGGACATTGACAATCTCTTGCGCGCCAAGGCGGCGATCTACGCCGGTTTTGAGGTATTGGCCCGGGCGGTGGGTGTGGACCTGGCGAATGTGAGCCAGATCCTCATCGGGGGTAACTTTGGCAAGTACATCAACATCGAAAAGGCGATTCACATTGGGCTGCTGCCCGACCTCCCGTGGGAAAAGTTCCACTTTCTGGGCAATACAGCCGTGCGGGGCGCCTACATGGCGCTGTTGAGCCGCACGGCGCGCAGCCAAATCTCCCAGGTCGCAGAGATGATGACCTACCTGGAGCTGTCGGCCGACAACAGCTTTTACGACGTGTTCACCTCGGCCTTGTTCCTGCCACACACTGACTGGGATCAGTTCCCATCGGTGCAGGCGCTATTTGAGAGCAAAGAGACCTAGATGGCTTGGCGGGCGCAGCAAGGCGAGCATCGAGGACGCGGCCTGCCAGCAGAGTAACGGGAAGACACAACTATGACCATGACGATTGCATTGGCGGGCAAGGGTGGCACGGGCAAGACCACTCTGGCTGCTCTTTTGATCCGCTACCTGACGAAAAGTAATGGGCATACGGTGTTGGCGATTGACGCCGACCCGGCGACCAATCTCTACCTGGCGCTGGGGTTGCCGTTGACCAAGACGGTTGGGGATATTCGCGAGGATCTGCTCGACGAAGCCCAGTCCGGAGCAATTACCACCGGCGTGGCGCGCCAGGATTACCTCAATTACCAGTTGAGGTTGTCCATTGAGGAAGGGGATGAGGTAGACCTGTTGGCGATGGGCCGGCCGGAGGGGCCGGGCTGCTATTGCCCCGTCAACCACATGCTGCGCCAGATTGTGGATGCGCTGGGGGAGCAGTACGACTATATCGTGATTGACAACGAGGCGGGTATGGAACACCTGAGCCGCCGGACAACCAAGGATGTGGACATCTTGTTCGTGGTGACTGACCCCACCATCCGTGGCGTCAGTGCGGCCAAAGGTATCTTGGACCTGTCCAAGGAACTGGACATCAACATCAAGCGGATGGCCCTGGTGATCAATCGCGTACCAGAAGGGGATCTGCCACCGCCTCTGGTTGAGGCAATTGAGCAGATGGGGATCGAGTTGGCGGGCACAGTGCCGGCCGACCTGAGCGTAAACGAGTTCGATGCCTGGGGGCGGCCCTTGGTCGAATTGGACCCGGCATCGCCGGCGGCCGTCGCCCTGCAGCGGATAGCGGAAAAGTACATCGGATAGGCAGTCGAGGATTCGGTATCGGTCCCATTAGTGTAGCGAGGAGTTGATAGCATGTATATTATCGGCGAAAACATTCACATCATTTCACCCAAGGTCAAAGAGGCGGTCAGGGCAAAGGACGCCGAGTTTTTCAAGGCTTCTGCCCTCAAGCAACTGGAACACGGTGCAAATGCGATCGATCTCAACATCGGACCGCAGAAAAAGTATGGGCACGAGTTGCTTCCCTGGCTGGTCAAAGTGGTAGAATCCGCCGTGGACGTCCCGCTGGTTTTTGACACCACCAATCTGGCGGCAATCGAGGCTGCCTGCCAGGTAGTGTCCAAAGCACAACCGATCATCAACTCTACGGATGCTCGGGCAGAGCGTTTACAGACCGTGCCGGCCGTGGCCAAGCAGTACAATACGCGGCTAATCGCGCTCACCATGGCCGAAGGCATGATCCCGGTCGGGGCAGACGAGCGGGTGAGCATCGCCCTGGAGCGGCTGATTCCCCACATGCTCGAAATTGACTTTCCTATCTCGGACCTGATCATCGATCCCCTGGTGCTTACGGTGTCAGGTTGCCAGGAGTATTGCCCCGAGTGCATCGAAGCGGTACGCACGCTCAAATTCGCCTGGGATCCACCGCCGCTGACCAACGGCGGGCTGTCAAACGTCTCGAACGCGGTGCCCCATGCGATGCGGCCGCTCCTGAGCCGAGTCTACATGGTGATGCTGATGGGCGCCGAGATCGACATGGTCATCGCCGACCCATTTGACGCCGACCTGATGGGGGCGATCCGCATCGTGGAGGAGCGGGATGAGAGCACCCCCCTCGGCCAACTCTACGTCAAGCTCCATGACCGAGTGGTTGCCATGGAGGAATTGCAGCGCGAGGACGTGGACATGGACGATCCCGACCAGGCGGCCGTCTGGAAGACAGTGCAGGTGCTGCTCAACCGGGTGATCTACACGGATCAGTACTTGCGGCTGTAAAGATTTACCGATCTGCCAGATTGAGTGAGGAGATACAATGACAGCAAGAGTGATTGACGGTACGGCGATTGCCGAACAGATTCGCCAAGAGACGGCCGAGGCGGTGGCGAAACTCAAAGCAGAAAAAGGGCTCGTGCCCGGCCTGGCGACGGTGTTGGTGGGGGAGAACCCCGCCTCCAAGGCGTACGTGGGCAGCAAACAGCGGGCCTGCGAGGAAATCGGCATGCTCTCCATTGGACGCAAGCTTGAAGAAACGGCGTCCCAGGAAGAGGTCGAGCGGGTGGTACGAGAACTCAACGCTGACCCCAACGTACACGGCATTCTCGTCCAGTTGCCGTTGCCCAAACACCTGGATGAGGAAAAGATACTCGGCATGGTCAGCCTGGAAAAAGATGTGGACGGGTTTCACCCGGTCAACATCGGCCGGCTCTCTATGAAGGGGCGCGAGCCGCTCTTTGTGCCGTGCACCCCGGCCGGCTGCATCGAGTTGCTCGTCCGCAGCGGGGTCAAGATTGCGGGCCAGAATGCGGTCGTGCTCGGCCGCAGCAATATCGTCGGCCTGCCGGTCGCCATGCTGTTGCTGCACCGCAATGCTACCATCACCATCTGCCACAGTCGCACGGCTGACCTGCCGGGTGTCTGCAGCGAGGCAGACATCTTGATCGCCGCCGTTGGCCGGGCCGAAATGGTCAAGGCTGACTGGGTCAAACCCGGCGCAGCCGTGATCGACGTCGGCATCAACCAGGTGTGGGAAGAACACCCGGCCGACCGAGAGTACACCTGCGCCGCGACCGGTGTCAAGTTCATCGCCCACCGCATTGACGAATCCTCCAAGGGCGGCCGGCGCAAGCTGGGTGAGTATTGTCCCGAATGTGACCAGGCATGGCTCAAGGATGAGCAACCACCGGATTGCTGCACCGAGTGCGGCGACTGCGAACACATTGCTTTGTTCCGAAAATACAAACTGGTCGGTGACGTCGATTACGACGGTGTCGCAACGGTCGCCGGTCATCTTACACCAGTGCCTGGCGGTGTGGGTCCAATGACAATCGCGATGTTGATGCACAACACCTATCGAGGTGCGCAGCATTCGCTCAAGTAACGGATCGACTATTGGTGAGTCAGTGAGTGCGGCGACGACACCGCCTCACTGATTCGCCCTTTATTGGATCCGGCTGTCGAGGTAGTTTATGAGTCCAAACGGTAGCGGCCACGGAAAGGTGGGCGCGGTTCTGGTCGTCGGCGGTGGGGTCGCTGGCATGCGCGCGGCGGCCGATCTGGCCGAAACGGGCCTGAGAGTCTATTTGGTCGAGTCTGGGCCCACCTTGGGTGGGCGGGTGGCGCAGCTCGGGTGGATGTTCCCCACCCATGATTGCGTCCTGTGCCGGGGTTCGGCCGATCATGGCTACGGCTGCACCCGGCCGTCCATTGCCCCAGCGTTTCCTGACAACAATCGCCACCCCAACATCGAGGTCCTCACCCTGACTGAGGTGGTCGATTTTCAGGGGCAGGCAGGGAATTTCACAGTCACGTTGCGCCACAACCCGCGCTATGTAGACGTGGATCGCTGCATCAATTGCCGGCTCTGCTCGGTCGTCTGCCCGGTCAACCTACCCAGCGAGTTTCAGATGGGAATGGCGCTCCACAAGGCAATCTACAAAACCGCGCCAAGGGCCATTCCGGACGCCTATGTGATCGAACGGGGTCCATATTGCGACGACTGCCACAAGTGTGAGCGCGTGTGCCCCACCGACGCGATCGACCTGAACGAGCAGCCGCGACTGGAGCGCATCCAAGTCGGGGCGGTGATTCTGGCGGTGGGATACAAGACGTACGACCCCACCCCGCTAGAGGAATTTGGCTACGGCCGCTATGGTAACGTCGTGACCCCCATGCAGTACGAACGGCTGGCAAGCCGCTCCGGGCCGACCGAAGGTATGGTAGCCCGTCTCTCTGACGGCAAGCTACCCAAAAAGATCGCCTGGCTGCAGTGCATCGGCTCACGCGATCAGGAGCACCCCTATTGCTCCTCGATCTGCTGCATGTTCGCCACCAAGGAGGCCATGTTAGCCAAGGAGCGCATTCCTGGGGTAGACTGCCGCATCTTTGTGATGGACGAACGGGCCTTTAACAAAGAGTACACCAAGTACTATGAAAAGGCTCAACACGAGTACGGCGTCAAATACACTCGCTGCCGGGTGTCGGCCATCCGCGAGGATCCCAGCACCCACGATCTGATCCTGCGCTACCCTGACCACAGCGGCAGGCTCGTCGATGAACGGTTCGAGATGGTCGTGCTGGCTACCGGGATGGAGCCGCCGGCGCGCTCGGCCGAGCTGGCGCAGATGATGAGCATCGACCTCAACCAGTACGGATTCTGTCAGACCGACACGTTCCAGCCGCTCCAGACCAGCCAGCCGGGCGTCTATGTCGCTGGCGCTTTTCAATCGCCCAAAGAGATCGCCGAGACGGTTTTCGACGCCGCCGGCGCGGCCGGTGAGGTGATGCGGATCTATCACGACGCCTTGGGCGGTGTCTCTGTTCCGCGCGAGTATCCATTTCTCGGCGTCACCTCGACCATGGTGCCCGAGCGGGACGTGTCCGGGGAGCCGACCAAGGTCGGCGTCTTTGTCTGCGGTTGTGGACCTGTCATATCCCAGGTGATCGATATCGACCAGGTGGCTGATTACGCCAGCGGCCTGCCCGGGGTTGCCCACACGGCAGACAGTCTCGCTTGCCTGCTTCCCAGAGGGCCTCGCCCAGATCAAGGAGGCCATCGTCAAACACAGTCTGAACCGGGTGACGGTAGCTGCCTGTAGCCACCGAACGCACGAATCCCTGTTCCAGCGCACCGTCCGCGAGGTCGGGCTGAATCCATACTTGCTGGAGATGGCCAACATCCGCGAGCATTGCGCCTGGGTGCACGATTGGGAACCCGCCAGAGCAACGCGCAAGGCCAAGGAACTGGTTCGCATCGCGACGTACCGCGCTTCGCGGACGACGCCTGTCCAGCGCGTCGCTATCCAGCCCGTCACGTCGGGCGCTGATCGTGGGCGGAGGCGTCAGTGGGATGACGGCCGCGCTGACCATCGCCGACGCCGGGCACGACGTGACGCTGGTGGAACAAGAAGAGTCGTTGGGCGGCAACTTGCGCAACATTTATTACCTGGCAGAAGGGCTAAACCCGCAGCGGCTGTTGCGCGACCTCGTCAATCGGGTGCGCGGTCACCACCGGATCGACGTGTTCACCCGCAGCGAGCTGGTGGAGGTGAGCGGATCAATCGGGCAGTTCCACAGCCAGTTGGCGACAGAGACAAACGGCGACGTCACCACCACCGTGGTTGAGCACGGTGTGGTGATTACGGCGACCGGAGGTCGCGAAGGCACAACCACTCGCTACCTTCGCGGACAGGATGAGCGGGTTGTCACCCAACTAGAACTGGAGGACTGGATCGCTCATCAGCCAGAAAAGGTGGCGGCACTAAAACACCTGGTGATGGTCCAGTGCGTCGAATCCGATGAGGTAGGCTATTTCTACTGTTCACGCACCTGCTGCACCAGCACGATGAAGAACGCCATTCGGGTCAAGATGCTCAACCCGAACTGCCAGGTGACGGTGCTCTACAAGGATATCATCACCTACGGCTTTCGCGAGCAGTACTATACCGAAGCCCGCCGCCGCGGCGTTCTATTCGTACGCTATTCCGATGACCGGCCGCCGGCCGTCGACCTGGTAGATGGGGAACTTGAGGTGCGCGTGACCGACCCCAGCTTGGAGAACCGACCATACACGCTCAGACCCGACCTCATCTCGTTGAGCATGCCAGTGGTCCCGGCCGACAAGACGGCGCAGGTAGCCAGGGCGCTCAAGCTGCCCCTCTCCAGCGAAGGCTTTTTCCTGGAGGCCGACCTCAAGATGCGGCCGATGGACTTTGTGAACGAGGGGATATTCCTTTGCGGAATGGCCCACTACCCGCGCTTTATCGATGAATCGATCGCCAGCGCTCAGGCGGCCGCCGGCCGCGCCCTCACCATCCTGAGCCAGGACCCCTTTTACATTGGCGGCGTCATCGCCGAGGTGGATGCGACCAAGTGCGTTGGCTGTTTGACCTGCGTCCGAACCTGCCCCTTTCAGATTCCTCAGTTGCTTTACGACCGGGCGGGCGTTGGAAACCTGGGCGGTCACGCCTGGATCGACCCCGGCCTCTGCCAGGGTTGCGGCACCTGCACAGGAGAATGTCCGGCAGCCGCCATCGAGTTGGTCAACTATCGCGATGCAGACATAATCGAGGGTGAGAGCTGGCTCGGCGCATGGCTGCCGGCGCAAGATGAGGAGATGGCCAAAGCATGATAGTGGTCGAACCCTCTTTTCATTGCGATCGATTCATCCACGGAGAATAGCGGATGCCAGAGCGTGAAAACGGATTTGAACCCGAACTGACCCTCTTTACCTGCAACTATTGCGCTTATATGGCAGGGGACACGGCCGGGGCGCTGCGCATCCAGTATCCAGCCAATGTCAAGATGGTGCGTCTCCCGTGCACCGGCAAGATCGACGTGCGCTACATCCTGACGGCATTCGAACAGGGCGCCGACGGCGTCTATATCGTCGCCTGCCCCATCGGCAGTTGCCATCACGTGCGCGGCAACGAGCGCGCACGATCTCGGGTGATGTTGGCCAAAAAGGTCCTGGACCAGATTGGTCTCGGGAGCGACCGATTGGAGAGTCTTTTTCCTGTCGGCCGGCCAGGGTGCGAGCTATGCCCTAAAGGCCAGAGAGATGACAGAGCGGGTGCGCAAGCTGGGACCCAATCCGCTGCGCGAGCGCCAAGAGTCGGCCTGATCAAGACCTCTGACTTTTGCCATCGCCAGTGTTCAAAGAACTTGGTCAGTAAGTGCTAGGTATTCACCAGTCGTCGAGAGTCAAACGGCTAGTTAGGACTATGGACGTGCTCTCGCCGGAAACCTATAATGACTTTACGGCAATGCCTGTGCGGTTTCTTCAATGCGGGTGCAACGGTCGGAGGGGGCCGGTTTGCCTGATGCGCAAGAGGAAAGGCAACGAGCATGAACAATGAGCAGCATGGAGGCCGACCGTCGGCGCGGTCATGGTCGTCGGCGGCGGCATCGCCGGGATGCAGGCCTCGCTGGACCTGGCCGAGCAGGGTTTCAAGGTCTACCTGGTCGAAACCAAGTCGGCCATCGGCGGGCACATGGCCCAGCTGGACAAGACCTTTCCCACCAACGACTGCGCCATGTGCACCATCAGCCCCAAGCTGGTGGATGTCGGCCGTCACCTCAACATCGAATTGCTGACCGACAGCGAGGTCATGGATGTGACCGGCGGCCCAGGGCGATTTCACCGTTCGCGTCGCACCCAAGCCCCGCTACATCGACCTGGACAAGTGCACCGGCTGCGGCGACTGCGCCGACGTCTGCCCGGTGATCATCCCCGGCCAGTTCAACGAAGCGTCTCAGCAACGCGCCGGGCCGCTTACAAGCTGTATCCCCAGGCAGTGCCCAACGCCTATGCCATCGAAAAACGGGGCATCGCTCCCTGCCGCGATGCCTGCCCGGCCGGCCAGCGCGCCCAGGGCTATATCGCCCTGATCCGCGAGGGGCGCTACGACGACGCGCTGCGGGTCATCAAGGAGGACAATCCCTTCCCCGGCATCTGCGGTCGCATCTGCAACCATCGCTGCGAGGACGCCTGCAACCGGGGCAAGGTGGACGACCCGATCAACATCCACGCGCTCAAACGATTCGTCACCGACAAGGTCTATGCCCAACCACGCGTAGCGCCCGAAGCCGTCCGAGCGCAAGTACGAGCAGCGGGTGGCGATCATCGGCGCGGGGCCGTGTGGGCTGACGGCCGCCCAGGATCTGTGCATGGCGGGCTACCGCGTGACCGTCTTTGAGGCGTTGCCGGTGGCCGGCGGCATGTTGCGGGTCGGGGTGCCCGAGTATCGGCTGCCGACCGAGATCGTCGATCGCGAGGTGCAGGACATTGTTGACCTGGGGGTCGAGCTGCGCCTGAACACGCAGGTGGACAATCTGGACGATCTCTTTGATGAGGGCTTCGAGGCGGTGCTCATCGCCGTCGGCGCCCACGAGGGGATCAGGCTGCCGATTCCGGGCGCAAATCTGGACGGCGTGCTGGTCAACACTGACTTTCTGCGCGACGTGCGCCTGGACAAATTCGACGTCGGGCGACGTCCCTGGGCCGCGTGCTGGTGCTGGGCGGCGGCAACGTGGCCATCGACTGCGCCCGCACGGCCGTGCGCCTGGGCGCGGAACAGGTCCACATGGCCTGCCTGGAAGCCCAGAGATGGCATGCCGGCCACGCGTGGGAGGCTAGGCCGCCGAGGAGGAAGGGGTCACCATTCACCCCAGCCGCACCTTTGTCCGCATTCTGGACGACGGCAACGGGCCGCGTGGCCGGGGTCGAGTGCAAGCGAGTGAGCCGCTTTTCCTTTGACGCAAGCGGCCGGCTGGAACTGGAGACGGTCCCAGACTCGAGCACGTGCTCGACATGCGACACGGTCATCTTTTCGGTCGGGCAGCGAGCCGGTCTGGCCTTTATCCCCGACGACGCCGGCGTCGGGCTGACCAACAAGCGCACGATCGCCATCAACCCCAACACGATGGCGGCGACGCGACCGGGGTCTTTGCGGCCGGCGACACGGTCAGCGGCACCGCTTTCGTCATCGAGGCGGTGGCCAGCGGTCACAAGGCGGCCGAGTCCATCCACCGCTATCTGCAGGGCAAGTACCTGGAGCCGCCGCCCAAACCCGAACTGCCGGTGGTGCAAGCTGACCCAGGAGGAGATCGACGACCGCATGCAGCAGGGCGAGATCACCGTGCAACCCCGCGTGCCGATGCCCGAGCTGAGCGGTCGCGGAACGAGTGAGCAACTTCGCCGAGGTCGAGCGCGGCTATACCGACGAACCGGCCCAGGCGGAGGCGGCCCGCTGTCTGGCCTGCGGCGTCTGCTCCGAGTGCCTGAGCTGCCAGTACATCTGTGCAGGCGGATGCGATGAACCACGACATGGCTGGCCGGACCGAGACGGTCCAGGTGGGCGCGGTCATCCTGGCGCCCGGCTTTCAGCCCTATCAGGCCGAGCTGTCCGGCGAGTACGGCTTGGGCCGCTATCCCAACGTGGTGACCGCGCTGCAGTTCGAGCGGCTGTTGAGTGCCTCCGGCCCGACCCACGGCCACGTGACGCGGCCGTCGGACCACAAACCGGCCAAAAAGATCGCCTTTCTGCAGTGCGTCGGCTCGCGGGACCAGGACCACGACTATTGCTCGTCGGTCTGCTGCATGTACGCCACCAAAGAGGCGATCATGGCCATCGAGCACGAGCCGGACACCGAGGTGCACGTCTTTATGATGGACATGCGCTCCTTCAGCAAGGGATACGAAGAATACTATCATCGGGCGCAGAAGAAATACGGCATCCAGTATACACGCTGCCGCATCTCGGCCGTGCGTCAAAAGCACGCGACGGGCAACCTGGTGGTGCGCTATGTTCAGGACGGCCAGATCGCCGAAGAGGAATTCGACCTGGTGGTGCTCTCGGTCGGCATGGAGATTTCGGAATCGGCCCGTACGCTGGCGCGGCAACTGGGCGTTCGGGCTGGACGAGTATGGCTTTGCCCGCACCGATCCCGCTCAGCCCGCTGCAGACGAGCCGACCGGGCGTCTATGCCATTGGCCCTTTCCGCGAGCCCAAGGACATCCCCGAGTCGGTGGTCGAGGCCAGTGGCGCTGCCGCGGCGGCCGCGGGATTGCTGGCCCCGGCCCGTGGCACACTTGCCACGCGAAAACGAGTATCCACCCGAGCGAGATATCTCCACGGAAGGAGCCGCGGGTCGGCGTGTTTGTCTGCCACTGCGGGTCCAACATTGGCGGCTTTCTGGACGTGCCGGCAGTGGCCGAATACGCGAGCACCCTTCCCGGCGTCGTGCACGCCGAGCACAATCTCTACACCTGCTCCCAGGACTCGATCGTCCATATCACCGAGCAGGTAAAAGAGCTGGATCTCAACCGGGTGGTGGTCGCCTCTTGCACCCCGATCACCCACGAACCGCTATTTCGAGACAGCATCCGCGCGGCCGGGCTGAACCCCTTTCTGTTCGAGATGGCCAACATCCGCAACCAGTGTTCCTGGGTCCATTCGGGGCAGTGGGAGGTGGCGACGGACAAGGCGCAGAGACCTGGTGCGGATGGCGGTGGCGCGGGCCAACCTGCTGCGGCCGCAGCACACCAGCGAGATGCCGGTGGACAAGACGGCCCTGGTGATCGGCGGCGGCCCGGCCGGGATGAGCGCTGCGCTGACGCTGGCCGACCAGGGTTTCCCCGTCCACCTGGTCGAACGGGCAGACCAACTGGGCGGCCAACTGCAACGCATCCATTACCTGGCCGACCTGGGTAACACGATCACATCAGTTGGCGACCCCCAGGCGCTCCTGCGCGACATGGTCGCCCAGGTGAACAGCGATCCGTTGATCACCGTCCATCTGAATACGGAATACGAAGGGCTGGGCGGCTTTGTGGGCAAGTTCACCAGCCGGCTGAGCCACAGCAATGGAAACGGCCGGGAACCGCTGGAGGTGAACCACGGCGCGGTGATCGTGGCGACGGGCGGTCACGAGTACCGGGGACCGGAATATGGGTATGGCTCCCACCAGGCGATCGTCACCCAGCAAGAGTTTGAGGCTCTGCTGGTTGACGCGAACGCCCCTGCCAGACTCGATCACCATGATCCAGTGCATCGGCCCGGCTGAACAGTACTGCTCGCGCATCTGTTGTACGGTGGCGCTCAAGAACGCTCTCAAATTCAAAGAGCTCAAACCGGCCGGCCGGGTTACCGTACTGTACAAGGACATTCGCACCTTTGGCTTCAAGGAGCGGCTCTATACCGAGGCGCGACGCCAAGGGGTGTTTGTTCGTGCGCTATGATGACGAGCATGAGCCGCAGGTACAAGCCAATGGGTCGCTGACCGTCACCGCCTGGGACCCGATCTTGCGGCAGGAGGTGCACCTGCGGCCGGACATGCTGGTCCTCTCGATGCCGTTGGTTCCGGCCGAGGGCACGGAAGAGATGGTCAGCAAGTTGCGCGTTTCGGTGGATCTTGACGGATGGTTCATGGAGGCGCACGTCAAGCTGCGGCCGGTCGATTTCGCCTCTGACGGCATCTTTGTAGCCGGCACGGCGCATTACCCCAAATTCCTGGACGAGAGCATCATCCAGGCGCAGGCGGCCGCAGCGCGGGCGGCGAACATTCTCGCCAGCGACACGATGATCGTCGGCGGACAGGTCGCGGTGGTAGATGCGGACAGGTGCGTCGGTTGTCTCACCTGTGTACGGATTTGCCCCTTTGACGTGCCCAAGATTCAAGCCAACCTGGTGGGTGTGGGCGCCATCATGGGAGCCGCCTACATCGAACCGGCCGTCTGCCAGGGATGTGGCTCTTGCGCCGCCGAGTGCCCGGCCAAGGCGATCGAATTGATGCACTATACCGATGCCCAATTGCTCACCAAAGTGGAAGCTCTGTTTGACATCATTCCAGCGAGAGAAATCGCGGTGTTATAAGGGACCGAGACATGCAGCAAGACGGATTCGAACCCCAAATTGTCACCTTTGCCTGTCATTACTGCGCCTACGCCGCGGCTGATCTGGCGGGTGGTTTGCGACTCAAATACCCGGCCGCCATCAAGATCGTCGAATTGCCATGCAGCGGCAAGTTGGATGTCATCCACGCACTGCGAGCGTTTGAGGATGGCGCAGATGGTGTGATAGTCGCTGGCTGACTGGAAGGCGATTGCCATTACCGGGACGGTAATATCAACGCCAAGCGAAGAGTGGAACATGTGCGCATGCTGCTGGAAAAGATCGGTCTAAACGGCCGGCGCATCCAGATGATCAATCTCTCCTCAGCGATGGGAGGGCAGTTTGCCTATCTGGCGGCCGAGATGACCTCTGATATCCAACAACTTGGTCCAAATCCGCTGCGAGAGATAAAATAGCGTGGAATGATGACAACCAAGGTGGAAATCCTGCGGCGCTTTGGCGTTTTTTCCGGATTCAGCGATCAGGAGATCGAGGAAATCGCCGAGCTATGCAGAGAGGAATCCTACGCCGAAGGGGATGTGGCCTTTGTTGAGGGGGAACCGGCCGTAAAACTCTTTCTCGTGGTGGAAGGCAAACTCTCGTTGGAAAAGAAGGTCCAGTTGGGCCGAAGTGGGTCTACTCGCCAGGCGACGGTGAGCATTGTGGGACCGGACCGAGTTGCTGGGTGGTCCAGTGTCATCGCGCCCCACGACTACACATCGACCGGTGTGTGCCTGGAACCATGTCAAGCCTTGGTTCTGAATGGTCAAGAGTTGCGCCAATTCATCGCCAATCACCCGTCCTCCGGGTTGGTGTGCATGGATGCGATTGCCTCTCTCGTCTCATCGCGGCTCCGAAATGCAACCACCTCACTCACCTACTTTTTATCCGTGATCTCACACGAGCTCAAGTCGCCGCTGGCGGCCATCGAGAACTATTTACAGGTCATGTTGGGTGGGTTCACGGGCGAACTGACCGATCGCCAGCGACGCATGTTGGAGCGGAGCGTTCTGCGCGTCACCGACCTGCGCGGGCTTATCAACGATATCCTGGATCTGGCCCGCATGAGGCCGGAACAGATTCAGGCAGATTTTGAGTGGGTTGACCCATCGGAGCCTGGAACTCAGGCCATCGAAGATGTGCGTTTGGCGGCCTCGCAAAAGGGGGTGCAACTCTGGATCGACGCCCCGGGCGAGTTCCGCCAGATCGTGGGCGCGCGGCGTCGCTTGCGCCAGCTCCTTTCGAACCTACTGTCAAATGCGGTCAAGTTTTCTCCTAAAGGAGGCGGCGTGACGCTGCGCATCCGGGACGAGCCAGAACGACTGGTCGTTGAGGTGCTTGATGAGGGCCCAGGTATCCCGTTAGAAGAGCAGTCGCTGATCTTTGAGGACTTTTTCCGAGGTCGCAATGCCGTGGAGGTAGCCGGTTCTGGATTGGGCCTTTCGATCGCCAAAAAGATCGTCAAAGCTCACCACGGCGAGATATGGGTCGAGAGCCCGTATGCCGAGGGCCAAGCTGGTACCAAGGTTGTAGTCGTCATTCCGAGGAGTGTAGCTACACCCCAAATGAAACGGCAGGCTTGGGTCACGCGCCAGGAGGGAGCATGAAACGAAAGCCGTATGTCTTGATGGTGGATGATGATCCGGATATCCTGGAGGGCCTGACTGCTGTGCTGGAGAGCCAGCTGTATCGGCTGGCAACCGCTCAGGACGGAGAGCAGTGTCTGGAGATGATCGCCGAAGACCTTCCAGATGTGATGATACTGGACCTACTTATGCCTCGAATGGATGGCTTTGCAGTCATCCGCGAAATCCGAAGCAGTTCTCACTACTCCACGCTCTCGATTATTGTCCTGACCACGGTCATCGAAGACGCAAGTCGCCGCCGGTATGAATTGGAAACCGGCCTTGCCATGGATGTACAAGGTTACCTCGAAAAGCCGGTGGCGCCCCCCGAACTGCTGCGACGGGTGGCCAGCATCCTTGAGCAACCCTATATCCTGGTGGCGGACGACGACCCGGACATCCTTGAGGGTATCATAACGGTGCTTGGGACTCGCCCCTATCGACTGCAGACTGCCAAGGACGGCCGGCAGTGCCTGGAACTGGTCCGAAAAAAGATACCCGATCTCTTGATCCTCGATTTGCTCATGCCCAAGATGGATGGTTTCGCCGTCATGCGTGAACTACGCGGCGATCCTGCTCTGGCAAAGCTGCCTATCATGGTCTTGACGGCTGTCGTCGAGGATGCCAGCCATCGCCGCTACGAGCTCGAGACAGGCAGGAGGATGAAGGTACAGGACTATGTGGAAAAACCTATCGCGCCGGCCGAGTTGTTGCGCCGTGTGGAAAAGATCCTCGCAGGACCACGGGCCTGATATTCAGGGTGAATAGGCGACCGGAGATCGATGACTCGTCAGAGACAGATTGATCGGCCAATAGCCGTGGAGCAATACGGTACTGCAAGACCAACGAGACCCACCGGGGCGGTTGTGGTGGTGGGCGCCGGCATTGCCGGCATCCAGGCGTCCCTTGATCTTGCCGAGACTGGCTTTAAAGCCTACCTGGTCGAGTCCCAGTCGGCCGTTGGCGGCCATATGGCGCAATTGGACAAGACCTTCCCCACCAATGACTGTGCCATGTGTATCGTCAGCCCAAAACTGGTGGATGCCGGCCGTCACCTCAACATTGAGCTGATGACCGACACCGAGGTCGTGGACGTGGCCGGAACAGTGGGCGATTTCACGGTTCGAGTTCAGCATAAACCACGTTACATCGACCTCGCCAAGTGCGTCGGGTGCGGCGATTGTGTGGATGTCTGTCCAGTCATCCTACCTGATCTGTTCAACGAGCGCCTCTCTTTACGCCGCGCTGCTTTCAAGCTCTACCCTCAAGCGGTGCCAAATGCATACGCCATCGAAAAGATCGGCATCGCCCCGTGCCGGGATGCTTGCCCCACCGGGCAACGCGCTCAAGGTTACATCGCTCTGATTCGGGAAGGGCGATATGAGGATGCATTGAGGGTCATCAAGGAGGACAATCCCTTCCCCGGCATCTGCGGCCGCATCTGCAACCATCGTTGTAAGGAGGCCTGCAACCGGGCCAAGCTGGACGAGGCCATCAACATCCGAGCGCTCAAGCGATTCGTGACCGACAAGGTATACGACCAACCCCGCAAGCCGGTGGAACCGGCCGAGCAGAAACACGATGAACGGGTCGCCATCATTGGCGGTGGGCCGTGCGGGCTGACGGCCGCGCAGGATCTGTGCAGCGAGGGGTACGCCGTCACCGTTTTTGAAGCGCTACCGGTGGCAGGCGGGATGCTGCGAGTGGGCGTGCCGGAATATCGGCTGCCGGCCGACATCATCGAGCGCGAAGTCCAAGACATCCTGGAGCTGGGGGTCGAGCTCCGCCTTGAGACCCGGGTGGATCACCTGGATGACCTTTTCGCCCAAGGGTTCAACGCCGTGCTCATTGCGGTAGGAGCCCATGAGGGAATTCGATTGCCCATCCCAGGGGCGAACCTGGAGGGCGTGCTGCTAAACACCGCTTTCTTGAGGGATGTCCGGCTGGACAAGGTACCCAATGTCGGTGATCGCGTTGCCGTAGTTGGCGCCGGGGACGTGGCGATGGATGTGGCCCGTACCGCGGTGCGGCTGGGCGCGGAGGTGCACCTGTATTACCGCCGCACGCGCGAAGAAGCGACGGCCGACAGGGAAGAGATGCACCACGCCGAGGAGGAGGGGGTCATCTTTCATTGGCAGACGACCCCAGTCGAGGTGATGGGGGACAATGGGCGGGTAACGGGCGTCAAATGCGTGCGCACCGAACGAGGGCTACCTGACGAGACGGGCCGGCGCCGGCCGGTTCCCATTCCTGGTTCAGATCATGTGGAACCCTGCGATAGCGTCATCTTTTCGGTCGGTCAGCGCGCCGGCCTGGCGTTCATCCCTGAAAGCGTGGGGGTCGGCCTCACAGGGAGCTCAACCATCGCCGTCAACCCCGTCACCCAGGCGGCGACACGCCCGGGCGTCTTTGCGGCTGGCGATGTCACCACCGGGACCTCGTTTGTAATTGAGGCCGTGGAGGCAGGCCACCGCGCGGCCGCGTCCATCCATCGCTACTTGCAAGGCCAAGAACTGGAACCGCCGCCCAAGCCGGAACTGCCGGTGGCAGAGCTGACCCGGGCAGAGATAGACGAGCAGGTGGCACAAGGCCAGGTGAAACGCCAGCCCCGGGTACCGCTTGATAGATTACCGCTCGGACAGAGACTGTCCACGTTTGATGAGGTGGTGGCCGGTTACGCGGATGATCAAGCCCGGGCAGAGGCATCTCGTTGCCTGGCTTGTGGCATATGTTCCGAGTGTCTGAGTTGCGAGTACGTTTGCCAGGCAGGCGCCGTCCTGCACGATATGGCTGGTTGGACCGAAACCCTCGAAACGGGCGCGATCATCTTGGCGCCCGGTTTCGAGCCTTACCCGGCCGAGCTGTCCCAAGAGTACGGCTTGGGGCGCTACCCCAACGTGGTGACCTCGCTTCAGTTCGAACGCCTGCTTAGCGCCTCGGGGCCGACCTTTGGCCACGTTCAGCGGCCGTCGAACGGGGAGCGTGCAAAAAAGATTGCCTTTCTGCAATGTGTGGGCTCCCGCGATCAAAGAAACGATTATTGCTCCTCGATCTGTTGCATGTACGCCACCAAAGAGGCGATCATGGCTATCGAGCACGAGAGGGACACCGAGGTCCACGTTTTCATGATGGACATGCGCGCCCACAGCAAGGGGTATGAGGAGTACTATCGTCGCGCGCAGGCAGGAATATGGGATCCAATATACGCGGTGCCGTATCTCGGCCGTCCGGGAAAACCCGACCAACCACAATCTCATCCTACGCTATGTCTCCGAGGAGGAGCACGCACGTCCTGCACCCCACCGTCGCCCACACAACGAGGAATTTGACCTGGTGGTGCTCTCGATCGGAATGGAAGTGTCCAAGAGTGCCAAGGAGATGGGGCGTAGATTGGGCATCGATCTGGATGTCTATGGTTTCTGTCGCACCGACCAGTTCTACCCGTTGCAGGCGAGTCGGCCAGGGGTCTTTGCGATCGGTCCTTTCCGCGAACCCAAGGACATCCCCGAGTCGGTGGTCGATGCCAGCGGGGCGGCGGCGGCGGCCGGCGGTCTACTGAGTTCGTCGCGTTGGAGCCTGACCAGAGAAAAGGAATATCCACCTGAACGAGAGGTAGACAATGAATCGGCGCGGATCGGCGTCTTTGTGTGTCACTGCGGTTCGAACATCGGCGGCTTTCTGGATGTACCGTCGGTCGCCGAATACGCCCAGAGACTGCCTGGTGTTATGCACGCCGAGGATAACCTGTATACCTGCTCGCAGGATTCCATCGCGACCATCACTTATCGGATCCAAGACCTGGGATTGAACCGGGTCGTGGTAGCGGCCTGCACCCCACTTACTCACGAACCGCTGTTTCAAGAGAGTTTGCAGGCGGCGGGGCTGAACCCATATCTTTTCGAGATGGTGAACATCCGCAACCAATGTTCGTGGGTCCATGGCGGCGACTGGGATGCAGGGACGGCCAAGTCAAGGGATTTGGTCCGCATGGCGGTTGCGCGGGCCACGCGGCTGGAGCCGCTTTCAACGCCGGCCGTGTCTGTCGAAAAGCGGGCTCTGGTCATTGGTGGCGGCCCAACCGGGATGAACGCCGCCCTGGGTCTGGCCGAACAGGGCATTGCCGTCACGCTGGTTGAACGCGAACCAGAGTTGGGTGGCAACCTGGCAAGACTGCGGTATTTGGTGGATTGGGCAACCGGACAAACCCAGGTTGGTCTTGCCTCCTCTGCTCTCTCTCACGACCCACGAGCATACCTCTGCGATTTGATCGACGAGGTGGAGGCCGATCCGCTAATCGATATCCTTCTGGAAACCGAGCTGGTAGGAGCCAGAGGGTTCAAAGGCAACTTTGAATCGACCCTGAGGACCCCCACGGGTGAAACCCAGGTCAGGCATGGGGCGGCCATCGTCGCCACCGGGGGACAGGAATACCGCGGCCCCGAGTATGCTTATGGCGCCTCCCCCCACATTGTGACCATGTTAGATTTCGAGGAACAACTCGGGGATTGGGAGGCTGCAAAATCCGGTAGGCCTTCAGGAATCGACCTGGCGGGAGAGCCGCCACCCAATCTGCCGGACTCTGTGGTGATCATCCTCTGTGCTGGCCGGCCGGCAGAAGAGTTCTGCAGTCGCATCTGCTGCACCACAGCGCTCAAGAACGCGCTGGTGCTCAAGCAACTCAACCCGACGGCGCAGATAACGGTGTTGTATAGAGATATTCGCACCTTTGGCTTTAGGGAGCGATTGTACACCGAGGCGCGCAGGCAAGGGGTTCTCTTTGTACGCTACGAATTCGATTCCAAGCCCGAGGTGATCACCGACGGTCAGTTGACGGTGGCCGTGTGGGAGCCGATTCTGGGACAGGAATTGAGGATTTCTCCTGAAATGGTGGTCCTCAGCACGCCCATGGTGCCCGCCGAGGGCGCCAAGGAATTAGCCACCGCGCTCAAAGTGGGCGTGGACTTGAATGGCTGGTTCATGGAGGCGCACGTCAAGCTACGGCCAGTCGATTTTTCGGCCGAAGGGCTGTACGTGGCAGGCGCAGCCCATTATCCCAAGCTGCTGGACGAGTCCATTGTACAGGCGCAGGCGGCCGTAGCCCGAGCAATGACAATTCTGAGCCGGGACACCTTGCACGTCGGTGGAATAGTGGCTCAGGTAGAACCCGAGATGTGTGTAGGCTGCCTGACTTGTGTGCGCGTCTGCCCCTTTGACGTGCCACGCATCCTGCCCAATTTGGCGGGCGTAGGAAAGATCATGGGATCGGCCTACATCGAGCCCGCCCAGTGCCAGGGTTGCGGCATTTGTGTAGGAGAATGCCCAGCCAGGGCGATCCAGTTGTTGCATTACCGCGACGAACAGGTTCAAGCCGAGATCGAGACCTTTTTTGAGGCACCCGAATGGCCGACAGTGACAACCGGGCCCCGCCCTGGGGAGCACAGTCGGCTGGCAATGGTAGGGAGGGTAGATGACTGACAGTGATTCCTTTGAACCCGGGATTCTGGCATTTTGCTGCCATCATTGCGCCTATGTTGCGGCCGACCTGGCAGGATCGATGCGACTAACGTACCCGCCCAATTTGCGAATAGTGAAACTCCCTTGCTCGGGCAAGCTAGAGATCATTCAGGTGCTTCAAGCATTTGAGCATGGAATCGACGGCGTGATGGTAGCGGGTTGACTGGAGGGCGACTGTCATTACCTGGACGGTAATCTCATCGCCAAGCGGCGGGTAGCCTATTTACACAGGATCCTGGATCAGGCCGGGATGGAGCGCGAGCGCGTATCAATGGTCAATATGTCTTCAGCAATGGGCGCCCAGTTCGCCGAGGCGACCAGGACAATAACAGAGCAGATCCGCAGATTGGGACCAAACCCTTTGCGGACCCGAGATCGCAGGGCTGATCGGCCGGCTGCCGGCGGCGCTAGCATGAATGAGTAGGAGGTGTCGCCACCATGACCACTGACAGAATACGTACCTTTCGCAAGCTGGTCACTCTCAAAGACGGGGCCAGGGTGCTTTTCCGGGTCCTGGAACCGGCCGATAAAGATGCTCTGGTGGCGTTCTTTAAAGGGGTGACGCCAGCCGATCGTCGTTACATCCGCAGCAACATTCACGACGAAAAGGTGGTCGCCAGTTGGGCGTCACATCCTGACTATCAGCGGGTATTGCCGGTCGTTGCGCTGGTCCAGGAACGAATCGTGGGCGAAGCAACGCTCCACTTTATGAGCGGACCCCACTCCCATGTAGCCGAATTGCGCATCTTTCTGGCGAACGATTTTCGCCGTCGTGGATTGGGTGTCCAGATGCTGGAGACGATGTTTGAACTGGCCCGCTGGCGCGACATCCACTTCCTGGAAGCCCAAATCGTGGCCGATCAGACCAAGGTGATCAAGGCGTTCAAACGGCTAGGATTCGAACAGCAAGGCCTGTTGGAGGATTATTTCATGACCCCGGAGCGAGAGACGCGAGATGTGGCGTGCTCATCAAGCGGTTGATGGCTCCCCAGGACGAGTTCTAGCAGGCTCGCTGACATGCCTGCCCGATTTTCCTGTTGCATGGAGGTATGAGCGTGATTACCGGCGAACAAAAGCCACTGGATGAGATCAAGGAGTTTCTTGGGGGACAGCAAAAGGTGTTGGTGGTTGGGTGCGGCACCTGCGTGACGGTCTGCTTTGCCGGGTGGAGAAAAGGAGGCCCAGGTATCTGGCCTCGTCGCTGCGCATGAGCACCAAGCTGGACGGTGATCCCAGAGATGGTGACTGACGTGACCGTGCAGCGTCAGTGCGAGTGGGAGTACCTGGACCTGGTCGAAAAGCAGGTCAAGGAGGCGGATATTGTCGTCTCGATAGCCTGCGGCATCGGCGTGCAGGCAATGGCCAAACACTTTCCGGACAAGTGGATCGTGCCCGGCCTCAACACCAACTTTCTCGGGCTGCCGGAGGAGCAGGGGATCTGGACTGAGCAGTGCCAGGCGTGCGGGAACTGCATTCTGGCGCTGACTGGCGGGCATCTGCCCGATCGCCCGCTGCTCCAAGCAGTTGCTCAACGGACCGTGTGGCGGCTCTGAAAGAGGTCTGTGCGAGGTCAAGCACGTCAAGCGGGACCACGGAATTCCGGTCATGGAGACGGATGCGAGAGGACGACAAAAGCCCATACTGGAGGACATCGAGTGTGCTTGGCATCTCATTCACGAACGGCTCGCATCGTTCGGTAAACTTGACATGTTGATGGAGAGTGCAACCCCCGAAGGATTGGTCCACATCGCGGGATGGTGGCCCCCGCCGGATCGTGCGCGAAGATTTGCTTTTGCTGGACGAGGAATAAGATGACTAACCAACCGACTGAACGGCTACAAATCGGGCAGCACCCTGGAAAAGATGATGACCGCCGGTCATTTTGCGGTCACCGGCGAGTTGGGTCCCCCACAGAGCGCAGACGCCGACGAGATCCGCGAAAAGGCCGCCTTTCTGAAAGGGATCGTCGACGGAGTCAATATCACCGACAACCAGACGGCCGTCGTGCGCATGTCCTCCATCGGCGCCGCGATCATTGCGATGCAGGAAGGGCTAGAGCCGGTGATGCAGATGACCTGTCGCGACCGCAACCGGTTGGCGATGCAGGCGGACTTTTTAAGCGCCTATGCGCTCGGCGTGCGCAACATGCTGGCCTTGACCGGCGACCACCAGTCATTTGGCAATCACCCGACCGCCAAGAACGTGCACGACCTCGACTCGTTGCAGTTGCTGCACATGCTGCGCGACCTGCGCGACGAGAAAAAGTTCCAGTGTGGCGACCCGGTCAAAGGGGAGGAACCCCGTTTCTTTATCGGCGCTGCGGCCGCGCCAGACGCTGGCCCCACCGAGTGGCGACCCTACCGGCTGGCGAAAAAGGTCGCCGCCGGGGCGGACTTTATCCAGACCCAGTTGGTCTATAACATCGAGACCTTTAGAAAGTTCATGGAAGAGGTTCGTAAACTCGGTTTGCACGAAAAGGTATACATCATGGCTGGCGTCGGCCCGCTCAAGGGACCGGCGATGGCCCGCTACATGCGGGACTTTGTCCCCGGAATCTCGATGCCCGATCACATCATTGACCGCATGACCCAGGCGGCGGCCGACATCCCCAAAGAGGAAAAGAAAGCGCGCAACGAGGCCTGGCGCACAGAGGGGATCCAGATCTGCATTGAGTTGATCCAGCAGGTGCGCGAGATCAAAGGCGTCGCTGGCGTTCACGTGATGGCAATTGAGTGGGAAGAGGCGGTCCGGCCGATCGTGGAAGGGGCTGGTCTGTTGCCCCGGCCGGCAGTTGACTAGATCATGTGCAGATAGCTGTGCGTTCGGTGAATCGAGTCCGGCGCACAGATCGCGAGGATCGTTATGACAGTTGAGATCAAAGCAGACCTGGCCCGCGAGGTCGAAGAAAAGACCGGGGAGAACGCCTTTCTGTGCTACCAATGCATCCGCTGCACCAGCGGCTGCCCGCTGACTGATTTCTTCGACTATACGCCCAATGAGATCATGCGGCTGGTTCAGATCGGCGATGACCAGGCGGTGCTCGAACTCCAAAACCCCCTGGTTGTGCGCTGCCTGCCTCACCTGCTCCACCCGCTGCCCGCAGGGACTTGACATCGCCCGAATCATGGAGACGCTTGACCCAGGTCGCCCTGGAACGCGGGATCGAAGCCCAAGGTGCGAGAGGTGGCCCTCTTTAACAAGGTGTTCCTGACCGATGCGAACATCTTTGGGCGGGTATACGAGCTGGGCCTGATGGGCTCGATGAACGTGCTGACACCGTGATCAGCCGAGACCCGAAAAAGATGATGGTCGGACATGGACCTGGGGCTGGAGATGTTCAAAAAGGCCAAGATCAACCTTCTCCCGGCCTTCTCCCGCTCCCGACCGGACAAGGTCGATAACGTCCATCCGACGGAAAAGCAGGTCGGCTATTACCCCGGCTGTTCGCTCCACTCGATGGCCAAAGAGTTCGACCACTCGTTCAAGGCTGTCACCGAAACCCTGGATCTGGAATTGGTGGAACCCAAAGGGTGGACCTGTTGCGGCGCCAGCCCGGCTCACCACGTCGATCATTATCTGGGTGTCAAGGCCCCGATGGTCAACCTTTCAGTTATCGAGGCCAGTGGATTCGAGGAGGTTGTGGCGCCCTGCGCCGCGTGCTTTAACCGGTTTCGGCGGCCGCCCATGAGGCGCGGGAGGACCCCGAACTCAAGGAGCGCCTGGACAGGACATCGGTTACAGCTATCAGGATTCGGTGGACATCTGGTCGATCTCGGAGTGGCTGGCCAACAAGGTTGGGGCTGGAGGCGATCAAGGCCAAGGTGACCAAGCCGCTCGAGGGGCTCAAGGTGGTCAACTATTACGGCTGCCTGCTGACCCGGCCGCCGCAGATCACCGGTCATCCAAACCACGAGTACCCGATGGACCTTGACGTGGTCTGCGACGCGCTGGGGGCCGAGAGCCTGGATTGGGATGACAAGACGATCTGCTGTGGCGGCAGCCTGGCGGTGCCGGCCAAAGAGGTGATGCTGAAGCTGAGCCAGGACATCGTCGAGCACGCGCAGGCGGTCGGGCGCCGATGCCATCATCGTCGCGTGCCCGCTGTGCCACTCAAACCTGGACGGCCGGCAGATGCAGATGAAGAGCCTGCCAGCGGCAGACGCCGATCATCTATGTGACCCAGCTGATGGCGCTGGCTTTTGGGCTGGAGACAAGGCGACCGCGTTCAAGCGCAACCTGGTCGATCCGCGCCCATGCTGAAAGAGAAGGGCTTGCTCTAGTTGCAATCGGCAGGTCGCTGAGAAGCGAATGCCACCGGAAACGCGATGCTGCTGCTTCTGACGCAGCACGTCGTGCTTTCCCGGCAAGCCGGCGATCAAGATGGGCGCGGTGCGCCCGGCGCTGGTGGCCCTCCTTTTGAGTACAATTCGAGCCGATCAATGCAAAGGAAGGTGATGCGATGCGAATTCTTATCTTTTCGGATCTCCACGCCCATTGGGAAGCGCTGCTCTGGATGCAACGGGCGGAGCACCCAGCCCGACGCGGATCCTCTTCCTGGGTGATATCGTTGGCTATGGTCCCGATCCGGCCGCCTGTATTCAATGGGTGCGGGCCAATGCGACGGTCGCGGTGCAGGGAAATCATGATTATGGGCTGGCGAACAATCGTCTGCGGGGGAACGCCGATCGAGGTTCACGATCTGGCCCTGGCTACCCACGCGCATGCCTGGAAGGTGCTCCACCAAACGATATCGGCTACCTGCGCGACTCTGCCGCAGCAGAAGACGGTGACGCTGGGGGGACGCACTTTCACCTCGTGCATGGCACTCCGCTTGATCCGATGTACGGCAAGGCCAACCTGATCTTTTCGCGCCAGACTGTCTTGCGCGAGATGATCGCGGGCATCGAGGCCGACGTCATCCTGATGGGCAACACCCATATCCCCGCCATTCGTCAACTGGACGACAAAGTCCTGGTCAACCCCGGCAGCCTGGGTCAGCCACGCTACGGCGTACCCGATCCCACCTATGCAATCTGGGAGGATGGCGAGGTGCGCATCCGGCATCTGCACATCTCCCACGACCGCACGATCGAAAAACTAGGACTGCTGCCGCTGGAAAAGGACGTTATCGACGATTGCAGCAGATTCTGATGACCGGGCAGATGGTCCTGCCCGAGCCCGCACCGAAGACGAGGTAACAATTCGATTAACCTAAGCATGCATTGTTCAGACATGCTCTGTCAACCCGGCATGGCGCGATGCGAAAGCAGGTTTGCGAGACCATAGAACGGCGTCACTAAGTCGCAACCCAATTATTGTATTGATTTTATAAGTATTCTGGCCGCGTTCTGAACTACCTCTTTAGGAAGATGTGAACTTCAGCTCAACCTTCAAGCCTGACGGGTGTATGGAAAAGATCCGTTGAATGCAATCGATTGCATTCATTCGCACCGGCCTTCACCCGTGTGGTAGGCCAACCCGCGCAGAATCGCTCGAATGGACAGCGAATGAACAGTGTCTGATGTCCCTTTCGGCTGGCCAGATCCATGGCCTCCGACGCCCCGCAAAAGACAAACAGAACTCTTCCTGGGCACGTGGCACGCCGGTATCCTGCCGAAATGGCAGGATACTTGGCAGGATTCACCCAGCGCCTTCACGACCGCCGCCGGTGCTGACGCTTCGACGGGAGGGTTG
>CAVOHX010000027.1:0-34762 GCA_963695825.1 uncultured Chloroflexia bacterium
GGCGTTGCGTATCTTGAAAGGTGAGGGCCTCCGCGCCAAAACCCATGCGCTGGCGACCCTTTACGGTCAGGAATGGCGCCGCGAGGTCGACGCAAGCATCTCGAGTGGCGCCGACGTGGTGGGCCTGCTTCACGCGACATCCGACATACGTCTCGAGTACTCTGAAAAGATCAGCCGCGCACAGGTGGTGGACAAGGTCGCCGAGGCAATCCGGTATGCCGTGGGTCGTGGACCTGTCATCGGATTTACCCCCGTGGACACTACTCGGACCGACCTCGATTTTCTCAAGCAAATCGTGGAGGAAGCAGTGGCGGCCGGGGCAGAGCGCATCACGCTCGCCGACACGGTCGGAGCCGCCGGCCCAGGCGCCATACGGTTCTTGGTGAGCCAGGTGACCGGTTGGGTGGATGTCCCGGTGCAGGTGCACTGCCACAATGACTTTGGGTTGGCGTTGGCCAATGCATTGGCGGCCGTAGAAGGTGGAGCCACCATGATCGATGCGGCCATTAACGGGCTGGGAGAGCGGTCTGGAAACCCGGCCCTCGATGAGGTCGTTGTGGCGCTCAAGTTGCACTTGGGCGTAGAGACGGGAGTCGAGCTGATCAAGCTTTTCGACCTCTCGCGCGCTGTCCAAGAGGTCACCGGTGTGCCTTTGCCGTTCAACAAGGCGCTGGTGGGGGACAATGCCTTTTCCCACAAGCTCGATATCCACGTCCAACGGGTGTTGGCTCATGGGCCGCTGTTTGAACCGCTGGCTCCCGAAATGGTCGGCAACCGCCGAGTCATCCCGCTCGGCCGGCACACCGGACCCTTTATCGTTGGGCTGAAACTGAAGGAATACGGTCTGAGCGCCACGCCGGAGCAAGTGGCCGAGATGGTGATCCAGATAGAGCAGATGGCCCTGAAGAAAAGGGACGCGCTCACCGATCAGGAATTCCTTGGCATTGCCCGGGAGGTAATCTCAGGATGAGGCCAAGTCTATACAACTATGCGCCGGAAGCACGCGCGACCTTGCGCTTGCCGGAACGGGTAGTGCTCAACGATGTCACGCTGCGAGAGGGGGTGCAAGCGGCCATCCACCCCTTTACTGCAACAGACAAGCTGAAACTAGCACTTTTGTTGGCAGACATCGGCTTGTCCCAGATCCAAGTGGGCTATCCAACACGCTCCGAGGTCGATCGCGAGGTGCTGGCATTACTGAAAGATGAACGGATTGATTCGCAGGTCGAGGTGATGTGTACGGCCGCGCCGGACCAGTGGGAAGAGGAGGTCGGACAGGCTTCCAGGTCGGGCGCCGATTTGGTCAACGTGATATTCCCGACCTCGGATCCGCGGCTCGAGAGGATGGGCTGGTCCAGGGAGCGCATGCTGCGGCGGGTCGAGGATGCTGTCCGGCTGGCCAAGGAGGCAGGCGTCGCCGTCAGTTTTAGCCCTGTTGATTGCACGCGAACTAGCCTGGAGGTGTTGAAAGAGGTCCTGGCGGTCGCCACATCCGCAGGCGCCGATCGCTTTTACCTCATCGATACCTCGGGCGTCATCTATCCACTGGGAATGCGGCACATGGTGACCGAGATCAAAAAGGTGTCAACCATTCCGTTGGCGGTTCATTGCCACAACGATCTGGGTATGGCGTTGGCCAATAGCCTGATAGCTGTTGAATGCGGGGTGGAGATTGTTGACGTAAGCGTGAATGGATTGGGCAAGCGAGCTGGGAATGCCGCCCTGGACGAGGTGGCGGTTGCCCTGTGGCTATTGCATGACCTAGACCTCGGCCTCCGCATGGACGGGATGTATAGCCTATCCCAGACGGCTGCCGCCATGACCGGCGTAGAGGTCAAGCCCAGCAAGCCGTTTGCTGGTCGTGATGCTTTTGACTTTGAGGTTGACAGTCAGTTGCAGCGTGAAAAGGCACACGTGAGCTGGGGGGCCATCGAGCCGGCACAGGTGGGGCATCCCGGGTGACCTGCTGGTCGCAACGGCCAACAGATGCAGGGGTTAGTTGATGAGCACACCAGACGCCGGAGATGGTGCGGCGGAAGATGGTCGCGGCCGAAATCGGGGGATTCCTCGGACCAATAAACTAGCCACCTGGCAGAAAAACCTGTACGTGCTGACGGCCGCCGAGTTTGTGGCCGTCAGCGGTTTTTTTCTGATAACCCCGTTTTTGCCCTATTACGTCCAAACCCTGGGGATAACCGACCCGGACCAGGTCAAAGCTTGGTCCGCATGGCTCTTCTCCGGTCAGGCCGCCGCCATGGCGTTGGTGGCTCCCATCTGGGGGGTGTTGGCCGACCGCTATGGTCGAAAGATCATGGTGGAACGCGCCATGTTTGCGGGAGCGATTCTGTTCATCTTGATGGGTTTCGCCCAGACCGTGCAGCAATTGCTAATTCTGCGGGTTTTACAGGGCTTTTTGACTGGGACAGTGACGGCGGCGATCACTCTGGTAGCCGCCATCTCTCCGCGCAATCATTCGGGCGCCTCTCAAGGGCTGCTGCAGATGGGAATTTTCCTGGGCACCTCGGTGGGCCCGCTGGTTGGGGGCGTGCTGGCCGACAATGTGGGCTATCGGGCATCCTTTTGGGTGACGAGCGTCGCTCTGTTTCTGGCGGGATTTGCGGTCAACCGGATGGTGGAAGAAGGCTTTGTCCCACCAGCGCAGATCGGCCCCAGGGCAAACGGGCAGTTTCTGCAAGGGGTGGTGGGCGTTTTGCGTTCACCTGCTCTGCGGTCGATAGCGCTGATTCAACTGGTGACCCGGATGGGTATGCGGGTTTTCGGACCGTTGCTTCCCCTGTTTATTCTAGAGATCTCTCCAGGGACTGATCGCCCGGCTACGGTAGTTGGTGCAGTCTCGGGTTTGTCCTCCTTGGCGACAGCGGCCGGAATGTTATGGCTGGGCCATCAGTCTGACAAGATCGGCCATCGTAGAATGCTCGTCGTTTCTTCTTTTGGAATTGCGCTCTGTTTCGTCCCACAGGCCCTGGTAGTCAACTCTGTTCAGTTGACACTGCTGCAGATGGCAGCCGGTCTGGTGATGGCCGGCGTGCTGGCCTCGGCCACGGCTCTTTTGGCTACTCACTCTCCCGAAGGGCGGCAAGGCGTTACCTTTGGGGTGAACACGTCGATCATCGGCGCCGCCAACGCGCTGGCCCCTCTGTTGGGAGCCAGCGCAGCGGTCTGGTGGGGACTCGGGTCCATCTTTACAGTGGCGGCCGGGCTGTTTGCAGTTGGTGGGGTGTTGACCTTGTGGCTCCTCAAGCCGTCTGCGCTGGATGAGTCATTGCAAAGCCTCTGACCCCACCAAGAACCTGGTCGCTCCGACACGCCACCGAGGCGCCAGAGTTCAATTAATCCAGTGGGATAGCTGGAAATCTGCGACCGAATAGGCGTGACCTCCGGCCGAAATCGGCCCCGAACGTCGTGCGATGTACAAGATGCCGTCGGCCGTTGCGTGCAGCGTTTCCAGCTCCTTGAAGGCATATGGGCTAAAAACCGTCCCTAATACCTGGCCCTCACTGACAGGAACGCCTGCTTCTGGGCCTGTGAAGAGCTGATCCGGATCAAAACGGCTGACCAGGTAGCCCGATGTGGCGGGACGAACATGGGGCGCGATTTCAAAGACCAATTGCCGTTCCGGAACCTGAATCTCCCCATCGATCATGCCCAAATACTTTAGCACGTTCAGGATGGCGCGGACTCCCAAGGCGACCGCGCGTTCTTCGGCCGGTGCGGAAAGGCGGCCGCCGCCGATTTCCGGCACACAGGTGGATATGCCCTTTTCGGCCGCGCAGCCGGTGATCGTTGCTGGATTCGCGGCGTGTTCATGAATGAGGCCCAATCCCAAGGCCCTACTCATGCCGGCCGATATCTCTCCCTGTTTTCCTTCCTGGTCCTTGTGCTGAATGCACTTGATCAGACCCAATTCTTGTGCGTGACAGTGAAAGTCGATCAGGTGATCAATGTGCGCGAGAAACTCGTCGTGCAACACCGACGCCATCCTTTCTGTCAGGCTTCGATCCGACGAGGGTGGTTCCCCCACTCCGAAAAGCGCTTTGCTGCGCCGCCCTGGAAATACACGGTTGAGGTTGCTAAAATCGATATCATCCTCGTCGGGCGTGATTCGCGTGCCCTTGGCGAAGGAAAGCGGGTTGCAGACCGGCACCGCCACGATGGCGCCCCTGAGTGCAGGGGGATCGACCTGCTCCAATGCCTCTTTGACCATGCGGATTGGTAGGTATTCGGCGCCGTGGACAGCGCTGGTTATTCCCAAAACCGGTCCGGCCTCGGCGCCGTTTATCATGTGAACGGGCAAGGTCAACATCCCGCCCGTCAGCAGCCTGGCAACCGACAGTTCTGTAAAAGAGCGTTCACCTGGGGCTACTTGAATGCCTGCCATCTCGAAATTGTTTTGTTTCACGAGTCCTCCATGCGGAATATTCGTCCAACCACCATGTGGTGGCTGGTCAATCGGTGGAAAAGGGTCCTCCCCAGCTAGTATCCTTTCAGAGGGTCAACCAGGTGCAGCATCGGCTGTTTGTTTAGATACCGCTCCAGGTTCTCCACAAACACTTGGGCCGCCCGTTGCCGGTAATCGGTGCTCCAGGATGATACGTGCGGGGAGATGATGACGTTGTCCATCGACCATAGCTCTGAATCATGTGGCAATGGCTCGGTCTCAAATACGTCCAGTGCCGCTCCCGCTATGGTCCCATCTCGAAGCGCGGTGACCAGTGCCTCTTCCTGCACCACCGCGCCGCGGCATACGTTGATCAGGAATGCGCTTCGTTTCATCGATCCCAGCTCGGGTGACCCGATCATGCCCCTGGTTTCGTCAGTAAGCCGGTACGGCGAGTATCACGAAATCCGCCTCACAGAGCGCCTGCCCCAGGGCGTCCGGGCTGACCATCCGTCCGACACCGGGCACGGCGCCTTTCGACCTCCGGACGCCGATGACGTTGACCCCTATCGAATGCACTCTATGTGCGATTGCCCGGCCGATTCCTCCCAGCCCCACCACCACAGCCACCTTGTCCTCCATCCGATCGACGGGCCATCGTTCCCACCGGCGCTCCCGTCTGATTCCTCATCAGTTGAGGGAAATCCCACGCCAGCATCAGCATGACGCACAGGACATAGTCAGCCATCATCTCTGCGTTCAGCCCTGGCGTGTTGGTGATGATCAGCCGGGGATTCAGTTCGTGGAGCGGATACAGACGGTCGATGCCGGTGCCGCCCAGGTGTAGCCATTTTAGGCGTCGAGCATCCAGCACCATCTGTCTGTCGTATTTACGCGCCATGCAAAGAATATCCAGGCTGGCACCGATTCTGCGAGGTCCTCCCTCTCTGTGATGATCCGAACGTCGACCTGCGGCGTTTCTGGCAGAGCGTTTTCAAACGCCACTGCCCCTGCTATGTCAGTGTAGATTGCCAACTTCGATCAAGGTGTTGGATGGACTCATGGGGCGCGCAATCAGGTCTGTCGGCCGTTTCGGAAAGGGCACAAAGGTCTATCTCTCGACTGGGCAGTAGTGTTTGTACCGGTCGCCACGATAAACGGTCTGCGCGACGAGAACTGGGCGGTCATTCGTGTCAAACACCACCAGATCATTGTACAGGGCAGGAATAAAGGGTTTGGCTTCGAGGCTGCGGGCCGCATCTGGCAATAGGAGAACTGCCTCAATGGTGCGTTCTCCGCGCACGAGGGCGTAATTGAACTTTTCCTCCAAGAGCACAAAAATGGAATCCTTTTCCAACTCGTTGGGGGTAACAGAGAACTCGGGAGCCAAGTGCGCAAAGCAGGTGCTCAACGCGATGGGTTCTCCGTCAGCGATGATCAATCGCTGGTAGAGCAGCACGGTCTGGCCTGCTTTGACGTTCAACTGCTGAACGACGTGTTGCGGGGCAGCGATGTATTCGAACTGCAGGATGCGCGATTCTACCTGCATGTTTCGGGAGCGCAGATCCTCGGCAAAGCCTCCCAGTCTGCCAGAATGATCTGTCAACTTGTCGCGGATGACAAAGGTACCTTTACCGGGCTGGCGCTTCAGATAGCCTTCGGTCGTCAACTCTCCCAGAGCACGACGAACGGTGATACGACTCACCCCGTATCGTTTCTGAAGTTCGGCCTCGGTTGGGATGGGCAGTTCCGTTCCGAAACGTCCATCTTGGATCATTCTGAGCAGGATCTGTTGGAGTTGATGATAGAGGGGAAACGGACTTGTCCTGTCAAGCATCGCACACCTCGCGATTCTGCCTCGAAACCCTCCCCGGGCGATGATAATATAATAATGTTATAACACGATGGTACAATTATATCACACAGGGTGGGTCGCTGTCAAGCTGCCGCGGCTGACCAGCGATGAAGAATCTGAAGGGCACCAGATGGTGCGGTGATACGGCCAGGAGGCGTGATGGAGGGGGCATCGGAAATCAGGACGCGTAGATTCCTCTGAGCAGCTTGGTCAAGAATGCTGGTCAATTCGGGAAGCCGAGATAAACTGGAGGGAAGCTACGCACTGGAACCGACAAGGTATCACGGTGGGGCAAAGCGGATCTGGATGCGGACATCCAGCATCTGCTGGACTTCCATCGGGCTCAGGCGAAGATTACGCCAAGCTTCCAGTAGGCGAAAGGCGATGTTCTTGGCCGATCCACCACCGTTGGGAAAAGCCTTGCGAAAGAGACTGTTCCACGCTCGATCAACTGGGCGAGCGTGAGCGATCTGCAGCAACAGATAGAAGACCTTGCTCGCAGTGGCGTCCCGACTGTAGGCGTGTTCCAGTGCGTATCCTCCGTTTTTCTGCACGTTGAACCCTTCGTTTTCGATCTTCCAACGCAGTCGTCCTCCTTCGTTCGCTAGGGTGATGACCCGCTTGTCGGTCACATTGAAATTGGTCACCCACTTGAAGCGCGTAGTTTGAGGTTGTCTGTCCGCATCCGGTTTGGTTTCCAGACACTCGATCACAGGCCACCGAGTGCTCTTCCCCCTGGGCGTCAACGTAGGCAATCTTGTTCACCCAGCGCAAGTCCTGCCTGATCTCTGATTGAACGCCGGTGCGAAAGACCAGATGATCTTCAGGCGCCAGTGGGCTCAGCGCTCTGAATTCATCATTGATGTAGGGGATGTCATCCTCCTGCAACACAATGAGACACTTCCAGCGATTCCGTTCGCAGATGGAGAAGGTTGGGCCGCCGGCAAATAACCCATCCAGGAGGAGACAGATGGGCAGCCGAGGCCAGCGATGCTTGAGACGTTCTGCGAGACGGTAGAAAGCTTTCAGCTCGCAGTCTTGTTTGGTGGGGTTTTCCGCCGAGTTCTCGATAAACTCGGTCATCGCGAGAAGACCAGCCGGTCTCTGTTACCAGCTTGGCCTCCAGCACCGGGTGGTAGTACAGGGTGCGCCCATTATACGTGCGAGTCATGCAATGGGGACAATGCCGCTCCGTGTAGGTCAGCATCCCGGTACCATCCATCACGACCAAGAAGTACCGGTCGAGCAACCGATGGCGGTACAATGCCTTGCACCGGATCAAGGTTTCCGTCATGCCGCTGACGACTTCCTGCACTTGGGTGACATTGGAGCGCAGGTCGGCATAGTTGAGGGTGTCACCATGCGGACACCTCGGCACGCCAAACAACGCCTGAAACTTGGCCGCCGAGGGCCGATTCTCCCGTAGGAGTTGGCCTATTTGACGACGCGCTCCAGCGGAGAAGGAACATCAGCGCCCCGTAGTCATCAATACTGCCAACGGATAGGTCGTGTGGGGCGGGTCGCGACGATCAGTCAGGCCTCGGAACAGACGGTCAAATCCGCCGAAGAAGTGCTGGACCGTCCCCACCAGGGCCTTGAGTATCGAGACTTGGGCTTGAATGTCTGGGTCCATCGGATCTGCGATGGTCATGACCGCTGCGCCCGGCTTCGTTGGGTTAGAGTTCGACATGGGCTGGCCTCCCAGAACCGAGTTGGGTGCCCAGTGTATCAACTTGTATCTCGGCTGGTATAGCATGCGCGAACAAGACCCAACGTGGGCGTGGATTGGTCCTGGGACCGAGGTGCCGTGGCATTGTTATTGCTCGGTGGCTCAGGATCAATGACGTGGTGGGTCACCGGCCCAGATCTCTGGCAGGTACGCTGTAGAATCGGACTCAAGTGGGGCAGAAAGATCAAAAACGGTACTCGGAAAGAGCGACCTCAGTGGGGCACATGCCCTCCACACCGGGACTACAATCGATTCTCGATGGGTTGCCGACGCTCAACAATCAAAGCCTGGTGCGGAAAGACGAGATTCCCATCGCTGGATGTGGGTGACTGTTGAATGAATGGGGAACTCGCAGTTATGTGGGGCGCCGTAAAGCGATCTGGACTTCTTTTCGACCCAATGGACAACGGGTACTCAGTTGGCCCGCGTCTATGCATCCAGTGGGACGCTTTTGACCCCACCAAAGCTTCAACGGTCACGGCTGTGGGTGGGGCCTGCACCCGGGTGGCGGATAGGGTGCAGGAACATCCCGCAGTATTGTCCTAGGCCTCGGAGGCCTAGACTTCTCGTTCCTTCCACTTGCCGCGCCGAAACCAGGTGGCGAACAGCAGCCCGTTGACGACGTTGGATATGGCGCGCCCACTCCAAATTCCTGCGAGGCCGAATCCAAGCCAGCGCGACAGGACAAAAGCGGCCGGCAACTGCAATCCCCACAATGTGAGCAGGTTGATCGCCGCGCCCGGCAAGGTGTTCCCCGCGCCGTCCAGTGCCCGGCCGAGGGCAAAGCCAATCCCGTCTATGACGATCGAAAAGGCGACGATGCGCACGTACTGGACGCCGATGGTCACCACCTCTGGCGTTGGGTCAAACATCGTGACCAGGGGTCTGGCAAAGACAAAAAGGAGGGTGGTAAAGGTTACCAGGTAGCCGGCCGAGTAGGCGGAGACCCACCAGGCGGATCGTTCGGCCCGTTCTGGCTTGCTGGCCCCCATGTTCTGGCCGACCAGGGTTCCTGATACGTTGCCCATGCCAAAGCAAGGAACCATGGTGACGAATAGGAATCGGTCCGCCAGACCATATCCAGCGGTAGCAAAGGTGCCGTACCTGCCCACCATGGTCAGCAGGACCATGTTGGCCGTGGAGCGGAACGTCATCTGGGCCGCGCTGGGCAGGGAAATCCCGGCGATGTGGGCCATGAGGTGCAGGTCGGGAACGAGATGGCGCGGGCTCAGCTCTATGCTCGCCTTGCCCCGGAAAAGGACGAGTGCCTGCATCAGCAAGCCGCTGCCAAAGCCAAGTACGTAGGCGCCGGCCGAGCCCGCTATGCCCAGCCTGGGAAAGGGGCCTAATCCCAGAACGAGGATGGGTTCCGAGATCACGATCACCCCGGTGGTAAGGACCAGGACGCGCATCGCCAGCCGAGCGTCGCCCGAACCGCGGATCATGGGGTTGATAGTGTAGACCAGCACCCAGGTGAATGAACCAACAAAGGTGATTCTCAGGTAGGTCAGCCCCAGGGGAAGCACCTCGGCGTCGGCGCCCATCAACTGCAGCAAGGGACGGGCCAGAGTCAGACCGATGACGGCGAGCAGAACAGAGAGCAAGAGCCCCAGCAATATCGTCTGTCCGGCGGCGTGATTCGCAGCCTCTCGGTCTTGGGCGCCGATACGCCGGGCTACTATCGCCAGCCCTCCGGTGCCCAGCCCCATGCACATGCTGTTGACGAACCACCGGATGGCGATGCTGATCGTGACCGCCGCCAGAGCCGCTGACCCAAGACGGCTTACCCAATAGACATCGAACAACTCGGAGACATTGAGGATGCCGGTCTCGAGCACCATGGCGGGCGCCAGATACCGGATGGCGCGGTGGATGCTGCCGCTGGTGAGGAATTGAGCGCGGGTATTTTGTTGGGACCGCGGTTCAGTGGTCGTTTCAACGTGCATATTTGAATGTCTGCAGCCAGCGACACGCCGAACGCGGTGTCAGGCGCGCTCTGTCGCGGCCGTTGGTTGTGCTCGGATTTGAGACCGAACTGGACAGAAGCAAAGCCCCCGCCAGAGCAAGGCCCCGAATATAACGCGGAAGGGGGGGGATGTCAACACGCGCGCGGCCGGCGCACCGCTTCGGCGGCCGAGACCGTGCCGGTGCTTGATGAGGTTGATTACATGCGTGAGCTCAGATAGACGCCGATCCGGCGGGCGACTTGGCGCTGGCGGCAGGATGGACACAGATCCATCGCGCGGCCGCCGGTCCCTGACACCAGCGCCCCCAAAAGCCGCCCCTGGTCTGCGTGGTCCCCCTGGTGATAGGGGGCGCCACAGGAGGCGCATAGCCCTCCCTGATCTGTGTTTGTCCCGGCGTAATATTGTGTCTTCATAGTATTTCCTGTCTGTCGAACGGACCGGCGACTGCGCCGGCCGGAGAATAGCTTTTCTAGCAGCGTCTTGCGTACCATCTCTGTACGTAGAGTGCGAGCAGGGCTCACCAGTATCTGCCAGCTGGCGCCCGGACAGCCGCCACGACGCGGCCGATCTGACATATGCTGTCCTCATAGTATATTAGATCCGGTGTGTTGTCATCCGAGAAAAGATGGTAATTGGGGTGCACAAACAGAGACCGCCTCGAGGCGGTCAGATGCACAAACGTGCAGGGGCTCCACAATTGTGGACGGCCGGGCCGGCGTCACTCGTTCCCGAGCACGTCCTCCAGCGCAATGATTCCCTCCTGTAGTGCATAGAGGGTGGCTTGCACACGGTTGGTCAGGCCCAACTTGCTCAGGATGTTGCTCATGTGACTGCGCACCGTTGCCTCGGTAATAAAGAGCTGCCCCGCAACCTCGGCGTTGCTCCGTCCCGTGGCGACCAAACGCAGCACTTCCAACTCGCGATCGGTCAGCGGGTCCGGCGCGGGCGGGCGTTTGGCTGTGCCTTTGATCTCCAGCAACACCCTGGCGGCAATGGTTGGGTCCAGTGATGACCGGCCCTCGTGGACGTGCCGGATCGCGCGAATCAGGTCGGAAGGCGCCGAGTCCTTGAGCAGAAAGCCCAGCGCGCCGGCCTCGATGGCCGGGAACACCTTGTCGTCGCCGGCATAGCTGGTCAGCACCAGGACCCGCGCGCCCTGGCGGGCTGCCGTGATCTGGCGGGTGGCCTCGATCCCGTCCCTGCCGGGCATCACCAGGTCCATGAGGATCACGTCCGGCGTCCAGAGCGGCCGCCTGAGCGACGGCCTGCAACCCGTCGCCGGCCTCGCCGACAACCTCGATTCCCTCGATCTGGCTCAGCAACAAGCAGATGCCTTCGCGAACGATGAGCTGGTCGTCAACTACGAGTACTCGAATCGGCGTCTGGTTCATGGGTTTCCTCCTGGTTGCTGAGACCTGCACCTCTACACCTACCATGGTTCCCTGACCCGGGGCGGTGGACAGCTCGGAGCGCGCCGCCGATCCGCTCAACCCGCTCGGCGATGCTTCGCAGCCCCATACCGCTTCTGGCGCGATCTGCTTCCGGATCAAAACCCAGCCCGTCGTCAGTGATAGATAACCCCACCCGCAGTTCCATCAATGGACAAGGTGACAGTCACATTTCGGGCGTTGGCGTGCTTGAGCACGTTGTTAAAGGCTTCGACGGCAATCCAATAGAGCTCCTCAGCCACTGCGAGAGGGACCTCTTCCTCTCCCGTGACCGACAATTCGGTCTGCAAGCCGGCCCGGCTCTCCACCATGGCCAATCGGGCGCGTAGGGCAGCCGCCAAGGCCTTCCTCCGTCAGAATGGGTGGGTGCAGCTCGAAGATGAGCATGCGCAGATCCATCATCGCCTCGCGCGTCATCGTCTGGAGCTTTTGCAGGGCCGTGACTGCGACCTCTTGCTCGCCTGCCTGCAAGGGCCAGGCTGGCGCCTTCGGCGTGGAGGTTGACGCTGTAGAGCGTCTGGGTGACCGAGTCGTGCAGCTCGCGCGCCAGGCGACTGCGCTCAGCGGCCGTGGCCTTGTCTCGAGCGTGTTGCGCCAGCTCCTGCTCGACCCGTTTGCGGTCGGTGACGTCACGGTTGCTACCGCGCCGTCCCAGGTAGTTGCCGGTGGCGTCGTAGACCGGCTGGCAAACGTGCTCGAGCCAGCGCTCCTCTCCGGCCTGGGTGATAACCGGAATTCTAGGGGCAACAGCCTGCTGCCCTCCAGGGACTCTTGGCCGAGATGATCCATCGCGACGGCGCGGTCGTCGGGATGGATGATCCTTTCCAGCAAGGCGGGGTCTTGCCTGAAACTCATTTGCGCCGGTAGCCGGTGATCCGTTCGCATGATGGCGATACATAGATGTAATTGCCATCAGGATCGACCCAATACTCCCAGTCGTAGGCAAAATCGGCCACGGTGCGGAACCGTTGTTCGCTCCGGCGCAATTCACGATCCATGGCCTGCGGCAGTAGAGGTGCCCAAACCGGCCGACCTTGAAGCGCAGATAGTTGTCCAGGGCCGTGATCGCTATGCCGAATTTGGGCGAGTCGGCCGGGTATTCACGGAAAATCACCGGCAGGGCCGCCTGGCGAAAGAGCATCAACGACTCGATCACCTCCGAGATGCCAAAGCCCGATTCAAGGCACGTCCGGGCAATGTCCCGTCAGATAGGTCTCGGTTGGCGGCATAGGAGCCGGTGGCGAGCGTGCTGACGGTGGCCTCGGTTTCGAGCGACAGCCACGATCGAACCTCGCTCAACGAACGTTGCCCATACTGTGAGCCTGGAATGCTCTGAACGCTCTTGGCCCACGCCGTCGCGATTTCGTCCCGATGTTGGCTCAAGAGTTCGGCCAGATGTGGCGCCATCGGCGCGCTGTTGGTCATCATCCATCCTTGGGTTATTGCAGTGTGGGAAGGATGATCAGCGCGCCCGGGGCGCAGACCGTCACGCACAGCCCGCACGAGCGGCAAATCTCCTCGTCCAGGAGCATCTCGCCGTCGGCGGTCAGCTCGCGGGCGCCGTAGGCGCAGACGGTCACGCACCGCCCGCAGCGGGTGCAGGTCTCCTTGTCAAAGGCAAAGGCCAGGGGCAGGTGCGGCATCGGGTTTCTGCAGGTGGGGCAGGGCCACACCGCGCAGGTCGGCCAGGCGGCGGTGGCCGTGGGCCTCCAGCCAGCGATCCAGGCGCGACAGCGTCTTGCCAAACCAGCCCAGCCCTTGCAGCAGGGGCAGCGAGTGGACGCCGACGGCCGTGGCCCCGGCCATGACCATCTCGACCGCGTCCTCGGCCTGGCCGACCCCGCCGGTGCCCACCACCGGCACGCCGTGCCGCTGGCAGATCTGGGCCACCACCCGCAGCGAAATCGGCAGGATCGCCCGCCCCGACAGCCAGGCAAAGGAGCCCAGCAGCGGCTCGCCCGTCTCGACGTCGATGCGCAGCGTCGGGCCGATGGAGTCGATGGCCGTGACGCCATCGGCGCCCGCTTGCAGGCAGGCGTCCACCACGTCGAGCAGGTCCGGCCAGTTGGCGCTGACCTTGATCAGCACCGGCAGGCGGGTCTCCCGCTTGGCGACGGCCACCATCGGCGCGGCGTCCTCGGCCCGGTAGGAGACCAGTTCCAGCAGGTCGGGGCCGGTCTGCGGCCACCGGACCGGCGATCTCGGCCACCTCTTCGGGCGTGTGGCCCAGGCTGGCGATGAGCACCCCGTCGCGCCGCTGGCGGAGGGCCGGCAGCTCGCGCTGGATCCACTCCTCCGCCGAAAAATCGGACCAGCCCTCGGTGTTGAGCAGGCTGCCCCGCCCCGCGTCGGCGATGTGGGGCACCGGGTTGACGGTCGCCTGGGGCCGGATCGTCTTGGTGACGGCGGCGGCCGCGCCGGCGGCAAAGGCCGCCTGGATGGCCTCCGCGTTCCAGGTCAGCGGCCCGGAGGCCAGCACAAAGGGATTGGGCAGCGATACGCCGCACAGGTCAACGCTCAGGTCTGCCATATCACCTCCTGTATCCGATTCGCACTCACTAACGGATCTGCCGAAGGAGCGGAGCAACTTTCTCGTCCCTTGGGGGAGTGTGCCGAGGTCCAGCTGTGAGTCTGCTCAAAAGCCCAACGCCCGCCGGCAGGCCGCCTCGCCCCGGCCCGGGTGCAGCTCCTGGCCCAGGAGCACCCGCTCCAGCGTCAGCGGCAGGGTGTGGTGGCGCACCCCGGTGGCGTGAAAGACCGCGTTGGCGATGGCCGGCGCCGTGGCGACCAGCACCGGCTCGGCCAGGTTCTTGGCCCCGTAGGGACCCTCGGGAAACTCGCTTTCGAGATAGGTCGCCTCGATCTCGGGCACGTCCAGGCTGGTGGGGATCAGGTAGGTCGTCGAAATTGAGCGCCTGGGGATAGCCGTCGCGGTAGACCATCTCTTCCAGCAGCCCGTAGCCCAAGCCCTGGGCGATGCCGCCGTACATCTGGCCGTAGGCGCCCTGGGGAAAGACGATGGTCCCGCCGTCGTGGGCGGCCCAGACCTTGAGCACCCGCACCTGGCCGATGCGCGTGTCCACCTCGACCTCGGCCACCTGGGCGCCAAAGGTGTAGCAGTAGTAGGGCGTGCCCGTGCCGGTCTCGACGTGCCACTCGATGTGGGGCATGCTCCACTTGCCCTGGACCGACAGCAGCAGGCCCATCTCCCGCGCCCGGTCCACCACCTGCTCGAAGGAGACCTCGTCCTCGTCCGGGTTGACGTACAGCTCGCCGTGGCGCGTCACCTGGGCCGGCGTGCAGTCCAGGGCGCTGGCCGCCGCGTAGCACAGCAGCCGGTCCAGCTTTTCGGCGGCCACCCGCGTGGCGTTGCCGCCCAGCATCGTCGAGCGGGAGGCGACCGTCGGCCCCGATTCGAGGGCCGTGTCGGTGTCGGGCCGCAGAATCTGGATGCGCGCCGGGTCGACGCCCAGCGTCTCGGCGGCGATGAGGGTGAACACGGTGCGGCTGCCCTGCCCATAGTCGGTCAGCCCCGAGGTGAGGGTGATGCGGTAGTCGCTCTCGATCCTGAGCGTGGTGTGGGCATAGTCGGCGCCCTCGCCGCCCAGGCTGGAGCCGTGCATGTAGCAGGCCACGCCGAGGCCGCGCCGCACCTCGCCGCTCTGCGCCGCATAGGCCGCCCGCTTGCGGTCCCAGTCCGACCGCTCGCGCACCCACTCCAGACACTCGGCCAGCTTGACCTCGTGCTCGACGACGTTGCCCGTCATGAAACGGTCGCCCTGGCGGACGCAGTTTTGCAGCCGAAAGTCGATGGGGTCGCGGCCCAGCCGGTGGGCCAGGTCGTCGATGGCCTGCTCGACGGCCGCCGCCGCGTCGGTGTTGCCAAAGCCGCGAAAGGCGCCGCTGAAGCCGTTGTTGGTGTAGACCGCCTGGGTATCGACGTGCACCGCCCGGTAGCGGTAGGCGCCGGCGGCGTGCAGCGAGGCGCGCAGCATGGCCAGCGTCGTCATGGAGCTAAAGCAGCCGCTGTCGGCCAGCATCTCCACCTTGGCCGCCTGCAGGTTGCCCTCGGCGTCGGCGCCCAGCTCGAAGTGGATGGCCATCGGCTCGCGCTTGTAGGAGGCGATCATCGACTCTTCGCGGCCCAGGACCAGCTTGACCGGCCGCCCGGTCTTGAGGGCCAGCGCCGCCACCTGCCCCGAGCACTGGTAGCCCAGGTCGTCCTTGCCGCCGAAGGAGCCGCCGACCACCGGCTGGATGATGCGCACCTTTTCCGGCGGCAGGCCCAGCACCTGGCTCATGTGGCTCTGGTTGATGAACGGGCTCTGGCCGTTGTAGTGGACCGTGACGCTGCCGTCGGGCTGGGGGATGGCCAGCGCCGCCTCCGGCTCCAGGTAGGCGTGCTCCTGGCGGCCGGTGTGAAAGGTCTCATCGTAGCGGACCGGGCACTCGTGCAGAATCGGGTCCGGCTCGCCGTAGCGGACAATGATCGTCTCGCACAGGTTGCCCTGGCCCGTGGGCGACTCGAGCGGCACCTGGGGCGCGTCCGGGGCCAGGGCTTCCTGCCGGATCGAACACGGCGGGCAGCTCCTCCAGCTCCAGCTCGATGGCCTCGAGGCCGGCGCGGGCCGCTTCGGGCGTCTCGGCGGCGACGGCGGCGATGCCGTGGCCCACGTACAGCGCCTTGCGGTAGGCCAGGATGTACTGGTCCCTGATGGGCCAGCCCCACAGGCTGTGGTCCACAAAATCGTCGCAGGTGATGGCCGCCACCACGCCCGGCACCGCCAGGGCCGGCGCCACGTCCAGGCGCACGATGCGGGCGTGGGGCACGGGGCTGCGCAGCACCTTGGCGTGCAGCATGCCGGGCAGTTGGTAGTCGCCCACGAATTTGGCCTGCCCCATGATCTTGTCCAGGCCGTCCACGGCATCGGCCGGGCGGCCCACGTATTTGCTCGCTCATCTGGCCCTCTCCCTCTGCCATGGCCATGGCGCCGTGCTGGCCGTGGCCTCGATGGCATCGACGATCTGCTGGTAGCCGGTGCAGCGGCACAGGTTGCCCGAAATCGCCTCCCGGATCTCGGCCCGCGACTGGGCCGTGTGGGTTGGCTGCGGCCAGGAAGGCCTCGGCGGCCATGACCATGCCCGGCGTGCAGTAGCCGCACTGGACCGCGCCGAATTCGAGAAAGGCCAGTTGCAGGTCGTTCGGCCCGCCGTCGGGGTCGGCGATGCCCTCGATGGTGATCACCTCCCGGCCGTGAACCTGGGGGGCCAGCAGCTGGCACGAATTGACCACCCGGCCGTCGAGGATGACCGAGCAGGCGCCGCACTCGCCGACCTCGCAGCCGGGCTTGGCGCCGGTCAGGCCCAGGTGCTCGCGCAGCAGGTGCAGGAGGGTGACGTGGGCCGGGGCCTCGACCTGCGACCGGCTGGCCGTTCAGCGTGAATTCGATCTTCATCGGCTCAATACCTCGTGCAGGGCACGTTCGGTGAGCGCGGCGATGGCCCGCTCCTTGTACGGCGCCGACCAGCGCCCGCCCGATTCTTGCAGGAACAGGCGCGCCATCTCGCCGGCCCGCGTCGGCGATTCGTTGGGCGGTGGGCTGCTGGCCGAGGAGTAGATCCTCGACGCTGGTCGCCCGCCGGAAACGGGCAAAGGCAGCGCCGGGCACCAGCCGCAGCAGCGAGACGCGGCCCTCGCGCGTCCACCGCGCCCAGGGCCGCCATCGAGAGCCGGGCGATGGACATCGCCTGGCGGCGGCCGATGCGCTGGAAGGACATCGCGGCTGCCGGCCGGCGGCGCCTCGAACTCGAAGGCCTGGACCAGGCCGCCCGGCGGCAGCCGGGTCTGGTTCACGCCGGTGACCAGGTCGGCCACCGGCACGCGTCTCCACGCCGCTGGCGCTGACCACGACCGCCCGGGCCTCCAGGCAGACCAGCACCGGCAGCGTGTCGGCGCAGGCGGCGGCGTTGACCACGTTGCCGCCGATGGTGGCGATGTTGCGGATCTGGGGGCTGCCGATCTGGCGGCAGGCCTGCACCAGGAGGGGGGCTCGTTCCCGGAGCAGGGCGCTCTCGGCGATCTCGGCGTGGGTCACCGCCGCGCCGATCGCGGATCGGGTCGCCATCCTGGATGCCCCGCAGCTCGGGGACGTGGGCCACGTCCACCACCCGGTCGCACGCAGACCTCGCCCTCGCGGAACTGGTTCACCAGGTCGGTGCCGCCGGCCAGGACCCGGTTGCGCACGTTCGGCTCGCCAAGGAGTGCGACCGCTTGGGCGACGCTCATTGGCCGTACGTAGATCAGGTCACTCATCTGGTTTCCTCGTCCATCGAGTCTCTCAAAAAGCGCCGGTCAGGCCATCTGATGATAGCGTATCGCGAGGCCCCTTGTCAAGCGCCACTGTACAGATCTTGTCTGCATCAAGTAGCGTCTGATTCTGACCCAGGCCAAACGGCCGGAGCGCAGGCGAGCGACGACATCTCTCGATTCAGCCACCAGAAATGACGGGAAACAGCCACAACTCGTCTCCGTCGGCGAGCGGCTCGGCCATGTCCAGCGCCTGCCGCCCGTTGCGAAAAATGCGCAGCGCGCTTCCAGCCGCCGGGTCGTTCCTGCGCGCATAGTCGGCAAAGGCCGGATGCTGCTCCCCAATCAAGGCCACGAGGGAGTTTAAATCGCAATTCGCCGGCATCATTAACCGCTCCTCTCGTTTCCCAACCAGATCGGCTACGATGCTCAGGTAGCGGACCTTGATCTCAATCAGTCCTCCTGTGTTCGCGGCGTTGTTCATCTACTCGGTGCCTGGGCAATCTGTTATGAATCGCCGTCGCCCGCCCAGACGGCGTCGAGTTGATCATCGGACAGGTCAAACACCTCGCCGTGGGGCGACAGGGGTTCCTCCGCAAAGAATCGCGGCAGGCGATCGGCGGCCGAGGTCAGCCCGGCGCGATGGTTATAGTTCCGTTCAATGTCGATCACCTGCCGGCCCAGATCGCCCAACCACCCCGGCTCTAGACTCGTGCCGTAGGCGCCGTTCAACATGTCGGTCACCAGTTCGGGGTGGCTGCCGGTGGAGCCGAGCAGAAAGACGCACAGCCCTAACGAGTCATAAGCCGCGCGGGTGATCTGCATGTTGCGCGACAGCTCGACCTGCCCCTCGGCCCGGTGATGGTCCACCGGGGCAAAGATGGTCAGCCCGGCCGTGTGATCACCGCCCATGGGCGTGGTGGCAAAGGTGACGCCGGTGCCCTTGACGCCCCGCGGGTCGTACGCCGGCAACGCCTGTCCCTTTACGGCTGGGATGCGCCGGACACCCAGCACCCGGCCGACGACCGATGCGCCTTGCCCCAAAAGCCTGCCCATCACTGTCCCCTCGCCGATCTCTTTGACCAGCGCCAGGGCGCGTTCCGCGTCGCCAAAACCCCACACCCCAGCCTCGGCCGCCACGCCCAATGTAGCGCCTACCTCGATGGTGTCCAGCCCCAGGTCGTTGCATTCCTGGTTCAGCCGGCCGATGTCGTCGATTTCTCCGATGCCCAGATTCGATCCACACATGACCAGCGTCTCGTATTCGAGCCGCGCCACCAACCGCCGACCCTGGGCGTCGGGCACGACGTTGGAACACTGGATGATGCAGCCAGCCATGCACGGTTCCGTGGGCGTGCCCTCGCCGCCGCGCGAGGTGATCAGGTCGATACAGCGCCTCGCCCGAGATGTTTTCGACCTCCTCAAAGCTGCCCTGGCTGAAATTGCGGGTGGGGAGGGCGCCCAGCGAGTGGGTGAGCATCATGGTGGACGCTGTGCCGTATTTGCGCAGCACCTCGACCCGCGGATTGCTGCTGACGGCCCGGTGAAAGGCGCGCACCGCCGCGCGGAACCCGTCGCTAGCGGGCCGGGGGCGCTTTGCCTTGCGGATCAGAATCGCCTTGAGGTTCTTGCTGCCCATCACGGCGCCCAATCCCCCGCGGGCCAGGAAGCGAAAGGGGTCGCCGCGGACGTCGGTGATGCAGACGCCGGCCGCGGGAGCAGCATCTCGCCGGCCGGGCCGATGGCGATGATGGCATAGTCAGCGCCGTGCTCCTGGCGCAGGTTGGCCGCCAGCGTTTCAAGCCGCTGTCCCCAGTGCGCTTGTGCCGACACGAATCGCACGGTGTCCAGTCCGTCGATGATCACCAACCCGGGCTCGTCGGCCGGAAAGGCGCCGCTGACCACCATGGCCCTGCAATCCAGACCACCCAGGGCGGTCGCCACTTCTCCACCCGAGTTGCTTTCCTTGATGCCGTCCGTCAGCGGGCTCTTGCTGCCCAAAGACAGCCGGTCGCCGCAAGAGATACGCCAGCCAGCCAGCGGGCCGGTGGCCCAGACCAGGAGATTGTCCGGGGATAGCGGATGGCAACCGGGATCAACTTCTTGGGCAATGATTTCGGACGTCAGGCGTCGCCCGCCGATCAGATCATCGGCGCGTTCTTTGACGTGGTACGTTTGATTGTTGAGGTCCACACGTAACAGGTTCAAGGGTCCTCCGTAGGGTCTCTAGTTCTCTAGACTCCAGCCACAGCTCTCAAGGGGAACTCGGTCAGCCGGGGATCCATCTCGCCGCCTTCCACCATGGTCGCCACCAGCGTCCCGACGAGGGGTGTCAAGATGATGGTGCTCTTGAACCCAGTGGCTACGAGCAGGCCATCCACCTCATCCACAGCGCCCAATAGCGGCCGGTTGTCCGGTACAAACGCGACCGGGATGGCCCAACCGCGGAGTGCTCGTACCGGCCGCAGTGCCGGGAACCGCCGCAAGGCCTCCCGGGAGATAGCCGGCAGCGACGTGGCGGTGACCCACCGGCCCAGCGCCTCGGTCACGCAGGTCGCCTCACCGATCATGACGTTGCCCTCGGGGCGCTGCCGCATGCAAAAGCCGACCGTCTGCCCCTCCGAGTCCTCGGTTTCTTCAAAGAATGCGGCGCTGCTTATCGCGTGATTGGCCAAGGGGGGCAGCGGTTCGGTGATGATGGCTTCGCCGTGAACCCAGCGCAGGGGCAAATCGACCCCGGCCGTACGCCCCAGGCGTCGCGCCCAGGCGCCAGCCGCCAGGGCCACCCACCCGGCCGGCACGTGGCCTCGGCTGGTGTCCACGCCCGATGACGCGCCCGCCCTGTACACAGACCGTCTTGACCTCGGTGTGTGTCCAGATGTCCAGGCCGTGCTGCCGCCCGCGCTGTACGTAGGCGTGCACCAGTTTAAAGGGGTCGAGTTCGCCTTCGTTGGCGTGATAGAGCCCCCCGATGGCCGATTCTGGTGACAGGAACGGCTCCATCCGGCCGACCTCGTCCCGGTCCACCAGTTGGGCGGCGATCCCCGCCTTTCGCAAGCGGGCGGCGCGTCGCTCCATGCTTGCCCATGGCGCTGGTTCTCGATCAAAAGCAGCGAGGCGGATCTGCGAAAGTCCACCTCACAGTCCAATTCCGCCTCCAGATGGGCGAACATCTCGTAGCTTTCCAAGGAAAGTTCCAGGCTGAGGCCAAACTCGGCGTCCTGCACCTGAATATTGCCAAAGTTGGCGCCCGAGGCCCCCGAGGCCAGGTCGTTCTGCTCGATCAGCAGAGTGCGGATGCCACGCCGCGCAAGGTGGTAGGCCGCCGAGCTGCCGATAAGCCCCCCACCTACGACCACAACGTCCCAGCTCTTGCCGGGCATCAAGACTCCTCTTCGATCAGGCCGTGCAACGGGACGGGAAGGATCGGCGGACGCGGCGTCGCCAGCCCGACCGATTCCACCGGTTGACCGATTTCCCGCGCCAAGAGTTCAGCCACGGGGCCGCTGCACAAGCGCCCCTGGCAGCGGCCCATGCCGGCGCGCGTCACCATGCGGATGGCGTTCACCGTGGTCGCGCCGTCCTCTATCGCCCGACGAACCTCGCCCGCCGCTATCTCCTCGCAACGGCAGAGGGGGGTGTCGTCGGTGACCAGATCGATCAGGTCGGGGCGGAAAGGAAAGAGGGAGTCCAAAACGGCCGCGAATCGTCGCTGGCGTTCGAGTGCCTGATTGACCTCTCGAACTCGCTGGTGCGCCGGGTCGCGGCCCAGTTGTCGGGCAGCCCCCAGGCAGGCCAGTTGCCCTTCCAGGCGGGCGACGTCTTTGCCGCCGATACCGGCTCCGTCGCCGGCAACGAACAGGCCGGGGAGGGTCGATTGCATCCACTCGTCACGTGTCGGAAGGTGACTTGCTGGGTAGGGCGGTAGCGGTGCTCGCAGCCTGCCAGGCGAGAGAGCTGAATCGACGGGGAAAAGCCGTGGCCCAGGCAGATGGTGTCGGCCGGCACGGTCTCGGTTTGAGATCCGTAGTTCTGACCGGGGACCGGACCGATCGTCGCTTCCTCCACCCGCCCGTCCCCCTGGGCGCGCAGCACGGTGTGGCGCCAGCGGATGGACACGCCGGCCTTTTGTAGGGTCCGCCACGCTTGCCAGCCCTCCCGCAAGCGCTCCCACTGGCCCCATACGGCGCCAGCATGCCGCCATCCGCTCCATGGAAACGGGTTGGCGTCGAGCACGCCGACCAACTCGGCACCCGCGTCTATGAGATGGCGGGCAAGCACCAATTGTAGCGGGCCGGTGCCGCTCAACAGGATGCGGCGGCCGGGCGAGCAGATGCTGGTGTTTGACCATGGTCAGTGCAGCGCCGGCCGTCATCACCCCCGGCAGCGTCCAACCGGGGAAAGGCACCGGCCGGTCGTAAGCGCCGGGGGCCAGGATGACCGTACTGAGCGTTTAGTCGACGCGGCGTGCCCGGCGGCCCGTACAGGCAGAGAAGGTAGCGGCCGTCCTCAGGAAAGAGCCCCCAAACCGAGGTCCCTGGAAGGAAACGCACGGCTGTCTGATTCGGTGCAGAGAGGAGCTTCCGAGCGTATCTGTCTGGCGCCGCCGTTTCTCCAAGCTCGAGCGGCGTTTGCTTGTAATACTGCCCGCCGGGCAGCGCCAAGGCGTCGATGAGGGTTGCGCGACTCCCAGTTCCGCGGCCTCGGCCGAGGCCGCCAACCCGGCCGGCCCCGCGCCGACTATGACCAACTCGATCGACTCAACCATGGGTTCGGCACTCCTGTCTCGATCACCATGCCTTCCGTGGCCGGTGTCATGCACGCTCGCTCGTTGTCGACTCCATCGATGGTCACCAGGCAGTCGAAACAAACCCCCATGCCGCAAAAGAGGCCACGGGGTGCGCCGTTCTTGTCCGTGTGGCGAAAGGTCTGCCGGCCCAGGGCCAGCAGCACGGTCGCTACCGACTCGCCGGCAAAGGCCGGCACCGATTCGCCGTCCACCTGCAAGGTCAAGGGCTGTCTGGCCTCCGATGGACCGATTCGATTGTCCTTTCTGAGGGAACTCATATCCTGTCGCTCCTCACTGGGGATGAAACCGGTCCGGTGCAAAATGCCCCAGATCGGCCGGTGCGCTCTCGCCCAGAATCATCTGCGCCATCCACTCGCTGACCACGGGGACGGCGGTGATGGTCTGTAGAAACGCGGCCGCCACAAAGAGGTTGTCCCTCTCTGGCATCCAACCGACGATCGGTTCGTCGTCGGGCGTGAACGAAGTGGGAATGCCCCAGGCGCGCACGGCCCGCACCCCGGCCAGCGCCGGGTAGAGTCGGATCAGCTCGGCCGCCATCCCGGCCAGTCCCCAGGAGCTGTTTCTACGGTGCAACTCGGTCGTCTTGGCGACCGCCTCGGTGACCACCAAGGCCCCGTGCAGATCGGGCGAAAAGCCAACCGCCACCGCCTGGTCGCGGCCGTGGATGCGCTCGTAGAAAGTCGGCCAATTCGACCGTGTTGTTGAGCGTGAGGGAGACCGGCTCGGTGACAAATGCCTCGGCGTGGGTGTGGCGTAGCGGCGCGTCAACCCCCGCCATCTGGACCACCCGGCGGCGTCCAGGCGCCGCACATGACGACCACCCGGTCGGCGTCGGACCACTTGCCGCCCGACCTCGACGGCCGCCACCCGTCTCCCGGCGACACGCATGGCGGTGACGGGCGTCCGTGGGCGGAGCAGCGCGCCCTGTCGCCGGGCCGCTTGGGCGTAGGCCCAGCAGAACAGAAAGGGGTTGAGCAACCCTTCGACGGCGTGGGCCGCCCCTAGATAGCCTTCGGTGTTCAGATGGGGCTCGACCTCCTGCAGCGCCTGCCGATCCAGAACCTCGGTCGGAATCCCGGCCGCGGTGAGGGTCTCGGCCCGCTCCATCCACTCGTCCCACAGGTGCTGCGAGTTGATCAGGGCCAGAAATCCCTGCCGCCGCCACTCAAAGGCGGCGCCCAGCTCCTCTTCGAGGGTCTTCCAGCCGGGCCAGCCCCTCGCGGATGAGGCGGATGTTGAGCGGGTCGAGGTGCCCTTCGGCCACCTGGGCCCGGCCGCTGCAGGCCGCGGACGAACCCCCGCCCAGGTCGCCGGCCTGAAGCAGCAGGATGCGCGCCTCGCGTCGGGCCAGGTGGTAGGCGGTCGACAAGCCCAGCATGCCCCCGCCAACGATGATGACGTCGTACCTTTCAGCCATCGTGTCTCCCTGCGACGCTACATCTCCGGGCACCATCTCGTCCGCGATGTCCAGCACCTCGTCCAGGATGTGCAGTCCGTCGCGCAGTTCCGTTTCGTTGATGCACAGCGGCGGGATCGGGAACAGGTGGTTCCACTTGACGAAACAGTGCATGCCGCGCTCGCGCAAGGCCGCCGACAGTCGCGGCGCGACCTGGGCATCCTCGGGGGATGAGGGCAGGCCGGGCAGCGGCGCCAGTGGCTCTTTGGTCTCTCGGTCTTTGACCAGCTCGATGGTCGAAAAGAGGCCGATGCTGCGCACGTCGCCCACGCTGGGGTGCTTGTCCTGGATCTCTTCCAGCCCCTCCTTGAGGATCGGCGCCCATGGCCTTGAGCGTTCTCGATCAGCCCTTCTTCCCGGTAGACCTCGATGGCGGCTACGCCGGCCGCCACGCCCACCGGGTGCCCCGAGTTGGTCAACCCCATGGGCAGCCGCCGGTCCTCAAAATGGTCGGCGATGGCGCGGGAGACAATGACGCCGCCCAGGGGCACATAGCCCGAGGTGATGCCCTTGCCCATGGTGATGATGTCCGGCACTACGCCCCAGTGGTCGACGCCGAACCACTTGCCGGTGCGGCCAAAACCGCTCATGACCTCGTCGGAGACCAGGAGGATGCCGTATCGGTCGCATATCTCTCGGATGCGCGGCCAATAGTCGTCGGGCGGGATGATCAGCCCGTTGCTGCCGGTGACCCCCTCTAGCACGATGGCGGCGATGTTGTCCGGGCCCTTCGAACTGCGACGACCTGCTCCACGTGGCTGATGCACTCGCGGTGGCAGGTCTCCCGCGTCCAGCCAAAGGGACAGCGGTAGCAGTAGGGGTCCATGAAATGCACCACGCCCGAGATCAGCGGCTCGACTGCCAGGCGATAGGGATCGCCGGTCAGGGCCAGGGCGCCGGCCGTCGCCCCATGAAAGGAGCGATAACGGGCCAGCAGCTTGTGCCGGCCGGTATACGAGGCGGGCAAACTTGATGGCGTTCTCGTTGGCTTCTCCGCCGCCGGTGGTGAACAAAGTCTTGGACAGGTCTGCCGGGCGTGATCTCGGCCAGCAGCTGGCCCAGGCGCGCTTTGGGCTCGGTGGCAATGCCGGGATAGGCGTAGGCCATCTTGGCTGCCTGTTCCTGAATGGCGGCGACGATCTTGAGGTTGCCATGACCGGCGTTCACGTTCATGAGTTGTGACGAAAAATCGAGATAGCGGTTGCCGTCGGCGTCCCAGAAGTAGACGCCCTCGGCTCGCTCGGCGGTGAGGGGCTGCACCTGGCTCTGGACGGACCAGGTGAAAAAGCTATGCGCCTTGCTCAGGTTGACGATCTCTTCTCGGTTCACACTGCTCCTGATTCTCGCTGTAGGTCATTGGCTGTGGCTGGTTGCCGTCCAAGAAATCCTGGCGCCGGATTGGTGCTCGGGATTCCCGCGCCGGCGCTAGGTCAAGAGGCCGGCGATCCGGAAAAAGTTGGTCAGTGAGGCCGCGGCCGTCGGGCTGCGCCTGTGGGTAGCCCTCTGGATAGACGAGGTTTACCAGCGCGTTGCGACGATCGTGCGGATAGTCTGTATAGCCCTCGGGATGAAACTGGACGCCATAGATCGGCTGGTCGAGCTGTTTCATCGTCTGAATGGGGCAGTCTCGGCGCTGGAGGCCAGGATCCGAAAGCCGGGCGGCAACTGCTTTTACTTCGCAATAGTGCACTTCGAGAAAGACGGGCGATGTTCCCAGGCCTCGCAGATCGGGTCCGCCTCGACCACGTCTACGGGCATAAAGCCCCACTCCTTCAGATAGCCGGGACCAGAGAGGGTCGTGATGTCCGGTTCGCCCGGCCGCAGGCGGCGCATGGGCGCCACTGTCCGAACCGTGGGCCATGGCGATCAGTTGAAGCCCGCCGCAGAACCCCAGGATGGGCCACTCGGCCTGGCGGATGATCTCGTACAGATCGGTCAGTTCCCGTGGGTCATAGTGGACCCAGTCAGACGCGTTGCCGCTGATGAGCAGGGCCTTGATCCCCAACTCGTGCAGTAGCTCGCGGTTGACGTCCTGGTACCGTTGCACGAGACACGGGGTTCCGGCAATCTCTTCAAGCTTGAGCTTGACATCCATGCAGTACGCCAGGTGGGCGGCTCGGGCCTCAGGGTCCTCCAGCCAGCTCTCGTGCTCGATGCTCACGAAACATATCATTCGATTCCCTCCAGCACACGTTCGAGTCGTCCACGGCGGCGCGTCCGGGGGTTGTTGGGCAGCAGAACCATGCGCGAGGCCTCCTCAGCCATGGCGGGCAGGTCGGGGTCGGTGATCCCAAGCTCAGCCAGGGTCAACGGCAGGTCCAAGTCGCTCAGGTAGGATTTCACTCGCTCCACCACCTTCTCGTCGAGAGAGTCGGCGGCATGCCAAACGCCCGCAACAGCTCGAGTCGCTTGTCGCCCAGGACCGGCAGATTGTAGGCCAGGCCTTGGGGCAGGAGCAGGCCGATGCAGAGACCGTGGTGCAGTCCGTAGCGGCCGGCCACTGGCCCAGCCAGGGAGTGGATGATGCCCAACCCGCTTTGGTCAAAGGCCGAGCCCGGCCATGGCGCTGGCTAGCATCATCTCCTGGCGTGCGCAAAGATCACTCCCATCATACGTTGCGCGAGGCAGGTGCCGCCAGGCGCGGCGCAGGGCGTAAAGCGCAAGCGCGTCGGTGATGGGGTTGGCCCGCCGGCCGACGAACGCTTCCACTGCGTGACCAATGACGTCGACGCCGGTGGCGGCCGTCAGATGTGGCGGCAGGCTCAGGGTCAGCGCCGGGTCCAGCACGGCGGCGCGGGCAAACAGGAGAGGGCTGAGCACGCCCTTTTTGAAGCGGGTCTCGTGGTCCTCGATGACGGTCACCTTGGTCATTTCGCTGCCGGTGCCTGCTGTGGTCGGCACGGCGATCAGCGGCAGGATCGGCCGGGTGATGGCGCGTCTGCCCCATTGGTAGTCGGCGTAGCTCCCGTCGTTGGTCATCAGCAGACCCACAGCCTTGGCCACGTCGATGACGCTGCCGCCGCCGAGCGCCACCAGGGCCTGGGCCTCCACCTCGCGGGCGACAGCCAGCGCCTTCTCCACGTCGCGTGTGGTCGGGTTGCTCTGAATCTGGGCAAACACCGACACCCGCCAACCGCCGGTGGTCAGCGGTTCTGTGACCTGATCCAAAAGCCCGACCGCCGCCAGGCCGGCGTCGCTGAGCACCAGGACGCGCTCGACCCCGATCTCGTTCAGCACGGCCGGCAGCGCGACGGCGACCGGCTGGCCAAAGACCACTTGGACCGGGGAGTAGAATCCAAACTCCATCCTCATTCCTTCTCGTTCAGCATGATCTCCGGACGCACCCAGCGCCCTGGTGACCAAACATTGGCTACAGGGCGGTGTGAGCCAGACCGGCCAGCCGGGCAATGCCGGCAAATTCGGTCGACAGGTCGCCGTAGACCAGGCAGGGATGGTGCTCCCACCCGTCGGCGATCATGCGCTGGACCACCTCGCCGGCCGGGGTGTGGACCGTGCGCGCCCAGCCCGGCCGCCCGGCGCAGCGTCACCCGCCGGTCCTGCATCTCTACGGCGATGGTCAGCAGGCGGAGTTGGCCCTGGTACAGGCCGACGCGGGCCAGGGTCGCCGGCCCGGGCTTGAAGGTGTACTCGACCTCGCGACCCCATCGATCGAAGCGGATCTCGTCCGGGTCGCGGGCCAGGCTCTCGGCGCCGGCATAGTGCCACAGCAGCAGCGTCGAGTCGTCGTCCTCCCAGGCGCCGACGTCCACCAGGGTCGGGATCCCCGCCGGTCAGGTCGTGCTGCAGGGCCATGGTCACCGCGGCGTTGACGTCGCCTTCGGGGGCCAGCACGATGCCGTCCTCCTGCATCCAGCCCAGGGCGGGCCAGAAGCCGCCCTCGACCTCGGCTTCAAAGAACTCGGGCCAATCCTTGATGGCGATGACGCGGTGGCCGCTGGTCTGGACGACGTGGGTCAGGGCGGCATAGTAGCGTTCGATGCGCTCGACGGCCTCGGCGGGCAGCTCGCCGCCCTCGATGAGCGGGAAGCGGTCGCGGGGCGCCTGGCGCCGCTGCTCCGCCTGTCCAGCTCGCGGGCCAGCTCGTTGAGGCCGATGTGGTCGATGGCCAGGCCCAGGGTCCGGCGCAGCAGCAGCTCGTCAAAGGCGCAGGGATAGAAACCGGGCGCGCGAAAGCCGATCAGGCCGATGCGGCTGCCCCGCAGCGCCGAGAGTGCGGTGGCGGCGTTGAGCTTGGCCAGCAGGTCTCGCTGCGCCGCCGGCGTCCGATGCGGATCGCCGAAACAGAACAGGTGCGGCCTGTCCAGGGCTGTCAGCGTAAAGGTGGTCATGTTGGCGCCGCACAGGCTGTTGAGGGACACCTCGCGATCGAGGCGCGGTTCGGGCAGGGCGTGGACCACGATCGGCACGTCCAACCGGTCGGCGATGCGGGCCGGGGCCTCGCCGTCGGGAAAGGTGCCGATCTGCAGCAGCAGCGCGCCGATGCGGCGGCCTGGAACTCGTCCATGCAAGGCGTCCAGGGCGTTCGAGGTCGGTCACCATCTCGGCCGGGCCGACCAGGCGGTAGTGCGGCTCCAGAAAGGCGGCGCGTCGCGGCCAGGTGGCGGTTGGCGGTGGTCGACGTCAAAATAGGGCACGCCAATGGAGAGAACGCCCAAGGCGGCGGCGTTCGGATGATGGCATGGACTACTCCTCATCGGTCTGTCACTTTCCCGGCGCTCCCGCAGGCAGGGCCGCCGGCCGGGGCGAATCCGGCCGCTCTAGCGCCGCTTCAACCTGCTGGCGGGTCGGGATGCCCGCCCGCCCGCCGAGCGCCCGGCACTTGAGGGCGGCCGTGGCGGCGGCAAAGGCCAGGCATCGGCTGGCGGGCCAGCCCTGCAAGATAGGCGTACAGGTAGGCGCCGTGAAACACGTCGCCGGCGCCGGTGGTGTCCACCACGTCGACGGGAAAGGCGGGCTGGTGGAGGTGCTGGGTTGGCGTCCCAATACCAGCAGCCCCGAACGCCGTCGGTGATGACCACCTGGCGGGCTCCGGTAGGTCTCGAGCAGCGCCGGCCCAGCCTGCTAGCGGATCGGCCAGGCCGGTAGTGCTGCTCGGCAAAGCGGCGGGCGACGACCATCAGATCGACCAGGGGCAGCAGCCGCTCAGTCCCCGGCCCACAGCTCGCCCGCTCCGCCGTCGAAAGAGACGACGACGCCGGCCTGGCGGGCAATCTCGGCGGCGTGGCAGGCTGCCTCCAGATGGACGCCGTCGAGGTGCAGCGCGCGCGCCGAGACGATCAGCTCTGCGGGCACCTCGGCCGGCGACAGCTCCTGCACGTCGCCCGGTATCGTAGAGGATCGAGCGCTGGCCCGGGGCTTGTCGACGAGGATGACCGACACCGCCTGCTCGCCTCCGGCGCGGACCGGGGCGTGGCTCGTGTCTACCCCCTCGCTCTCCAGCCCGCCTCGGGTGAGAGTGCCCCAGGTCGTGGGCGCGATAGGGACCGAGGTAGGCGGTCGCTGCCCCCAACCGGGCGGCGGCGACGAGGGCGGTGGCCACCGGCCCGCCACCTTGCAGCAGGATGCGGCGCGCCGGAAAGACCTCGTCGTGGTCGGGGAGCCGGGGGACCAGGGTCATGATGTCGATGGTCGCCAGCCCCAGCCCGACGATGTCCAACCGTTTGGCGCTCATCCAATCTGACTCCCGACGGCCGGGTGGAGAGATCCGACCGCGCTCTCCTGGGCCTGCGTCCAGAATCGAATCAGCCGATTACCGCGTCTGTCAGGCAACCGCCGAGTGTCGCTCTCCCAGACTCTGGACGGTGCAGTCACGGATGCGTCCTGGTCGAGCTTGAAACCAAAGCCCGGCGCGTCGGGCACCGAGATGGTTCCATCGGCGTTGATCGTGTAGGGCTCGGTCAGCATAAAGTCCCGCGATTCCTCCGTCCAGGCCGGCGGATCGACCGGGAACTCGAACCAGGGGCAGTTGGGGGTCGCCGCCGCCAGGTGCAGGTTGGCCCCCAGCCCGATGCCGTTGGACCAGGTGTGGGGGATAAAGGGCTTGAAGGCCATCTCGGCCAGGGCCGCCACCTTGCGGAGCTGAAACACGCCCTCGGAAAAGGCGGCGTCGGCCTGGATGATGTCGTAGCAATTGCGCTCGATGAGCTGGCGGTATTCGTGCAGCCCGATGTTCAGCTCGCCGCCGGCGATGGGCAGATCGACGCGGGCGGTGAGGGCCGACGAGCTGCTCGTAGTTGTAGCGGGGCAGGGGTTCCTCCAGCCACAGCACGTCCAGTTCCTCCAGCGCCCGGGCCACCTTGAGCGCGTCGGCAAACGACCAAAAGTTGTGCGGGCCGGGGCTGGGCATGACGTGCGCCTGGTTGGCATCGGCCATGAGGTCCATCGAGTCGCCAAACTCGGCGCGCACCCGCTGGACGAGGTCGATGTCGGCGTCGATGTCGGGCCGCCGGAGTCCGCAGCTTGGCGGCCCGGAAGCCCTTTTCGCGCAGCATGTGCAGTCGCTCGATCTGTTCGGCCGGCTCGCAGATCTCGGCCAGGCTGGCATAGGCCGGCAGCGAGTCCTGGTAGCCGCCCCACAGGCGATAGACCGGTTGGCTGCAGGCCTGGCCGATGATGTCCCACAGGGCCATCTCGACGCCCCAGGGATAGGCCGCCATCCCGCGCCGCGTGGCGCAGGATGGGGCTGATCCGCTCGACGGCAAAGGGGTCCTTGCCCAGGATGTAGGGCGCCACCAGTTCGGAGACGGTGTGGAGGCCGATGGGGTCGGCGTGGGGCAGCGCGCCCAGGCCGGTGAGGCCCTCGTCGGTGGTGATCTCGACGAGAGTGCAGGCGGTGCGCTCAAAGGTCCGGCCCGGCGCCCAGGCAGGGCGGAGGGGCGCCGGAAGGGGGTGGCTCACGACGCGGCAGCGGATGTGGTCGATCTTCATGATCGGGTCTCCAATCTGTTCATGCAGGGTTCAGGGGCGGGTTTGGTCGCTCGTTGCGTCGAATGGTCCGACCGGCGCGTGCATCAAAACGCCGGCGGTGCTATGACCGAGATGAACCTCACGGTCTGATCCCCGCGCGGATCCATGCCGCGCAGCATGACGCCTTCGAAGCAGACCGTGTCACCGGGGCCAAGGAGGTACGCTTCGCGCGCCAGCCGGACCTCCAGTTGGCCTTGTAGGACGTAGATGAACTCCTCAGTGTTCTCGCCAAAGCCCTTGAGCGTTCTCGGCTCGCCCGGCTCCCACTCGGTCATAAACGCTTCCAACCTTTGGCTCGTCCGGGGGGTCAGCAATTGAAAGTGAGCTCTGATCCGGACCAGGACCAGGTGATGCGGACTCGCTCATGGTGCCGGACGACGGGGCTTTTGACCTCCGGCTCGAGCAGAAAGTGGAAGACCGGCACATCGAGCGACCTGCTGATCTTGTACAGCGAGTCGATGGAGGGGCTGGTGACCCCTCGCTCAACCTGGCTGACAAAACTGGCGGTCATACCGGTGCGCTCAGCCAGATCGCTCTGGCTCAACCGCAGCTCTTTTCGCCGAGTGCGAATCCGGTCACCCAGTGGCGACATGCCTGATCCTCCTTGCCCGTCATTTCGCATGCCCGCGTAATGTATCAGAAGTGATTGCCGCCGTCAAGAAACAGTTAACGGAGCGGACCAAATAGAGTCCAGTTACACGAAAAAAACAGTAATAATTCAATTCACGCTCCAACAATCAGTTTTACTTGACCTGCCAGAGTTATCTCGAATGATGTAGACCATCGGCAGTTAAACAAACAGCCACCCTCAATGGGGATTCGCAGCAAGGAGGAGGAGGATCGAGACGTATGATCACGCCCGAGTGCCCACGATTCACGATTGGGTCGCCAAGAGTGCGCGAAAACTCACCGGGCGAGCATCGATTTGCTTGAACACGTAGGTGTCGATCAAGCCCGGCACCAGCATCGTCGAATCTGCCATCGCCAACATGGCGCACTCGACGCCGCCCAGGGCGTTCTTGGCGGCCTGGGACGTCACTGGTATGATCCCTATCAAGTCGGCCGCGGTACGGCCGACACATGAAAAAGGCGGGTGTAGGCCTTGGATGGGCCCGGTCTGGACGTCACGCCCATCTCCAAGATTCTTGGGCGAGCCCGTGGCGATGTGGGAGTAGAATCTCGGTTGGGAGGAAAGACAATGGCGCGAACAAGCACGCTGCTATCGCCAGACCAAGTTGAATCGGTACATGAGGGTTCTCTGGAGATTCTTGAGAACGTTGGTGTTTTGGAAAGAAACCCCGAGGCGCGGGAGCGCTTTGCGGCCTATGGCGGTCGGGTCGATGGGGAGATGGGGATCGTTCGTATTCCTCGCGCCATCGTCGAGGAGCACCGTCAGCTGTTTCCGCCCACCTTGACCTTTCACGGCCTTGACCCCCACTTTGATCGTACCATCCCGGGACGCATGCCCCGTTGATGATGACCGGCAGCGTCGCGCCGGACATTGTCGATCCCCAGACCGGAGAGGTGCGGCGATCCACGTCGGCCGATGTGGCGCGTATCGCTCACCTGGTCAACGAGTTGTCGGGTTTCGACATCTTTTCCATCGCGACGACGGCCGGTGATGCGCCGCCGGGGCGGACCGGCCTGGCGCGATTCTATCCGGCGCTCAAACACTGCGTGAAACCGATCCGCGGCAGCGCCACCACCCTCGAGGACACGGAGGATATCCTCGAGATGGCGGCTCTGATCGCCGGGGGCGAGGGCGCGTTTTGGGAACGGCCGGTTTGTCACCTTTATCTATTGCGCTACTGTCTCGCCGCTGACGATGGACGTCGAGTCCACGGAAAAGCTGATGCGTTTCGCCGAGCGGGGGGTACCCAGCCACGGCGTGGTCACGCCCAACGCCGGTGTATCAGCGCCGATGACCTTGCTTGGGACCCTGGTGGTGGCCAACGCCGAGTTCCTGTCCCAGGCGTTGTTGGCGCAAATGTCCCGGCCGGGCACCCCGGTCCTCTACGATGCGCTGCTGACGGTCAGCGACATGCGAACCGGGGCCTATGCGCCGGGCGCTATCGAGACCGGGATCTCGGTGTGGGGTGCGCGCAAATGGCTCGATTCTATGGGGTGCCCGTCCGCCGCCTTTGTGGGCCTCACCAATTCCAAGGTGAACGATGCGCAGGCCGGGTACGAGACTGGGCTCTCTGCCATGGTTGCGATGCTGGGCGGCGTCGATTTGCTCGCCATGGGTGGCCTGATCGACGCGCTCATGGCTTTTGATTTCGGCAAGGCGGTGGTGGACCACGAGATCGCCTTGATGCTCAAACGTGCCTGTCGTGGATGGGAGTTCAGCGACGAGAACCTGGCGCTCGATCTGATCGCGGAGGTCGGCCCTGGCGGGATCTTTGCCGACCGGCGCCACACGCTAAAACGCATGCGCACCGAGGCGGTGCTGCCAGAGATTGCGGACCGCCGCCCTCGGGATCAGTGGGCGGCCGCTGGGGCGCGGGATGCCCATTCGAGCGCGCTTGAAAAGGCCCACGAGATTCTCCAGCGCGACAACCCGGCGGTATTTGCGGCAGAGATCGATGCTGCCATCCGCGGCCGGCTGCGAATCGATTTCCAAGCCGATAGCTCAACCGGAGCGGAGACCTTGACCGGGATTCAGATTATGACGCTGGCTGGCGCTGCTCGTGAGCGCGGGTATCATCGCGGCGAGCTCGGGTTCGATGATCGGCATCGCGTTTACTCTGGTCTGGAGATGTCTCTCTGGATGTTACCCACCAATCGCATCAAGCGCCGGCCATATACCACATAGTTGTTGTAGCGGATCTCGTCGGCCGATTGGGCCGAGTCGTTGTGGTAGACGACACGCAGGTGCGGCTCGATGGACAGGCCGCCGTCGTAGCCGGTGTGCAGTAGATCGCGGACGATTCGCTCCACGTCGCCATCGCCTTCGCCGGGAAAGGTGTACTCGACCTCGGGGAAGATGCCGTCGCTCTCCCGGAGGTAGCGGCCGTCCTTGATGTGCACATAGTGGATCCACTCCCGGACGTTGGTGTAGAATTCCCACGAGGACTGTTTGCGATAGGGCTCGGGACCGACCGGCGGTCGGTGAACACCGGGTTGCCTGTGTCAAAGACCAACCTACAGTTGGGCGAGCGAACGTTGTCTAGCAGCCTCAGCGTGTGCTCGTGGGACATGCCGCCATAGTTCATGCAGTTCTCGTGCAGGTAGAGAACGCCGGCCTCCTCGCACATCCTGACCAGGTGCCGCACCTTTTCAAAGATGATCGCCTCCAGCTCGGGGCTGTCCGGGTCTCCGTCCCGGACCACGGCAAAACTCATGCCCCGGATCATGGTCGTGCCCAGGCGGTGCATGCGGGGGATGGCGCGCTGCAACGCCTCGACGCTGTACTGAAAATCCTCCTCGCTGCGCGGATCCCGGCTCCAGTTGGCGATGGTGCTGCCCAGGCAGTTGACGCGCACGCCCGCCGCGGCCAGTTTCTCGTACACTTGCTCGAACTTTTGGTCCGAGATGTCGGTCAGGTTGACGCCATCGACGCTCCGGGCTTCGATGTTCGACCAGCCCAGCTCGAGGGTGGCCTGGATCTGGGCGTCTATCGAGCCGCCCGCTTCATCGGCAAAACCGGTGTAGTACATGATTCACTCCACACCAAATGGTCGCTTTTGGGTAGATGCAGCGCTGCGCAGGCGCCGGACTGCCCTCGTGGGGCGACCGCGGACGATGGTCACCCTGTGGTGCAGTGTCGCAATTCTAGTCTGTGGACGTCACGTCGTCAAACCA
>CAVOHX010000028.1:0-126662 GCA_963695825.1 uncultured Chloroflexia bacterium
GGCGATGGTCGCGGATTCGGGTCTTGCTCTCACCGCACTGAGGGCTGACGGCGGCGCGGCGCAGAACGGACTCTTGCTGCAGTTCCAGGCAGACGTATTGGGGGTGCCGGTGCAGGTCCCGGCAGTCACCAAGACGACAGCCCTCGGCGCCGCTTACCTGGCAGGATTGGCCACTGGCTTTTGGAAGAACACTGCCGAGTTGGAGGCCAATTGGTCGTTGGCGCGAATGTACGAGCCTGTCATGTCGGCAGACCAGCGCGACACGCTTTATGCGGGATGGAAAAGGGCTGTTTTGCGGGCGAAGGATCGGCCGTGTGCCCGAGGTGGCGCCGTACCGCATACTGGTGATAGGCGTCGGTGCAGTCGGTAGCTTGCTCACAGCCAAGCTCGCTGCCTCTGGCCACCACGTGGCCGTGGTCGGTCGCCCGGGACAGGTTTCCGTCCTTGAATCGGGCGGCATTCTCCTGCGGGAAGGGGCGCTCTCGATGCATTCCCGGCCGGACGCATTCCATGACTCTGTCCAGGGGGCGTTTTCTCAAGGTCGCTCCTATGACCTGGTGATCTTGGCACCACCAAGGCCTTTTCCGCGCCACCCGTGCTGGAAGAGCTGGCAAACCGGGCGCCCGCAACTGTTCGCCGGGTCATGACCATTCAGAACGGCGTGGGGGTGGAAGAGGTCGCGGGCCGCCAAATTGGGCGCAGATCGCACGGTTGCCGCTACGCTCACGACGCCAGTCTCGCTGCGGTCCGTGGGTCAGGTAGTGGTGGAACGGAGTGGCCGTGGTATGGGCGTGGCGTCGGTCTCGGCGCGGCGAGAGTGTTGACGAGTGGGTGGATCTGTTCTGCGACGCCGGACTCTCTACGCATGCATATGCGGACTATCGCGCGCTCAAATGGTCCAAGTTGATGCTCAACATCGTCGCTAACGCCAACTTGCGCGGTGCTCGACCTCAGCCCGGCCGAGCTGTACCGGCAATCGGCCGCGTTCCGTTTGGAGCGGGCGATGCTTCGCGAGGGGATGGCTGTGGTCCGATCCTTAAACGTGTCGTTGGTTGACCTCCCTGGCAGCCCGCGCGCTGCTTGTTGGCCTGGGGTGTGCGGGTGCTCCCTGAAGGGTGGCTGCGCCTGGCGTTGTCCTCCCAGGTGGCTCGAGGCCGGGGAGACAAGCTGCCTTCCCTGTACCAGGATTTGTCGAGCGGCCGCGAGCAGCAGTGAAGTTGATTATCTCAATGGCGCGGTCGCTCGCTTTGGAAACGGTCGGGGGTGGCGGCGCCGGTTAATCAGCAGCTCGCCGACGTGTTGAGGGTATTGCACGCCCAACGGCTGGAGTGGGGTCACTTTCGGGGCCGGCCGGAGGCGGTCTGGTCCCATGTGATCGGCTGAGGCCTTGCTGGTACCCCTTGGGGTCAGCCGTCCATCTGAGGCGCGATTGAGCTTGTCAATCAACCTCTTCTGAAAGCGGTCCACGTCGATGACAAAGCGCTCGTGCTGCCCCTCGGCGACCGTCTCTTGCTCATCCCAGGCCACGATTTGGAATAGCAGCCGCCGGCCCTCCACGCGCGTGAGTTCAGCCCGCACCGTCACTGTCATGCCCGGTGGGGTAGCGGCCAAATGGCGCAGATCTATCCACGAGCCGACCGTTTGCTGACCGTCCGCGAGCATGTCATCAACTGCCAGGCGGGCGCATTCCTCGCTAAAGGCGACCAACACCGGCGTCGCCAGCACGGCCGCCAATCCGGAGCCCCATCGGTTGGCGAGATGATCGGCCTCCGACAACCCGGGTGATCTCGTTGAATGGCCCAGGGGTCGAAATGTGTCGAGTCCGGCCGCACGGCGTCTCCTATTGTGTGACGGGCACGGTATCAAGGGGGATAAATACCTGCAGCGGGAGCAGAAACATCCAGCCTTCCAAGCCATCAGGGGTGCGCACCTTCAGCCATTCGCCGTCGGCAGATTTGCCCAGAACATCCAACGCCGTGCCACCCTCGACCTCGGCGATGATCGCAAAGCCGACACTCGGGCCGCTGCGCAAATTGGTGAGCTGATCGCCGACGGCGGCATCCGGCAGGGGCGTCGCCGTAGCAGTCGGGGTGGGTTGCGGCGTTGCGGTACCCGTCGGGGTGACGGTCGGAGGACGTTGGACTGTCATGACCGGCTGCGGTGTCGAAGAGACGTAGGGTAGGGTGGGGGGTGTCGACCAGGGTCGGCCGGGGTGTAACAGTCGGGGAAGGCAGCGCCGTCGAAACTTGAGCCGCCGAGGTCTGCGCGGCCTCATGCGCGGCGATGGTGGCGTTGAGAGCGTCGATGGTGGCTGCATAGTCCTCGGGCGGTTCCTCCGGTTTGCAGCCGACCAGCCCCCAGAGCAACGCCGGCAACACCAAGATTCGTAGCATATGGATTCTCTTGTACATCGCTTTCAGCCTGTGAATACGGTTGCTTGTGGATTGTGCACCATCTTACCCGCCCAAATCGACTGTGTCAATATGTTTTTGCACTGCAAGGATACCTTGTCGGACGATTGAATCCATGCTATAATTAATTCTATAAACATGATAAAAATATACGAATGTGAATGCGAGAGTAATGACCGACATGCGAACCTTTGGGCACTTTATCGATGGACGATGGACCGATTTCCAGGCTGACAACAGCTTTGTAACCAAGAGCCCGGCGACCGGGAGAGGTATTGGCGGCTTTCACCAAGGGGACCCGGCAGGATGTCCGGCGGGCCATAGAGGCGGCCGAAGAAGGCACTCCCTCAGTGGAAGCGCACTCCGGCGCCGAAAAGGGGTGAGATACTGCCTCCGGGCGGCTGACCTGCTGCGACAGCGAAAGGATGAGCTGGGCGCTGTTGTGACCCGGGAGATGGGCAAGGTGCTGGCTGAGGGGAGGGGCGATGTGCAAGAGGCGATTGACTTTTTCGAGTACATTGCCGGCGAGGGTCGGCGTCTGTTTGGCGAAGACTACACCTTCGGAACTCCCGGACAAGTTTGCCATGACGATCCGGCAGCCGATAGGCGTCGTTGGTTGCATAACACCGTGGAACTTTCCCATCGCCATTCCGGCCTGGAAGCTAGGTGCCGCGTTGGTGGCGGGCAACACGGTGGTGTTCAAGCCGGCTAGTTTGACCCCGCTCTGCGCCGCCCGGCTGGTGGAGGTGCTCCACGAGGCCGGGCTGCCGCCAGGTGTGCTCAACATGGTGACCGGATCGGGCGGCGAGGTAGGGGTCGAATTGGGTGGAGAACCTGGCCGTCAGGTCGATCTCGTTTACCGGCGGGGTCCCGGCCGGCACGGACGTGTACACGCGGGCGGCCAAACTGCTTAAAAAGGTCGAGCTAGAGCTGGGCGGCAAGAACCCGCAGATCGTCATGGACGACGCAGACTTGGACCTAGCGGCCGAGGGGGTGCTGTTTGGGGCGTTTGGGACTGCCGGTCAACGGTGACGGCTACCAGCCGCCTGCTGGTACATGAAAAGGTGTATGCCGATTTCATGGCCAAGCTGGTCGAGCGAACGCAGACGCTACGTCTCGGAGACCCACTTGAAGAGGGAGTAGACGTCGGGCCGCTCTCCAGCGAGGCGCAACTCGGTCGACACTGGACTATATCGAGATTGGCAAGGCCGAGGGCGCCCGGCTCGTGTGCGGAGGAGCCAAGCTGTCGGGCGGCGCGTTTGAAACCGGCTTTTATGTGCAGCCGACCATCTTTGAGGCCGAGCATGGCATGAGGATCACCAAGGAAGAGATCTTTGGACCGGTGCTGAGCGTAATCAAGGTGAAGGATTACGCAGAGGCGGTCTCGATCGCCAATGACGTGGACTATGGACTCTCCTCGTCGATTTACACGCGTGACATTGGCCTGGCTTTTCGAGCGATTCAGGATCTGGAGACTGGAATCACCTACATCAACGCGCCCACCATCGGCGCCGAAGTGCACCTGCCCTTTGGCGGTGTCAAACAGACCGGGAACGGCGGCCGCGAGGCGGGAACACGGCAATAGACGAGTTCACTGAACTCAAAACAGTTTTTGTGGATTATAGCGGCCGGCTGCAAAAGGCGCAGATCGACGAATGTTGTCCGTGATGGCAGCGTTGCGGGTTTGGTAGCCGCTTTCCGTTTGCGGCGTCGAATTGGGGCTAGGCCTCCGGTCGGATCGAGAGGTCGGCGATCTCGAGCCACTGGGAGCTACGGATTGCCTGTAGACCCCACCTGAATCGGCCGCGCGGCGTTGCCACAGCGTACTGATTGTCCATCCAGGCGACAAAACCCAGGGGGCCCCGCGGGGTTATTGGAGCCTCGAGCACTATGCGATCGTCAACGTAGAACCTGACACCGTCGGTTCGCCATTCGAGCTGGTACAGAGCCATCGCCTCATGTCCATGGGCAGAGTCACTTCACTAGCCGCCAAGGCTTGCTGTATGCGCGGCCATATCCGTTGGTACAGGCGTTGGCTCTGCATCGCCAATAAAGCGGCCGGAGCGAATGGAATCCACTTGAGCGCGGCCGGCCGGCCAGCGTCCAGGCTCATGGCCTTCCAGCCATGCCCTGGCACGCCCATGGCCAATTGAACGTCGTGGGGCGGCGCGCCGAAAAAGAACCAACAGGCTTGGGGCAGCGTGGGCAATCTCGCCGGCCCGGGTCCAAAGGGGACGTTCCAAAAACCCAAGCCGGCGGTTCCGGCCAACTCGTCGGCCGGGTGGGAGAACCGAGCACGTGCGCTGAGGGAGAGAGGAGGGGCTGCCACCCGAGTTTCTCGGCGACCACGACGGGCGGTGTCGTCAATCTGGGCATCTGTGTATTGAGAGTTGGTCGCTGCCGGCAAGAACAGGCGCAGGGACGTCACGGTGTGTTCCACCCTTCCACCACCAACCTCGACGACGTTGCTGGTCCAGTGCATGGGGGCATTATACCTGCTTGTGCCGTCGTTGGCATCCGGTACTGATTACGGTATAATTCCGCGGGCAGACGCCACATGTGAACGGATCGCAAAGATACTATGGAACTCACCTGGTACGGACTTTCTTGTTTTCGCCTTAGCGAGCGGGGGGCGGCGTCGGTTGTCACCGACCCCTATTCGGACGAGTTCGGGTATGAGCTGCCCCGCCCGCGGGGCGAGATCATTACCATCAGTTGTGACGAAGCCACGCGAAATGCCGCCAAGGCAGTGCGAGGTCCGTCGCGGGTGCTGGACGGCCCCGGCGAGTACGAGATCGGTGGGGTGTTTGTGACCGGGGTGGCGCTGATAGGTTCCAAGCCGCGCAAGGACGCTCCAAGGCGGAATGTGGTGTTTACCTTCGAGTACGACGGCGTTACCCTGTGCCACCTGGGCGGCCTGAACCACATTCCGAGTCAATCGCAAATTGAGGCGCTGGGCGCGGTGGACATTCTGCTTACCCCGGTGGGCGGGGGCGACCTGATCAGCACGGCGCAGGCGGCCGAGGTGATTACCATGCTGGAGCCAAGCCTGGTGATTCCCATGCATTATCACGTGCCGCCGATCAAGCTCTGGCTGCCTCGCCTTGCAGCGTTTCTAGAAGAGATGGGTTCCAGCAAGGTCGAATCGTTGACAGCCTCAAGGTGACAAAATCGGCGCTGCCTGAGGAGACTCATGTGGTGCTGCTCAACCCACGACTGTGATCATGGACGAGGAGAACGGGATGCGTCAACGGATCGTAGTGTTGTTTGTGATGCTTGTCGCGTTGACTGCCTGCCGCGCGGGCGCGGGCAGCGAGGCACGACCTGAGGCGACCCCGACTCCGTCGGCGGCCGTGCAGGCGCTCGAGTTGCTGGCCGAGGGAAAAAGCCTGCTCGAGGCCGACGAATGCCAGGCTGCGCTGGAACCACTCAAGCAGGCCACTGAATTGGACCCAGTGGCTCGCCGAGGCGTTCCTGACCCTGGGGAACGGCTATGCGCGTATCGGGGAGGTCGATTTGGCGATCGCGGCTTATGGCCAGGCGCTCAAGGTCGACCAGGACTATGCGGCCGCCTATACCAACCTTGGCGCCGCCTATCTCCGTCGGACCGACGACCCGAGGCTGTCAAGGCGGCGATTGGCGCTTTTCGCGACGGTATCGAGCTAGAACCCGAGGACGCCGAAACGCACGCCAATCTTGGATCGGCCTTTCTGCAAGTGTCCCAAGTACCCGAGGCAAAGGAAGAGTTGGAGGAGGCAATCGACTCGATCCCAGACTGGCAGAGGCGTACGTTTCACTGGGATACGTTCACCTGTTGTTGGGCGACCTGGAGAGCGGGTTGATTCAACTCGAAAAGGCGGTAGAGCTGGACCCAGACATGCCCGAGGCGCAGTTTGCTCTGGGCCTGGTCTATGCCCAGCTCAACGAACTGGACAAGGCAATCTCGGCGCTGGAGACGTTCCTGTCGATCGAAATCCCGGCCGGTTGCGCGGGAGACCAGGCGTTGGCCGAGGATGCGAGAGAGCAGGCTCAGATGATATTGGATCAGTTGCGAGGACAGTAGCGCGGGTTAGGAGATGTGATGTCAGACAAGGTCAAGCTGCTGATGAGTTGGGACATCCGGGCAGACCAGGAGGCCAGCACTTTTGAGTTCATGGCCAACGAGCTCGCCCCGGCGATCCAACAACTGGGGATCACTCCCACCGACGCGTGGTACACCATCTATGGGGACCATCCGCAAATCCTGGTCGGGGCGGTGGCTGATGACCTGGATCAGATGGAATCAGTGCTCGCAAGCCCCGAGTGGCAGGAGCTGATGGAAAAGCTGGATTCGCATGTCCAGAACCTGGAAAAGCGGGTAGTGCGCGCCGCCGGGCGCTTTCAGTTGTAACGCGGTCTCTGTTCGACAGGGTACGACTCTGATTTCGTACTGACGGAGCAGACGCTAACGGATGTGCGCGGTGCTGTCAGTGACGATGGCCACCCGCCGCCTGGCTGAACTCATTGTGCTGTTCCCAGTGAAAAAGGCTGGCTGCGGTGATGGTCAGAAGAAGGTCTGGGCTGAAGAGCGTTATTCGTCGCTCTTGGCAGTAGTTTTCTCGGTGCTCGTGTCGTCACTCTTGCTGCCACTGTCGTCGGTAGACGAGCCGGAATCGTTGCGAGCGCTTCGACTCGAAGTGGAGCTCGATCTGCGGTTGTCGGTAACGTAGAAGCCAGATCCTTTGAAAATGACGCCAACTGGCGAAGATCACCCGGTGCGCCTGGCTGCCGCACTCGGGGCAGGAATCGACGGGGTCGGCCGACATGGGTTGCAGTCGCTCGAACCTGACTCCGCACTGCTCACACTGGTATTCGTACACTGGCATGGACTGATCGCCTTCTTTTTTTGTGTTTCTGCCGCGTGAGATTCTACCTCACAACCGGATGCCTGGCAATTCCGACCGTCCCCGTTTTGAGAATTCTGCTATACTGGCGACATGATTCATTTGTCGGACATATTGGCCGGCACTGGTGGCCACCTTTTTGGTCAGGCCAGGGCGACATCCTTTTCCGATTTTTGCTTTGATTCTCGCCGAGTGCTGCCCGGTCAGCTTTTTCTGGCAATTCGCACCGAAAAGGGTGACGGTCACGATTATATCCTGGACGCCCTCCGTGGCGGCGCAGGTGGTGTCCTTTGCCAGGAACCGGGGGGATTGGACGGGTATCAAACCACGTGCGTGCTGGTGCCCGACACCGAGGCGGCGCTGCGCCGCTGGGCGGCGTACATTCTGAAAAAGCTGGGCACGGAGGTGATCGGCGTCACGGGTTCAGTTGGCAAGACGGGCACCAAGGAAGCTCTGGCAACCGTGTTGGGCGCTCGCTATCCGGTGTTTCGCAACCGAGGTAGCTTCAATGGGCTGTTTGGCTTGCCTGTCGCCCTCGGCCGATTGGCGCCAGCGCATCGCATTGCGGTGCTAGAGCTCGGCAGCGACCATGCCGGGGAGATTGCCGAACTCGCGTCATTGACCAGACCTCGCATAGGCGTCGTCTCGGCGGTCGCGCCCGCTTACCTGGAAGCGCTGGGCTCGTTGGCTCGAGTTGCGCAGGAAAAGGGCGCCCTCGTTCGTGCTCTTTCTCCCGACGGCCTGGCAGTACTGAATTGGGACGACCCGTGGGTCCGCGCGATGGCGGACGATTGCCGCGCGAAAGCGGTCACGGTCGGACTGGGTGCAGGGGCCGACATTACTGCCGCCGAGGTTCAAGTTGGGCTTGATGGATGCCGTTTTCACGCGTCCTGGGGGAGCGCCACCCAACAAGTCAGGATACCGTGGCTTGGCCGCCCGCGGGTGTTCGCGGCGCTGGCTGCGCTTGCAGTCGGGCGCGAGTATGGCCTGTCCATCTCTGAAATGGCAGAATCGCTTGAGCAGTTGCCCTGGCTTCCCGGACGTCTCAATGCACTGCCGGCCGTCGGTGGGGCGGTTTTGCTGGACGACACGTTCAACAGTAGCCCGGCCGCGGCCCTTGCTGCGCTGGACCTATTGGAGGAGCTGGAAACGCCAGGCCGCAAGATCGCCGTGCTGGGGGATATGTACCAGCTGGGTCCCTGGCCGCGCAAGAGCACGCGCGGGTAGGCGCCCGGGCCGCGCAAGTGGTGGACAAGCTGGTGGTAAAGGGCGAGCTGGCAACCGAGATCGGGCGCGGCGCCGAGGAAGCGGGCATGGCTGGGGAAGCGGTTACGTATGCCTATAGCACCGATCAAGTCATTCGGTTGTTTGCCGATGATTCGCCCAGATTGGGCCCGGGCAGTGGACGAGTCAAATTGGCAGCCGGGGATTTGGTACTGGTCAAAGGATCGGCTTTGACCCGTCTCGAGCGCGTCAGCCGCGCTTTGCTGGCTGAACCGGAACGGGACGCGGAAAAGCTGGTCAGGCAACACCCGGTGTTTGGACAGGTGGTGCTCACTCTGCCCGGCCGGCCGACCTGGGTGGAGATCGACGTAGACGCGATTGCCCACAACACCCGCCAGGTGAAAGAGATGATCGGGCCGAATGTCGAACTGATGGTGGTGCTCAAGGCTGACGCCTACGGGCACGGAGCAGCCCGACTGGCGCGAGTTGTGTTGAGCAATGGAGCAGAACGGATCGCGGTGGCGTCGCTGAGTGAGGCTATTGGGCTGCGGGACGCCGGGATATCTGCGCCGATGTTGGTGTTAGGCTACTCCCCGGCCTGGACGGCTCGGCAGGCGCTGCTCAACGACGTGAGCGTCACGCTTTACGATGTCGATATCGCCCGCGCCTTTGGCCGGGCGGCTGCGGATCTGGGCCGCTCGGCAGTTGTGCACGTCAAGGTGGACACGGGCATGGGGCGGTTGGGACTGTTGCCCAATGAGGTGCTCCCGCTACTGCTGGATCTAGAGGCGTTGCCGCACCTCCGGGTGGAGGGCGTTTTCACCCATTTTTCGGTGGCGGACAGCACCGATGAACTGCACCGCGATCACACAACGATTCAACTCGAACGCTTTCGGGATATGCTGGCAAAGCTTGATGAGGCCCGGGTATGTCCGCCGCTGGTGCACGCTGCCAATTCGGCAGCCATCCTCACCCGTCCCGAGGCTCATTTTGGCATGGTGAGGCTCGGCATTTCGCTTTATGGGCTGGACCCGAGCTCGTCAGTCAAGTGCCCAACGTCTTTTAGACGCGCCTTGAGCTTTAAAACCACGATTGCCCAGGTGAAACACCTGCCACCAGGCACGCCGATCAGCTATGGGAACACGTATGTGACTGAGCGCCAACAGACGATAGCGGTAATCCCAGTGGGATATGCGGACGGATTCCGGCGCGCGCCGCACCATTGGGGCGAGGTGTTGGTGCGGGGCCATCGCGCCCCTATCGTCGGCCGGGTGACCATGGACCAGACGATGATCGACGTGACCTTTGTGCCGGGCGTCAGGATCGGGGATGAAGTCGTCCTGATCGGCCGCCAAGGGCCAGATGAGATCACTGCCGAGCAGGTGGCAGAACGCCTGGGCACCATCAATTATGAGGTGGTCTCGGGTATCCTGGCCCGGGTGCCCCGCATCACCTAGTCGGCCGGAAAAACTGCGTGTCAACCCAAAGTAGAAATGTCCTAATCTGTCCAAAGTAGAGATGTCCTATCCATGGAGGACAGAGAACTGCTAGAATAATGGCGCCTGGACGGAGGATAGGGCAATGCTGGCGAGCAACCCGAGCGCCGTCCAGGTGGCTGTACAACAGGGCAGAGCGATGATCGTTCTGCTCTTTTTTTGCCCTGTTGGTAGCCCCAAAGCGATAAACGCATGATGACGCAGCCCCATCAGGTGGTTTTCTCCGAGATGACCCGGCCGTTGATTCGTCGGCCATACTGACGCCATGGGTGGTTGGGGCCAGGTTTGTGGGGTTGCTTTGACTTCTCGAGATGGGTGTCGATCTCTTTGGACATGACCACTTCGGCCTGCCGTTGTTGCTGGTGGAAGATGGTGTAGTTCAACGATCGGCCGTTGCGGAGGATGGTGATGACACCCTGGGCGTTCTCACAGACATCCACCTTGGCATGGCGCAAGGCATAGGAGGGCCGGGTGGTTTGGATTTGGTAGATCACTTTGTGGTATTGTAACGTGAGGTTCTTGGAGAGAACGCGTGTCTCCTTGAGGGAGAAAATGATGTTGAGCTCCTCCTCAGAGAACAACAGCGGGCGATGGGCATCATGGTTACTTCGAGGTTGGACGGCAAAGCGGCGATTAAAGTCCTCGATGAACACTGGAGCATAGGCGTTGGCCGTCTCTATGGAAGAGATGCCATTCAGGCGCAGCTCCTTCACGAGCCGATCTTGAAGGGTCTGATTGGCCCGCTCGACGCGCCCTTTGGCTTGGGGAGTATTGGCACAAATGATCTCGATGTCCAAGGCCTGCATCGCTTGCCCGAATTGGGTCATGCCGGAGCCGGAGAGCGCATGTTTCGCATTGATCTTGAAAATGCCATTCTTATCATTGTAGAATGCGACTGGAATACCGTGTCGATCCAGGTAACGCCGCGTAGCAGCAAAGTAATTGAAGGTGCTCTCGACTGGAACAAAGAGCAACTCCATCAATCTACCGGTCGCATCATCAATGTATACCAGCAAGGTGCAGGCTGGCCCACGATCTTCAAACCATGGATGGGGTGAGCCATCGATCTGTACCAACTCCCCCAGACAGGCTCGCCGAGGACGCATCTGGTGAACTACCACTCGGTTGGCTTTCCTTGGTTTCCATAGCGCTTCTGCGATCATGATCTGCCGCACACTCTCCACCGAGAGAGTCAGATCGTGTACCTCAGTCAACTTTTCATGGGCCAGCGTCGGCCCGAAGTCATGATAGCGACTGTGGAGCAGGTCAATCGCATCCTGCTTGGTTTCGGCCTTCAAGCGATTGTTGCCGGGCTTGCCGCGACGCTTTGAGATCAACCCTTTCTCTGTGTGCAGACGATAGGAATGCAATAGTCGCCGAACATGTCTGGTGCTGACGCCCAGGATCTCGGCAGCCTCTTTATGTCTCATGCGCTTCTGCTCCAGTCGCTGCATCACTTCCAGTCGAGTCAGTTCTTTCTTGCTCATTGTCAGTAGCTCATCCATTTTCTCTGTCCTCTAGTCCTTGTTGGAGAAGAGGACATTTTAACTTGGGAGAAATAGGACTTTACTACTTTGGGCTAACACCGCCAAATCGCCATTGACAGCAACCTAGGACTGGGTTACAATGCGCCCCGAACTGGCAAAAAAGTCTTCATCTTCAAAGGAGTCTGCAATGAACATTCCTGCCGATTTGCGGTACACGGATCATGACGAGTGGGCCCGCTTGGAGGGGAAAGAGGTGGTTACCGGGATCACTGATTATGCCCAGGACCAGCTCTCGGATATTGTTTATGTCGAGTTACCGGAGGTGGGGGATCATTTTGGCAAGGGCGACGCGTTTGGCGTGGTGGAATCGGTCAAGGCGGCCTCAGATGTCTACATGCCGGTTGGCGGAGAGATCGTCGAGGTGAACGAAGAGCTGGAGGACGAGCCCGAGATCGTCAACCAGGATCCCTACGACAAAGGCTGGTTCATTCGCATCAAGCCCGATGATGTGGGAGAGTGGGAGGCTCTCTTGGATGCTGAGGCATACGAGGCCCGCATGGCAGGGCAGGAGTAGTCGCCTGGCGCGGGGGTGCAGAACAGCGTTGCCCGACAACCCACGACGACCGTTTGACCTCATGATGAATCTGCGGAGGGATTGAGCAATGACCTTTATTCCGCACACGGACGCGGACCGCAAGTCGATGCTGGAGGCAATTGGCGCATCCAGCATTGAGGCCTTTTTTCGAGATGTACCCAAAGGGGTGCGGTTTCCAGACCTTGACCTGCCGCCGGCGTTGACCGAGATGGAGGTGACTGCAGAGCTCAAAGAGATTGCGAGCTATAATCTGCCGGCCGACGAGGCAGCGATATTTCTGGGGGCGGGCGCCTACTACCATTTTATCCCGGCCGTGGTGGATCATATGCTTCGCCGCGGTGAGTTCTTTACGGCCTATACCCCGTACCAGCCAGAAGTGAGTCAGGGGACCTTGCAGGCGGTCTTTGAATATCAGAGCATGATCTGCGCGCTCGACAGGCATGGAAGTGGCAAATGCAAGCCACTATGACGGTGCGACGGCCCTGGCTGAGGCGGTGATCATGGCGCTGAGTGCGGGGCGCGGCCGGCGTAACCGCATCATCCTCTCCCCGGCTATTCACCCTCAATACCGAGAGGTCGTGCGCACCTATACCCAAGGGATGGAACTGGATGTCGTTGGCGACACGCCGTTGACAAACGACGTCACCAGCCTCGTGGCGTTATTAGACAGGAATACCGCTCTGTTGGCGATACAAACGCCAAACTTTTTCGGACAGCTAGAGGCCCTGGAAGGACTGGCTGAGGCGGCCCACCGGGCGGGTGCGCTGCTGTGTGTGGTCACCAATCCCATCAGCCTGGGCCTGTTGGCGCCTCCGGGAGATTTCGGAGCCGATATTGTAGTTGGAGAAGGCCAACCGCTTGGGATCCCGCTCGCCTATGGTGGCCCTTATCTCGGCTTTTTCGCGACCCGGCAGGACCATGTGCGCAAGATGGCCGGCCGCCTGGTTGGCGAAACAATGGATTCCAAAGGCAAGACTGGGTATGTTCTAACGCTGTCTACTCGCGAGCAACACATCCGGCGGCACAGAGCGACTTCAAACATCTGCACGAACCAGGGGCTCATGGCGCTGGCGGCTACCGTGTATCTCTCGATGATGGGGAAATGTGGTTTGCGCCAGGTGGCGGAATTGTGCTATCACAAGGCGCATTACGCGGCCGACAGAATTAACGCGCTGCCACGGTTTGGCGTCCGAATGGACCGCCCTTTCTTCCACGAGTTTGTAGTCCAGTGTCCATTGCCGGTCAAGGACCTCAACGACTACCTGCTGGAGAGCTGGGGAATTGTCGGCGGTTACGACCTCGGGCAGGATTACCCGCATTTGAAGAACCATATGTTGGTTGTTGTGACCGAGATGAACAGCCGGGACCAGATCGACAGCCTGGTCACTGCGCTATCGGAGGTGCACCGTGAGTGAGCCGTTGATCTATGACCTGGGCTCTCCCGGCCGCTGCGCCGTACGCTTGCCCGACCCTGACGTTCCGATGTCCGATTTCCCGGCCGGCCTGGTGCGTGACGATTTGGACTTGCCCGAGGTAAGCGAGATCGATGTCGTTCGGCATTTTTCCCATTTATCGTTGCTGAATCACTCGATCGACAAGGGGTTTTACCCTCTGGGTTCCTGCACGATGAAGTACAACCCGAGGGTGAACGAAGACATGGCCCGCCTACCGGGTTTTGCTGCCGTCCATCCGGCGCAAGACCAAGAGACCACCCAAGGCGCTCTCTATCTGATGTTCACACTCCAACAATGGTTGTCGGAGATTGGCGGATTTGCGGGCGTGTCGCTCCAGCCGGCGGCCGGCGCTCATGGCGAGTTTGCAGGCATCTTGATGATGCGCGCCTACCACCTGGATCGAGGCGACACCAATCGCACCAAGATCCTGATCCCGGACAGCGCCCACGGCACAAATCCAGCCAGCACCACTATGAGTGGTTTGACGATGGTCGAGGTTCCGTCGGATGCGAGAGGGAATGTAGACCTCGCCGCTCTCCGCGCTGCGTGCGATGACACGGTGGTAGGGTTGATGATCACCAATCCCAACACGCTGGGCCTCTTTGAAGAGCAGATTGAAGAGGTGGTCAGCCTCATTCACGGGTGTGGCGGCCTCGTGTACGGCGACGGGGCAAACATGAATGCCCTGTTGGGAATCGTGCGGCCGGGCGATCTGGGCTTTGACGTCATGCACTACAATCTGCACAAGACCTTTAGCACCCCCCACGGCGGCGGCGGGCCGGGGTCGGGACCCGTCGGCGTGAGCGAGCGCCTGCGCCCCTTCCTGCCTGGTCCCATTGTGGAGCCAGTCTATGACGAGTCGGAACACCTGGCGCTGGGGTTGGACGAACACGACCACGGAGACCTGCCAATCCCCTTGTACCAGCTCGCCATGCCGGCAAAGAGCATCGGCCGCATGAAGGCCTTTGTTGGCCATTTTGGCGTCTTTGTGCGCGCGTTTACCTACATTCGGATGCACGGGGCGGAAGGGTTGCGGCGGGTCGCTGACCATGCCGTGCTGAACGCTAACTACCTGCAAGCGCAGATCGGCAGACTGTTCACCATTCCATACGCTGATCGGGTTTGTATGCACGAATTCGTGGCAGAGGGGGTTGTCCAAGACACGGAGGTGCGCGCTTTGGACATCTCCAAGCGGCTGATGGACTATGGCTTTCACCCACCAACGAATTACTTTCCGCTCATTGTGCGGGAGGCGTTAATGATAGAGCCTACCGAGACAGAGAGCAAAGAGACGCTGGACGCATTTGTGGAAGCGATGGCTCGTATCAGGAAAGAAGCCATCGAGCAGCCAGAGTTGGTCCGCACTGCCCCGCACACGGCTCCAACCGCGCGGTTGGACGAGGTCAAGGCGGCCAAGGAGTTAGTCCTCTGTTGTTGGGCGCGGCCCGAGTAGGCGCCTGGTGGGTTGTTCTGGCACGACCGACCCGCTGCCCACTGACAGGCTGAATAAAGACGGAGCGCCGCAGGTTCGGTCAGCGGCGCTCCGGTTTGATGGGTGGTCGGCCACCAGGGGGTCGACCAGTAGAGGGAGGGTCTGAGAATACATTATCATGGGTGCGCTGCGTCAGCGTGACGAGCGTGCTATGGTTGCTGTACGCTATGGCAACGGTTATAATTCGGACTGTCGGCGTATGACCAGCACAATAGTGCAGCTGCCTGATGCACACCACGGCGGGGTTTTCTCCTCGCCGGCCTCGCAGGCAGGTAATTGACAAGCTTCGAGTCCTTCTGATCGACTAACCAATGCAACCACGACCGGGGGGTGGTTGGCGCGCGTTGCGGCCGTTGTGCTGCTCCTGGCGGGCATGCTTCCGTGTGGCATGGTGGCGAACGCACAAGAGCCGCCTTCAGAGGCGGATGCCCTGCGGCAAGAGGCGGTAGCCGAATTGATGGCCCAGATGGACGCGCGTGACCGGGTAGGCCAGCTTTTCCTGGTGACCTTTGCCGGGAGCATCGCCGATGCCGAATCGGCAATTGCGGACCTGATTCTCAACTACCACATCGGTGGCGTCTTGTTGCGGGACACCAACGACAATATTACCGACGAAGAGGATCCGGTGGGGCAGGTGGCTGCGCTAGACAACCAACTCCAGTCCCATGCTTTTGATATCTCGCAGACTGAGGAGCCGCTTCCACCGGACGAGACCGGAGATTTGCATCTCTCTCCTTTTGTCCCCCTTTTTGTCGCCATCGCTCAGGAAGGGGATGGGTACCCTTACAGCCGTTTGCACAGCGGCGTAACGTCAGTGCCCAATAACATGGCCATTGGGGCTACCTGGAACCCGGCGCACGCCGAGACGGTAGGGAACGTGGTCGGGGGAGAGCTTGCGGCGATTGGCGTGAACATGATGCTGGGACCGTCTCTGGATGTGTTGGATATCCCGCGACCCGAGAGCCCAGGCGGACTTGGGACCCGTACATTTGGAGGCGACCCTTACTGGGTGGGGGTCATGGGCCAGGCCTACATTCGCGGCGTCCATCAAGGAAGTGATGATCGCGTCGCTGTGGTAGCCAAGCATTTTCCTGGTCACGGGGGCAGCGATCGGCAACCAGACCAGGAGGTATCGACCGTGCGCCGCCAACTTGAACAGCTCAAGCTCGTCGAGTTGGCGCCGTTCTTTGCCGTCACCGGCCATGCACCGGGACCGGCCGAGACGACCGACGCGTTGCTGACCTCCCACATCCGCTACCAGGGTTTTCAAGGGAACATACGGGAGAGCACGCGGCCGATCAGCTTTGATCCCCAGGCCCTGGATACCATCTTACGACTGCCCGAGTTTTCCACCTGGCGGTCGGCCGGGGGCATCACTGTGTCTGATGCGTTGGGTGTGCGGGCGGTGAAACGCTTCTACGATCCGCAGTTGCAGGAATTTCCTCACCGGCAGATCGCCCAGGATGCGTTTCTCGCCGGCAACGACGTACTGGTGCTTTCCGAGTTCTCGCTGACTGCCTCCTACGCCGACCACATAGCGAACATCAAGGATACCCTCGACTGGTTTCGCGACATGTACGATACGGATGTGGCCTTTCAGACGCGAGTGGACCAGGCGGTAGCGCGCATTTTGAATCTAAAACTCGAGCTCTATGGCGACGATTTCTCACTGGAGAACGTGCTGGTGCCGGTGGAGAATCTCACCGAGCGGGTCGGCCGCGCTCGGGACAAGATCACCTTGCTTGCCCAAGACGCCATCACATTGATCGCTCCGGGGCCAGAAGAGCTTGCCGATCGGTTGCCCAGCCCGCCGAACAAGAGCGACACCATCCTGATCTTTACTGACGAGCGCTTCTCCCGCCAGTGCACCCGCTGCCGGGCTCGACCTTTGATCGCCACCAACGCCCTGCAAAGCGCCATCCTGAGGTTGTATGGACCCGAAGGCACCAACCAGGTGGCGCCGGGAAATCTGTACAGTTTCTCATTCCAGGAGCTCGAGGCGTTTCTGCTGCAACCGCCGGCCGGGCCGGCGCCAACGCCGACGACCGAGGCCGAAGCGACGCCCGAGCCGCCGCCCTTGATCCAGACGGCTCTAGATCGAGCTGACTGGATCATCTTTGCCATGCTCGACATTTTGCCCGACGAACCACAGTCCGATGCGGTCAAGACCTTTCTGTCCGAGCGGCCGGACCTCAGCCAGCGCTACGAACGTAATCGTGTTGGCCTTTAACGCTCCCTATTTCCTGGACACTACAGAGATCAGCAAACTGACCGCCTACTATGGCATTTATAGCCGAATCGAGCCGTTTGTCGAGACTGGCGTCAAGACCATCTTTCAGCAGTTCAACCCGCGGGGCGCATCACCGGTAACCATTCAGGGGACGGGCTATGACTTGAATCAAGCCACCTCCCCAATCCCAATCAGATTATCCAGTTGTACTTTGACCAGGAGGCGACGGCCACCGAGGGCACGCCTACGCCACCAGATTTGCGCGTTGGAGATGTGCTCAAGCTGCGCACCGGGATCATCGTGGATCGAAACGGTCACCCGGTGCCAGACGGCACCCTGGTCCAGTTCACGACCAGCTATCTCTCAGAGGGGCCAGGATTTGACGTGCCTCAGCCGGAGGTCAGGACGGCCGGAGGGGTGGCCAGGATCGATATTCCGCTCAACGTCCCTGGTCAGCTGCAGGTCAAGGCGAGCAGCGGTGACGCGCGTGCTTCGATTGGACTGGCGGTGACCGTGTTCGAAGATCAGCCGCCCATCTTTGAAGAGATTACCCCGGTTCCCACGAGCACACCAACTCCGGATCCGCCTACGCCTTCCATCACTCCCACGCCCGAACCGCCAACGCCGTCGCATACACCCACACCGACGCCCACCGCCACCCCAGCGCCGATCGCGGTCCCCTATTATGATGTCCAACCGCGCATCGGTTTTGTACAACTGGCCGCGGCTCTGCTGGGGATCACGATCGTCGCGGCCGGCGGGATGTGGTTTGGGCAGGCGACGAGGAAGCATAATCTGGCATGGGGTATCCGCCTTGGCCTATTGACCACAGTTGGCGGACTGCTAGGATATGCTTATTGCGCTCTTGATCTGCCGGGATCCGATCAGGTGTACGACTGGATCGGCCGGTGGTATGCGACTGCCCTTGCGTGGTTGGCCGGATTGATGACGCTGGTGATCGGCGGTGCGTGGATGGACCGGCGCCCCTCGTGAGGTGTCAGAAGGCGGGAACCATGGGCGACAGCCAGGTTGCCATGACAACGATCAGCAGCAGAGTCAGGGCGGCGATGCCAAGCCAGCGGTTCTCTCTCAGGGCCACCTGCCATCCGGCGGGGATCTCCTGTCGTACTTTTCTGGGTGTTAGTTTGTCGCCTATCAGCGCCTGCCGCAATTCAGCGGCATCGGCCGGCCGGTCGTCGGGGTGCAATGCCATCGCCCACTCGATGGCCTCGGCCGTGCGCTTGCTGACCTCGGGCCGGAGGTCGCGCACGGGCTGGAGCGAGTCTGGCGCCAGAAAGCGTTGCTTGGCTTCTGCAGGTGGTTCATTGGTAGCTAGATGGTAGAGTGTGGCGCCCAGCGAATAGACGTCCGAGCGCGCGTCGGTATGACCGGTTTCGCCGCCGTATTGCTCCAAGGGGGTATAGAGCGCAGTGCCACGCCCCTGCAGCACGGTGATGGTGCGGGTCTCGTCCGGCACCATCAGTTTCACCAGGCCGAAATCGACCAGTTTGAGCAACCCACCTGGCGTAGAGCTTGATGTTGCCGGGCTTGATGTCTCGATGCAGTACCGGAGGGTTCTGACGGTGGAGGTAATTCAGCGCATCGCACAACTGGCCCGCCCATTCGAGCAGTCGTTGCTCGGGCAGAAAAAGGCCCTCGCGGCGCGAGGCGTCCATGATCTCTTTGAGATCATGGCCCGGCACATAGTCCATCACCAAAAAGTCGCGCCCTTCTTCGGCAAAGAAATCAGACACCTTGGGCAGGTTAGGATGGTCAAGGCGGGCCAGCACGCTTGCCTCTCGATGGAACTGCTGATGCGTCTGGCGCTGAAGTTCCTCGTCGGCATTGGGATCAGGTTGGATTTCCTTGACCGCGCAGAGGCGGCCGTCCAGGCGAAGGTCTTCGGCCTGATAGACGCAGCCCATTCCCCCGCGGCCAACAACGTGGCACACCCTATACCTTTCACGTAGAATATGGTCTGGCAACAGCGGCGCTAACATAAGGAGAATGCCTCATGGACACTAGCGAGGTACCAGTTCTTATCATGCACGAAGGTCAACTGGCCGGGCAGCGCTGGACACTCAACTCGGATGTGTTTACCATTGGCCGAGCGGCCGATTGCAGCATAACCCTGCCGGAGCGACCGGTGTCGCGATATCACGCGCGAATCCTTCGTCAGGGTGATCGCTACCTTGTTGAGGATCTGGGGAGCAAGAACGGGACCCACCTCAATGGGGCGCCGGTGCACGGCAGCGCTGCGATCCAGGACGGCGACGAGATCCAGATTGCGCTGTGCGTCAAGTTCCTCTTTGTGGGTACCGAGGCGACCGTGCCGCTTAGCCTGGGACCGCCTCCGTCGGGTGGTCGCCTGGTGCTGGATGCCGACCGCCGGGATGTCTGGGTCGCCGGCGAGTGTCTCGACCCGCCTCTCTCGCTGGCGCAGTACCGGCTCTTGGAGTTGCTCTACGACGCAGAGGGAGCGGTCTGCAGCCGGGATCAGGTGATTGACATAGTTTGGCCGGACACCCAGGGAATTGGCGTCTCCGAGCAGGCCATTGACGCCTTGGTGCGCCGCCTGCGCGACAGGTTGTCGGAACTGGACGGTCACGATTTCATCGTGACCGTGCGCGGGCACGGTTTCCGCATAGACAACCCGTCGCGTTGAGAGCATCCTCTATCCCTCAGCCTCGCTGCTGACGTCTTCTGCAAGCAGCGACTGGGCGGATTTGACAATAAACTGCAGTCGATCAGCGATTGTTGCTTCGCCCTCTGTCTGCAGGTCAGCGAGCAACCCCTGCATGACCGAGATTGCCGTGGGTGTGAGATCGCTGCGCCGGGCGACGAGCGCGGCCGCGACGCCGGCTTGATCCTCAATCTCCAGCAAGTCGTTCACCAACTGGATCTCTGGTGGGGCGCTTGCTCGGACTTGGTGTAGGATTTGATTCAACAGCGCCTCAAGTTGGGCGGATCTCTCGATGTTTCCCGCCTGGCGCACGGAATCTGCCCGGCCGGCCAGCAAAGAGAGAAAGAGTTGGTCGATCGCCGGCAAAAGCTCCTGAATCGCTGCCACCCGATCCGGCGCCTGCAACAGGGTGTCGATCTCCCGATAGACCTGTTCCGCATGCTTGCGTCGTGCTTGCTCCCACTGCTCGGTCAGTTTCACCAGCTTTTCTCGCAAAACCTCAAGGCGATGGGCCTCGGCAGGATTACCTGCCTCTTGGGCGGCGTCGATTCTGTCTGCCATCAGAATGAAAAAGCTATAGTCAAGCAACGGGCTCGCCGCCAGAGCGAGCGCCTGCACGACGTGGTCGCTCTCTGCGCGGACGATCTCATCCAGGAGCAACGGGCGGGTGAGCCCGCCGGCTGACTTGGCGGCCGATTCCAGCCGCGACACAGCTTGCCGGCCGGCTCGAGTCCGTTGGCCCACCGTGCTTGCCTCCAAGAGCTGGTCACGCAGTCGTGTTGCCAGGTCTGCCACCTCGTCGGGCGCCTCTTCGATGAGACCGGCAAGCAACTGAAAGAAGGTGTAATCGAGGTGTGCATCGTGTTGCCGGGCCAACGCGGTCCACTCGGCCGGGTCGGTGGCCAAGAAACGTTCGATGAGGTCTACGCGGGCCTGCTGGGCGTCTAGTGACTCGGCCGTGAGGCCGCGCTCCCGGCTCCACCGCGCCAACGGCAAGAGCTGGTTGCGCAATCGGATCAGCGACTGGACCTCTTCCTGGCGATTTGCCCGGCGGGCGGCATCGATCATGGCTGCCAGCATCTGGAAAAAGACCGAATCGAGCTTGTCATCGTTCGAATCGACGAGCGGCTTGAGCTCAGCCGGACTGGCTGAAAGGAGGCGGGAGAGGAGCGTTGAGCGTTGGCGCTGCGCCTCTAGAATCTCGGGCGAAACGCCGTCGGTGGTCAGAACCCGCTCAATCAGGCTATCCATCGAGAGCACCGGTTGCGGGTTAAAGAGGTAACCTTTGCGCGCCTCTGACGGTATGGCGGACATTAGCGTCCGGGTCAGGCTGCCTATCATCTGCTCCCGCTTGGTCTGATCAAGGTTGAGCTCGAGGGGCACAAAGACCAGCAATAGCTCGTGCTCCGGGTCGTGATACAGTAGAGGCACCGCCATCAGGCCGCTGCTGCCGCACTTGGGGCAGGCGACAAAGTTGAGGTTTCCAGACAGCAGCCGCCCCTTGCTCTGTGGGTCGGCCCCAACGTCGATGATCTGTTCCACCTGGGCGACAAAGGGCTGGCGACAGGCAGGGCATTGGATCTGGAGTGGCTTTGAAAAGGTTGTCATGGTCTAGCTTTCTCTTTCCAGATGTTGGATCGCAGTAATGGCAAGGACAGACCGCAGATGCGCGACTGGGATCAGTCCCTGGGCAACGAAAAATAGAATACGGCGCCCTGGTTGGGCGCGCTATCGACCCATACGCGGCCGCCGTGGGCCTTGACGATGGCCTGGACCAGGTAAAGGCCGAGTCCTGCGCCCTGGGTTTTGCGGCTCAGGGCGTTGTCAACCCGGGCAAAGCGCTCAAAGATACGCTCGTGATCCTCCGGCGCAATGCCAATCCCCTCGTCTTGAACCGAGACGATCACCTGATCAGGCTGAACCCTTCCGCTCACGCGGATGGCGCCGCCAGTGGGAGAGTATTTGATTGCATTTCCAAGCAGGTTGGCGAAAACTTGCCTCAGGCGCTCCCTGTCACCTGGAACTGCCGGGAATGACGGCGCAAAGTCGGTGGTCAGCAGATGGTTGTCGGTCTGAGTGCGGAACTTGGCCACCACCGATTCCGCCAGCCGGTCGAGAGCCACAAAGCCAAGCTCGAGTTGCAGCATGCCAGTCTGCAAGCGGGTTGCGTCGAGCAAATTGTCGATGAGGTTGTTCAGCCGGTCGCTTTCCTCCTCGATGACCAGCAGGCTCTCGTCCACAGTGGCCCCGTCCCACGTGGCATCTTTTCGCCGCAGGGTGCCGGCATACCCCTTGATCAACGCCACCGGTGTCTTGAGTTCATGCGAAATGACGGAAATAAAGGTGGATTTGAGCTCTTCGGCCTCACGAAACCGACTGATGTCGCGCACGTTGGTGATGAGGTTGACCAGACGCCCGTCCAAACTCCACAGCGGCGCGTAGGTGATGCCGACACTCAACTGGCGGCCGTCGGGGCGCTCGAGGTCACCTTCCACATACAAGGGAGGAGATCCAGGCAACGGCCAACCGTGTCCCATGGCCTTGGATAGGTCCAGCTCGGTGGTCAATTCCGATAGTCGGATCACGTCGTCGTGCGCAAGGCCGATGACGTCGGTCGGGTTACGGCCAACCATGCGACCCAGAGCGCGGTTAAAGACGGTGATCATGTGGGCAGGGTCCAGAATCATCACCCCATCGGCGCTGTGGTCGAGAATGGCATCCAGGCGTTGCTTCTCCTGGGTGACCTGCCGGTAGAGCTGAGCGTTGTGCACCGCTATCGCCGCCTGGTCGGCAAAGCTGCGCAAGATCTGGCGGTCGTTGAGGGAAAAGGTGGAATCGCCGCTGCGAAAGATAAACACCCAGCCCAAGAGCTCCTCGCGGGCGCTCATCGGCAGCGCCACCGCCTGGGTGAGTCCCAGGCCGGCCGCGCCAACGACCAGGCGCACCTTGCGGTCAAACTCGGGTACGGCAAAGGCGTCGGGGTTCTGGGGGTCGGGAATGGCAGCCATCAGAGGGGAAAAGAGGTCAATCAACGGACCCGGGATGCCGAACACTGCGCGCGTCTTGAAGGCGCCCTCCTGGTCACGCAGCGCAATGATGCCGGCCCGGCCTGACATGATCTCGACGGCCGAGCGCAGGATCAGGCGCAAGACCTCCTCCAGGTCGAGCTGAGACGTCAGCGCACGGCTGATCGCCAGCAGATATTCACGCTGCCGCACACGATAATCAATCAACATCCGTTTGTCTTTGCATGCGGCCGAAGGGTGAAGAGGTGCGGTCTGCACGAGCGGGAACAAGCCTGTCGGCGTTGCTTGTCAGCTCATCGACCATACGGCCAACTGCAGAACTTATTCTAACACAGGGCATTCGTTTGGCAACCGTCCGCCGGCGTGCCGTTCGGATCGCAGGCCAGTTGACAGCCTGTGCGCGCCAGATATACTGCACTCTGCAGCCTGCACTGGCGCGTTGGGAGCCAAGAGGGATGAAGGACCTGGTTTATTCCGGGCAACAGAGTTACCGGCTGGAAATCGTCGGCTTGGTGCGCAAGCTGCCGGTGATCGAAATCGCACCGAACCAGTGGATTGCATCGTTCGTGCTGCTGGGGGATACGGAACTGGTGCAGAGCTGCGGTCGGTCTCTTGCTGAACGATTGGTGAGTTGGGAGCTGGATTGCCTGGTTGTCCCAGAGGGACGGGCGGTTGCCCTGGCGCACGTGGTTGCGCACCAACTGAGCTCTCCACACCGCCAGATGCGCTACATTGTGATTCGCAAGGCCGTCAAGCCCTACATGCGAGATCCGCTCGTCCAAGTCTACAGTACGATCACCACGTCCGGGCAACAGCAGTTGGTTCTGGATAGAGAGGATGCGATGAGGCTTGAGGGGCAGCGAGTCTGCGTCCTGGACGACCTCATCTCTACCGGCGGTACTATTCGATCGGTCATTGGCCTGGCCGGCCACGCTGGCGGTAAAGTGTGTTGTGTCGCCGTGGTGCTCCTGGAAGGCCAAGAGGCAGCCGCCGAGCCCGCAGCAAGGACAGGGGGAGTCCCAGTGGTCTGGCTGGGCGCGATTCCCATGTTTACCGCCCGCGCGTGAGCGGCTGCTTTCCACAACCGTGAGTACAGAGCCTATTCTCTGGTCTGGGCCGCCAGGCGGTACAACACACCCTGATCCATGGCCATCAAGTACAATTCGCCGCTCTCGTCCTCACCAAAGGAGCTGATGCGGAGGTTCTGCTGAAGGAACTCTACCACTTCCCAACCCCCGTCGATATCGCGTGCCAGGCCCCATACCCGGCCGCTGCAATAGTCTCCAAATAGATAGACTCCGTGGAGGACCGGGTAGGCCTGCCCACGGTAGACGTAACCACCGGTGATAGAGCAGCCTTGTGAGTGATCGTACTCCAATACTGGCTGCGACAGGCCAGCCTGGTCACACTGACCAGCGTCGTCCGGATAGCAGTGTGATCCCTCCATGATGGGCCAGCCATGGTTTTTGCCCCCAGAACTCGCGGCCGGCTGGAGGTTCACCTCCTCGTATTTGTTCTGCCCGACGTCGCCTATGTACAGGTCGCCCGTCAACCGATCAAAGGAGTATCGCCAGGGATTGCGCAGTCCGATGGCCCAAATCTCGTCGCGCACGGTTGGATCGTCCACAAAGGGATTGTCAAGTGGAATAGCATAGGGCGACGCAGTGTTCACATCCAGGCGCAACATCGCGCCAAGCAAGGTGGCACCATTCTGCCCGTTGCCAAAGCGATCGCCCGCGGCGCCGCCATCGCCCAGCCCAACGTAAAGAAAACCGTCGGGTCCAAAAGCAAGGTGTCCGCCGTTGTGATTGCTTGCCGGCTGGGTTTGCGTCAAAATCACGACCTCGCTAGCGGGATCGGCCGCTGAGGGCGTCGATCCCCACTGTCAAGCGAGCGACCACCGTGGATCCAGTATGATCCGTGTAGTTTACGAAAAAGTGGCCGTTTTCGGCAAACGATGGATGGAAAGCGATGCCCAACAGTCCCTGTTCGTTGCCACCGGACCCCACCCGATGGCGAATGTCGAGGAATGGCTCGGCCTGCATATCGCCTTGCTGGATGACGCGGACAACGCCGGGCTTTTCAACCACAAAGATGCGCTGGCTGCCATCGCCAGCGTGCGCCATCGCCACGGGGGTATCGAGGCCGTCGGCGATCGGCTCGAGCGTGAGCAGGATGTCCTCCAACGCCACGCCGGTTGTTGGCTCCAGAGTTGCCGACTCGGTCGATTTGACCGACGGCGCCAACGTTCTGGTTGCCTCGGGTGATTCGGGAGAAGGGGTCTGTTCTGGGGTTGCTGTTGCCGTCTTTACAGTGGGCGGCGGGGTTGGCAGAGTTGCCTGCGCCCTCGTGGCGACCGGCGTGTCAGAAACCACGACAATCACCGGGCCTTCCGATTGGCCACCACAGGCTGTCAGCCAGCCGGCGACCAATACGAGCAACAGGGCTGTCATTACACGCTTCAATGCGTTTCTCCGGACGATCAATTATCAGCGGAGGCACCCGATGACGATCGAATCCCTCATGGGTTAGATGCCAAGGAGACGTGGAGGATGCATTGCGTGCGGCCGGTGACCCTGGCCCGTCGATCCAGGCGCCAGCCACCCACCCAGAGTAGCTGCCCGGGCTCGTCACCAGGGGATTTGTCGCCCAGGCCGATGGCAGCCGTGGGGGACTCGGCGCGGGCCAGCACAGGGATCCGACCACGCCACGGCGCCGGAATCCGGAGGTTGATCATAAAGTCGGATAGCAGGGTGCTTCCATCCATGCCCAGGGGCTGAAACCGCTCGCCGGTTTCCCGCCGTCTGATGGTCAGCGATCGTCCGGCAACGTCGGCGTCCAAGAACGCGTGGCATCGGTCGCGGTTTCCCCTGATGCCCTCCATCATCCCGGGTTCCGCGGGCAGCAGGCGGGCCTCCACCACCCAGTGGGAACCGGGCAACGCGGTTTTTCCGGGGACGATTATGGGGTAGGGTCCAGAATGGTCCAGGCTGAGCATTGGCCACTCGGCCGGGGGCTCGGGAAAGTGATGGCGGTCGCCCACAAAGAGGGTGTCATAGCAGACCAGCAGGCGCAGTCCTCCCGGGAGGCTCGCCTCGGCGCTGGTATTCCCTCTATCCGCAACCCGCCGCGCCTCCTCGATCTGGCGGAAACCGATTTCACCCAGAGGTCGCATGCGTGAGACGGCAAAACGCAAGAGTCCGCGCCGCAGACCCAAGGGCAGGATGCGCCACGCGGCCGCGTTCAGCGAGATTGCGTCAGGGGTCTCCTTTGTCACCACCCTCGACCAGTGCTCATCGACGAGAGCCTGCACCAGATCATAATCGCCGGCCGCGATCTGCGCCAATTGGTTCAGCCGTCCGGAGAAGCCGGGACTGATGTCCTCAAGGAATGGCAGCGCCTCGAGTCTCACACGGTTGCGGAAAAAGGCTGGGTCCAGATTGGTGAGGTCGGTGCGGGGGCTCAATCCGTGGTGCTGGCAGTACGCCTCGATCTCTTGCCGGGACACTTCCAGGAGCGGCCGTATTACCGTCATCCCGTTGGCCACGGGATCGAGGCGGATATCGACATCGATTCCCAGGCTGCCCCAGTCCTGGCGTGGTTGCATGCCGCGCAGCCCAGCTAGTCCCGTCCCGCGCAAGAGCTGCATCAACACCGTCTCGGCCTGGTCGCCGGCATTGTGCCCGACAGCGATGACAGAAGCGCTCACTCTGGCGGCGACCTCGACCAGAAAGCGGTAGCGCAGTTGTCGCGCCGCTTCCTCAATGCCGATTCCGGCCTCGCTCGCGGCGCCGCTTACGTCAGCCAGCCCCACTGTGACCGGAAGGCGGCAGGCTCTTGCCGTCTGGGCCACAAACGCGGCATCCTGATCGGCCGCCACGCCTCGTAGCCGATGATTGAGGTGAACAACGTGCAAGGAGAATCCGAGCTTGTCCCGCAAACGGTCGAGCAAGTGCAACAGGCACAACGAATCGGCCCCTCCGGACACACCAGCAACCACGCCGTCGCCCGGAGATAGCAGTCGATGGCGCCTTATGGCTTTGGTCACAACCCGTAGTAGCGGCATGGCGTCGGCCGGTCGTGCGTCACGTTGCCGGCTGGTCCGGCGTGGGCGGGCCAGCGTGGCGGGGGGCGTAGAAGCACAAGCTGGTGCTTCCGTAGGTGCGCTGGTCAACCAGCTCCAGGTTGTCGAACGACAGCTCCTGGTACTCCCTGGGGTGTATCTGGGCAATCGCCAGGCCATCGGCCGATAACCAGTCCAGTCGGGCGTCTAGCGCGGTTAGCGAGCGGCTCCACAGGTTCTTGTATTGGGGCGGCGCGACATAGACAAGGTCGAACGGCTCTGCGATTCGGCCGCCGAGGTACGCAAACGCATCTCGCCTCAGCACCCGTGCGCGATCGGCAAGCCGGCAGTGGGCAAGATTGGCGCCAATGGTGGCGACTGCGTCGCGGTCGGTATCCAGGAAAACCGCCAGGGCAGCTCCCCGGCTCAGCGCCTCTATGCCCACCGAGCCGGTGCCGGCGAACAGGTCCAGAAAGCGACTGCCGACCACTTCCCATTGGATCAGATTGAACAGGTTCTCCTTGACGCGATCCGAAATCGGCCGCGTGCTGGAGCCCGGGACCATCTTGAGTTTGCGGCCTTTGGCCTCGCCGGCGATCACCCGCATCGCACCTATCCCTCGACTGCCTGACGAGCGGCATGGATGTTGCCCACGGGTGCGATGATCGGGGTGACACAGCCGGTGCCGACGATCAGCCGGCGGCCTCCGGTCTGTTCGATGGCCTCCCGCACCTCGCTCCGTACGGCGCCAGCGTCGCCCAGGACCAGCGTCTCCTCTTGGCGAATGCCACCACAAACCGCGCCGGCAAACCTCTCGGCGCCCTCTTTCAGCGAGGGCCAGGTCTCCCTATCGTGCCAGTTCATGACGTGAACTGGATAGTTTGCCAGCAGGTCGAAATAGACGCCACTGCCATGCAAATGAAGGACGTTGAGCCAGCCGGCCGCGGCCGGATTCAAGACCAGTTGATCGTGCGGAACTCCAAAGCGACCATACTCCTCGCGAGTCAAAAGGTGGGCCTGGGCGTGCTGCACGGCGAAAAAGAGCCCATCAACGTATCCATCCTGAAAGGCGGCCTGAACAAAGTCGCGCGTTGTCTCGGCAATGGTACGCAGACCCACCTCTACCGCATCGGGCGCCTGGCGCAAATGGGAGAGCAATCGGGTTTGACCCGCCAGGTTCTTGGCCTGCGACAGCGGGTTAAAGATGGTCTGGATGATCGGAATGTCGGGGCCCACACCCTTGCGAATTAGCCGCAAGGCCTCCAGTTGGGCGCCGAGGGCGCCTAACTGAGGGTCAAGTAGTCTGAGCAGGTACCAGTCCTCGACGTCCGAGATCACGGGGGGTCCGTACTCGCGCGTACCGTGATAGTGTCCCTGCCACGTGTCGGCAGCGCCCCAATCCCTGATGCAAAAGCTGCTTGCTGGCGTCACTTTGACAAAGTCAAAGTCGAACTGCTGCTGGAACCGCACCGTCGCCCAGGCCAATTCGGCCGGGGACTGGTCATCAACCGGCCAATGGCGCCAGAGAGCGACCGGCGGCCGGTCGGTGGCTTGGCCGGAAATGGTTGCCCCCAGCCTCTCACGTTTCGTCATCTGATTCATCATGCTATTCACCTTGAGAGAGATTGTACTAGTAATCGATCGATTCGAGAAATGCACTGTCCCCGGTCGGTTGTCCGGCATCATTCACTATCGGAATACGCGTGCCCACTGACATCCGCCACAAACCGACTGCGATCTGATACTCTCCAGGGGGAAGGTCAGGCGGAATTCGCAGGATGTGCTCGTCGCGGATGTACTTGTCAAGGGGCCACCGCTCGGTTGGATAATCGCCCGGGTTGAGTTTGTCCGACTGGGCTGCAACCATGCCCTGCTGATCCCGCAGATGGACAAATACCTGCAAGTTCTCGCCGACCGGCCGCAGTGCCCTCCAATACAAGATCAACTCGCCAGAGGCGCCCGGATCGGCCGGCTGCCAATTATAGCCGATGAGTGCGATCTGGCCGTCGAACACATAGTGGACGGTGTGCTCTGCTCGCGCCACCTTCAGCCCCTGAGATTCGAGACGGAACCAGCCCAGGGTGGGTGCCAGGGCACCTCTTACTATCAGAAGAACCAGGATGGCGGTCAGCAGGGGGTAGGCCGTTCGCAGAGGCAATCGAAGCGCCTGGCCCGGGTGATCGGTGGGTGTGCCGGGCATATAGCCGGCTGCCAGACAGAGGAGCAGGCCAAGGCCGCTCACCGCCCATCCAAATGTGCGCTGGGGTGTGTCATGGAAGGAGACCTGGAGCTTGTGCGCGCGGGCCGGGATCTCGACGGTCATAAAGCCATCCGGCTTGGCTGGGGTGATGGGCACGGTTTCGCCATCCAGCCTGGCGACCCACCCTGGGAAGTAAAAGTGGAACAGGCGAAACACAAAGGGAGAGGAGGTCTTGATCTCATAGCTCCAGCGCAGGGGATGGTCGTTGATCTGTGTCACCTGCGCGGCGTCCGGCAGCGTCGCACGATTGACCCTATCCACCTGCTCCCCGGTCACGTACGACTGCAGCACCTTGCCATTTGGCCCGGCCACCATCATTACGTCGGCCGGAACAAACTCCCCGCCCGAGGTGGTACCCAGCCAGCGCCCCTCCAACTCGTGGCGGATGATGTCGGCCGGCTGGGTGGGACCAAAGTCGGCCGGCCATTCAGGAGGGAAAGTGAGCGGCAAGCCGAGAAGGACGAACGCGGCCACGATAGCCGTCGTCAGCGAGGCCTTCCGGCGCTCCGCCATGGCAGCGCCGAGGCTGGCGGTTGCGATTCCCGACAGCACTGCCACGCAGGCCGCCAGGGGACCCAACAGCCGCCACGGGAACTGAATAAAGGGCATCAAAGGCACCCGCTGCCAGACGAAAGTAGAGACCGGCAGCATGAGCAGGCAGAGAACGGCCGACGCGATCAGAAAAAAGAGACCATGGCGGCGAAACGGCGGCCGCCGCAACAGCAACGTAGCACCGCCCAGCAACCCAAAGACCCACTGCGCCAGGCCAACGTTGCGCACGTAATGCGGCTCGGTGGCGCCCAGGTCAAGCAGCTCTGTCGTGCGCAGCATCTCTCGCAGGGTAAGAAAGTGATTTCGAAAGTCAAAGTGCCCACCGTGGGAGACGAGATTTCCCAACTGGACAGCATGCCGCTCCAGCGCCACCGGGAGCCAGAAAAAGGCGGACAACAGAACGCTCAGGGTCAGGGCTGCCAACTCGGGGGCATAGGTCGCGATGCGTTGGCCCAGAGGCCGCTCGGGACCCTGCCGATCGAATAGAAAACGCCAGCCCATCCACGAGGCGACCATGACGCCAAAGATCAACGCCATCAAGTTGTGGGTGCAGATGAGCGCCGCCAAAAGCCCGGCCGCAAATGGCACCCGCCAGCGCAGACGCCGATCAGAGAGGCGGGAAAAAGCCCACAGGACCCAGGGGAACAGCCCCAGGCTGAGCGCCTCGGGCAAGTCTCCTCGTGCGTGGGGGTCGATGTACTGAATGTAAGGGGTGAAAAGGTAGGCGGACGCGGCAATCAAGCCAGCGTGTTCTCCCCAGTGCCGGCGCACGAACGCGTACATTCCGCTCCCCGCGGCCGCCACGCCCAAGACAAAGACCAGTTTGACTGCCAACACGGCGCCGACAGTTGGCACGGCCATTAGCGCCGCGCCGAGATAATAGCTCAGCGGCGCGTAATAGTTAAAGAGGGGGTAACCGTAGCCAAAGTAAAAGTCGGGCGCCCAGCGAGGGTAGACCGCGCCGCTGCTCAACAGGTGGTGCAGTTCGGCTGTGCGCAGTATGTGCAGCTCGGCGTCGGTTTCCTGGGGCAGACCCGGCTGCACCAGAAACGGCCACGCTGCCAGCAGACAGATGGCGAGCACAACACACATGCCGAGATCAGCTCGGCGCAATCGCTTCATGTTGTGTGTCAAGAGCGCGCGCCCAGAGGCGCGTTCTCGCTGATAACCCTAGATGGTATCCGCCACGATTTCGGCGATTTGTTCGGGGTGATCGGCCACCCGCACGCCGGCCGCCTTGAGGGCGGCGATCTTTTCCGCGGCCGTGCCGGTGCCGCCCTGAATGATGGCGCCGGCGTGGCCCATTCGCTTCCCGGGGGGCGCTGTCTGACCGGCGACAAAGGCGGTCACCGGTTTGGTGACACTCTGCGCGATGAATTCGGCCGCCCGTTCCTCGTCTGTGCCGCCGATCTCGCCAATCAGCACGATTTGGCTAGTATCGGGGTCGGCTTCAAACAGCTCCAGGCAATCGATAAAGTTGGTGCCGTTGATGGGGTCGCCGCCTATGCCAACGCAGGTGCTCTGGCCGATGCCGCGCATGGTCAAGGCGTACATGACCTCATAGGTCAGGGTGCCACTGCGGGACACCAAACCGACCGGGCCAGGGGTCACAATGTCGCCAGGGATGATTCCAACTTTGGCCTCGCCCGGCGTGATCAGGCCGGGGCAGTTTGGGCCTACCAGGCGCACGCCGTGCTGGTCGAGATGGGCGCGCACGAGAATCATGTCCAAGACCGGAACGCCCTCGGTAATGCATACGATGAGGCCGACGCCGGCATCGGCCGCCTCTAGAATCGCGTCTGGACGCAAAACGAGCCGGTACGTAGATGACGCTGGCGTTGGCGCCCGTCTCTTGAACAGCCTGGGCCACCGAGTCAAAGACCGGCACGTCGTGAATCGATTGTCCCCCCTTGCCCGGAGTGACTCCAGCCACGACATGGGTGCCATATTCGATCATTTTCTCGGTGTGAAATGCGCCTTCGCGGCCGGTGATGCCCTGCACCAGAAGTTTGGTGTGTTTGTCAATCAGGATACTCATTTCGTCACTCCCTAGCCCTGTCCACGCGCCGCCGCCACCGCTTTTTGGGCCGCCTCGACGAGCGTGGTAGCCGTGATCATGTTGGCGTCTGCCAGCATGGCGCGGCCCTCCTGCGCATTGGTGCCGACCAGGCGCGCTACCATCGGCACATTGGTGGGCACCTGCTTGAGCGCGTCCAGAATCCCGGCCGCCACTTCGTCGCAACGGGTGATGCCGCCAAAGATGTTGACCAGGACCGCCTTGACCCTGGGGTCCGCGAGTATGATGCGCAGCGCGGCCGCCACTTTGTCACTCTGCGCGCCGCCGCCGATGTCGAGGAAATTGGCGGGTGAACCTCCAAAGAGCTTGGTGATGTCCATGGTGGTCATGGCAAGCCCTGCGCCATTGACCATGCAGCCGATTTCGCCGTCCAGATCGACATAGCTGAGGCCGTTCCTGCGAGCCTCTGTTTCGGCCGGCGTTTCTTCGCTCACATCGCGCATCTTTGCCAGGTCGGGGTGGCGGAACAGGGCGCTGTCATCGATCAGCATCTTGCCGTCTACGGCGAGAAGTTGGTCCTCGGCGGTCACCACCAGCGGATTGATCTCGGCCAAAGAGGCGTCGCAGGCCGAGAAGCACTCGAATAGACCCTGGGCGATCTTGTCAAAGGCGCGATAGTGCCTGGACTCGAGCCCGAGTTGGAGTGCGATGTTTCGGGTGTGGAACTCGCGCAGACCCAGAACGGGATCGACGTGCACCTTGATGATCGCCTCTGGGTTGACGCGGGCCACCTCTTCAATCTCGACCCCACCCTCGGCCGAGGCCATGATGACCTGCCGACGAGCGGCACGGTCGATGACGATGCCCAGGTAAATCTCCTTCTCGATGTTGGCAGCGGAATCCACCAGAACGGCTGCCACGGTCAGCCCCTTGATGTCCATACCGAGAATCTGGCTGGCTACCTCCTCGGCTTCTGCTGGGGTTGCCGCCAGCTTGATTCCGCCGGCCTTGCCGCGGCCGCCGACCAGCACCTGGCTCTTGATCACGACCTGTCCACCCAGCTCGGTTGCAATGCGGCGCGCATCGGCCGGGGTGGTGGCGATGTCCCCCGGGGGAATCGGCACGCCGTATTGGGCAAAGAGCCGCTTGGATTGATACTCGTGTAACTTCACTCAATACCTCCTGAATCGATGCTCCGGCCTCTCTGGCCGATTGGCAACTGGACCCTTGTCGATGGCTTTATGGACAGTCAACGACAGCGCTGGCTGGGCGGGCGATGTGGACCATGCGAAATGTCAGTCTGCTGCCTTTCGCGGGCGGCTCTTCCGCAACAGGGCGCCACCGGGCAGTATTATACCATGCCAGACTGTGGCCCGGTAAGACCCTTGCCGTTTGGGATTCATGGACCGGCGGCCCACAGTCGCTCATATCGCCCGGCTATCACGAAATTCGCAATCATGAGCGGGAAATGCTATAGAATTCGTCATTTCTCTTGTCATTCTTGCGAAATTCGGATACACTAGCGGTGTGAGAAATGCAGTTGATAGGGCGTCCACCCGGTCGAACAGCTGGTGTCCTGGCACCGTGGTTCCTGATCAGCCGCGAATCACCGGTCGGGATCGGGCGACTGCCAGGGTTTCCCCGTGTAGACAGGCCAGCGAAGAACCCGGCGCCTGAACCAGGAGACGACTCGTTGCCAGAGGTTGCCATGAGCCAAACCGGCCGCACCAGCGGCCAATTCCTCGGACGAAATGTCCTGCCGGCCGTACTGCTGTCGCAGTCGATCCTTATTGCGGACGATCCAGTTGACCAGGTCGGCTTCTGTGCGTCCAGGAAAGAGGCGCAACATGTTTTCGCGATGGATCACCTCGACGATCGGGACATACACGCCGTCGTACCAATCGACAGCGGCCTCTTGGAACGTGGTGGGTGCGCCGTGCTCAACCTCCATGTAGTGGCGGTGAATCGCGATTTGCTCCTCCAGGATCCGGTACCGCCCGGGCATGGTGGGGATGATGTATTGCTCAGGCCGGTGCTTGTCCAACTCGGTGCGGTCGAGGAATTCCAGGTATTCCTGGCGGATGAGCACGTCCTGGATGGCGTCATCTGGTTCGAGGGGCACGCGGGTCTCAAACTCCCAGACGTGCGCCAGGATCGAGTCCGCGCCAGCCTGGCGGGCAACCGAAACCCGGTGGTTCCCATCGAGAACAAAGTAGACCATACCCACCTGGTACGCCTCGATGGGGGAGATACCGCGCACCGTCTTGAGTGCGTTGACCGCCTGCCAACGGCCACGAACGGACTCGGTCCGCGGCAGAAAAGTTCGAGTAAAGTCCTTGTAGCGACCGACGCTGCCCACCACCTGGTCGAGAGGGATGGTCTGGATTCCGCGGTAGGTCTTTTGCCCCAGCCCGAGTCGCTGGCGCACAGTCTCGAATGGTAACAGATGGGACGGATCGTGGCGCAGCAGGGAGAGAGAGTCCTGGATAAAGGCCTGCTTGTGGGCACGGTCGAAACCGCGTTCGGCCTCCGACTTGACAAGAAAGGTGCCGCCCGCGCTGGTGACAGCCATTCGGCCGCCCGGCGGGTCTGGCGACGCCGAGGATTTGCTCTTTTTCATCGGTTTCATATTGTAGCCGGGATAGTGAGAGTGTCAACTGGTCCCCCATTATTGCCATCGGGTGACCCATGGACTGGCAAGGAGAGAGTCGATGCGTGCATTGGTTTTGGGCGGCGCTGGCGCGGTCTGCAAGGAGACTACCCGGGATCTGGCCGACTACAGTGATTTTGACGAGATTGTGGTGGCCGATTTCGATTGGGAGGCGGTCAACAACCTGGTCGAATCCATCGGAGAACCCAGGTTGGGACCGCTCCGATTCGACGCCAATGACTATGGCGCGATGGTGGATCTGTTTCCGGGTTTTGACGTTGTGGTCAACGGGCTTCCTTTTCAATATGATTACCCGGTCAACAAGGCGTGTGTGGAGACGGGCGTAAATGGTCTCGATCTTTCGAGCGAGGATCTCCAATTCGCCCTGCACGGCGAGGCGATGCAGAAAGGTATGCTCTTTGTGCCTGGAATGGGGGCGACCCCCGGCATTACGAACATGATGGTCCGTCGCGCCTCAGAGGTGTTGGACGAAATGGCAGAGGTGGAGGTGTACTTTGCTGCCTTTCGATGTTTGGCTCCAGCGCCGGGTCTGCTGGCGACGACGCTGTGGGAGTTCAACCCCGAAGAACAAGACCGGGGTTGGGTCTATTTTGAGGACGGTGCATGGCACGCCACGGCGCCCCTGTCAGGCGAAACGGTGGTCCGCTTTCACGACCTGATCGGCGAACAGCCTGTCTTTTACGTGCCCCACGACGAGTCAAACACGCTGCCGCACTCTTTTCCACAGCTACGCCGGGCGGCCGTGCGTGGTTGTTTTCCACCGCACGTGATGGCGCTCATGGGTTCCTTGATGCGTGGGGGGCTGCTCTCCAACCGCACGGTGCGAGTGGAAAGTGTGGATGTGCCGTCTATTGAGCTGATTCGCCTGTTGTTGGCGGATAGCCCGGCATCCAAGGAGAACCCAGTGTGGGCATACGGACTTGTAGTAGAGGTGACAGGTCGGCGCGGTGATCGGCGAGCAAAATGCACCTACCGCAACCACCATCCACCGCAGCAACTGTGGGGAGGTGAGGCGGCGTACTACAGGAACGTTGGTATCCCTCTCTCAATCGGGGCGCAGATGATCGCCCGGGGGCAGACTACTGGCCGAGGGGTGCTGCCACCCGAGTTGGCGTTCCCAACCGAGCCCTTTTTCCAAGAGCTCGCTCGACGGGGTATCACGATTGAGGAACAGATTGTTGAAGAAGGATCTATGGCGGCGTAGAATTCGGCCCTGGCCGACGAGTCGCTGCGCCGCGTCATTTTTGTGGAGGTAGGAATGGGATTACAAGGACCAGAAACCAAAGCGTTTTTCAACCGGGCTTCAAAGGTGCTGCCTTATGGGGTCAACTCGAATTTTCGATATTGGGGTCCCGACGACACGTTCGTGGTGGATCGAGGTGAGGGCGCCCTGATCTGGGACATTGACGGCCGGCGGTACATAGACTACCGGCTCGGATTCGGCCCGGTGATCCTCGGGCACGGCTATTCCGCGGTGGTGGAGCGTGTCCAGGAAGCGATTCGCCACGGCACTGTTTTCGCCTGGACGACCCGACTGGAGGTCGAGGTAGCCGAGCGGATAGCGAGGATGACCGGTGTGGACAAGGTGCGGCTCGGGAACACGGGGACCGAGGTGACCATGCACGCGCTGAGGATTGCCCGAGCGCACACCGGACGGGAGCGTTTTATCAAATTCGAGGGTCAATACCATGGCATGCACGACTATGTACTCTTTAGCACTGCTTCCTCTCCGGTGGCTGCGCTCGGCTCCCGCCGCAGCCCCGTCAACTCGCCCACCAGCTCGGGAATCCCGGCCGGGATTTCCCAATACGTGATCAACCTGCCGTACAATGACCTGGAGCGGCTGGAAGAGACCGTGGCGGCGCGGTGGCACGAGTTGGCGGCAATCCTCGTCGAACCAGTGATGGGTAACGCTGCCGGCGTGATGCCCCGGCCGGGCTGGCTGGAAAAGCTGCGCGAGCTCTGCGACCGGTACGGAATCGTGCTCATCTTTGACGAGGTCAAGACCGGCTTTCGTATCGCTCGCGGCGGCGCCCAAGAGTTCTTTGGAATCCGGGCGGACCTTGTCACCTATGCCAAGGCGATGGGGAACGGCTTTCCGATTGCCGCCATTGGGGGCAAGGAAAAGGTCATGATGACCATCGAGCCGGGCGCGGTGGCCCACGGCGGCACCTATACCGGGAATGCGGCCGGCGCGGCCGCGGCCAAAGCCACGCTCGAGATTCTCGAATCCGAGCCCATTATCGAGACGATCAACGAACGCGGAGGCCGGCTCGTGGCTGGCATCGACGGAATCCTCAACCGCGCTGGCATCCCCCATGCGATGACCGGCCTGCCGCCCATGTTTGGCATTATCCTGGGCGTAGATGAGGATCCGGCCGATTTCCGAGCCTACTGCGCCGGCGACGACCGGCTATATGAAAGCATTGCCGTGGCGTTGATAAAACAAGGGGTGATGCCGGACAGCGACGGCCGTGAGCCCTGGTTTTTGTGCTACAGCCACACCGACGATCTGATTGATGAAACGCTCCAAGTGTTCGAGGACGTTGTTAGCCAGGCAAAATACTAGTTCAACCGAGTAACTGGAGGTGACCTGATGCCGTACGGATACCACGGCAAGATTCTTCACGTTTTTCTATCGGACCATAGGCTGGAGGTGGAGGAACCACCGGCCGAGCTTCTACCGCGCCTACATGGGCGGCAGCGCGATGGGGATGACCTATCTTCTAAGGCACACCCCAGCCGGAGCTGATCCAGTGGGGCCTGAGAACACGCTCTGCCTTATGGACAGTGTCCTCACCGGGGTTCCCGTCTCGGGGCAGTCCCGGTTTACTGCGACGGCCAAGTCGCCGCTGACGGGGATGGTGGGTGACGCCCAGGCGGGCGGTGTCTGGCCGGCGGAACTCAAGAACGCTGGATTTGACGGTATCGTCGTACATGGGCCGAGCCGAGCAGCCCAGTCTACCTGTGGATCAAGGATGGCGAGGGCGAGCTGCGCGAGGCTGCGCATCTGTGGGGACGGTTCACGGCGGAGGTCGAGGACGCCATTCGTGAGGAGTTGGGCGACAAGCGAATTCAGGTGATGCAGTGCGGACCGGCGGCTGAAAAGGGAGTCCGTTTCGGCGCCCTGATCAACATGGCCAATCGCGCCAACGGCCGCACCGGGATGGGGCTGGTGATGGCCTCCAAGAACCTCAAGGCGGTGGCGGTGCGCGGGCGCAACCGGCCCCAGACGGCCGACCCTGACGCAGTCAAGGCGTTGGCCAAATGGGGGGCCGAGAACCTGGAGGCCTCGGACGTCGCCGGTCTGGGGCTATTGGGCACGGCCGAGGTACTGATGCCCCAGAACGAACAGGGCGGCCTGCCGACGCGCAATTGGCAGAGCGGCTATTTCGAGGCGGCCAAAGCACTCAGCGGTCAGGTTATGTACGAGACCGTTCTAAAGGAAAGAGACACCTGCTATGCCTGTGTGGTTCGCTGCAAACGGGTCGTCGAGGTGACCAAGGGTCCGTACCGGGTCGACCCCCGATATGGCGGCCCCGAGTACGAGACGTTGGCGACACTCGGTTCATACTGTGGCGTATCCGATCTTGAGGCAGTCTGCTATGCCAACCAGCTGTGCAACATGTATGGCATGGACACTATCGCGTGCGGCGCCACTATCGCCTGGGCGATGGACTGTTTCGAACAGGGGTTGCTGACGACCGGGGAGACAGGTGGCATCGAGCTGCGTTTTGGGAACGCCGAGGCGATGGTGCAGATGGTGGAGTTGATCGGCGAGCGGCAAGGGTTCGGCCGCGTCTTGGGCGAAGGTTCTGCGCTGGCGGCCGACGAATTGGGTATCGGCCAAGAGCTGGTCGTAGCCGTCAAGGGGCACGAGCTGCCGGCTCACATGCCCCAGGTCAAGCGCAGTTTGGCGCTGATCTATTCGGTGAACCCCTTTGGCGCGGATCATCAATCTCACGAGCATGATCCGTCGTACGGGGATTACCCGGACCGCATGGCTGAACTCGACTTGAAAGACCCTCAGGAAGAGCTAGCGCTAAACCCGGAAATCGTGCGCTTTGCGCTCTATACCCAGTACCTTTACAGCTGCCTGGACAGCGTCAACCTGTGCCAGTTTGTTTGGGGGCCTTCGTGGCACCTGTATGGACCCAGCCAGATGGTGGAATTGGTGAGGGCTGTAACCGGCTGGAATGTCAGCCTCTGGGAGCTCATAAAGGTGGGCGAACGCCGCCTCAACCTGATGCGCGCCTTTAACCTCCGCGAAGGAGCGGCCGCCGAGCACGACGCGTTGCCCCCCAAGTTGGCCATTCCGCTCTCGGGCGGGCAGAGCGATGGGTGGTCGGTGACTGCTCAGGAGGTCGAGGCCGCCAAGGCGCTGTATTACCAGATGGCGGGCTGGGACACAGCCGGCCGCCCGACGCGCGCCAAGCTCCAGGAGCTGGCTCTGGGTTGGGTGGCGGACGAGCTCGGGCTCTGAGGGCGAGTTAACCCATGCTGGCGCTGCGTTACCGGGCGGGACCAAGCGATGGGTTGACCTCGTCACTCCGAGATTCGGGTGAGCGACCAGTCGTCCATGAACCAGCCATTGTTCTCTATCGCCCACCGGCCGCGAAAGGCGACGCCCAGGGTGATCACGCGGGCGGAGGCGACGGAAAAAGGATAGCTATATGTGTTCTTGATGCCAAAGGTGGGGTACAGCCACCCACTGCCAGCATCGGCAGCGATGAAGCGGAATTCGCCGGATAGTGGGTCTGGCGCCCAGATCTTTTTTCCCTCGGGTGTGTAACCCACCACCAAGTCCGGGAAAACGTTGATCTCCAGGAGGTAGGTGCCCGGGGTCAGATAGACGGTGGTAACCAGCCGAAAGCTGATGGCGCCCTGTCCCTTGAACACCTTGACCGTGTGGTCTCCGTCCCAGATGAACAACTCGTGCTCGCGAGCGGGCAAAAAGTTCCGCGGCAGCACGCGGCTCTCCGGCCGCACGAACACGTTCCAGGGGTCCGGGTCAAGTGTATTTGCCCCTTCGTCCCACTCGAGCGTCCATCGGTTGGCCACCTGGATCTCGGGCAAGCCGTACAAGTTGTACCAGCCGTCTTCAAAGGACGGGTTGGGCAGCAAGTTCGCGCTGGGTGGTAGCGTCGGTACCCCAGTTGGGGTTTGGCTTGGCTCGGGCGTGGGGGTAGAGGTCGGCGGTAGGATGGTGCTGGTGGAGGTCACGGAAGGCCAGGGGGTTTTTGTGGCGGTCGGCGGTGAGGAGGTAGACGTGCCGCGTGGCGTGCCCGACGGCGACGAGAGCGGGATGGGGGTGAGGGTCCAGGTCGGAGGTAGGGAATCTCCAGAGGCCGGGTCTTTATCCAGGGGAATTGCGGTCGGCATCAGTGTGGGGCCGCCCAGCGCGCCAGGGTTACACCCAATCACGGTCATCGCCACGATCGCCAGCACGACCCCCAGGCGCCGATTCATTGGCTGAACACCCGCAACGAGTTGATTCCCTCGACAAAGTGGGGTTTGCCGCCGTGGGCAGGGTGCCGAACGTAGAGCGGTTCGAGTCCGAGTTCTGCCAGCGTGCGTTCAGCGACGCGGCCGATGGCGACAGGTTGGGCGTCCGCATAGTGCGACAGGATGGTGCGCAGTACCTCCACTCCGGCCGCGACCTCACCTCGCCGGGGTGTGCGGTTAGACATTGGCCCGCGCTTTCCCATGGGGTGCCACGGAAAGGTGTTCCAGATGAGGCAGTCAGTACGCTGTCCGAGCGTCTCCCACAAAATGGTAGCCGACGGTTCTCGCCGAGAGGCGCGCCCGGCGGCTGCTGCGCGCAAAACCGTCACCCTGCACCCAGTGAACCGCCTCAGGCCCAACGATCTGAGCCTCGCTGGTCATCGGAATGCCGGAAAAGCGACATCCCTGGTATCCGGCCGCCTCTGCCAGAAGGATGTACCGCGCTTGATGGAATCGTCCAAGGAACCGGCTCAGGTTTTCTAGCCGAATCGTGTGAGCCTGGGGAAGATCATGCTCGGGATGGGACTCGCGATACTGGTTGCAGACGCCGTCGCCCTGAAAACGGACGAGAAGATCAATCAGTCTCGACTCTAGTTTGGATTGCATCGGGCCTTCTCCCTAAGGGCAGCCCCAAGCGCCCGTCGCGACGCTCTGGCGTTGATCCTCAAAGGCGCTCAGGACGCCGCACGCGACACAACCGTGACGGCAATCGGCCATGGTCTCGCCGCGCAAACTGGCCGAGTACTCCTGTTCCAGGTAGGAGCGGCGGACACCCGTGTCTATATGGTCCCAGGGCAGCAGTTCGGACAGTGGTCGCGGCCGTTGAGTGTAGAACTCGATATCCAGCCCATGGTGCGCCAATGCCTCTTCCCAAAGCCCGAGATCGAAACTCTCTTGCCAGGCGTCGAACCGGGCGCCCAGCTCCCAGGCTGTGTGGATCACGGCGCCCAGCCTGCGGTCGCCGCGGCTCAGCAAGCCCTCCAACAAGGTTTCTTGGGGATCGTTCCATTTTAGTTCCAGTCCCCGTCCTCCGGTGGTCTCTTTTAGGATCGCGAGCTTGGCGTCAATCTGGTCCGGTAGGTCCAAAGTCGCCCACTGGAATGGAGTATGGGGTTTGGGGATAAAGGTGCTGACCCCCAGATTGACGCGCGCCCGTCGGCCGTGGTGTGTGCGGCCGAGCCGCAGGACTGCCCAGGCCAGGTCGGCGATGGAGCGCACGTCGTCCAGCGTCTCTTGCGGGTGGCCAATCATAAAGTAGAGTTTGATGGTCCGCCAGCCCCGGGAAAAGACCTCCTCGGCGACCTGCATGATCTGTTCCTCGGGCATCATCTTGTTGATGATCGACCGCATTCGATCGGTGGCGGCCTCGGGCGCAAAGGTAAAGCCGCCCCGACGGCCGGCGCTGACCGCCTCCATCAGGTCGGCCGAGGATGATTCGATCCGCAGACTAGGTAGTGAGACCCCGAGTTGCATGTCGGCGTGCCGGCCGGCGATGCCATTGACGAGATCAACTACTTGTGTGTAATCGCTGGAGGACAAGGACAGCAGCGCAACCTCGCGGTAGCCGGTGTTGCCGATCAGCTCGTCGATGGCCTCCAGCACCTCGGCGACCGGCCTTTCACGCACCGGCCGGGTGACAAAACCGGCGTGACAGAAGCGGCATCCACGGGTGCAGCCGCGCATGATCTCGACGACGGCGCGGTCGTGGGTCGTCTTGATGAACGGCACGATGGGGCGGACTGGGGGCGGCGGCAGCACAGCTGTAATGCGTTTCTGGACATTGGCAGGAGCCAGGTCGGCGGCCGGCCGGACGCGATTCAATGTGCCATCCAGTTCGTAATCCACCGTGTAAAAACTAGGCACATAGACTCCCGATATCGCTGCTAGCTGATGGAGCAGGTGGCTGCGACTTGCCCCGGTGTGTTTCCACCGGCCGACAACGTCGAGTATCTCGAGTAGCAATTCCTCGCCGTCCCCGATGGCAAAGGCATCGATGAAGGAGCTCATGGGTTCCGGGTTAAAGGTGGCGTGCCCACCAGCGATCACCAGCGGATCTTGCTCGCTGCGGTCAGCTGCCAGCAGAGGGATGCGGCTCAGATCGAGCAGGTTGAGCGTGTTGGTGTATAGCTGCTCATAGGGCAGACTGATTCCCAGTACATCAAAGGCGCTCACCGGCCGTTTGCTCTCCAGGGTGTAGAGGGGAACACCGCGGTCTCGCAGCGCCGATTCCATGTCATGCCAGGGGCAATAAACCCGCTCGGCCAACATGCCGGGTTGCCGGTTGACCAGGTCATAGAGTATGCCGAGCCCCAGGTTTGACATGCCCAGTTCATAGATGTCGGGGAAGGCAAGTGCCAGCCGTACGCGCGTGCTGTCCCAATCCTTCTTGATGCTGTTCAGCTCGCCGCCGGTGTAGCGGCCGGGCTTGGAAACCCGGGGAAGGATTTCCTCCAGCGCCGATTCGATGTCTACCGGGGAATTTGTTCTAATACCCATCGTAAAAATTATAACCGGTCTCCACAGCTGGGCAAATCTCATGCCCGCATCAGCCGGTCGAGGACCGCGGCGCGATGCGCCGCGCGATCGCGCCCCATCTATTGCCATACCACCAGGGCTAGAGTACAATCCCGCCCATGTCATTTCACTTTGAATTGGTGGCTGCGGACCCAGAGACCGGCGCTCGGGCGGGTCTTTTCCACACCCCGCACGGGGCGCTGGAGACGCCCGTTTTTGCCCCGGTGGGCACGGCCGCCACCGTCAAGGCGCTCAGCCCACGTGACCTGGAGAGCCTCGGTGTGACTCTGGTGTTGGCCAATACCTATCACCTCTATCTGCGGCCGGGAGACGTCTTGATCCGCGACCTGGGTGGACTTCATCGCTTCATGGGGTGGGGCGGCCCGGTTCTCACCGACAGTGGAGGGTATCAGGTCTTTAGCCTGGGTGAGAGCCGCAAGATCGACGACGATGGGGTTACCTTTCGCAGTCATATCGACGGCAGCACCCATCGCTTTTCTCCGGAGACGGCGATGGCCATTCAGCAAAACCTGGGGGCGGATATCATCATGTGCTTTGATGAATGCGCCGAGCCGTACGATCACGAGTACAATCGGGCGGCAATGACACGGACCCACGCCTGGGCTGAGCGGTGCCGGGATGCGCACCGCGGTCATGAGAGCCGCCAGGCGCTGTTTGGCATTGTTCAGGGTGGCGTGCATGCCGATTTGCGCGTCGAGTCAGCTCGCTCTCTGGTGGCTCTGGACCTGCCCGGGTATGCCATCGGCGGCCTGTCGGTGGGCGAGACCAAAGACGAAATGCACAGCATGCTTGAGGTAGTGGCCCCTTTGTTGCCGGCGGACCGGCCGCGATATCTGATGGGGGTTGGCATGCCGGCCGATCTGGTGAATGGGGTTGTGCGCGGGGTGGATATCTTTGACTGTGTGCTGCCCACCCGACTCGGCCGGAATGGGTCGGCCTTGACGCTGGACGGCCGCATCAACCTCCGAAACGCCAAGTTCGCCAGCGATCCGGCCCCAGTAGTTGCTGGCTGCGACTGCTACACGTGCCAGCAATTCAGCCGCGCCTACCTGCGACATCTCGTACAGGCTAACGAGATTCTGGGTCACCAGTTGCTTTCGCTCCACAATGTACATCTTCTGGTGAACCTGGTGCGGCGGATGCGGTCGGCAATCGTTGAGAACCGATTCGGAGAGTTGCTGCGGGGCGATCTGCAACGACTCGTTTGGTGGCCTCAGGAGGCCTAGTACTCGATTCGAGTTGAAGGATACTGTTTGTGACCGCTATACAGGCGCTGATCCTCGGCATACTTCAAGGGGCAACCGAGTTTCTACCGATTTCTAGCTCGGGCCACTTGGTCCTGATTCCATGGCTCCTGGGTTGGCGCGATATCGGAGAGAGCGATCTTGCATTCGATGCCTTTTTGCACCTGGGGACGCTAGTCGCTGTGCTCGCCTATTTCTGGCGCGATCTGTGGCGCATCGTCCGCGCAGTGTGGGTAGGCCTGTGGGACCGGCGACCTTTTGGGACTCCCGACGCGCGGATGGGTTGGTTTATCCTGCTGGGCAGCGTGCCGGCGGCAGTGGTGGGCCTTTTGCTAGAGGATTGGTTTGAGGGCATGTTTGGGAATCCTCTGGCGGTAGCAGTGCTGCTATGGGGGACGGCAGCCCTGCTGATAACAGCCGAGCGGATCGGCGCGCGGCAGCGGACCCTGACAGAGGCAACCTGGTTCGACGCGATATGGGCAGGGCTCGGGCAGGCGCTCGCAATCCTGCCCGGCGTGTCGCGGTCCGGCGCCACGATTGCGGCCGGTCTGACCCGCGGTCTCAAGCGGGAAGAGGCGGCGCGGTTCAGCTTTCTGCTCAGTATCCCGGCCGTTTTCGGCGCCGGCGCTATTCAGTTCCTCAATCTACTCCAGAGCGGCGACGCGTCGGGACAGGCCACGACCCTGACGGTGGGCTTTGTCGCGGCGCTGCTGGTTGGTCTCGCAGCGATACACAGCCTGTTGCTGTTTGTGCGCCGACGACCGCTTTACCTGTTTGCCGGCTATTGCCTGCTGTTTGGGGGGCTGTGTATGGTTGTCTATGTGGTCCGCGATTTGTAACCGCTACAGACTTGGCCTTTGCTGCCTGCTCTTCCTGGCGTTGGCCTCGTGCAGTACGGCTGCAACGCCAACCGTAACCACTCCACCGGCCGCGCTCAGGCTGGGTGTCTCTGACTCGGTGCGCACGCTGGTGGAGATTCTCGTGCCTGTGTACGGCCAAGAGGTCCCGGCGGTGGTGATGGATACCGAGGTTGCCAACATCGTCAGCCTGCTGGGCGATCTCAAGTTGCGGAAACTGGATGCGGCGATCGTGGCTGGCGAACCGCGCTTCATTGCGCAGCAGAGCGGGCAAGACGAAGCGGAACCATGGTGGGTGAGCGCAGTGGCGCTCGATGGAGTAGCCCTCGTTGTCAACCCGGAGAATCGGGTGTCAGGGCTTACGCTGCCTCAGGCGCGGGGTGTATTCCAGGGCCAGGTCTGGTCCTGGGATATGGTCGGCGGACCTGCCGCCAGCATCGAAGTGGTGACCCGCGAGGGCGGCACGGCAGCGGCGGAGCTGTTTCAGGGCATGGTAATGGAGGAGCAGCGCATCACCTTGACGGCCGTCGTGATGCCCGATACGATGGGGGTACTGGACTATGTCGCCCAGCACCCGTGGGCGATTGGATACATACCGGTCGCTGCTCTTGACAGCCGCGTCAAGCCGTTGGCGATTGAGGGAATCTTACCCTCTCTGGATACGATACAGGATCAGAGTTTCCCGCTCACCTATCCTGTGGTCTTGATCTCCCCCGATGAGCCCGAGGGGGCGCTGCGCAGATTCGCGTCCTGGCTGCTGAGCAGGGACGGACAAGCCGTGATCGGCCGGCGGTATGGCAAGGTGCGGTGAGGCCGCAGTTGGCTGTGGCGCGCAACATTCAGGCAGAGTGCGCGATGCAGGTGGACTCCCGAATCACCGATCGATCGGGGTAGGTTTCAAGCTAGCGCAGGAACGGGTTCCAACGTTTTTCCTGACCGATGGTGGTAGCCGGGCCGTGCCCCGAGTAGACGGCCGTCTCATCGGGCAAGGTGAGCAGTTGCTCACGTATTGAACGCATCAGCGTTTCATGATCTCCCCCAGGAAGATCCGATCGGCCGATTCCCCGGTTGAATAGCACGTCGCCGTCAAAGATCGCACCGGCGGTGGGTTCGTAAAAACAGACATGCCCGGGGGCGTGCCCCGGGGTAAAAAGGACAGACAACCGCAGCGTTCCGATTTCGAGGATTTGGCCTTCAGCCAGCTCGGCGTCCAGTTCTGGCACAGGCTCGACCTGGAATCCCCACAGACGCGCATGGTCCGGCGCCTCTGCGATGGTTGCCCTGGTGTCGGGGTGCGCCAGGAGGGCAGCGCCGCTGAGCCGTTTCAGGGCCGCCGCGCCCGCCAGGTGGTCAAAGTGCGCGTGAGTGAGTAGGATTGCCTCCAGGTTGACCCCTTCGCGCACCGCCAAATCATTCAAGGCGTCACCGGACCAACCCGGATCAATGATGGCGCCCGAGTGGGTTTCCGGGCAGATGGCGAGGTAACAGTTGGTCTGGAGTGGCCCGACTGGAACGGTGAGGATTCTCATGGTGTCGATGGATCTTTCCTAGTGGAGTTGTCGGATAATGTCGGCTACGACGGTCGGTGAGATGATCACGTCCTCACTGTCGAGTTGCCGGCACGCTCGCAGAATCCGGGCGCGGCTGGCATCGCGGCGATCGCAAAACCGATGCACTGCGCGGATGAACGAGGGGGTGTCCATCTTTTCGGGTGCAAACCCTTCGGTTGCTGCGCGCTGTCCAGTTGTCTACCAACACCTGGTCTATTTGGTCCATCAAGGTTCCGGGTTGACCTGGCTTGGTCAGTGTGGGCGCGCCTGAACCGGGCAACGCGCGGTCGTCGGCCGAATCCGCCTTGGCCGGCCGCACGGTCACCGGGCGGGTTGCGCGACGGCGACCAGCCCGGCCTTGTTGCTTGCCAAGTTCCAGCTTGACAGCGGTGACTACCTTGGCCATGTCAAGGGTTCGTTGGTTGAGCTGCCGGAGCGCCCGCAGGACCATCTCCTCGGGGACCGGGTGTCCGACGCGTTCGCGGACGCGCTCTACAAAGGCGGCTGCCATCTTTTCGGTGCTGCGAAGCGTCTGTGCTATTTCCTGAATTGACTCCATCGAGTCATTGTATCAGTTGAAAAGCAGAGGTCAAATTGCAAAACCTTCTGGCGGTGTTATAATTCCAGCAATCACATTTGACTTGGGAGATAGGGCATGTCGGGTCATTCAAAATGGTCTACCATTAAACGCAAAAAAGCGGCTACGGACGCCAAGAGGGGGCAGGCTTTCACTCGGTTGGCGCGCGAGCTTGCGATCGTTGCCAGCGACGGTGGGGATCCCACCATGAACTTTCGGCTTCGACTGGTAATCGACAAGGCGCGAGCGGCGAACATGCCCAAGGACAACATCGACCGCGCGATCAAACGCGGAACCGGTGAGCTCAAGGGCGAAGAGCTACACGAGATTCTCTATGAAGCCTATGGTCCCCATGGCATTGCGCTGCTCATCTCTGTAGTAACCGACAATCGCAACCGGAGCATCGCTGACATTCGGCGGATCTTTAACCGGATGGGGGGCAATATGGCCGAGCCGGGCGCCGTTTCCTGGCAGTTCAAGCGCAAAGGCTATATCACTGTGCCGGGCGAGGAAGAGGGTGACCGTGTATTTGAGATTGCCCTCGATTCCAATGCCGAGGATGTCATCATTGGCGATGATCTCATCGAGGTATACACAGACCTCGAAGAGTTCCAACTGGTGCGTGAGGCATTGTTCGAACATGGAGTGGCCATTGAGGGCGCGGAACTTGCCTACCTACCCGACCTTCCCATTGCGCTGAATCAAAAGGAGGCGTTCCAGGTGATGGGGGTTGTTGAGGCGCTTGAGGACCTGGACGACGTCCAGCAGGTTTTTTCGACGCTGGAAATGACCGACGTATTGATGGAGGCCTACGAGGCCGCTGGCGAGTGATGGCGATCGTTCTGGGCGTGGACCCGGGTACGGCGACCACCGGCTATGGAGTTGTGCAAGAGACGGACGGGGTTCTTGACCTCATTGCCTGCGGAGTCATTACCACACCGGCCCATCAACCGTTGCCTGCTCGACTTCAGACGATCTACCGTGACCTATCCCAACTGGTGAAAATCCACCGGCCGGTCGCCGGTGCGGTTGAAAAGCTCTTTTTTAGCAAGAACGCACGCACCGCCATGAGCGTTGGCCACGCGCGCGGGGTTGCGCTGTTGGCTCTGGTCGATCAGGGTCTTGCCATTGGCGAATATACCCCCCTGGAGATCAAGCAGGCGGTCGCTGGCTATGGCGGGGCAGACAAACGGCAGGTACAGGAAATGGTCCGGGCGCTGTTGGATCTGGATGAGGTGCCGCGGCCGGACGACGCGGCCGACGCCCTGGCGGTTGCCATCTGCCATCTACACGCGGCAAGGTTCCAGGCTTTGATTCACGAAACGGGATCTTGAACCATGATATCGAGTGTGACAGGTGTGGTGCAACGGATCACCAGCGAGAGCATGCTGGTGCGCGTCGGTGGCGTGGGGTTGCGCATCTTTGTCTCTCGGTCCGTCCAGGAGGATGTCGAATCCGCCGGACAACACGTCACGCTTCAAACCCATCTGCATTGGCGCGAGAATGACATTGCTCTGTATGGGTTCTCGTCGGAAGAGGAACGAGACCTTTTTGAGCTGCTATTGGGGGTGTCTGGCATAGGGCCGCGGCTGGCGCTCGCTGTGATATCGACACTCAGTCCCGAGATCCTGATAAGCGCTGTCGCCCGTGAGGAGACTCAAGTGCTCGAACGGGTACCAGGGATTGGGAAAAAGACCGCTCAACGCGTCATGTTTCACCTGCGCGACAAGCTGCGGGCGGACCTGATGGCTCCGGGTGCAGTGATGCTTAGTGACGTTGATGCAGACGTCATTGACGCGCTGACAGCGCTGGGCTACAGCGTGGTGGAGGCGCAGGGGGCCGTCCAGAGGCTTTCGAAAGAGGCGCCGGACGAGTTGGAGGAGCGGGTCCGTCTGGCGTTGCGCGGCATGGGGGGTTAACCCGGAGGAGGGGTCCAGACCGGCGTGGGGGTGACTGTGGGCGCATAGCGCGCTCCCCACACCTTGTGGACACAGGGCTCAAAGTCGTAGCCCAGGATTACCCGGTAATCGACCGGGCTGTTGGGGTCGGGCTGGAGTATGATCTGCGCCTGGTAGACCCCGAATAGCTTGGTGATGACGTAGGTATTTGCCCCCTTGAAGGTCTGGCCGTAATAGATCACCTGCGTCTGTGTATAATCGTGCCTGTCGGCCTGCCCCAGTACAGGAACCAGCCCCTCCCACGCCAGATTGTCCACGGCCAGGATGTCCTGGTCGGGCCTGAGGGTCCCGTTCCAGACCTCGACGACAGGGGGGTCCTGGAAAGCGCGATTAAGCGAAGGCGGTTCAAAGACGTCCGCCACTAAAACAGAGATCTCTTCGTATTGGGGAAGCAGCACGTACGCGTTGTCATTTGGCGTGGTCCATGCAAGCACCGCGTCACCGGCAACGAAGCGACTCTTTATCTTGTTCAAGTCGAGTCTCGGCGCGATACTCGCCAACTGGAGAATCTCGCCCAAGCCCATATCGGTATCGATCGTCTCTTGAAAGTCAGACCAAAGCTGGGGAATCTGGGGGATGACGTTACGATTCAGCCCTTTGGTCATCATCGCCCGCAGCATCTGCTGCTGTCGGCGGCTACGGTCGAAATCACTACTTCGCTTGCGGGAGCGCACATACCAAAGAGCCAGGTCGCCGTCCATGTAATGTACCTGTTGGTCCACAGTGAACAGCTCCCAATTGTCTTCGTTCTCCTGGTCGAGCTCTGGGGATTTGAGTCGCCAATCGGTCATCTGGCAGGTCACCGGCACATCCACCCCGCCGAGGGTATTGACTATGCTCGTGAACCCGTCAAAGTCAACCCGCGCATAGTAATGGACCGGGATTCCCAGGTTGTAAAGCAGTGTTTGCTTGAGTAGCCCGGGACCACCGCCGGGGTAGCCAACTGCATACCCATGAGTATCCACCGTGTTGATGCGTGACATGCGCCAGCCGGGCACCCACACGTAGAGGTCCCGCGGAATAGACAGCATGGCGGCCGATGGGCCGTCCGGGTTGATCGAGACCACAATGATCACATCGGTGCGCCAATTGTCCTGACCGGGACGGATGTCGCTTCCCAGCAACATGATGTTGATCGCCCGGTCGGGAGTCCAAGCCGTCGGGACCGGCGTCGGGATGCCCGTCACCGAAGTGGAGTTTGGATCGACGCCGCCAGCGGCCAACGTGGGGTCCAATAGCGGCCGAGCGCTTGGGCTTGGGGTTGGCGTAGGGGTGGTGGAGGGGGTGGGGGTGCGAGATGACCGTGTCGTCGCCGTGGCCGTGTCGGCCGGGGTGGTGCTGGGCTGCGGTGTCCAGGTAAGCGGCATGGTCTCACTGGGAACCGCTGGAGAGGATGCAAGGGGAGTCGGCGTCTGGGTCGGCACCGGTGTCCGGCTATGTACCTCGACGATGGCTGTTGGGCTGGGCACCGGCAAGATGGGATTGAGGTAGAGGTGGCGCACTCCTACGGCCAGCAGTCCGATCGCCCAGACAAGAAAGAACAATTCGATAAAGAGTAGCCAGCGTGGCTGAGTCCTAGACTGCATGGGCCGACAAGTTGCCTCTCATACTGGAGTTGCGGCCGGAATTAGAGTCAGGCCGCGCATGTAGGGTTGAAGCACCCCTGGAATCTCGATGCCCCCATCAGGCAATTGGTAGGTTTCGATCAGCGCGATCATGACTCGGGGCAGCGCGAGCCCCGAGCCATTGAGTGTGTGCACAAACTCGGGTTTGTCACCCCTGGCGCGGCGGAACCGAATGTTGGCACGGCGCGCCTGAAAATCCCGACAATTACTGATCGAGCTCACCTCCAGCCATTCGCCGCAGCCTGGCGCCCACATCTCCAGATCGTACTTGATGGCTGCCTGGAAACCCAGATCGCCGGTACACATTTGCACCACCCGGAAAGGTATCTCCAGAGCGCGACAGACGGTCGCTGCCTGCTCGACCATTTCTTCAACCGCCGCGTCGCTGTTCTCCGGCGCGGTAAAGCGATACATCTCGACTTTGTCGAACTGGTGTCCTCTCTTGATGCCACGGACGTCACGACCGGCGCTCATCTTTTCGCGGCGAAAGCAGGGTGAATAGGCCACGTAATGAATCGGCAGAGAGCCGACCGGCAGGATTTCGTCGCGGTGCAGATTGGTGAGCGCTATCTCGGCCGTTCCCAACCACCAAAAGTCATCCTCTGCATCGTGGTAGATGTTGTCAGCGAATTTGGGCAGCTGGGCAGCGCCCACCATCATGTCACGCCGGACCATAAAAGGCGGGTACACCTCGGTGTAGCCGTGCTGCTCGACGTGCAGGTCCAACATCCACTGGATCAGAGCTCGCTGCAGGCGGCTACCGATTCCCTTGAGCACGTAGAAACGGGTGCCGCTCAGCTTGACGCCGCGTTCAAAGTCAATGATATCCAAACTTGGACCGAGGTCCCAGTGCGGTAGTACGTCAAAGCCGTATCTGCGCGGCTCGCCTTCCTGGCGCACGGTGATGTTTTCCTCTTCGCTCGCGCCAACCGGGACCCGCGCGTCCGGGAGGTTTGGAACCCACAGCATCACCTCGTTGAGCCCTTTGTCTACCCGGCGGATCTGAGCATCAAGCTCCTTGATCCTATTCGAGACCTCGCGCATCTCGTCGATTCTGGCCTGACGCGCCTCTGGATCACGCATCTGGCCGATCTCCTTGCTCACCAGGTTGCTGGTGTGCTTGAGCTGCTCGGCTTCCTGCAAGAGCTCCCGCCGGCGCGCGTCCAGCGTCAGAATCTCATCGATGGGCGCCTGGACGTTGAGCTTGGCAATCTGCGCCTTGACCCAATCGGGCTTGTTTCGAAGTAGGTTGATGTCTAGCATGGTGCCTGCTGTGATCACAGAAAGTGGGTTGAATTCCGCGCGTGATGGTATCGTACCGGCTTGGTTCTGTCAAGAGAACACCCTGAGGTTCAGACAGGAGTTCGGACATGCTGGGGCTCGCCTAGCACAAGGCGTGCGAATGACTGCTGCACCTTCCGAATCACTCTCCGAAGGTGTGCCGCCGTCAGCGTGATCTTCTGTGTCAGCAAGATATGGAGCCCTGAGTATTGGTACCACTGTTTGCCTGAGCGCTTGCCTTTCGCGGGGTTATACATCTCGTCTCGGATCGCTTCACCCACCAACAGCCCCATTCCATATGTGATGAGCATCATGGCGATCATCTTCTCCACGTTAGGTTGGGTCTTGTTCATTATCTTTTCCAGACGCAGCAGGTCTTTCAGATCCTTGAAACTCTCCTCTATCTTGACTCGTGCCTGGTAGATCTTCAGTCCCTCTTCGGGCTCCAGACTGGTCATCACCCAAAGCGGTTTGCCGAACCCCGGCTGCCAAACACCGATGACGTTTACCGCCACTTTGCCTTGGTAGTAGAGCTGGCGATAGACAACGCTTTGTTTTCTAGCGATCGTCAGGTCAACCCTGCGCCCGGTAGCGTCCACAAAGATCGGTGGATGGCTACCCAGGTGGAGGCGAATGACAAAGTTGACTCCTTCCGCTGCCAAGTTCTCCAGCAGTAGACCTATGCTGAACTCGCGATCCAGCACCAGTGGCTTGTCTCCCAGAAGCTCTTTGATGCTGTCGAAGGCTTCGAAGTGCTCGAGGTTACGCGAGTTGGCTTCCTCGGCGATGGTCCGCGACGAGTAGGTGACGAAACTACACGGAAGAGCCCGTCCACGGAATGGGGTAGACAGGAGCAGCAACCAGAACCCTCGCGTTTGGCCGTCGCTCAAGGTGCCCACATAGGGGGTCTTCTTGGCCTGAGGGCGACGTATCTCTGTTGGATCACCGATTACAAAGGGGGCATCCGCTTGGAAGAGCCGCAGCAGTGCTGCTTTCGGATCTGCTTGATCGAGGAAGCGCTGGATCAACTTGTAGTTGGCGTCGGGGCTACCCGGCATGCGATGCGAGATGTGGGACAGCCGGGGCGAGCGTGCTTCCAAAATAGCCTGCATGATGCAACCAGCCTTGACAGCCAGCTCGTCCTGGTCAAACAGATGTCGCGCGAATCCGGCAGCATTGATAAACTTGAACATGAAAGCCTCCAGTGTGATGTGGTTGGTAAGATAGTCAATCACATGGAGGCTTTTTTCGTGCCAGATTCTACCTTGTTGGCTTCTGTCCGAACTCATGTCCGAAGGTCAGAACACCGGGTCTGCGCAAGGCTTTACGAACGGCTGGAAGGGGAGGCGCCGACGTTGAACTCCCAGATCTGATCTTGATCCAGCGGCCGGACATCGAGCTCCCAGACCTCCCTACCGGTGTCAACCTGGACTCGGACCAGCGCGGATCCCCGAGCGCGTCGAGTATCCGGCGACGACGGCAGCGGCGAACCGGGCGCTCTCGGGCGAAAGAGGGCCATAAGCCAGGGCCACGGGGCTGCCGCCACCTGCTGCCTCGATGCGCCAATGTCGTTCATGGCGGGCCCGGTCGAGGTAGGCATTCTCCCCCTCGTGGCGCCCAATTATCAGCTTGCTGCCGTCGGACAATCGCAGGTGCCGGCCGACGGATAGCAGCGCTGCCTCCTCCTGCGTAAACGCCTCAGATGGGTTGTGGGCCAAGAAATCGCGCAGGCGTCGGGAATACGCCGCTTCCACAAGCTGGCAGCAGCCACCTGCAGGTTGTGCGAAATCTGTGATTCCAAACTGCTCGGCCAGCAAGAGCTGCTGCTTTCTGCCTCGGCCGGAAAAGTCATACAGTCGCTCGCGGTCAACCCAACCTCGCTCTTCAGGAATGGTTGGCCGCAATAGCTTGGCGGACAGGGGGCGCAGCAACAGACCCTGCAATCCACTCTCCTTTTCGGTCTGGTAAAGGAGGTGCCGTTTTTGCGAATTGGGCCGTTGCCCGACGACTTCGCCGGTGACGACAAAGTGTGCACCGACCGTCTTCATCTGCTCGCTGGCGCGCTCAAGCATGAACGCTCGACAGTCCTGGCATGGATTCATGTGCGCGCCATAGCCGTGACGTGGATTCAGCACCACTCGCAGGTATGGTTGTGAGACATCGATAATGTCGATGGGAATCTCGAGCTCGGCCGCCGAGTGCAGCGCCTCGTTGCGCAGCCGCGCGGTACCATGTTCTTCCGGCCGCGCCACCCGTCTCTTGCGTTGAACGGTGCAGAACCCGGTGGCAAAGTGAACCCCGATCACCTCTACCCCATGGTCCTGTACCACGCGGGCGGCCAACATGCTATCGAGGCCACCGGACATGAGCACGATGGCGCGGACTGAATTATTCATTATTGTGTCTCCATTATTCACCAGTCTAGCATATTGGGAGACAGATGGCAATGCAGGGAGGGATGTGAAACCCCGAGGGTGATAGCCGATGGGTTGATGACATGTGGCGTGTCAGGTCAGGACTTTTGCCACTGTAGTCTCAAAAATCGGCTGGCTATGATTGACTTCACACTATCCGATTGGTGGACTCGGTCAAGGTCTTGATGATAAACTGGGTGGAGCGTTACGCTCAGCGAACCCGGTGGGTGACAAGTTCAGCCATCCGTGACATGTTGGGGCTATCCCAACAGGCAGACACCATCTGCTTTGCTGGCGGACTGCCAGCCCCCGAACTCTTTCCCATCGAGCGGTTTCGACAAGCCACGGACCTGGTGCTGAACGCTCACGGTCAGCAAGCGCTCCAATACGGCCCGACCGAAGGGTACACGCCACTGCGGTGGCTGGCTGCTAGCTATCTCGGCAAGTATGGCTTGAGGTTTGACGAGAGCAACGTGCTGATCACCACCGGCTCTCAGCAAGCCATGGAGCTTGTGGGCCGTCTTTTCCTCGACCGCGGTGACCAGGTTATCGTCGAATCGCCAACCTACGTCGGGGCGTTGCACGCGTTCAGGGTCTACCAGCCCGATTTCACGGTGGCGCGGGATGACGATGGCGGCCTCGTTGTTCAAGACCTGGCGCCGTTGTTTTCCGAGCGAACCAAGTTCCTTTACCTGATGCCCACATATCAGAATCCTCGGGGCACAACATTGTCTCTTGAGCGCCGGCAAGAGTTGCTGACAGTGGCGGAGGAGAGAGGGATTCCCATCGTCGAGGATGACCCGTGCAGTGTTCTGCGCTACGATGGTGACCCCCTACCTCCCCTTGTAGTTCTTGATGCTCAACGAGGCTCCAACAGCCGCTGGCTTTACAACGGTGGTGTGCTCTATCACAGCACCTTCTCCAAGCTGCTGGCGCCCGGTTTGCGCATCGGCTGGGTAGTTGCGCCGGCCCCGGTCATTCAGAAACTGGCGGTCCTAAAGCAGGGTGTGGACCTTCACACCAGCACGCTAGCCCAGATGATAGCCTACGAAGTGGCGCGGGACGGTTTCCTTGAGCAACATGCCGAGCGCCTGCGCACCGTCTATCACCATCGACGCGATCTGATGCTCAAGGCGATGGAAGAGCACTTTCCCGCCGAGGTGCGCTGGTCAAGGCCACCGGGCGGGGTGTTCATTTGGGTTCAGCTCCCCGAGCGGGTGGATGCGAGAAGCGTGTTGGCCGAGTCGCTCAGACAGATGGTGGCCTTTGTGCCTGGCGAGCCATTTTTCCCGAATGGCGGCGGACACAACACGCTGCGCTTGAACTTTTCCAATGCCAAGCCAGATCGGATCGAGGAGGGCATCAGGCGCTTGGGGAATGTGCTCAAGCGGTTCTGCGCGTCAGGTATACGCCAGGGGGACTAGATTTGGGCGTCGCCCTTGACGCCCATTCATCGCTGAGGAGTGTGGTGAGATGAATATCGGTATTCCACGCGAACGCCGGCCGTTCGAGTATCGGGTTGGCATGGCGCCCAACGGGGCACACCTGTTGACTCGCCGTGGACACCTGTGTTATGTCGAGCACGATGCCGGGATAGGCAGCGGTTTCTCCGACCAAGAGTTTGAAAACGCGGGTGCCCACATTGTGTATTCGGCCGCCGAGGCTTTTGCCCGCGCGGATCTGGTGCTCAAGTTCCAGCGGCCGACTGAAGAAGAGATCGAGTGGCTTGGCGAGGGTCAGATCCTGGCAGGTTTTTTGATGCTGCCGTCGGCCCGGAAAGATAAAATCGTCACGTTGCTCGAAAAGCGGGTCACCGCCATCTCCTACGAGTTGATCGAGGAAGAGACTGGCGAACTGCCGGTGATGAAACCAATGAGTCAAATCGGCGGTCGGATGTGCGCGCAGGTTGCCGCCAGGTGCCTGGAGAACGACGCCGGAGGCAAGGGCATCCTGCTAGGCGGTGTGCCTGGCGTCCCACCAGCAGAGGTGGTCATCATCGGCGCGGGCAATTTCGGATTTGAGGCGGTGCGCAGTTTCGTCGGCGCCGGCGCCAGCGTCCACGTCCTGGACCAGGACCTGCGCAACCTCCAGCGTGTGGACGAGATGTTTGCCGGCCGCGTGGTGACCATGGTCTCTCATCCTTTCAACGTCGCCTACGTCTGCACCTTTGCCGACGTCCTGGTGAGCTCTGTGCGCCTCTCTGGCATGCGAGCGCCGCTGGTGGTCACCCGGGAGATGGTGAAAAAGATGCGACCGCGCTCGCTGATCATGGACATCAGCATCGACGAGGGTGGCTCGGTGGAGACCAGCCGGCCCACCAGGCACGATCGGCCAACCTTTGTGGAGGAGGGGGTGATCCACTATTGCGTTCCCAGCATGCCAGGTGTGGTGGCGCGCACGGCCACCAATGCGTATTTGAACGCGGCTTGGCCCTATATTCAACTCATGACGGCCGAAGGCATAGAATCTGCCATGCGGTTCAGCCCGGCACTGCGCAAGGGCGTGACCATCCATGACGGCAAGATCCTCGATGCGCGGCTGGCAGAGCAGTTGGCGGGGGGAGAATAGGGCATGGGCTGGCAGGAGATCTACCAGAGCAAGATCACAACCGCCGACCGGGCAGTCAAGAGCATCAGGTCAGGTGATCGCGTCTTTCTGACCGGGAACTGCAGCATTCCGCAGGCGACCCTGGCGGCGTTGGTCGAGCGCGCGCCAGACATATATGATGTCGAGATCTGCATGGCGCTTGCCATCGGGGAAAAGGTTACGTATACGTCTCCCGAGATGGACCGTCACCTGCGCGTCAACACGATGTTTATCAGCCATCAGACGCGCAAGGCGGTAAACGAAGGTCGGGCAGATTTCACCCCGGTCCTGCTGTCCGAGTTTACCTTGTTGTTCAAGAATGGCCACCTTCCCCTTGATGTGGCATTGGTTCATCTGTCGCCGCCGGACGAGCACGGCTTTTGCAGCTATGGCGTAGAGGTGGGGCTGACCAAGGCTCCGGCCGAATCCGCTCGCGTGATCATCGCCGAAGTGAATCAGCAAATGCCGCGCACCCTCGGCGACGCCTTTATCCACGTGAGCAAACTCACCCATGTGGTGCCGGTAGATTATCCTCTCGCCGAGCTCAGAATGGCGGACGAGGGCGATGGCGAGTTGGCGATGCGAATCGCTGGTTTCATTGCCGATCTTATTCCCGACGGTGCGACGATGCAGATGGGAATTGGGGCTATCCCAAACGCCGTGCTCTCGTACTTGTATGACAAGAAGGACCTGGGGATACACACAGAGCTCTTTTCCGATGGTATCATCGATCTGGTAGACGCGGGGGTGATCAACAACAGCCGCAAGACGCTGCACCCTGGCAAGATTGTCGCCGGCTTTATCATTGGCACGAGGCGGCTGTACGACTATGTGGACGACAATCCGATCATCGAGTTGCATCGTACCGAGTATGTTAACGACCCGTTCGTCATCGCCAAGAACTATCGCCAGGTGGCGATCAACTCGGCCCTCGAGATCGATCTCACGGGGCAGGTGTGCGCCGACAGTATTGGCACCTACCTGTACAGCGGCGTGGGCGGCCAACTCGATTTTGTCTACGGCGCCTCGAGGTCGGAGGGAGGGGTGCCAATCATAGCGATGCCCGCCACCGCCAAGGGCGAGGCGTTGAGCCGGATCGTCGCCACCCTCAAGACCGGCGCCGGGGTGGTGACCACGCGGAACCACGTGCACTATGTCGTGACCGAGTTTGGCGTCGCCAAGTTGTACGGCAAGACGATCCGCGAACGGACGTTGGAACTGATAAACATAGCGCATCCCAAGTTTCGCGAAGAGCTCACCAGGGCCGCGCGGGAATTGCATTACATTCCCTAGTGGGCAAGCAGGCGCCCCGACATCAGGCGGCGGGCGAATCATGGCGCGACCCAATGTGCTCTGCGCACAAGCCGATAAACTCGACTGCGCGAAATCTGCCCGGCGGCCAAAGAGGCGCTGGGCGCAGCAGCTATTTGGATTCTCCCCGAGTAGGGGCGTGCGAGCACCAGTGTAACGACAGCTCCATGAAAAAACTGAACACAATGCGGGTTTTGGAGCGCGCCAAGGTACCCTATGAGGTGCTGACCTTTCCCGAATCGGTGCACTCGGCCGAAGGGGTAGCAGCCCATTTCAACCTGCCAGCTCACACCATCTTGAAGACACTGGTGGTCGAACGGCCCACGGCCGGTTCCAAGCCTTTGCTGGTGATGGTATCAGGGGACAAGGAGTTGGATCTCAGGGCATTGGCGGCCTCGCTGGGGGAGAAAAGGCTCCGCATGGCCCGGCACATCGATGCCGAGCGCCTCACCGGACTGCAGGTCGGAGGTATCTCGTCGCTCGCGCTATTGAACCGTGGCTTTCAGATCTGTGTGGATCGCTCGGCCACCGAGAGTGAACAGATCGTGATCAGCGCCGGCCGACGGGGTGTGAACCTGAAACTGAGGGCCCGCGACCTGTTGCGGGTGACCAACGCCACGCCGGTGGACGTCGGCTGAGTTGCAGGCTCATCGCATCTGGCTCGACTGTGGTCTGACTGCTGCTACGGGCGGACGGTCTGGCGACGGCCGCAAAGCTCCACGTGAAAGTGCTCCCGTTGGCAGTGATGCTGGCGTGATACGTTTCACCTACCACCAGGGGATGGCGTGGCATGATGACCACCGCGTCCCGGTTGTTCAGTATGATGCGGCCCGTGCTCTGAGTACCTGCGTCTGGGTTCATATAGTTGGTCTCGTCGAACACACAGTGCTCCAGCGGAACCGCGTCGCGGCTGAACTGGTGCGCGGTCACATTCGGGGTCAGGCCGCCGCCACCGAGCTGCAACATGATGGGTGGCCCGCTGGGAGCCCCATAGCCGGAGCAGCTCGTCAGTGGGTCGGGCCATTCATTGCCCTCGTAAGTTAGCAACCAGGTCATGCCACCGTTCCGAGGAAAGGCGATGGGAAAGCTGGTACCGGGCGGCAGCGCGCCCAGGCCGCGAGCTACATCGAGCGTCGCGCCCATCTTCCACACGCCGATGCTCTCCCGGTAGCTGCCATAGCCGGTGACGTACAATTGTGGGTCCAGGACAGACACCGCGTGAAAGGGACCCGTCATCCAGAGGTTGATGGCCGCCTCATCAGGAGCGGAGACCCAGCTGCTCACCATCACGTTCCCGTTCTGCCCGGCGGCCGCCCCCTCAAGAGTGTACCAGAGGTTACCCGGCACTTCGTGATGGGTGATGACGTCGTTCTTGACCATGTAACGGCTGTGCAGCCAACCGCCCTGGGACCAATTGGGGTTCTCTGTGAGGGCACTCAGATCGGTCCCAAGTCTGAACTGGTTCAAGTAGCCAAGCCAGCCAGGAACCACGGTCGGGGTGGGGGTGGGTGTTGGCGTGGGGGTCGGCGTCAGCGTCGGGGTGGCGCTCGGCTGTTGCATGACCAACGGGATAAACGATTCTGGACTAGAGTCGACCATAGGCGGGTGTTGTGAGTTGCGGGACGATCGAGCGCGCGGAACAAACGCCGAGTAGGCAAGCCATCCGATTGCTAGACAGCCGATCAACGCCACAAGTATCCGCTGTGAGTTGTGGTTCCTGTCATTCCAGCTCATATCCATTTGATCCTTTTGGGTCACACCGTTATGGTGTGTCCACCGGCCTCCACGGATCCAACCGGCCGATCGCATTCCGTGGACCGTAGTGTGACGGCCGTCAAGCGCAATTTACTCTTTGGCTGCCTGCACCATATCCAACACGGTGTAGACCACCAACCGCTGGTCGTAAGTCTGTTTGGAAGTATTCCAGGTGCCGCTGCAGGTAACCAGGTTAAGAAAGGGCTGATCGGCAGGTCCAAAGATCGCCGCCAGTGGAGCCTGCTCATACGAGTAGCTGTTGACCCTAAACACCTTAAAGGTCAACACCCCGCCGCTCTCTGTTTGCAGGATGACGTCGTCGCCCGGCGCCAACTCGCTCAACCGCCAGAACACGCCCGGCGCGCCCGTGTTCGTGTCCAGATGCCCGGTCATCACCGCATTGCCTGGCTGACCGGGAAGGTAGCCCAGTTCGTACCAGCCAACGGTGTCCCACTGATCGGGCGTCTGCAACTCCAAGTCGGCCGAGAGACCGACTAATACGACCGCCGTGTTCAAGCTAATGGCTGGTATCTGGATCGAGATGGGCCGGCTCGGTGGTGTGGCAGTGGGAACGGTAACCCTGGTAGGTGCGCCGGTGGTGGACGCCGATGCTCTGGTCGGGCTATGGGGGGTCAAGGCACTCGACGCTGGGGCAGCCGCCGGCGCAATTGTCGCAGGGATCGAGGTGCGGGTGGGCAAGTGGATCGAAATCGCTGGTGGGCTAGTTGCGCGGTGTGTAATCGGCGCGCGGCGGCCCTGGGTCATCAGGGCTGCGGCCGTCAACCCCACTATGGCGCTGAGCCAGACGAACCAGCACAATCCAAGGAGAGGTCCAAGGACGTTCAATCGTGATCGGGAGCGATTGCTTGTCAAGCTTCCTGTTTGTGTTATAATCTCGCCGCCATCGGGGCGTAGCGCAGTTCGGATAGCGCGCACGGTTCGGGTCCGTGAGGTCCCCGGTTCAAATCCGGGCGCCCCGACTTGACCGCACGATACTTGGTCTAGTACCTGATCGTGCGGTCTTTTTTTTCCTCCGTCAGATTGAGCAGAGGCGGATCCACCCATCCAGCGCGGTCTCGACTATGTCGGTTTCCTGGCGATAGGTACGGTGGAAGCGTCTAGAAAATCAGCATATCAGAATCATCACAAGCCGGCAAGTAGGACATTCGAACTCGGGTGGCTTGAACCCCGATCAGAACTGGGAATGGCCGATTGAGCAACTACACTCTTGGGCGCTTGTCGGATTCGGATTGCCCGTCAAGCACTGTCGGCTAGCTGGTTGACAACGGCGTGCACCGGGGTAAACTAGGTGTGGACACTCCAAGTGGTTGTCCCCAGGGATGCGTCTCCCGAGGTGACCGGCGTGCGTGTCAAGACCACCGGCTCGCCATTGGGGAGACTGCAGCGGTGGTTGAATCAATGGTGGGAGGCACGTCAGAAATCTGGTGGGTGTGCGGTGGATGAAAAGGCCAGGACAGCGACCGACTGTGGCCCGCTTTTCTGGAGGCCGGAGAGTTTGCGTGCGCTGTATCCGAGGGCACGTGCTTTTCCGAATGGGGACGGATGATGGCAAACATCCGTGATGAGATGATGCCGCGGGCCTATCAGGTGCTGTTTGAGCACCTCGATGACCCGGCAGCGGTGCTGGATACCAGCGGGCATGTACTGGCTCTGAATCTTGCTGCGCTCGAACTGGTTGGCCTTGGTCAGAGCGCGCGAGCACAGGCGGTAGGGCAGCCGCTGGAGCAAGTCTGGCCGTTCTGGAGTAGTTCTGTGCCCGGTAGGCACCTGCCCATTGGGCACGTTGCCTACCGGGTCCACTTATTCCCTGTACCCGGGGTCGGCGAAGCAATCCTGTTGCGTGACGTGAGCATCGAGGATGCGGCGGCGCGCACCGCCGGGCTGACTCGTCGGCTGCGAGAAGTGGAACAGTCCCAGGCCGAGTTGTTGCGGCGCAATCGCGAATTGCTGTCGCTCCAGGCGGCCGCGGCCGCCACCACCTCGAGCCTGGACCTGCAGTTTGTGCTAGAGACAGTCACCTGGGAGATGGTGGGTCTATTGGATGTAGAACGGTGCGTGATAAGTGAATGGGATCAACAGGCAAACAAGCTCACAGTCCTTGCCGAGAACCCCGCCGAGGTGGAACGGCAGTCCAGGCCGGACGATGACCAGCCAGATGCAGGTATCCTGCCCCTTGCCTCCCATGCGCTGACCGAGCAGACAGCGGAGCAGATCACTGGTAGTCAGGCCAGAAAAGAGCTGGCGGCCGTCAATTACATGACGCGGCGCGGAATAAAAGCGCTGTTGCTCATGCCCATGGTGTTCCAGGGTCGAGTTGTCGGGCTGGTTGAAATGAGTGACAGTCTGGTCGAACGCGTTTTTACGGATCACGAGATATCGCTTGCACAATTGCTAGCCACCCAGGCGGCCGGCGCCATCGAGCAAGCGCGCCTCTACCAGACTGCCCAACAGGAGATCATTGACCGCAAACGGGCAGAGGCGCAGATCACTGTGTCGCTGAGAGAAAAAGAGGTCATGCTGCAAGAGATTCATCACCGGGTAAAGAACAACTTGCAGGTCATCTCTAGCATGCTCAGTCTGCAGTCGCGACACGTAGAGGATTCGGCCGTGCTGGAGGTCCTGCGTGATAGTCAGGCGCGCGTTCGCTCAATGGCGCTGATCCACGAGAGGCTATATCGTTCACACGACCTTGCTCGCATTGATTTTGGCGATTATGTGCGCAGCCTGCGCGAGTTCGCTCATTCGCACCTATCGACCTGGCTCCCGCCCGGTACAGCTAAGGGTGGACGTCGATGAGGTAACACTGGCGATCGAGGCGGCCGTGCCCTGCGGCCTGATCGTGAACGAATTGGTCTCCAACGCTCTCAAACACGCGTTTTTGGGGAACAATGCACGCTCCAGGATCGAAGCGGCTGAACACCAGCCCGAAGTCCGAATTGGTCTCGGTCTGGAGGGGAGCAATGTCGTCCTAAAGGTCGCCGACAATGGGATCGGATTGCCGGCTGGGTTGCAGGTCGCCACGACGCGAACCCTCGGCCTCCAACTCGTGAATACATTGGTGAATCAGATCGACGGGACTGTCCATGTGACCATAGAACACGGCACAGAGTTCAAGGTGGTGTTTCCCGTGAAAGGCGCATGAGACTGGAGCGAGATAACTCCCAGGAGCGCCCGGCGAGGCTGCCGGGTCAGCGTTTCCAACCGGCTCTTTCACGAGACGGGCATAGGGAGAGGCCTTGATGTCGTTATGTAGAGAATGCGGCCACCAAAACCCAATTGAGCAAGCACGTTGTGCGTTGTGCAACGCGCACCTTGGTCTGACCTGTCCAGCCTGTGGGTATGGCGAGATCGTGAAAGGGAGCCGCTACTGCGGCCGGTGCGGGGTCTCTCTCGGCGGGCTCGAGCCAGCGCAGCGACCGCGTGAGCGATTCGACCAACGGGCGTTGATGCCTGCGGCGTTGGCCCAAAAGATCAACGCTGTGATGAACGATACCCGCGGCGAGCGCCGCGAGGTGACGGTTCTTTTCCTGGATGTTGTCGGTTTTTCGGCAACCGCGCATGCTCTGGACAACGAAGACTTGTTCTTGATGACCAATGAGGTCATGCAGCTCCTGGCGCAAGTAGTATACGAGTACGAGGGCACGATCGACAAGTATACCGGCGATGGCCTGATGGCTCTGTTTGGGGTGCCGGTGACGCACGAGAATTCGCCCGAGCGCGCTGTTCGTGCAGCTCTCGACATGCAGGCCACACTTGGTCCCGCACAGGCGCGGTTCCGGGAAAAGCACGGGCGGCTGTTTCAAACCCGAATTGGCATCAACACAGGGCTGGTTATTGCCGGACAGATGGGCAGCGATCTGCACCTGGAATACACGGTGATAGGGGACACGGTGAACCTGGCCGACAGGCTGCAATTGGCGGCCGAGCCGGACACAATCCTGATCAGCGCCGAGACCTATCAGCGGACGCAGTCTCTATTTGATTATGAGCCGCTGCCGCCGCTCATGATCAAGGGTTTGCCTTCCCCCATCCGAGCCTATCGACCAATAAAGCTAATGGAAAAGCCGGGGCGCGTGCGGGGGTTGCCCGGTTTGCAGACGCCCATGGTCGGCCGTGAAGACGCCTTGGTGGAACTGCAGCAGTCGCTACAGAGCGTGCGTCGCCACGGAGAAAGCCAGGTGGTGTTGGTGACCGGCGAGGCCGGCGTGGGCAAGAGCAGATTGGTGATAGAGTTCTGCGCCGGGTTGGGTGGCGAGGAGGTCTCCATCTACGAGGGCAACTGCCTGGCCTATGCTCGTTCCAGACCGCTCTGGTTAGTGGCAAGGCTGCTGCGCAACATGCTCCGGTTGTCAGATGCTGATGCGACGGCGGCTCAACTCGGCGTACTGGAGAACTTTCTGCACGAAATAGGCCTGGACGAGGCTGACCTATTGCCATTTCTGGTCAACCTCCTTGGGCTACCGCAACCCGACCCCGCGATGGATGATCGCCTGAACCGGCTGGACTCGTCAATGCTTCAGGAACAGACGCACGCCGCAGTGCGGCGAGTCGTCGAGGCAGCAGCCAGGTTGGCGCCCACAATCCTTGTTCTGGAAGACCTTCACTGGGTGGACCAGGCCTCAAGGGAAATGCTGCAATACCTGATCCAAACGACCGGTCAGATGGGGGTCCTCTTTATCCTGATTTCCAGGGAGGCGGAGCGCAAGAATGTCATTGCCCCGCTGATCACGGCCGCTGCCAAGAGACCCGGCCGGCTTGTGGACATTCATATTCGCGCCTTGTCGGAGGATGAAAGCCGGTTGCTGGTTGACCATCTGGTGCCGCAGGCCACGGTACGGGCGGAACGGTTGAAACTCCAAATCGTCCGTCGCGCCGAGGGCATCCCCCTGTACGCCGAAGAGATGGTCAGGATGCTGTTGGCGCAGGGCGGGTTGAGCAGGGAGACTGGCATCCTGACGGTCACCCCCGAGGCTGAAGAGACGCTTGGTCAGGTACCAGGCACCTTGAAAGGGCTGATCCTCGCACGGTTTGATCGGCTGTCGGATGGCACCCGGCGCACTTTGCAGATGGCGGCTGTGCTTGGACGTGTGTTTCCCGTCGGCCTCATGCAGTCGGTCGTCGGCACCGCCCTCGACGAGATATCGAGTTCCCTGGCAGAAGCCGAGGCTCACGACTTTTTCGATCAGCGAGCCGTTCGGACTCGCCAAGGGCTATGCGTTTCGCCACACTTTGATACACGAGGCGATTTATAGCACACTGCTCAGAAGGGACCGCCGCCGGTACCATGCAAGAACGGCGACCGTCATTGAAGAGAGTGGCTATTGGTCACCCGATGAAAAGGTAGAGTTGTTGGCGCATCACTATGGTGAGAGCGCAACTCCATCCAAAGCGATTCCTCTGCTTCTGGCGGCCGCCGAGTACGCCGACCGGCGCTGCGCCAACGAGGCCGCGATTCACCATTACCGCCGCGCTGAGGAACTCATCGAAAAGGAGCCCGAGCACTACCAGCACGACGCGCTGCGAGTCAAGGTGGGCTTGGGAAGAGCGCTTCGGTTTACCGGTGATTTGATCCCGGCCGGACACATGCTTTCGGAGGCTCTTGCGCTGTTTCAGGGTCAGGACAGCGCCGAGATGACTAGTCAACAAATACGGCTCTGGGCTACCACCCTGCGCGAACTCGCTGATGTGCGTGCCCGAGAAGGCGATTACGTCGAAGCGTTTTCCCATCTGAGCGGGGCGCTGCAGGTGCTTGGACCAGCGGCCGCACACTTGCACACGGGCACCTGGCGCGCCCTGATGGACCGCATGGCGTGGGTCCGCTTTCGACAGGGTCGGCTGGAGGAGGCGTCTGATCTGGCAAAGGCGGCCACGGGTGACCTTGGCCCAGGGCTCGAGGAAGAGCCGACCATAATTGCCAGCCTGCACAACACCCTTGGGGGGATTTGCTGGCAACAGGGAGACCTGTCCCAAGCAGTCACTCACGTGGAGCAGAGCTTGGCGCTCTATGAGGGCCTGGGCTATGTGTGGGGCATGGCAAATGCGCTGAACAACCTGGGGATTCTGCATTTCCGGCTGGGACAATGGGCCAAGACGTTGGAGGACTGGGAACGCACCCTGACGCTTCGGCAAGCGATAGGAGATATTCAGAACGAAGCGGTCGTGCGCAACAACCTGGGCATTCTGCGCATGTCGATGGGGCACCACCATTTGGCCAGGCAAGAGCTGGAGCAGGGGTTAGCTATCGGCCGGGATGTTGGCGACGGTTGGATCATCGCCCAGGCTCAGGTCAGCCTGGCCCAACTGGCGGCGACGCACGGCGACTTTCAAAGCGCGACCACCTCTGCCCGGTCCGCGCTCTCTCTATCTGACGCCGTTGGCAGCGCCGAGGTGAGGGTTCAAGCATGGTGGATTCTGGCTCTGGCGCAGGCAAATCTGGTTGATCTCGCTTCCGGGCTTGCGTCGGCCGAACAGGCGCTGACACTGGCCCGTGAGGGCGGATTACTCGACCTGCAGGCAGACTGCCTCCGAGTGCTCGGCATCTTGGTGGGGCAGGCCCAAAATTGGTCCGAGGCCGAGAGCCACTTTCAGGCGTCGATCGCGCTGTGTTCGCAGTTGAATGATCCTTACCGGCAAGGGCTCGCATTGCTCGAGTTGGGCCGACTGTATCATCAGCGCGGTGACCGTGAACCAACCACCCAGGAGCAATGGTACGGCCGAGCGCGGGAGGGACTGACTCACGCCGCCAGGCTTTTTGGGCGTTTGGGCGCAGCCCATGACTTGGAGCAGGTCACCGCGGTGCAGCGGCAGTTGATAGAAGCGGGGCGTCCAGTGCCCAAGACAGCCCCGGCTCGCGCCGCCAGTCCTGAACTGCCGGAAGGTGAGTGGCGCACTGCGGCGATCATTTGGCTCCATATCTCGCCAGTCCCCGACGCTGACGATGAAGTTGTGTTTGAGACAAGTGCACAGATCGTACCCGCCGTGACAACCATTGCGCGTGAAAACCAGGGCGAGGTAATGCGGCGCAGGGATGGCCTGACCATCGTGTTTGGAGCGCCAGTCGCGTTTGAGGATGACGTTGAGCGGGCCGTGCAGACAGCCTGGCAGATTTCTGACCTGCTGGAGCACGCCAACGACCATGGCGCCCTGATCGTTTTTCGGATTGCTGTCAGCCACGGTGACCTGGTGGCGGGTCGGCTGCGGACGCAGCTGCATGAGGAAACTATCGTGCAGGGTGAACCGGTCGAAGACGCGCAGCGATTGGCAGAGGCCGGCCCGCCGGGCCAGGTATGGGTCACCGATACCGTAAAGGCCCTGGCTAGTCGGTTATTCGAATTCGAGTCTACTGCTCCTACCGCTGCCCATCTACTGCCAACCCGCGCCTTCTCGAGGCTTGTCGGATACCGAGAGGACCCAGCGCCAGCACGGGGCTTGCCAGGAATGCGGGCCCGCTTTGTCGGCCGCGCGACGTCGCTGGAAAAGATGGCCGAGTTGGCAATGGGCATTCGGCAGGGGGTGGGTGGACTCATCTGGGTCGAGGGCGAGCCGGGAATTGGCAAGAGTCGCCTGATGCACGAGTTCACGGACCAGTTTGCGGCCGAGGGAGTTTGGCAGTGGAGTGGACGCTGTTCCCCGCAGCGGGTCAATACGCCCTTTGCCCTCTTTGTGGATATGCTCGCCGACGCCTTTGGCACGCAGCCCTCCGACACATCCGACCAGATCGCCGCGAGAATCGAGCAGGGTTTGGCGTCCTGGCCCCGAGATGCCCAGATGACCCGCCCTTATATCGAAATGCTCATGGGTTTGCAGCCATCCGGCCGGGACGGCGAACGTTTAGCTCGATTGGATCCGGAGCAGTTGCGCCAGCAGACATTCGTGGCCCTTCGCCGGCTGGTAAAGAGCCTGGCTCTAAGGCAGCCGTTGTTGCTGGTGCTGGACGACCTTCACTGGATTGACGCCGTATCGGCCGAGTTGTTGCTGTTCATGTTGACCATGGTTGCTACGGTACCGATCCTGTTTGTGTGCGCCCAACGCCGAGAGGGAGCTGACTCGCCCAACGATCGATTGGTACGGGTGCAGAGCCTGATTCCCACCCAGACGATTCGCTTCAGTCTGGAGCGGCTTTCGGAAGCCGAGGCGGGCGTGCTTTTGGACGATCTCTTGTCGCAGGGCGAGCTTCCTGAAACGCTTCGTGAGAGCCTGTTACGCCGAAGCGAGGGGAATCCATACTTTATCGAGGAGTTTGTGCGCATGCTGATCGAGCAGCGCTGGATTCGGCGGCGCGAAGATCAGTGGGAGGTATACCCGGGGCGTGACCTGGGAAACCTCGCGCTACCCGCTACGCTGGAGACGCTCATCCGATCTCGCGTCGATGCACTTCCAGGGGAGCTTCGACAACTGGTCCAGTGCGCGGCCGTCATTGGGTCCCCGTTTGAGATTGGCTTGCTGCAAACCTTGTGTGATAGCGGCAGTGCCCGATCCTACCTGGAACGACTGCAGGCGCGCCTTATCGTTACGCCTCGCGCCGAACAAGATATTTGGGAATTCAGCCATTCGCTGATTGAGACCGTGGTCTATGGCAGCATGCTGCGAGTCCAGCGCAAGGCTTATCACCAGCGGGCGGCAGAGGGGCTCGAGAGACGTTGGTCTCTGGGCGAAATGGATCAGGCTGAGCGACTGGCCTACCACTTTTCCCAGGCCGGTGACAGCGCTCGGGCGCTTGGCTACCTCGTGCTGGCCGGGGAGCGCGCGGCTGCAAAAAACGCCAACGAGGCTGCTCTCAACTACTTTGAACAGGCCACTCAGCTCTTGAGTGGAGAGGTGGACAACGAGCTGAGTTGTAGGGTCGCCGCCGGCCTGGGAGACGTGTATCGGGCCATGGGCCGGTACAACGATTCGATCGGGGTACTGGAGCATGGGCTTGCCGTGGCGCGGACCGCGGACCTACCGCTCTTGGTTCACGCTAGCCTATACCGGCGGCTTGGCGAGACTACACAAAAGCAGGGCGAGCTGGAAACATCCGAGGCGCACTTGAACCGTGCCCTTGCCACCCTCGGGTCGCCGGCGAATCTGCAAGGAAGAGAAGAAGCAGCGCGCATATTGGTCGGACTCGGCTGGACCTATTTCATCCAGGGCAGCCTAGATCGGGCTGAGCAAGTCTGCCGCGTGGGGCGCGGACATGCTCAAGAGTCTGGAGCGCTGAATGAGGTGTCGTCGGCCGAAAACCTACTGGGCGGCATATTCTATCGCCAGGGTGAATGGGCGCATGCTGCCCGGCACACCCGTCGGGCGATGGAACTGCGAGAGCAGATGGATTATAGTTGGGGGGTGGCATCGTCGCTCAACAACCTGGCCATCCTCGAAGTTGCCGCTGGCAACTGGGAACAGGCACGCAGCTTTTTTGAGCGCAGCCTCGCCCTCCGCCAGGAAATGGGCGACGTGGAAGGCGTGGCAATCGGACATCGCAATCTCGGCACGCTGAATCGGGACCGCGGCAACCTCGAACGGGCCGAGATCCATTTTCGGGAAAGCCTGGCAGTGGCTGCGCCATTCAAAATGGGCTTTCACATCGGAAACGCCACGATGGAGCTGGCGCAGGTGTTACTGTTGCGAGGGGATGTGGATGCGGCCTCGAGCGTCATCACGACTGGCGTGGAGCAGGCCGAGGCGCTGGGAGCAAAAGATTTGCAGGCCGAGGTGAGTCGGGTTCGGGCCGAGATCGTCATGATCAAGGGCGACGGAGATTTGGCGATTGAACTCGCTGAACGCTCTGTCTCGTTGGCATCCGAGACAGGCAATCGGCTGTTAGAGACAACGGCGTGGCGGGTGATGTCCGAAATCGAGTGTCGGCGGGGCAAATCGGACCGGGCCCTCCAGGCAATTGATCAGGCGTTGGCGGGACTGGCAGACGTCACCGATGAGCTGGAAATCGGCCGGGTAAAGGCTCAGGCGGGGCGCGTCTATCTGGAGCACGGCGATCATGATCGGGCCCATGGCGAACTGGCGGTCGCTCTGGAGACCTTTGAGCGACTCGATGCCAAGCTAGATGTCGAGCGCGTTCAAAACTTGATGTTGCGTCTGGTATGATGGCGGGTGGCGGGCGCCGCCGCCCGGGGGCGGAGGTGAGCCTGGCGCGGGCGCTGTCCAAGCTGGGTTTTTGTTCCCGATCGCAGGCCCGTCACCTGATCGTGGGCGGGCGGGTCCGCGTCAACGGCGAGGTCGAGTCCAGCCTGGCGTCTTGGGTGGATCTGGTGAACGACCAGATCGAGGTGGACGACCGGCCGGTGCTGGCAAAGCGCAAGGTGTACATCATGCTGAACAAGCCCCGCGGGCTGGTCACGACTACCACCGATGAAAAGGGGCGGCCGACGGTGTACAGTTGCCTCACGGACGCCTCGCTGCCCTGGCTCTTTCCAGTCGGCCGCCTGGACAAGGCCAGCGAAGGGTTGCTTTTGTTCACCAATGACACCCGTTGGGCGGACAGAGTGCTGGATCCCGGACACCACCTGGAGCGCCGGTACCACGTCCAGGTGGACCAGCTCTTGGACGCCCATGCGTTAGATGCAATGATGGTTGGTGTGGAGAACGCCGGCGATCGGCTGACGGCCCGCAGAGTGGGCGTCCTGCGTCACGGTTCGCGGACCTGCTGGCTGGAAATGGTGCTGGATGAGGGGAAGAACCGGCACATTCGCCGGATGCTGAGTACAATCGGCGTCCAAGTGAAGAGGCTAGTGCGGGTCGCTATTGGTCCGCTGGAACTCGGTGATCTGCGCAAGGGGGACTTTCGACATCTGGCGCCTGCCGAGCGCGCCATGTTGTGGGGCGACGAACACGAGTAGAGACCATCTTCGGTGCCGGCCCGGCCCTTGACAGGTGGTTTCAAGTGCCCATAATTGATACCAAGTTTCAATTGAGAAAGCCATGCGGAGCGTTGAGGAGCAAACACAGATTCTGCACAATGCCGGCTTTCGCGTTACACAGCCGCGTTTGGCGGTGCTTGAGACGCTGGCCCGCGCGGAGGGGACTCTGGATGCGGCCACGATTCATGATCTGGGTCGGCGCTTTCACCCGCGCCTGGGACGGGTCTCTGTGTATCGTGCGTTGGAGCTCCTGACAGAACTTGGACTGGCCCGAAAGATACACCGCCCCGACGGCTGCCACCGATTTGCGCGTGCGGATAGCGCCGAGGGGCACTATTTGATCTGCCAGGCCTGCGGGCAGATTCAAGAATTCCCCTGTGACGGGCTGGAACACTTGGTGGCGTCAGTCGGCGAGCGTTATGGCTACCAGGTGCAGGACCACCTGCTTCAACTGGAAGGCATTTGTCCGGATTGTGGCTGACCCGCATGGTAGGATGGCGTTCGCCGGACTGGGGTTGGATCGAGGAGATGACATTGTTGGTGAGATTGAAAACAGTGCTACGGCCGCTGGCCTTGTTTGGTGCCCTGCTGGTCTTGAACGGATGTGCACCTGATAGGGTTGCGACACCGTCGATCTCAGTCGATGCGCCGCTGGGGGAAAACGAGAGGCTTCGGGTCATCGCTACTACCAGTATCGTCCATGACATAGTCCACCAGTTGGGCGGTGACCGCATTGAACTAGAGATGCTGCTGCCGTTGGGGGCCGACCCTCACAGTTTTGAACCCGCGCCGCGCGATGTAGCGTTGGTGGCGGATTCCCACGTAGTATTTGCCAACGGGGCCGGTCTGGAGGCGTTTCTCGACCCGCTGATAGAGAGCGCCGGAGCTGCCGGCCGGGTGGTCGAGGTCTCGGAGGGGATCGAACTCCTGCGGTCGGGGGAAGCGGCCGAGTCTGGGGATGACCTTGGGCGTTCGGAACACGACGCGGGCGGCGACCCACACACCTGGACCGATCCCAACAATGTGATCACATGGGTGCAGAACATCGCACGGACACTGTCCAACCTCGACCCGCAGAACAGCACCGAGTACCAGGAAGAGGCGTCGAGGTACATCGATCAGCTTCGCGAGCTGGACGCCTGGGTGCGCGAGCAGGTAGCTGTAATCCCTCAGGGGGAGCGCCGCCTGGTGACCGACCATCTCCTTTTTGCATACCTGGTTCACGCGTATGGCTTTGTCCAGGTGGGCACCGTGGTCCCTGGTTACAGCTCGCTCGCCGCACCGTCCGCCAAGGACCTGGCCGAATTGGAGGATCTAATCGGCGAGTTGGGGGTAAAGGCCGTGTTTGTCGGCAATACGGTGGATCCAAGTTTGGCGCAAGTCGTGGCCCAAGACACCGGCGCAAAGTTGGTGTTCTTGTACACCGGCTCGCTGTCCGATGCAAGCGGCCCAGCCCCAACCTACCTCGATTACATGCGGTACAACGTAAAGGCAATTGTGGACGCGCTGCGGTAACGGCAACAGTCGGCCGACCGTGTGGCGTTGGCGTGAGTCTCGTCGCCCAGCGTCAGGGTGCCGACGGGCAATAGTGATAGGCATAGCATGGGATTGATCAACGACATTCACAGGACAGGCCGACACATCCGTCGGCGGCATACAGATCACGACGACAGCACAGCCATTCTCAAGGCCACAGATCTCACGGTGCGTTACGAAAGCGGCTTTGCGCTAGACCATCTGTCGTTTGAACTCGAGGCCGGCACACGGACGGCTGTGGTAGGACCCAACGGCGCCGGCAAGAGCACCCTGTTCAAGGTGATCGCCGGAGTCATGAACCATTATCAGGGGGAGGTGCAGGTTTTTGGTTGGGACCCAGGTGGTCACATATGTATCGCGTACGTTCCCCAGCGAAGCCAGGTAGATTGGTCATTTCCGGCAACGGTTGCCGATGTTGTGATGATGGGGAGGGTCGGCAAGATTGGACTCTTTAGACACCCTACCGGCCGGGATTGGCGAGTCGTCCACGACGCTCTGGCTACTGTGAGGCTGACGGACCTGGCGAAGCGGCAGTTGAGTGAGCTCTCAGGTGGACAGCAGCAGCGGATGTTCATCGCCCGAGCGCTGGCGCAAGAGGCCGAGTTGGTCCTGATGGATGAGCCGCTCAGCGGCCTGGACGTGAATTCTCAGGAGGATATCTTCGGGGTGCTGAACGCGCTTCACGAGCGAGGGGTTACGTTTCTCGTGGCTCTGCACGACCTCAAGATTGCGGCCGAGCGGTTTGATCGTGTTCTGCTTCTAAATCGGCGGCTGGTTGGGTATGGAACCCCGGCCGAGGTCTTTACTCCCGAGAACCTGCTAGCTGCCTATGGAGGACACCTGCAACTGATTGCCGATGGTGACCTGATGGTGGCGGTGGGAGACACCTGCTGCGACGATGGAGACGTCAGCCATGATTGATCTACTACTTGAGCCGCTCCAGTATCCCTTTATGATTCGCGGGCTGCTGGCTGCCATTATGGTCGGAATCGTCTGCGCCACTGTCGGGACCTATGTTGTCTTGCGTGGGATGGCCTTTTTTGGCGACGCGCTGGCGCATGCGATTCTTCCCGGAGTTGCCGTCGGGTATCTGGTGGGCGGAGGCGAGCGTGCGCCACTCTTTTGGGGGGCCATGATAGCGGCCGTGATCAGCGCGCTCGGAATCGGCACCATCAGCAAAGGGACGCGCGTGCGCGAGGACACTGCCATCGGCATCGTCTTTGCGGCCACTTTTGCTCTGGGTATTGCGCTCATATCGACGGTGCGCAGCTATTCGCTGGATCTGGCGCATTTTTTGTTCGGGGACGTGTTGGGCGTGCGGGCATCCGATCTTGTGCTAACCGGGATATTTGGGGGTGCGATCGTGGTGACGATCATTGCGTTTTACAAAGAGTTCATGGTGCTGTCATTTGATCCCGTGCTTGCCGCCACCCTTCGACTGCCCGCCCGGCTCTTGGAGTATCTGCTGATGGTGATGATTGCCGTGGCGATCGTCGTTTCGCTACAGACCGTCGGAGTGGCGTTGATGGTGGCCATGTTGGTGACACCGGCCGCCACCGCCTACTTGCTCACCCGCCGTCTGCCGACCATGATGGCGCTGGCTGGCTTTATCGGGGCTGCCTCAAGTGTCGTTGGCCTCTATCTCTCCTATTATCTGAGCGTTGCCTCGGGGGCGGCCATCGTGCTGGTGTGCACAGCTGTGTTCCTGGTCGGTTTCACCCTTGCGCCCGGGCAAGGCGCGGTGTGGAGGCGGAGGCTCGGGTCACGACGACACGACAAATCCCAAGTTGACACCTAACCCGAGCTAGAATACAATTCAATCATCGCAACGCTGTTGCGAATTGCGCAACTGCCATATTGCGGAGGAGCGGATTTGGCAGACCAACGCGGCTCTACGGTGCAGTCAGTCGAGCGGGCGATCGCGATTCTCAAATCCTTTGGGCCCGGCCGACCAGAGAGGGGGGTCAACGAGCTCAGCCGCGAGATGGGACTTCACAAGAGCACTGTGTCTCGGCTGATGATGACCCTGGAGCGGGGAGGCTTGCTAGCGCGAAACCCTGACTCGGATCGCTACCGGCTGGGTATCGATCTGATAGGCCTTGGGAGCCAAGCGGCGGACCACATGGATGTGCGTCAGGTGGCCCGGCCGTTGCTCAAGGAGCTGTCGGAACAATGCCAGGAGACGGTGAACCTGGTGTTTATGGACGCCGGTCAAGTCGTCAATGTCGACCAGTATTCACCCCCGCTACGGCAAGTAAGAAACATCGGCGCGGTGGGGCGACGCATGCCGCCGCACTGCACTGCGGCCGGCAAGGTCCTGTTGGCCTATGTGTCGAGCAAGGCACGTCGTGAGCTCTTACCCAACCGGCTTGAGTGTTTTACGCTGCGCACGGTATCGGAGCTGGATCGCTTTGAGCGGGAGCTCGAGTTGGTCACCAGGCAAGGCTATGCGACAGTGGAGGAAGAGTTGGAAGAAGGCCTCAATGCGCTAGCGGCGCCGGTGTTTGATCACACCGGCGAGGTATGCGCCGCCGCCAGTGTGGCTGGCCCGGCCTATCGCGTCACTGCCGAGTTGTTTCCATCCCTGGCGCACTCGCTGGTGACCACGGCGGCCGAAATCTCACGGCAACTTGGTTTTGTGCCTTTCATCGACGGGAAATGAAACCCGACAGAATGCGTAACTGTTCACAGTTACATCGCCAGCGCCGTCGAATCGCGCCTCGTGCCCTTTCTGCTCCCGTTTTTGCGCCTGTGGAGCGTTAACAAGACATCACGTACCCGATTTTTTACCCCAACTCTGAACAGTTACCAGAATGGGGGAGTTTGCTCCTTTAACTCAACGGTGCTAAAATGCGGCTGCTAGGATTTGGCGATGTGCTTGTGCGACCATCCCCGGTCGTTCAATGGTGAAGCGGCCCTGCGGTTGGAATCTCGCTGGCAATAGCGCAAGGAGGTGAGCCGGAAACTGCGAATTGGAAATACACCGATGCATGGCTCTTTATAACCCACACTGATGCTAAGGAGGAGTGAGTTTCAATGGAGATCATCAAAAAGCACCGATCTGATGAGGTGCACAGCTATATCCCTGAACTAAAGGACCTCTTTCGCCAGGGGCGGGTGACCAGGCGGGAGTTTCTGAGGACTGCGACGTTGCTGGGCATGAGCCTGGCAGGGGCGGCGACGTTTCTGGCCTCTTGCGGCCCGGCCGAGGAACCGACCAAGGCCCCCGATCCGACCAAGGCTCCGGACGCGACCAAAGCTCCAGAACCGACCGAGCCGCCGGCTCCGGCCGGCCCCAAGCGCGGCGGCACGCTGACCGTGGCTACCAGGGTGCAGCGCATCGATCACCCGGCGCGACTGTCGTGGATCGAGGGGGTCAACCAATGGCGCCAGGTATGCGAGTTTCTGACCTTTACGGGCTATGATAACCTGACGGTGCCGTGGCTCCTGGAAAAGTGGGCAGCAAGCGACGATCTGACCGAGTGGACCCTATTCCTCAACAAGGGAATAAAGTTCAACGACGGGTCCGATTTCACCGCCGACGATGTGGTGTTCAACGTTGATCAATGGTTGTCGGAGGAGATCGGCTCTTCCATGCTGGGCTTGATGGGTGGGTACCTTTCCGCCAATGACGTGGAAAAAGTGGACGACTACACTGTCAAGTTCCACCTTTCAACGCCGCAGCTAGCGGTGCCGGAGCACCTGTTCCACTATCCGGCAATGATCCTGCCCAAGACCTTTGAGGGGGACATTGTACGCCAGCCGGTTGGCACCGGACCCTTTATGATGGAAGAGTACGTCGAGACCGAGCGTGCAGTCTATGTCCGGCGGGAGGATTATTGGAAGATGGGCGCAGACGGCAAGCCGCTGCCCTATCTCGACAAAATCGTCTACCTGGATCTGGGCGAGGAAGAGGCTGCCAGCATCGCTGCTCTGCAGAGTGGTCAGGTGGACAACATCTTTAACCCCTCGGCCGAAGTCTGGCAGGCGGTCAAAGATCTGCCCAATGTCAAGGTCTACTCGGCGCCCACCGCCCAGACATTCGTGATCCGCATGCGCGTGGACACGGATCCATGGACCGACAATCGGGTTCGTCAGGCGCTCAAAAAGTGCATCGATCGTCAAAAGATGCTCGATCTTGCGTTTTTTGGCAACGGCGTGCTGGGTCACGACACCCACGTGGCGCCAGTGCACCCGGCCTACTGCGAAAAACCGATCCCGCCGTACGACCCAGAAGGATCCAAGGCGCTGCTGGCAGAGGCCGGCTATCCAGATGGGCTGGAAGTGGACCTGGCGACCCAGGAGGCGCGGGCCGAGCCCGCAATGGCTCAGGCGCTCAAAGAGTCGGCCGTGGCCGGCGGCTTTGAGATCAATCTCAACATCATGCCATCGGCGCAGTACTGGGATGTCTGGACCGAGGTGCCGCTGGGTATCACGATCTGGGCGCACCGACCCCTGGACACGATGGTAGCGGCGCTGGCCTACACGGGTGACGCCGATGGGAACCCGGTGCCATGGAATGAGACCTACTGGGTAGACGAAGAGTTTTCCTCGCTCCTCAAAGAGGCTGAAAAGACGCTGGACGTAGAAGCGCGACGCGAGATCATGTGCAAGCTGGAGGATATCCAGATGGAGCGTGGTTCGATCGGGCTCGCTTTTTGGACCAGCGTGTGGTACATCGCACACAAAAAACTGCAGAACGTCCAGGCGCATCCCACCAACTATGACATCCTGTTTGAAGCCTGGATAGACGACGAGGCCTAGCGGCCTGGTCTCCACATTAGATCTACCGGGTAGCGGGTGCAGCCATCGGCGACCCGCTACCCGGTTCTTTCCCGCTCCGGGAGCCCAGCCAAAGAGAGGGAGTGCTATGTCAAGATTCATTGTCCGTCGCATGGGATTCATGCTGATGACGATGTTGCTCGTGTCAGCGGCGGTTTTCCTCATCTCAGAAGCGGCTCCAGGGGATGTGGCCCGGCACATCTTGGGCCAGTTCGCCACAGAAGAACAGGTCGAGTTGCTTCGTGATCAGATGGGTCTCGACGAGCCGCTCGCAGTGCGCTACTTGGAGTGGCTGGTCGGAAATGATTGGAAAGTCAGCCGACTGGTGGGGGCGCCGCTGACGCAGGCGCAAGTAGGCTCGTCCACCGAGATCGGTTGGTATGCCGTGGCCCCCGATGGCACGCTAAGGCAGTGGAAGATGAGGAAGGAGGGGCTTGCCGAGATACGGGTGGCGGCTGACGGTAGCCGCGCAGAGGTGCCGTTTGAAGACTGGAAGATTGATGAGGACGGCAGCGCCTATTTTTGGGGGGTGGACACGGCCAACCATGGCGTGCTCTGGTACCGAGATGTGGCTGCCAGAGACACAGGTGCGGCCTCGGCCGGCCGGGCGATGACCGAAGCGAGCGGCCAACAGTACTACCCGATCAAAAAGGGGTTGCTGCGCGGTGACCCGGGCGAGTCGCACCGAACCGGCCGGCCCGTTGGGCCGACCCTGGCGCGACGCGTGCGCAACTCGTTTACCCTGGCTGGAATCGCCTTTATGATTATCATGCCAGTAGCGCTCGTTCTGGGCATCCTGGCAGGTCTGCGTGAGGGGCGCGCTCTGGATCGCACCATCTCGGTGATGAGTTTGGTGACCACCTCGATTCCCGAGTTTGCTAGCGGGGTGTTTCTGATACTGATCTTTGCCTTTTGGTTAGAGATCCTGCCCGGGGCGGCGATTTTTACCAGCGATGTCGCGCCCTGGACAGAGCCAAAGTTACTGATCCTGCCAGTTATGACCTTGACGTTGGTGGAGATTGGGTATGTCGCTCGCATGACGCGTGCCAGCATGGTAGAGGTGATGAACGCACCCTACATTCGGACGGCGTTCCTCAAGGGATTGCCGTACGGTGGATTGTCGTCAAACACGCGTTACGCAACGCGCTCATGGCCCCCATTACCGTCATCATGTTGCACGTCAACTGGTTGGTGGGGGGTATCGTGGTGGTCGAGTCGGTGTTTGGCTATCCGGGTCTGGGTCTATACTTGCTGGACTCGGCGCTGTTCAAAGACGTCAACGCGATTGAGGCGGGCGCCATGCTGATGGTGGCCCTGGCGGTGGGCACACAGTTGGTTGCCGACATTATCTACACGTTCCTTAATCCGCGGATCCGGTACACGTGACGGCGAGGAGTAGCGATGGCGACTAGTGGAGATCCAGGAACAATCGGGCGAGTCAGCCGGTGGACTCGCATTCGGGAGAGTATATCGGTAATCTCGAGTTCGCGCGTGGCGCTCGTGGGAATGGGGTTGGTGGGCTTTTGGGTGGTGGTGGCAATTTTCGCGCCATTGATTGCCCCACACGGCCCCCTGTCGCAAGACAGCTCGGCGATCAACCATGGGCCATCAGGTACCTATCCGCTGGGAACGGACGCGCTGGGTCGGGACATCATGTCCCGCCTGGCATACGGTAGCCGCACGATTCTCGTGCTGGCGCCGCTGTCTGTGTTATGTGCGGTGATCGTAGGTGCATTCCTAGGGCTGGTGGGAGGGTATTTTGGTGGGATGATCGACGAGGTGGTGATGCGCGTACTTGACGCGATCATGGCCTTCCCAACCATACTGCTGTATCTGATCATCATCTCGGCGATCGGACCGTCGGCCGCCAACGTAGTGGTGGCTATCACTTTTGTCGGGGCGCCTGGAGTGGCGCGCCTGGTGCGCAGCCTCACGTTGGACATCCGGACGCGGGACTACATTCGGGCGGCCGAGACCCGGGGCGAGAATCCGTTCTATATCATGTTTTTCGAGATACTACCCAACGCCCGTGGGCCGATCATCATCGATTCGATGTTGCGAGTCGGCTATGCCATCTTTTCCATCGGGACGCTGGGTTTTCTTGGATTGGGGCTGCCGCCGCCTACGCCGGACTGGGGTGGAATGATCAGTGAGGCACGCAAGTACATCTGGACCAACCCGCTTGGCGTGCTCTGGCCTGCGCTGGCGATCTCTAGCCTCGTGGTGGGCCTCAATTTGTTCGCCGATGGGCTGCGTGAAGAGTCAACCCGATACCTGTGACGAGGCGCCTATGACAGCCGATCAACGTAATCAAACAGCTATACTCAGGGTAGAAAACCTCGCTATCTCATACACGACACGCAAGGCAACCGTCCCGGCGGTGCGCGATGTGAGCTTTGAGATCATGCGCGGTGAGGCTCACAGCATCGTCGGTGAGTCCGGATGTGGCAAGAGCACGGTCGCTTTTGGCATCGTCAACTTTTTGGGGCGGAACGGCCGCATCGTGCATGGGCGCATTCTGTTTCAGGGCCAGGACTTGGTGGGCCGGCCGCAAGAGGAGCTGCGCAAGATCCGCGGCGACCGCATCGCCATGGTCTACCAGGATCCGATGCAGGCGCTCAACCCCTCCATGCGGCTCGGCGAGCAGATGACGGAGGTGCTCATGGTGCACCGCTCTCTGGACCGGCGGCACGCGGAGCGTCGATGTGTGGAGATGTTGGAACGAGTCTACATGCCTGACCCGGCCAACATCATGCGGCGCTTTCCCCACCAGATATCGGGCGGGCAACAGCAGCGGGTGGTAATCGCGATGGCGTTGCTCAACGACCCGGCCCTGTTGATCATGGACGAACCGACTACTGCACTGGACGTTACGGTCGAGGCGGCCGTGCTGGACCTTATCGCCGACCTGCAACGCGACTTTGACACTGCGATCATGTACATCAGCCATAACCTTGGCGTAGTTGCCCGCGTCTCATCCAGAGTGGCAGTCATGTACGCCGGGGAGATCGTGGAACGGGCTCTGGTGCAAGATGTCTTCCTGCAGCCGTATCACCCGTATACCCAGGGCCTGATGCGGTGCGTCCCGCGCCTGGGGATGGACAAACGGAGTAGCTATCTCTATCCGATACGTGGTCGGGTTCCCTCACCCGCTCTGCTGCCGCCTGGCTGCGTGTTCGAGCCGCGCTGTGACTATGTTCGCGAGCGGTGTGGTTGGGAAAAGCCCGAACTGCGAGAGATAGCGACCGGGCGCTGGGCGCGGTGCCACTTTGCCGAGGAGATCGCACAACAAGAATGGCAGCCGCCCGAGGATCTGCTCGCCGAGCTGGCGTCGCCAGCACGTATCGAGCGGGCATCGGCGCCAATTCTCGAGGTGCGACACGCCAGAACCTACTATGAGGCGCCTGCCAAGAAGCTGCTGAGCAGAGAAAAGGTGTATGTCAAGGCGGTTGATGACGTCAGCCTTACGATTTACAAAGGCGAAACGATGGGAATCGTGGGCGAGTCGGGCTGCGGCAAGAGCACGTTGGTCAAGACCATTATCGGCATGGAAAAGGCCACCGATGGTGACTATGAGTTCCTGGGTTTGGACATCTCTGAACCGGTCTCCAAGCGCGATCTGTCGATTATCCAGGAATTGCAGATGGTATTCCAGAACCCGGACTCGACTCTCAATCCGTCGTTTACCATTGGATCGCAGATTGCCCGACCCTTGATACGCTTCAAAGCGGTGCCGGCCGACGAGGTGCGGCAAGAGGTGATCCGCCTCTTGCGGATGATGAGATTGGGTGAGCGCTATTACGACCGGCTGCCGAGGCAGCTTAGCGGTGGTGAGAAACAGCGGGTGGGCATCGCCCGTGCCATCGCCGCCCAGCCCGAATTGGTGCTCTGCGACGAGCCTGTCTCTGCTCTGGATGTCTCGGTGCAGGCGGCGGTTCTCAATCTGCTCATGGAGATTCAGGCAGAGTTGGATTCCACCATGATTTTTATCGCCCACGACTTGAGCGTGGTGCGTTTTCTGTGCGACCACATCGCTGTCATGTACCTGGGTCAAATCGCCGAGATAGGCCCGGCCGAGGCCATCTATGCGCCGCCTTACCACCCGTACACAGAGGCGCTGCTCTCGGCGGTGCCCATTCCCGACCCCACGGTGCAGCAAAAGGTCATCCGTCTGACGGGGACCGTGCCGAGCGCCATCAACCCTCCAAGCGGTTGCCGTTTTCACACTCGCTGCCCACGGCGCACGCTGCTGCCCGATGAGGGCAAGGTCTGCGAGGCAGAGGTTCCCCCGTGGCGTGAGGCACCTGGGGGCCATCGTATCTTTTGCCATTTGCCTCTGGAGACGTTGGGGTCGTTCGACCCAGTGGTTACATTACCATCGGAGGGAGCCTAAATGCTGATAAAGGATTACATGACGCGCCATCCGCTCATGATCGCGCCGGACACTCCGGTGACCGAGGCGCAGCGCATCATGGTGGAAAACCGGATCAGGCACTTGCCCGTGGTGGGCGACGGCAAGCGGTTGCTAGGCCTCATCACCCGGGCCGGACTGCGTATTGCCCCGGCCGCTCTGGGCAGCCTGAACCTGTGGGATATCACCCGCTACCTGGGCAGCCTCACGGTGAAGGATCTCATGGTCAAGGGTGAGGAGCTGGTCACAATTGGTTCGGACGTGACCCTGGAGGAGGCAGCCCAGTTGATGATCAAGAACAAGATCGGGTGCCTACCGGTGATCGAGGACGGCATCGTGGCAGGGATCATCACCGAGCTGGATATGCTTCGCCGGCTATCGAGCTTGCTTGGGGGCGACGCCACCGGCGTCCGCGTCACGATACGGGTGCCGGATCGCGTGGGGGAGTTCTCCAAAGTGACCAATGCCATTGCCAAGCAAGGGTGGGGTATCTATGCCAGCGGCAGCCTCCCGACGCCGAAACAGCCGGGTTTCTGGGACGTGGTGGTCAAAATCCGCCATGTGAGCCCAGGCGAGTTGCTGTCGGTTCTGGAGCAGATCGAAGGCCAACGAATCGTGGATGTGCGAGAAGTGCCGTAACCCTCTGGGAAATCCACTGCGGCCGACGATCGGAACCCGGCTCCATCTTGGAGGCCGGGTTTCTCTCTGCAAGCCAAGGGTACGTCCGCGGTTGTGGGAAATGGACAATGGAGAATGGACCATATGATTGACGCGCTCCTGTTCGAGAGGCTGGTTGACGCCTTTGGTGTATGGGAGCAGGCTCGGGCAACCCTGCATCAAATGCTGGCGCCCGAGGAGGTACGTCTCATTCTGGCGATGGCTGACGGCGCTCACACGGCCGCCGAGCTGGCGACGGTGCTGAATGTCTCAGAGCAAGAGGCGGCCGCACTGCTTCTACAGTGCTATCACCGGTGCATCGTCGATCGAGAATCCGATGGCAGCTCGTTGGGATACAGGCTGGCCGATTATTACTCCTTTGTAGCCTATTACGCCAAATTCGAGGACTGGAACAGCCTGCCGGCCGAGGATCGCCGGGCCCTTGACGAGCGGTGTCTGCACGAGTTCATCCAGCGGACTGCGCCCAATGTGTCGCGGGTTGCACGAGGCCAAGAGCCGGAGGGAGGGCTTCCCAACGACACCGTCATGCTGCTGCCGGAACTCGAAGAGATGCTGGATGCCGCCACCGACTTTGTCGTGCAGCCCTGTGATTGCCGGCGGCTGGGCCAGCACTGCGACCGGCCGGTCGAAACCTGCCTCTGGTTGGACGACGCCGCCCGGCGGGCGATGGACCGCGGGCATGGCCGGGTCCTCACTCGCGAGGAGGCCAAGGAGCTTGTTCGGTGGGCCGACAAGAAAGGGTTGATGCACACAACTGATGGAGAGTGGCGCGCTAACGGCCTGCACGCGATTTGTAACTGCTGCGGTTGTGACTGTTACCCGTTTCGCGCGGCCCGGGCACTGGACAGCAAAGGCGTCTGGCCAAGACAGCGTTATTTGGCGGTGCACGACGTTGAACGATGCTCGCAGTGCGGACTGTGCGTGCGGCGCTGTCACTTTGAAGCCTTTTACTTTGATGGATCGTGGTTCGAGATCGACGGAAAGCGCCGCGCCGGCGTCAGGTTGGATCCGGACCGCTGTTGGGGATGTGGGCTGTGCGTCAACACTTGCCCCGAAGAGGCAATCACCATGGAGCCGATGGATTCGTGAAGCTTTTTGTTGAGCGAGGGTAGATCAACACCCATCTGGAGAATCGCCCGTTCATGGACACTAATTACCACTGCCAGCAGACACCTCAGTTTCAGATTCTTGCGGATCAACAGATTGTCAAGCTGTACCAGGCGACATTAGAATGCCTGCGACGCACCGGCGTGAATGTCTTTAACGCCGAGGGCGCGCGACCTATTGGCGTCGGCCGGCGCCTGGGTTGATGGGGTGAGGGTGAGGATTCCTCCTCACCTTATCCAGGACGCGGTGGCGGCCAATCCGCAGTCGTTCACGCTATGGAGCCGTGACGCCCAAAAGCCACTGCAACTGGTTCCTGATCGGGTCTACTTTGGACCTGGTCCGACCTGCACCTACTTTATTGACCCCATTTCCGGGGATAGGCGCAAGGCCCGCCGAGGCGACCCAGGCCTTGTTGCGAGGGTCTGCGATGCGCTCCCGAACATCGATTACGTCATGTCTCTAGGTCTAATCGATGACGTGACCCATCAACTGGCCCCGGTCTACGAGTTTGCAGAGATGGTGAGCAACAGCCGCAAGCCGGTTCTTGCCTGGGCCTATTCGGTAGACAATGTCTCCGACATTTACGAAATTGCCCTCGCAGCCGCCGGCGATGAGGCCAAGCTGCGCCATCGGCCGTTCTTTGGGTTGTTTTCGACCTTTCATTCACCGTTGCAGCACACGGCCGAGGATCTGGCGAATGTTCTGTGGGCAGTGGAGCGGGATGTGCCCGTCGTCTATTTAGGCGGGGCCACGGCGGGGTCCTCGGGACCCATCACGGGTGCTGGCTCTATGGTCGTCTCGTTGGCCGGCGCCTTGAGCGGGCTGGCAATCATCCATCTGAAAAAGCGTGGCGCCCAGGTCTGCATCGGCGGCGTACTGCAACCGACCGATCTCCGCACCGCGCGGCCGGCCTACGGCGCTCCGGAGATGAGTCTGTATGGCGCGGCGATGGCGGACGTTTGCCGGTACCTGGGCCTGCCGTTCATGGGTACGGCCGGGGCGTCCGAGGCCAAGACGGTTGACGTGCAGGCGGCGATCGAGAGCGCGGTGCAGGTGGTCCTTTCCTGTTTGAGCGGCGCCACTCTCGTGCACGATGTCGGCTTTCTCGACTGCGCTGATATTGGCTCTCTCGAGATGCTGGTGATGAACGACGAGATCATTGGCATGATGCGCAGGGTATTGCGCGGCGTAGAGATCACGGACGACACGCTGATGTTGGATCTGATCGACCGGATTGGGCCCGGCGGCGAGTTCATGTCCACCAAAGAGACGGCAAAGCGGTGCCGAGCCGAGATCTGGGTCCCGACCCTGATGAATCGAGACCCCTGGGTGCAGTGGGACGCCAGCGGAAGCACGACCATGGGAACACGGATCAAGGCCAAGGTTGACCACCTCCTGTCCACGCACGTGCCTCTGCAGTTGCCGGACGGCGCATCGGGCAAGATCGAAGCGATTCTCACCGCAGCGGAAGCACGCTCGGCCGGGTCGTTTTAGGAGAGAGCACTCTGCCCAGGCTGCTGGTTGACCAAAGAAGGTCGATCAGTATAATGGTGATGCCACGGACCAACCGGCCGTGAGCGATCAAGAATCGAGTTTTCGCACCCCTTGCGGTGCCGCCGGGATCGCCAAGGCGACCGGGACGGCTAGTTGATACGCTGTTCGGAGACGTCAGTCTCTGGTAGCTGTCCAGCGCCTCCTGATCCTGGCAGGAGGCGTTTTTCGTGTGAGCGTCAGGCAACGTTGCATCAAGCGCCCGCGCCGAGACGCCTCCGGCTCAATCACGTAGGCGCAAAGGAGAACGGGATCATGTTGCTGGCAATTGACATTGGGAATACAAACATCACGCTGGGTCTGTTTCAGGGCGACCAGTTGGGCCCCTGCTGGCGCATCCGCACCATACACGAAAAGATGCCCGACGAGTATGGCGTGTTGCTAGAGCAGCTATTCAATCACCGGGGTCATCAGCCGCAGCAAGTGAGTGCGGTCGCGGTCGCCAGCGTGGTGCCGCCGCTGACCCAAGTGTTTGCAGAGGTCTGCCGAGAATATCTGGGCATGTCACCGCTGGTCGTGGACGCCGGGGTGCGAACCGGAGTCCGGATTCGCGTTGACAACCCCCGGGAGGTGGGCGCCGACCGCGTGGTAGACGCTGCCGCCGTCAGGGCTCTATATGGCGGTCCCGCCTGTGTGGTCGATTTTGGCACCGCGACGACATTTGATGCGGTCTCGACAGAGGGGGACTATCTCGGCGGCGCTATCGCACCGGGAATAGGCATCGCCGCGCAGGCGCTTTTTGAACGTACCGCCAAGCTGCCGCGGGTTGAACTCGCGCGACCGCCGGCGGTGATCGGGCGCAATACTTCGCATAGCATGCAGTCAGGGCTGATCTATGGCTATGTCGGCCTGGTGGAGGGCATGGTAGCGCGTTTCAGAAAAGAGTTGGGCCCGACGATGAAGGTGATCGCCACCGGCGGCCTGGCACCGGTGATCGCGGCCGAAACCGACGTCATTGACATTGTGGATCCGTGGCTCACGTTGCTGGGGTTGCGGCTCATCTGGGAGTTGAACCAAGATGGGGAGGCGAGAACGTGATTTTACACGGCAAGCAAGTGGTGTTGGGGGTGACGGGTGGCATCGCCGCTTTCAAGGCGGCCGCCTTGTGCAGCACCCTGGTCAAGTCCGGGGCGTCGGTAGATGTTGTCATGACAGAAGCAGCGTGCGAGTTTGTTGCCCCCATGACCTTTCAAGCGCTCACCCATCGGCCGGTGATCACCGGCATATTCTCCCTGCTGTCCGAGACCGACATCGGACATGTGGCGCTGGCAGACCGCGCGGAACTGGTGATCATCGCGCCGGCAACGGCCAATACCATCGCCAAGATGGCGGCGGGGATGGCCGATAACATGCTGACTGCCACCGTGCTGGCAACCGAGGCGCCGATATTGATCGCGCCGGCCATGGAAAGTCACATGTGGTCAAACGCACTTACGCAGGCGAACCTGGCGCGACTGCGGGCGCTGCGGCCGGTTCACACGGTTGGCCCGGGTACCGGCCGGCTGGCCTCGGGCGCCAGTGGCCCAGGCCGGATGGCAGAACCCGATGAGGTGCTGGATTCGGTTCGTTGGCTCCTGGGGAGGGGAGGTCGGTTGGCCGGCAGGCGGGTTCTGGTTACTGCTGGCGGAACCCGCGAACCGCTGGACCCGATTCGCTACCTGGGCAACCGATCCTCTGGGCGCATGGGGTTGGCGTTGGCGACGGCCGCCCGCGATCTGGGCGCCAATGTCACCTTGGTCAGCACCAGCCACCAACACGGACCGCGCGGCGTGAATGTCATGCCCGTAGACACGGCAGCCGAGATGCGCGACAGGGTGATGGCTGCGCTCCCGGAGACCGACTTTCTGGTGATGGCGGCGGCAGTGGCGGACTATCGGCCCGCCAACGTTGCCGAGCACAAGATAAAAAAGAGGGATGGCGGGTTGACGCTCGAACTGGAGCGAACGCCGGACATCCTGCTCGAGGTGGCAGGGCGCCGCCGGCCGGATCAGTGCATCGTCGGGTTTGCGGCCGAGACGGAGCGTCTGGTGGACCACGCGCGCGAAAAGCTGCGGCGGAAACGACTGGACCTCATCGTGGCGAACGACGCAAGCCAGGCCATGGGCGCCGATACCAATCGGGCCACGTTGATCGCCGATGACGAATCGGTGATCGAGCTGCCTCTGATGACCAAGGAGGCGCTGGCAGGGAGGCTGTTCGATTGGATCCTCGGTTGGCAGCAACGCTGGGACACGCAAGAAGAGGAGCGGATAGCCTCATGACGAACCCATGGTATGATGCGATCACTGACGTGCCGGGCATTCTGGTGGGGCATGCAACAAATCGAGACGCAGGGACCGGTTGCTCGGTCGTGATCTGCCCCGAGGGAACGGTGGGTGGGGTTGATCAGCGAGGCGGCGCGCCGGGCACCCGCGAGACGGACCTGCTGCGGCCGATGCAGCTAGTGCAGCACGTCCACGCCGTTTTGTTCGCCGGAGGCAGCGCTTTTGGACTGGATGCGGCGACCGGCGTGGTGCGCTGGCTGGAGGAACGCGGGATTGGTTACGACACCGGCTTTGCCCGGGTGCCTATCGTACCGGCCGCCATCCTGTACGATCTGGCGGTGGGGCGGTCGGACGTGCGACCGGACGCGACGATGGGCTACGCTGCCTGCGAAGTGGCAGCCAGCGGCGAGGTCGTCGAGGGGCGCGTCGGGGCGGGAACCGGCTGCACGGTTGGCAAGGTATTCGGACCCCAGAGTGCTACGCCAGCCGGCCTGGGTACCGCCAGCGTCAACCTGGGCGGCGGCCTGGTGGTGGCAGCGCTGGTCGCGGTTAACGCGTTCGGCGACGTGATCGATCCGCGGTCGGGCGCCGTCGTAGCCGGCCCGGCGAACACGACTGGTGTGGGATTTGCGGATACGCTGATGGTGATGCGAGACTTTTGGTCAATGGCTAGCTCGGCTGGAAACGGGATAGGCAATACCGTGATTGGGGCAGTGGGCACATCGGCGCGCCTTTCCAAAGAGGGCGCGAACAAGGTGGCTCAGATGGCTCACGATGGGCTGGCTCGCGCGGTGCGCCCTGCCCACACCATGTACGACGGTGACACGATCTTTGCGCTAGGAACCGGTCAGGTCGAGGCTGACGTCAGTCTGGTGGGAGCATTTGCAGCCGAGGTGATGGCAGAGGCAATTGTGCGGGCTGTCTCTCTAGGCCAGGATACGGCGCCGTCCGAGGGCTAGCCACGCGATCCGCAGCTTGGGGTTACGACCTGGGGAGCGAAAAAGAAAAGCGCGATCCCTGACCTGGGCTGCTCTCCACGCTGATCTGCCCGCCATGCGCCTCGACAATGCCCTGGGCGATCGCCAGGCCGAGCCCGGCCCCTCCCGTGGTCCGGCTGCGGCTCTTTTCACCGCGATAAAAGCGATCGAAAATAAGGGGCAAATCCTCGGGATTGATCCCTTCACCGGTGTCCGTCACCTCGACCAACACCTGCTGATCCACTGCCGACGCGTTGACCTGGATCGTCCCGCCCGCAGGTGTGTGCCGAAGTGCGTTCCCGACCAGGTTGGCGAGGACCCGCCCCACCTTGAGCGCGTCCAGCATCACGGGATCGACGGCCGGGGACACGCGGCCTTGAAGAGTCACCTGCTGGCTATGGGCCAGATGTGAGAAGCTTTCGATGGTGTCAGATATCAGGTCCGAGAGCGAATTGAGGTCCCGGTCGAGCTGCAGCCCTCCGGCCTCAATCTGAGCGAGGTGAAAGAGATCATCGATCAGCAAGGAAAGCGAGCGGATATCCCGCTGGGCTGTCTGCAGATAGCGATTTACAGTGGCTGGGTCTTCGACGACGCCGTCAGCCAGCGCTTCGACGATGGCGCGGATCGAAGCCAGCGGAGTCCGCAGGTCGTGGCCTGCCCAGGCAATCAGGTTGCGTCTGAGGAGGTCGAGCTCTTGCTGTTTCTCGGCCGAGGTCTGGAGCTGGGCTGCCATTTCATTGAACGACTGGGCGAGTTTGGCCATCTCGTCATTGCCAGATACCTCCACCCGGACCTGTAGATTCCCACCGGCGAGCCTGGCGGCGGCACGCCCCACGGCGACGATACGATCTGTCAGGGTGGTGGATAGGAAATAGCCCAGCGACAAGGCGATGCCGCCGGCAAAGAGAAGCAGGATGGTGCCCAGCATCAGGTCGTGCTGGCTGGCGAACATGAGGCGCGCGGTCACCCAGACATTCACAAAGGTCAGCAGGCTGGAAAGCGCATAGCTCCCTAGCAACACCCAACTGATGCGTGGAGAGTGGCTGATCCAGTCCAGACGGTAGGCAGCATAGCCGGCGGCCGTCGAGATGACGGCCGTGATGGACAGAAAGAGCGCCATAGGTCCAAACTCGCTCAGTGGCGGGTTCATGACTAGGTAAAACACCACCAGCGCCAGTATTAAGGTCAGTGCCACACCGGCCGCAAAGCGGGCGATGAGGGTTAGCGGGGTGTGAATCCGTTGTTCCAAATCGGCGTTCATTGAGGCCTCACGGTTCAAAGCGGTAGCCAACCCCCCAGACCGTCAGAATGTGGCTGGGGTTGGCGGGGTCGGCTTCGATCTTTTCGCGCAGGCGGCGCACGTGGACCGTGACGGTGCTGGGGTCGATATAGTCCGTCACTCCCCACACCAGGTCGAGCAATTGGTCACGAGTCAAGACCTGCCGGGGATGGCGGGCCAGCTCCCACAGGAGGTCAAACTCCTTGGCCGTCAGGTTCTTTTCGACTCCCTCCACCACCACCGTCCGGGTGCCAGGGTCGATCCTCAGGTTATCAAACGCCAGTGGGCGATCGGCGGACGCCGCAGTCGGATGCTGAACGCGTCGCAGCACCGCCCGCACCCGGCTTACCAGCTCCTGGGGGCTAAAGGGCTTGACGACGTAATCATCGGCGCCCATTTCGAGACCCGCGATGCGATCCGTCTCCTCGCGCCGCGCCGTGAGCATGATGATGGGCGTGTCCCCCCGTCCGCGGAGCCAGCGAGTGATCTCCAGGCCATCCACCTTGGGCAGCATCAGATCCAATACGACCAAGTCCGGTGAATGGTCGGCAAGATGGTCAAGCGCCGCCATGCCGTCCTGAACCCAAGTCGCCTGGTAGCCAGCGCGCTTGAGATATAGGCATACTACCTCACCGATGGAGGGCTCGTCTTCGACGATCAATATGTTCCCGTTGCTCATAATTGCACCTCCCGTCCAGGGTAGCAAAGAGTTGTTACGCAACAAATGATAAATCCTTACAGCTTTATTATGGGTGCTGCTGTCTCCCGGGCGCTCGAAGCTTGGTACTCTCACGCCACGCAAGGATACCGGTAAAACCCTCAAACGACAACAATCCTAACGGCGGCTCCATCCCAGGTGGCGAGGCCGGCTGCCGCAATCCAACGCGGAGAGCTACCCAATCCGGCGGTCTTGGAGTAGAATCCCATTGTAAAACCGGGTCGGAAGCAGGTTCCGACCACCTGGAGCATGTGGACTGGAGGAGCATCATGATTTTCCCACGCCGTCGCCCGATGCGACGTCGCCCGGCAATGGGGCGACCTGTGGCTGGTCGTGCCGGCGGTCACCCACGCGTGGCGCAGGCTGAAGCACTCATAAAGGCCGGCCAATATGGCAAGGCCGCCCAAGAGTTCGAGGAATTGGCCGGCGAGGCGGTCGAGATCGGCCGGGTCGGCGCGGCAGGGGAGCTTTACCAGCGGGCTGCCCGCTGCTACCTCGAGTTGAGTGATATGGACGACGCAGTTCGGGCGGCCGAACAGGCCATCACCCACCTTCTCGATGCCGGTCGGGTGGATCGCGTGCGCGGGTTGCTCCCCAAGATGGTGGTCGAGATGGAAGAGCGCGGTCAGCACCAACAAGCTGAACGCTTTCGCCAGCAGGTGGAGGCGAGACTTGGTGATGCCGGTGCGCCGGGCCCCGGCCGGCGGCGGCAAGCACGCGCGGCTGCGGGACTACCGGCGTCTTGCCCGAGTTGTGGCGCCCCGGTCAAACCCGATCAGGTTTCGTGGGCTGGCCCGGGCACGGCCGAATGTGCGTTCTGCGGTGGGGCGCTCAAGCCGGATTCATGATGTGATCGCCAGTGGATCGATGCTATTCCCGCGCGGCACCTAGGTTCATGCCGGCCGTCTGACAGGCAGCTGGCCATGGGTCCTGCCCACTTGTAATCGCCTGCAACGTGATACTGGTTGCATAAAAACCCCGATAGTGCTCAGGTAGCTGGTCGGCAATGTGCGCCATGACGAGTTCGGTGTAGGCCTCCAATTCCTGGCCTCTCGCCCTGTGCCCCAGGGCCGGCAGGTGGAAAGGGCGGCCGATGGTGAGTCGGAAGGTAGTACGGCGTAACCTCAAGATATTGGCCTGAAAGAGGTCCGAGTTGGTTATTCCAACCGGCAGCAACGGCACCTGTGCCCGGCTGGCGATATAGGCTGGGCCGTTGCGCGCCTTTTGCATCGCGCCGGTCCGGCTGCGGGTCCCTTCGGGGGCCATCCCCAATATCTCCCCAGAGTTGAGCGCCCGAGTGGCTGCGCGCAGCGCATCTCGGTCCACCTCGCCCCTGCGGACCCAGATGGCGCCCGAGAGTCCCAGAATCGGCCCAAAGATAGGATGCCCCCTCCACTTGCTGGCGGCGAAAACTCGCATCCGCTGCTTGGGAAGAGCCAGCAGAATCAGCGCCGCGTCGGTCTTGCTGAGGTGATTGCTCACCACGATGTAGGGACCTTGAGCCGGGATGTTCTCTCTACCCTCGATCTCCATCCGGCCGACCAGGGCAAGAATGCCCTTGACCAAGATTCGGACGATGCTCATGTAGACCATGACAAAACGTGAACGCATAGGGGACTCCAGATCAATCTGACGCCAGACGCGGCCGGCCCTCAGCGGCTATTACGTATCGCTGGGTATCCGATCCGGCAGGCGACAACCTCAAGTCGAACGTGTGCTCGGCGCCGATCGTCAGCAGGGCTGGCAGAGTCTGACGCCAATAGCCCGTCACCTGGCCCTCGCGGCTGTAAAGGGTGACCACGATGTTGGCGCCGACAACCTCGAATGAGCTGATGTTTTCAAGTGTGCCAGTGACGCGGTAGACCGAACCGGCCTGGGCTCCCCGCTGTCTCGACACCAACAGAGTGGGGAACCAGCTCTCGGCACGGAAGGTCTGCTCCGCCGACAGCAGCCACACCTGATGGGAGACGATTTCGGCGGGCGCTTTGTCAAACAGCACCCCAAACGGCGCGGTGCCGCCAGGGGGGATGAAATCCAACGCCACCCAGGCATCTCCGGCAACCGATGCACCATCGCTTCCTGTGACAGCCACCGCCACGCGCACGTGCTCTACCCAAGAACTGGTGTGGTTCAACACCTCTCCCAATACCCACACACCGCCCACGGGTGTTATATACAGCCCGATGCCCTGGGCTGCCAGCGGCAGAGGGGTGGGGGTGAAGAACAGAGCCTGACTAGGCAGTTGCTCCTCGCTGACCGGGATGACGACCCGCTGACCGATCTGAAGGAACTCGGGCCGCAACGGCGGATTGGCCAACTGCAATGCGTTGGTTGTGGTGCCGAACCGGGCGGCGATGGCGAGCAGCGTGTCACCTGGCTCGATCACATAGATCAGCGGAGTGGCCGTGGGCTCTGGCGTCGGGCTCGGTTCCGTCGGCCGCGGAACCGGCGTCCCGGCGGTTCGTGTCGAGGGGGTGGACACGGCAACCGGAACGAGCGGCACTGTCGTGGGTGGCACGGTCGGTGTGGGCGGTGGCGCGGTTAGCACCTGCCCACATGACGTGAGCAAGAGCGCAGAAAACACCAGCGGCGCCAAGGCGCGGGCAAGGTTGCGGATCATGATTACCTCTCGTTCGACAGGGTGCCTCTCAGGGCGCAATTATATCACAGCTCCAGGTCCTGGATGAGCGATCATGCTGCGGCGGGATGATCGCTGCGTGAGATCGGATCCGGTTGCCGCCGAGTTGAGACATTGACACGAAGGACCTTTATGGTAGAATCCTGTCCGATGGCCCATTCGTCTAGCGGCCGAGGACGCTGCCCTCTCAAGGCAGAAACACGAGTTCGAGTCTCGTATGGGCCACTGTGGAATCTGCGGCGCCCAGGTTGATACCTGAGGCGCTTTTTTTCTATTACGGCTTGGGAGCAGGTGTGGGTCCCGCAGCTTGTGGGATGTAACATGCCCTGGGTAGTTGAGGATGATGGTATGCACGTTGTCACAGTAGAACAAATGAGGGCGATTGAAAAAGAGACCGACGCTTTGGGAATCACGTATGCCCAGATGATGGAGAACGCGGGGCGCAGTGTTGCCCAGGTGATCCAGGACTGGATCGACGTGTCGGGGAGGTCAGTGCTCGCTTTGGTGGGTCCTGGGAATAACGGGGGTGATGCACTCGTGGCTGGACGGCATCTTGCCCTCGCCGGAGCGCAGGTCGCGTTCTACCTGTTCAAGCCGCGCGGCCAAGATGACCCCAATCTGGCACTGGTGTTGGAAAAGGGCCTACCTGTGGTCTTGGCGACCGATGACGAGACTGGACAAGAGTTGGAACGACTGGCCCTGGCGGCTGATGTGGTGGTGGATGGTCTGTTGGGCACTGGTGTGAACCGTCCTTTGCAGGGCGGCATCAAAAAGGTGCTGCAACGATGCAAGCAACTGGTCGCCGACAATCGCCGCCGCCGGTTGGAGGCTCACCCGCGCCAAGTCATACCCGCCGACGCCAGTATCTGGCCCGAGTTCTTGCCGCTGGTCGTCGCGGTCGATTGTCCCAGCGGGCTGAACTGCGACACTGGTGAGATCGACCCATCCGCCCTGCCGGCCGACCTGACGGTCACACTGGCGCTTCCCAAGGTGGGGCACCTGAGATTTCCGGGCGCAGAAGCGGTGGGTGATCTGGTTGTCGTCGATATTGGGTGCCCAGAGGGCCTAGATAGCCTGGACACGGTGGAGCTTCAAGTGGCCACCGCGGGGGAGGTGCGAGGTTTGTTTTCGCCGACCCCGCTCGATGCTCATAAGGGGACCTTGGGCAAAACCATGATCGTGGCGGGTTCCCTCAACTACACTGGCGCAGCCGCGCTGGCGGCCGAGGGGGCGTATCGGATCGGCGCCGGCCTGGTCACTCTGGCAATTCCAAGCGCTATCCACGGCGCGCTCGCCAGCATACTGGTCGAGCCTACCTATGTCTTGTTGCCTCACCGCTCGGGTGCGATCAGCGAAGGGGCAGTCGAGGTGTTGCTTGACTCCCTTGAAGGGTATGGTGCGCTGCTGATCGGCCCTGGCCTAGGGCGCGACGAGAAAACGGGGCAGTTTCTAAAGGACTTGCTGAATCAGGAACGCCCCGCTGCCAAAGGCCGGATTGGCTTTGCGCTGGCGCGCGATCAGCAATCGGCGCGCGAAAAGCAGGTGCTTCCGCCACTAGTGGTTGATGCGGACGGATTGAACCTGCTGTCTGAAATGAACGATTGGCAGGCGCTGTTGCCGCCAGGAGCGATTCTCACGCCGCATCCGGGCGAGATGGCTCGCCTGCTGCAGGTGAATCGGGATCAAGTGGCAGAGGATCGAATCGGGGTGGCGAAACGGGCGGCCGTTGAATGGGGACAGACGATAGTGCTCAAGGGCGCGTTCACGGTGGTCGCCGGGCCCGACGGACGCACGACGATCATCCCGTATGCAAACCCGGCGCTAGCCACGGCCGGTAGCGGCGACGTGTTGGCAGGCGCCATTGCGGGTCTGGTGGCGATGGGGTGGGAGGCCTTCCCGGCTGCTGAGGCTGGAGCATACCTTCATGCTGCCGCTGGGCAGCGGGCCAGTGATGAGCTGGGGCAAAGAGGTGTGATGGCGGGCGACCTTCCTCGCTACCTGGCGACCGTGCTCGCCGAGTGGGGTTTGTAGAGCAAACAAGCAACCCAGGCGCACCCGCAAGAGCTTTGCTCTGCGGGTACGTCTGGGTTGCGCCAACGGCGGGTTATACGCTGTGGAACTCGCCGTCTACGATGTCGTCATCCTCTGCTCCGCCGGGCGGCGGACCACCTGGCATGGGCCCGGCCCCCGCCCCCGCCCCCGCCTGCGGGCCTGGTTGATCGTACATAGACTGGCCCAGGGCCATGCTCGCCTGCTGGACCTCTTCAATGAGGCGGCGAATCTTGGACACGTCGTCGCCCTCGGCAGCTTTTTTCAATTCGGCGATCTTGTTCTCGATAGCGCTGCGGTCGGCCGCTGACACCTTGTCGGCCAGCTCGCGCAACGTCTTTTCGACCTGATAGGATACCTGGTCGGCGATGTTGCGCGACTCTACCAGCTCCTTTCGGCGCTGGTCATCGGCCGAGTGGCGGCGCGACTCTTCAACCATCCGCTTGACCTCGCTGTCGTTGAGGTTGGTGCTGGCGGTGATGGTGATCTTTTGTTCACGACCCGTTGCCCGGTCCTTGGCGGTGACGTTGAGGATACCGTTGCTATCGATGTCAAAGGCAACCTCAATCTGCGGGATGCCACGAGGGGCAGGGGGAATACCATCGAGCCGGAACTGGCCCAGCAACATGTTGTCCTCGGCCATTGGGCGCTCGCCTTGAAACACCTTGATGTCCACGGCGGGCTGACCGTCCTCGGCGGTGCTAAAGACCTCTGTCTTGGCGATGGGGATTGTGGTGTTGCGCTCGATCAGAGCGGTCATCACTCCGCCCAAGGTCTCGACGCCCAAGGTCAGCGGGGTAACATCGAGCAACAAGACGTCACGCACCTCGCCCGACAGGACGCCAGCTTGCAAGGCAGCACCGACCGCCACAACCTCGTCCGGGTTTACGCTCTTGTTGGGCTCTTTGCCGCCTGTCAGTTGGCGAACCAAATCCTGGATCATCGGCATCCTGGTCGCGCCGCCGACGAGCACCACTTCGTCGATCTCGGCGGCCGTGACGCCAGCGTCTTTGATGGCCTTGTGATACGGCCCCTCGACCCGATCCACCAGGTCCTCGCTCATCTGCTCAAACTTGGCGCGGCCAAGCTTTATCTGCAGGTGCTTGGGTCCGGACGCATCAGCGGTGATAAAGGGTAGATTGATCTCGGTTTCCATGGTGGAAGAGAGTTCTACCTTGGCTTTTTCGGCGGCTTCTTTGAGGCGCTGCATCGCCTGCTGATCGTTTCTAAGGTCGATTCCCTGGTCCTTGCGGAACTCGTTCGCCAGCCAATTGATGATCTTCTGATCCCAATCATCTCCGCCCAAATGTGTGTCGCCATTGGTCGCCTTGACCTGAACCACTCCGCCGCCCACCTCTAGGACCGACACGTCAAAGGTGCCGCCGCCGAGGTCAAAGACCAGGATGGTCTCCATCTCTTTCTTGTCCAGTCCGTATGCCAAACTGGCTGCGGTGGGTTCGTTGATAATGCGTAGCACCTCAAGGCCGGCGATCTTGCCGGCATCCTTGGTGGCCTGGCGTTGGCTATCGTTAAAGTAGGCCGGAACGGTAATGATCGCCTGCGTTACCGGCTCACCCAAATAGGCCTCGGCATCCTTTTTTAGTTTCTGCAGGATCATCGCCGAAATCTCCTGCGGCGTATAGTCTCGGTTGGTCTGGGGAATAAACACCCGAGCATCACCGGCCGGACCCTCTGTGACCTGGAACGGCACCATTTCTCGCTCGACGGCAGCGTCGCCAAAAGTGCGGCCCATGAAGCGCTTTATCGAGTAGACGGTGTTTTGCGGGTTGGTGACCGCCTGACGTTTGGCTGTCTGCCCGACCAGCCGCTCCCCATTCTTGGTGAACGCGATCACCGAAGGGCACAGGCGGCCGCCTTCTGCGGTGCTGATGACGACTGCGTCGCCGCCCTCCATTACCGCGACCACCGAGTTGGTCGTTCCGAGGTCAATGCCTACGATCTTTCCCATCTATATATCCTCCTGGTATGTCTTGATGGTTATTTGCAGATTCTGTTTTTTCACGACTACGATCGCTGCCCGGCGCCCATGGACTGGGTCTGGTTTGAACCAATGGTCAAATCCGCAGATACAAGGACCACCAAGGGCACATCCAGTGCAGCAGTATGTCTCTGAATCGACTATGGTTGGTTGCCTCCTCAGAGTGATACCACATGTTTTGCAGATTGAATTCATCCGTATTATTCTCACCACTCCAGGTCAACGCGAGTCCTTGGCAGGCAACCGGCTATAGTATAGGCGAGATATGTAAGAGGGTTATAAACGGGGGGTATGAGAAGTATCAGAAAGCAGGTTTGCAGGTTGTTGTTTACAGCATCTGATCCCGATAATCCAGGAAACGATAACCAACGCTGCGCTCGGTGAGAATGTACTGGGGGTTGGCCGGGTCCCGTTCGATCTTTTTCCTCAAATATCCCACATAGATGCGCAGGTAGTGGGTCTCGTCACGGTATTCGTACCCCCAAACCTTTGCCAGCAGCGTCTCGTAGGGCATGACCCAGCCTGCATTGTTTACCAGGTGGTACAACAATCGGTACTCGGTGGGAGACAGGTCGATCCGTGTGCCCTCCACGATGACCTGTCTCCGCGGAAAGTCGATCGTCAGGCGATCATCGATCTCCAGTTCGGTTTTTGGAACCGGCGTGGGCAGCGCCGAACGTCGCAGGACGGCGTTGACGCGACTGGTCAGTTCTCGAGGGCTAAAAGGCTTGGTGACGTAATCATCCGCGCCCAGTTCCAGTCCCCTTACCTTGGCATCCTCATCTGCTTTCACGGTGAGCATGATCACCGGGACCGTGGACACTTCGCGCACCATCTGCAGCACCTCAAATCCATCCAGGTCGGGCATCATGACGTCAAGCAGGATCAGATCCGGAATCTGGTCCCTCAATTTCTCCAGCGCCTCCAGGCCGTTTGACGCTTCGACGATGCGGTGACCTTCTAGTTCGAGGTTCATGCGTATGAAACGAATCATCCGCGGCTCGTCGTCGACGATGAGTATAAGAGGCGGTTCCTGGCTCCCTGCCAGGGCGCCTTGTGGAGGAAATGGTTCTCGTCTCATTCCCGCACAAACGTGACCAGGTCCTCGGGCACCTCGGTCGGCATCACCTCAACAAAGTTGATGCGGTGCCAGGGGATCAACACCGTTACGACCTCGGGAAGAAGACTGGAGACATCCTTGCCGTCCCTGCGGCGGGGGTTATTGCAGATCATGAGTTGATCCGACGGCGACGGCAAATCCGTCACTTCGGCGACGATCGGTTCCTCGTTCAACATGTGTATCAGCATGGTGGGCGCCATGGTTAGGTCTCCTCCAGGAAAACGTGAAGTAGCAGATGACCGAGTTTGAGCTCGTCGCCGCTGGCGAGGGCGTAGGGAAGGTGGGGGGGCAGCGGGTGATTGTTCACCCGAGTACCGTTCACGCTATTCAGGTCCATGATGGCAATGCCCTGGGCGGTGGTGGTGATAATGGCGTGGAGCCGCGAGATTCCTGCGTTCTTGCCGCCGTCGTCAGTCAGATCCAGTTCTGGGAAGATGTTTCGGAAGGGATCTGCCCGGCCGATTTTGACCTCATCCGCCATGGGCACGCTGATCTGCCGGCCGCTCACAGGGATCACAAAGCGAATGCTACGTGATCTGCTGTCCGGCCGGCTGCTCTTGCCAACGAGTGGCAGCGGGGCCGGCTCGGACAGAGTATCGGAAAAGGGCAGTGTGACAGTCTGAGTGTCCTCTCCCGCCACAGCCAAAGGTGCGCCGCATACGGTGCAGAAAAAAGAACCCTCAAGCTCCCGATTGTTGCAGTCAGGACAAGCGATCATGGCCACCTATGAGAGAGCGAGTGCCATACTTTAGTGCCTTGCGGCCCTCTGGTGACTGCCGCCCTGTCCGTGTAATCTGAGAAGCTTCGGTGAACGCAGTGTGCGCCAGATCGACCTCTCCCTCGTCAAGCAAGCGCCGGCCGAGGCTGGTCATGCGCTGGGAAGCTTGCTCCACGGCACCCTGTTCTGCGGCCTCGTACGCCTTTTCATTAATCAGGTACAGGTTGAGCTTGTTAACGGCGCGCAACACGGCCGGAAGCGGAGGTCTGTTGGGCGGTGACGCAGAGAAATCTAGCACCAGATCAGCCGAGAAGCGCATGTTGCGTTGGCCGGTGGGAACGATTGACGCGGACAGCGCCGCTCGAATGTTCGTGGTTGCGGCGGGCGCATGGGGTTGGACCCCAAGCTCCATCAGGGTCAGCAGAGGTGCGTTGTGCTGCAGCGAACCCAGTGGCAATGCGCGGCCCGATTTTGGTATTGGATGCGGAAACGGGCTTAGCCTGTGGACAGAGCGCATCGTCAACCTGGGGCTCGTCTCTACGCTGAGCTGGATGTCCTGGGCAAAGGTTCGGCTGAGGGCTCGCACGCGCTCGTCCAGGTATTCGGTGGCCTTGTCGGGAGACGCCAGGTAGGCTGAACTGCCGCCGGACGGCACAACCAGCGCGTCTAGAAAAGCATCGTGCCACTCGTGCCCGATTCCAATCGCGCTGATGCCGATGCCTTCGGCTGTGCCCTGTTTGGCCAACTCGATGCAGGCGTCTTCGTCGCCATAGGTATGACCATCTGTCAGCAGGACGAGATGGCAGATCCCAGAGAGCCGTTGTGCCCGGCGCAGCTCTGCCATGCCAGCCTTCAGGCCGCGAAGAATCTCGGTTGCGCCGCCCGTGGAGATCTGGCTGATTCTGGACTTGATCAAGGTTCGGTTGTCGGTCATGGTGAGGGGGACGATGACCTCTGCATAGTCACTAAAAGTCACCAGCGAGAGCGCGTCCCCGGGTCGCATCTTGTCAGCGATCAAGGACGCGGCCGCCTTGACCTGGCCTATCCGCGAGCCTTCCATCGATGTGCTCCGATCAACGACCATACAGAGGCTGAGAGGGGTCTCGGTCTCGACCAATGCGGGATTCGCACTGATATCCAGCAGAACGTAGAGAATCTGATCTTCCTTCAGGGCCGGCAGCGTGTTCTGGCTGGCCAGCATTTTCACCTGGATCGGCTCGCGGTCCTGCATGACCCGCGTAGACTGCGCCTGGTCATATGCCGCCCTCCGGTCAGGGTCAGACAACACGTGATAAGCCATGACCAGCCTGCGAAAAGCGGAATTCTTGGCCGGGTCGCGATCTGCCTTTGCGAAGCGCTTTACCTGGCGATTGAGGGCAATGTCAATTTCTGTGCGTGATGCCCGCGGCGAGACGCCCAGCGTGGCATAGTGATCAGATGTCTCTGACATGATTGGTTTCGTACCTGGCAATAACCACTGTAATGTTGTCCGGCCCTCCCGCGTCCAAGGCTGCGGTGATGAGTTCGTCACAAGCGTGTTGCGGTGATGTCGCTGATGTGACGGTGGCATGAATCAGCTCAGAGGGCAGTACCCCCCACAGTCCGTCGCTGCACAACAAGAGCCACCCAGATCCTGACAAGGTGCGGGTCGAGACATCGGCCTCAAGTCTCTCGCCCTGTCCGACGGCACGATACAGCACGTTACGCTGTGGATGTTGGGCTGCCTCGTCGGCAGTTATCTGCCCGGCGTCTTGCAGGCGTTGCACAAAGGTGTGGTCAACAGTGAGGACCTCGGCCGACGGCACGCCGTCAACAAACTGGTATGCACGACTGTCACCTACGTGAGCGATATAAAGCCGGCTGCCCACGATCAGCGTGGCTGTCAAGGTGGTTCCACTCTCTGGATTGGACGCATTCACGGCCCAATTGGCATTCTGCACCGCATCCGCCAGGATGGTACGCACTGGTTTGCCTGGTTCTGACATGTCAATTTGAAGAAAGGGTGGATAGATATGGCGCATGATGTCACGCGCCACAACGCGAGCTGCGAAATGGCTTGCTCGCTGACCTTCGCTGTGACCGCCCATGCCGTCGGCCACAATCAGAAGCGCAAAGGGCGGAAGCGCCACGTCCCCGGTAGCCAACGAGCTGATTACCAGGGTTGAATCCTCGTTTCGCTGCCGCACTGCCCCGACATGACTGGCATAGCCGACCGTTAGAGGTTGAGATTGACGCGGCGGCCGGGAGGTTGGGGCCGAAATCTCCTCAACTACCTCCTCTATTGTGGCATCCGACCGGAGCAGAGTGTCGGCCTTTACCGCCGTCTCTGGTTCAGCGTGTGAGTCGGTGTTGGGTGTCGAGGTGCCGAAAATCTGGCGCAGTAGGTTCACAGTCTATCCTACGAGCTGAGTTCACGCGGGTAAGGCATACAGGTGTCCGTCAGATGACCCGATCAGAATGATGTCTTCATAGCCGATCGGTGAACCAGGTACCGGGCCGTTGCTGTGGAACCGCCATCGCAGTTCACCTCGGCTGATCTCGAGGCTGTAAACAGCGCCGTTGATGCCTCCAAAGTAGACCGAGTTGAGATGGACAAGGGGTGACGAAGTGATCTGGCTATCGCTCTCATACGCCCAGCGGCGCTGACCGGTTCCGAGGTCAATAGCATACAGGACGCCATCCGCGGAGCCGATATAGACGATGCCCTCATGGGCGCACGGGGAAGAGATAATTGGCTTTCGCGTGCGAAAACGCCAGACTGACCACCCTGTGACGGCGTCAACAGCATACACGGACCAATCCTGAGAACCCACAATCACCAAGCCGTCTGCCACGACCGGCGATGAGGTGACCCCCCGCTTGGTCAAATACCGCCACTTGGATTTCCCGTCGAGCTGCAATCCGTGGATGAGTCCTTCCTCGCAGCCGACGTATAGCAGGTCGTCCCCAAACGCCACTGAGGAACGCACACGACCTTCGAGATGGACCCGCCACACCTCGCGGCCGGTGGTGGCGTTGATGGCGTACAGATGCCCGTCATCCGAGCCCACAAACACGTGCTCAAAGCCGACTCGGGGGGACGAATAGACGGGTCCGCGAGTGCCAAAGGACCAGACCAGTTGCCCTGTGCTAGCGTCGAGGGCATAAACGGCGCCGTCCTCGGAGCCAAAAAAGACCCGGTTGTTCCACACCGCCGGGGACGAAGCTATCCCGCCGGCCGTGGCGTATTTCCATACGAACTGGCCGTTATCGACGTTGATGGCATACAGATTGTTGTCATAGGCCCCCACAAACGCCCTCCCGTCCACCACAACCGGAGTAGAGCGGATTTCGTCCTCGCACCGGAAGGACCACAGTGGGATGACGTTCTCCGGGCTGATCTGATAGGCAGAAACCAAGTGTTGGGTGCGAGTTCTTGTCTTGGCCGCGCTGGATGGAAACGCGATGGAAGCGGTGCGCTGATACAGTGTCTGAACTGCCTCGCCCATCTCGATCGCGGATGGAAACCTATCTTCGGTGTTGTATGACAGCGCCTTGGTGACGATCGCCTCAAAGGTGGGGGAAACCTCAGGGTTAATGCCGCGGATGGGGCGCTCTGCAAAGGAGAATGGCGGCTCAAGTCGCGGGTCCTGCCTGGTGAGCATGGCGTGAAGAGTCGCCCCAAGTGAATAGACGTCGCTCGCCGGGCCGGCTTCTCCGCGGTACTGCTCCGGCGGCGAGTAGCCCTCTGTTCCAATCATCGTTCCGCGTTCGCCGGATTGGAACACCTTGGCGATACCAAAGTCAATCATGCGGATACGATCGTGGTGATCAAGCATTATGTTCGACGGTTTGAGATCGCGGAATATGATGGGGTTGGGTTTGTTGCTATGGAGGTATCCCAAGACGTTGCAGATCTGGAGACTCCATTCCAGGACCAGTTCCTCCTCAAGCAGCTCCTCACTGCTCTCCAGCAACTCCTCGAGGCTCTTGCCGGCGATGAATTCCATCACCAGGAAACTTCGGTTGTCTTCGCTAAAGTAATCAAAGATCTCGGGCACGGCCGGATGATCCAGCGTGGCGAGAATGTTGGCCTCCCGCTCAAAATTCTGAACAATGAGCTTGCGCATCTGGGGGTCCGCGGCCAGATTCATCATTTCTTTCACAGCACAGAGCTTGGTGACGTTTGGAAAGCGAAGGTCCCGCGCTTGGTACACAGAACCCATACCGCCGACGCCAAGAACCCCGACGACTTGATAGCGGCCCTGCAGGATGGTGCCGGGTTCTAGCTGGCCCTCCTGAACCGCTTTTCTCTCAGATTTTCCCGGCAGTTGACGGGTAGTAAGTGATGGCATTGAATATGTCCCCGGTACAGGTCTACGTAACCATATTATAGTAATGCAGACCGATTTACGCAAAAAGAATCCGCTCAGCCGGCGGGATGGCTCCGATGCGTTGGTGACGCTCCCGTGCCGTCCCTGCACGCGAGGATTGACGCCGCCACCCCGACGGGGTACACTCGATCGCGGAGGTCACATGGAGATACGACTTGTTCCCGGCAAAGAGACCCGCGCCGAGATCAGGGTGGTGAATTCCAGGTTCATCGCCACAGCGGCGCCGGCCTTGAGCGTGGCAGAGGCGAGGGGTTTCATTAACAAGATCAGTGACGAGTACGCAGATGCCTCGCATAACGTGCCCGCTTTTCTCATCGGACACGGTTCCACCGTAATCGCACATTGCAGTGACGACGGAGAGCCGTCCGGCACCGCCGGACGGCCGGTGCTCTCGGTGCTTCAGGGCAGCGGGCTGGGGGATGTGGTGACAGTGGTGACTCGGTACTTTGGCGGTACCAAACTGGGGACTGGTGGACTGGTGCGGGCATATGGTGACGCGGTTCGGGCCGTGCTCGAGATTCTGCCCCGCGCGGCCAAATTGGCAACCGTTACGGTTCTCGTGGCTGTGCCCTATTCTCTGTTTGAGCCGTTGCGCTTGCTCATCGACATCCATCTCGGCCGAATACTGGAGGAGGATTTTCGCGTCGATGTCACAGTGACGGCCATGTTTTCCGCGTCAGGCCTGACGCCGTTTCGCGAGGCTCTGCGTGAGCTGTCCGGGGGCACAATCGAACCGTACGTGGTAGCGACTGACGACCATAGCATTTTGCCCCTCTGCGTCTTGGGCCTTGGCCCCGACGATCCGCAAGGAGCATCTCGCTAGAGTTTTGCCTTGCGGCCATTCAGCACAAGCTTCCGATCTCTGGTGATTCTGGATGCGCGTTTATGCTCAGTTATGCGCAATTGTGATCATTAGTGCGCTATTGGCTTGACGACATCGCGCGGTGTGATGTAGAATAGGGTCAGGATTTGCGATCGGGGTTGAGCTATATCAATGTTGAGCGCGTCAAGACAACATGCCATCAATCAGCTTGTGACCGTTCATGGCGCAGTGAATGTGATCGAGTTGGCCCAGCGCTTTCAGGTCAGCACGTCCACGATCAGGCGTGATCTTGAACAACTGGAAAGCCAGGGCGCGCTGCAGCGCATCCATGGCGGCGCTACGGCGCCGATGGGAAGCGAGGCGCTGAACCTGGTCCCGGCTTGGGGGCGGCAACGCCGTGAGCGCATTGGTCGCGCCGCGGCCGCCCGGATACAACTGGATGAGACGGTGTTTCTTGGCCCAGGCGAGCTCACCCTTGAGGTTGCCAGGGCAATCTCACAACGCGATCGCGTCGTTGTGGTCACCAATGGGTTGGATGTGGCCCATTGGCTGGCTACCCACTCTCGATTGACGGTCATTTTGACAGGGGGCATGGTGGCGGCGCGAGGGGCACGCAATGGACTGGTTGGCCCCCTGGTGACGGCGGCGATGCGTTCGATGCGGGCGGACCGGGTGATCATTGAAGCGGTCGGGGTCAGCCCGGACCAAGGCCTGATGGCTGCTGACCCTTCGCAGGCCGAGCTGGGCCGCAAGTTGATGGATTCGCCGGCCGAGACGGTTGTTTTGGTGGCGCCGGAGCGGGTCGGCCGGGTGGGAGGCATCGTGATGGCGGGCGCGAGCAGCGCAGACGTCATCATCACGGGCCGCGAAGCGCCTGACGTGGCGCTTTGGGATTTGTCGCAATTGGGAATCACGGTGATTTCTGTTTAATGATTGTCAGGAGGACGTACCAATGGCAAATGTAACCTACGAGCAAGTAAGCAAGCGTTTCGGGGACGTGACGGCGGTCAGCGACCTCAACATTTTTGTTGAGGACAAAGAGTTCCTGGTCTTTGTCGGCCCCTCTGGGTGTGGCAAGTCCACCAGCCTGCGGATGTTGGCCGGGCTGGAGGAAATCACCGAGGGGCGCATCATGATTGGCGATCGTGTGGTCAACGATGTGCCGCCCAAGGACCGGGACATTGCCATGGTGTTTCAGTCATACGCGCTGTACCCGCATATGAGCGTATACGACAACATGGCGTTCGGCCTCAAGCTTCGCAAGACCCCCAAGGATGACATCGATCGACGTGTTCAGCTGGCTGCCAAAGATCTGGGCATCACGGAGTTGCTGAACCGCAAGCCGAAGCAGCTTTCTGGTGGACAGCGCCAACGTGTGGCCGTGGGGCGCGCCATCGTGCGCGACCCGGCCGTCTTTTTGATGGACGAGCCGCTCTCCAACCTGGATGCCAAGTTGCGTGTTGAGGCTCGCGCCATGATCAGCCGGTTGCATCATCGGCTGGGCACGACGTTCATCTATGTCACGCACGACCAGACCGAGGCGATGACCATGGGCTCGCGCATCGCTGTGCTAAAGGACGGCATCTTGATGCAGCTCGACAGCCCTCAAGTTTTGTATGACACTCCGGACAGTGTCTTTGTGGCTGGCTTTATTGGCAGCCCGTCGATGAACTTTTTTGATGCCACCCTGGTTGAAGAAGATGGCAGGCTGTTTGTCGATGCCGAGTATTTTCGCGTCGCTGTCCCGTCGAGCAGAGCGGCGATCTTCAAGTCGCATGCCGGCAAGCCAGTAATCTTTGGCATCCGACCGGAGGATATTCACGACCCGGATTACCGGCCGTCAGACATCACGGAGGCCAGAATAGATGCCGAGGTTGACGTGACCGAGTTGATGGGTAACGAAGTGTTTGTCTACTTTAACACGCGCGGCAAGACCTACATTGCTCGCGTCGATCCCCGAACCTCGGCGCGGGTCGGGTCGAAAATGCAGGCCGCCTTTAACATGGACAACATGCACATCTTTGACCGCGAGACGCAACAGGCGATTCGGTAGCGGGTCATCAGTTCCCAACCGGTAGGTCCCGCGCTGGCGCGCGGGACTTTTTTTGCCGGTGCACTCGAGACGAAACCCTGGCATTTTGAGAGCTGGCGCGAAGTTGGAGGTGTTGATGGCGGATTTCAATCTGATGCGTCAATTGACGCGGGATAAAGGCGGCCGAATTGTCCTGTTGGTCATGGATGGGCTCGGTGGCCTTCCGGCGACCCCGGGTGGGCAAACCGAGCTAGAGGCGGCTGCCACACCGAACATGGACCGCCTTGCCCGGGAGGGCAGTCTTGGCTTGGCCGCGCCGATTGGATACGGCATCACCCCGGGCAGCGGGCCGGCCCATCTGGCGCTTTTTGGCTATGATCCGCTCACCTATGCGATCGGCCGTGGGGTATTGGAAGCGTTTGGCATCGGGATGAAGGTCGGAGCGGCCGACGTGGCCGTCCGCGGAAACTTTTGCTCCCTCGATCAGGCCGGCCTGATCACAGATCGTCGCGCCGGCCGTATCCCAACGGAAAAAGGCGAGGAACTCTGTCGCCTGCTGTCGGTTATCCAAGTTCCCGGGGTAGAAGCAGAGATACGCGCCGTCAAAGAGTACCGTTTTGCCCTGGTGCTGAGGGGCGCCGGATTGTGCCCCGATCTGGCGGACACGGATCCACAGGAAGTGGGCACAGCGCCGCTGCCCGTGAAGGCGCGGAGCTCAGAGGCGCGTCACACGGCCGATCTGGTACGGGCTTGGGTTGATCAGGCACGGCCGATGCTAAAGCACCATCACCCTGCCAACGGCTTTACCCTGCGCGGCTTTTCCAGCGACCCGGGTTTGCCCCAGTTCTCTGATATCTACCGTCTGAATGCCGCTTGCGTAGCCGTCTATCCCATGTACAAGGGAGTCTCGCAATTGGTGGGGATGGATATCTTGCCTTCATCTGCGCACGATACTCCGGGGGACGAGTTCGGTCGGGTGGCTGATGCATGGGATCAGTACGATTTCTTTTTTGTCCACATCAAGTACACCGACAGCCGTGGCGAGGACGGCAACTTTGACGCCAAAGCGGCGGTCATCGAGGAGGTGGACGCGGCGCTTCCTGGACTACTCGAGCTGGCGCCGGATGTGCTGATCATCACCGGCGATCATTCCACGCCATCCACTCTCCGGTCCCATAGCTGGCACCCCGTTCCCACCCTGTTGTGGGCGCCCGCAACGCACCGTCCCGACCCTGGCGATGCTTTTGGGGAGACTGAGTGCCTCCGGGGGGGGTTGGGGATCTTTCCGACCACGGAACTCATGCCGTTGGCGTTGGCGCACGCGTTGCGCCTGAACAAGTACGGCGCATGACCGAGTTGACCCGGCCGTTGACCTCCTGCTTTGAGAGCGGGGGTTTGCCGGAGCGGGCCTTTGTGGGGGTCGCTGTCCCCTCAAAGGCCCGTTTGGATGGTTAGGGATAGTATCGATTCAGCATCCGCGGGTAGGGGATTGTCTCGCGGATGTGGCGCGTGCCCGTAATCCAGGATACGGTGCGCTCGACCCCCAGTCCAAAGCCTGAATGGGGTGCGCTTCCGTATCTGCGCAAGTCCACGTACCAGGTAAAGGCCTCTGGGGGGAGGCTGTGTTCTTGGATGCGTTGCTCGAGAAGGTCCGGATCGCTGATCCTCTCGCTGCCTCCTGTGACCTCGCCGTAACCTTCGGGGGCCAGCAAGTCCACGCTCTTGGAGACCTCGGGTCGGCCGGGCCAGGGCTCCATGTAAAATGCTTTGCAGGCTGTCGGATAGCCATACACAAAGACCGGTTTGTCGTACAGTTTGGTCAGCTCAGTTTCATGGGGCGAGCCAAAATCGCTGCCCCACTCGATCGCCAGCGATTCCCCAAGCTCGGGGTCGCCAGTGTTGGCGCGGATTTCCGCCAGTTTCTCCAGAGCGTCGTCGTAAGAAATACGCGGAAAAGGTGGGGCCACGCGCTCGAGCACGCTCAAATCCCTTTCCAGCAGATGTAGCTCGGCTGCGCGCTCCTTGAGCGTTCGCTGGACGATGTAAGAGACAAATTCCTCTTCGATCGCCATCAGGTCTTCCAGGTCGCAAAAGGCGATCTCTGGCTCTACCATCCAGAACTCGGTCAGATGGCGACGGGTCTTGGATTTCTCGGCTCGAAAGGTGGGGCCAAAGCAGTACACTTTGCCAAAGCTGTAGATGTTGGCCTCATTATAGAGCTGTCCGGTCTGCGCCAGATAGATTGGACTCCCAAAATAGTCCACCTGAAAAAGGGTTGTGGTCCCCTCTCCGGCGGCGGGGGTTAGAATTGGGGTGTCCATGTTGACAAAACCATGATCGTCCAGCCAGTCACGGATGGCGCGAATGACCGTGGCGCGCACGCGCAATATTGCCCACTGGCGAGAGGACCGGATCCAGAGGTGTCGGTGATCCTGCAGAAACTCGGCGCCATGATCCTTGGGGGTGATGGGGTATTCGGCCGCCACCTGGATGATCTCCAGGTCTGTCACCCCGATCTCAAACCCTCCCGGTACGCCGGGGGCGCGCTCATCCTGCCGCACCACACCCGTTAACCGGATCGACGACTCCTGGCTGAGTCGTTTGACGTCGTCAAAGGCTTCCAACGAGACGTCGCGCTTGAATACCACCGCCTGGATGATCCCCGTACCGTCGCGAACACGGAGGAATTGGAGCCTTCCCTTGCCAGTTCTGAGATAGACCCATCCCTCTATGGTGACTGACTCGCCAACGTGGTCGCCGATATCTTGAATGCGGATGATATGCGTCATTGTGGTGTCTCCGTGTTGTCCATATAGATGGCTCTGCCGATTGGATAGCGCGACTGTCGGCTCTATGACTTGCCAAGCGACGCGAGCGCTGCGACCATCTTGGCCACGCGATCAGCGTCCACAGGTTGCGCCCAATGCCCCTGGCGCTTGAAGAATGACCCGACAATAAACCCGTCGGCCGAATGCCAGTAGAGGCCCACGTTTTCCAAAGTAACTCCGGAACCCAGCAACACGGGTAGGGTTGTCGCCGAGGCCGCGGACCGCACGTCCTCTAGTGTTGGCGCTGCCCCGGTGGCGGCGCCGGTGACGATAACGGCATCGCCGCGCATGAACTCCACCGCCCGAACCGTTTCCGCCAGGTTGACGTCGGAAGTGATCGCATGGGCGCTGTGTTTCTTTTTGACGTCGGCCCAGATCTGAATGTGCTCTGCGCCGATATGCTTGCGGTACCGGAGTAGATCACCAGCGCAGGATTGTATCAAGCCCTCATCCGCTATGTGGGCGAACGCGAACCCTTCCACGCGCACGAAATCGAGTTCGGCCGCCAGCGCGATCGCAAGCGCCTCGTGGTTGGCGGCCGCCAGCACTTGCACACCGATCGGCAGTTGGGGCGCCACCTTTCGCACGCCGGCCGCCACGACCGACATGGCGGCTACGATCTCGGGCCCGACCGTGTTGCGAAGGTACGGCACATCGTGCATGTTCTCGACGATAATGCCATCTGCCCCCGAATCCCGGTAGATGGCCGCCTCCTGCTGTGCGATCTCGGCGATCTCGGTCAGCGGTCGCTCATTTGCCGGCGTGCCAGGAAGAGCCATGAGGTGTATCACGCCGATCAGGGGCTTGGGTGAGCGCAAGGGTTTTCCCGCCCACGTGGGCTTGACAGATGGGTCCATGACCATCGATTTTACCAGAAAAGCGAGACGGTTGGCGTCCCAAACCGCCCGGACATTTGTGGCTGACGGTGGGCAGACACGTTCAGGCCGCTGAGCACTTGCGCCAGAGCGTGAGGGGCACGGCGTACCTATAGAAGGAGCATAGCGTCCCCAAAACTGTAGAAACGGTAGTTGTGTGCCATCGCCTCGCCGTAGGCCTGTTGGATCATTTCGAGACCCGCAAACGCAGCCACCATCACGATCAGGGTGCTTTTGGGCAGGTGAAAGTTGCTTACCATGGCGTCGACCGCTCGAAAGCGGTGACCCGGCGCGATAAACAGGTCGGTTGGGCCCTCGAACGCCGATGCGGAGGACCAGCCGCACACATCCTCCCGACATTCGGAACTGTTCTGTGCGCGAGCGGCCGTCTCGAGGGTTCGCACGGCCGTTGATCCCACAGCCACGATTCGCCCTCCGGACAGTCGGGTATCGTTGATCTGTCGTGCGGTTCCCAAATCGAGACTGGCCCATTCGGAGTGCATGGGGTGAAGGGAAAGTTCGTCAACTGTGATAGGCCTAAACGTGTCCAGGCCGATGTGGAGGGTGACGTAGCCAATCTTGATGCCGCGGTCGCGCAGCGCCAGGAGCAGCTCTGGAGTAAAGTGGAGGCCGGCCGTTGGCGCGGCCGCGCTGCCATCGCGACGAGCGTAGACGGTCTGGTACCGTTCCGGGTCTCCTGCATAGTTATGGATGTAGGGCGGCAGGGGAGCGTGCCCCAGTTGGGAGAGCCACTCATCGGCCGGCTGGTTGAATTCGACCTCCCGTTGCCCATCCGGAAACGCAGCCAGGACCTCTCCCCGAATCCCGCTCGCTCTTCCCGCTCGATCCAGCAACTCGACGACTGTGCCGATCCGCACTCGACGGCCGCCGACGAGGGCCAGCCACCGCGCCTGGCCACGCTGCTCAAGCAGAAGCAGCTCGACCCGGCCGCCGGTACCGCGTTTGCGCCCCAGCAGACGAGCGGGCAGAACCCGGGTGTTGTTCAGCACCAACATGTCACCGGGATTGAGCAAATCGCCGATGTCTCGAAAGACCCGGTGATGCAATGCGCCGGATTTGCGGTCCAACACCATCAACCTCGCACTGTCGCGCGGTTCGACTGGAGTCTGTGCAATCAGCTCGGCCGGCAGGTCGTAGTCGAATTCAATGGTCTTCACGGTTGATTGCCCTCAATGTGGGACACTCTGTTGATGCGCAAGTATAAAGGGTGGTTGTCGAATTCGCAACGGTGGCGTGATTCCGGAGAGAGTCTATAATGGGGAAATGGTTGAGAAGCGCCTGTTATTTCTCTTTCTCGACGGAGTCGGGCTCGGCACAGATGACCCTGCCCGGAATCCCTTCTGCTCGGCGCGGCTGCCGGTTCTGAATGGGCTGTTGGGCAACGGATGGCACCTCCGGACCAACGGCCGCATTCTCGGAGATCGAGCCTCAATGGTTCCGTTGGACCCGTGCCTGGGCGTTCCCGGCCGGCCACAGAGCGCCACTGGACAGGCGACGTTGCTCACAGGCCTCAACGTTGCCGCGCAGGTGGGGGAGCATTACGGTCCCAAACCCACGCCGGCGATTGCCGACATCCTTCGAGTAGGTAACCTGTTCTCGTGGTTGCAGGCCCAGGGATGTTCGGTGGCATTTGTGAATCCGTATCCGCCTCGGTTCTTTGAGAGCGTTGCCAGCGGCCGGCGTCTGTTGTCCGCTATTCCGCTGGCGGCAACCGCGGCCGGGCTGGATCTGAGAACGGCTCAGGATCTTCGCGTGGGTAACGCGGTCAGCCCCGACTTTACAGGGCGCGGTTGGCGTGATCAGCTCTACTACCATGACATGCCGCTCTTGAGCCCCGAAAGAGCCGGCGCCAGGCTGGCCGAACTCGCTGATGAAAACCACCTGGTGTTCTTTGAACACTGGCTGTCAGATCTGATCGGACACCGACGGCAGATGGACGAGGCAGTAGAAGCTTTGGAGCGGATCGATCAGGTCCTGGCTGGGCTCTTGACCGCCTGGGACACGGAGCGTGGGTCGATTCTCATCACCAGCGATCATGGCAACCTGGAGGATCTCTCCCGACGGTCTCACACCATGAATCCAGTTCCCTCTATCTGGATTGGAGCCGACCATCGGGAGTTGGCGACGCGGGTGTCAGAACTGACGGACATTGCACCTACCGTCCTGTGGCAACTCAGGGGATGCATAAAAGATCGCCGATCTTGATCAGGTCAGTTGCCAATCCGTTGAGCATCATGATCTCGGCGACTGAAGAGTCGTAGAGCCGCCCAAGTCCGTAAAGTGTCTGGTGCTCCTCGACGACGTGTACTTTGCCGGAGGGGCACACGGCCGGGTTGGGGACCGGTACCTGGATCGTATTCCCGGGAGTCAGTTCGTCCACTGTAAGGTAGATTGCCAGCAGCACGATCGACGTGTTGTGCTGGGCCGCAATCGATTGAACCGTCTCTCCCGACACGACGACGTGGGCTTGGCGCAGTACCAGCGGCGGAGCGGGCGTGGCAGACGGGGCTGGGGCCATTGCCTCGATGGTTAACTGCGCCTGCGCCTCCAGGGTCGCCAGAAACTGTTTGTCATCGTCGCTCATGGCTGGCGTCAGGTTCATCTGCTCTGGATCCGCGGTGGCCTGCTCCCGCGGTCCTTCCTCGGCGGCCGGTCGGGGCCAGAACAAGATGATGAATGCCATCAGCACGACCAATATCAAGACGCCGTACGTCGAGCTCTTTGATTTGCGCTTCATGTGGACCGGGTGACTATGCAGACCAAGGACCACCGTTCCCCGGGTGCATCATCCAAGAAAAACCCCGACGCTGTCACATCGGGGTTCCATGAACGCTGGCGCAAGGACAGTGGAATCACAACTCAAATTCGTCGGCCGGAGGCGCTTCCTCCTCAGGTGGCGCTTCGCTGCCCTCTTTGGCCCAGGCGGCGAGTTCAACCACCAGGCGGTTGAGGAAGCTTTGCGGCGGAAGCTCTCCGGTACCATACTCCATCTCGACGATACGCGCGTTGATGATGAGAGACGCGGTCTCGAGCACTACGGTCTCGCCGGGTCGGGCGAGAACCGCTTCCCCTTTCGGGGCCAGCTTGGCGCGCAGGGCGTCATCATAGTACGCGTGCTCGCTCATGATCACCTTGGTGATGGTGCGGATGTCATTCTTGTCAAACAGCCATACTTCAAAGGCAGTCACCTTTTTGGGATCGCCCACGCCGATGGCTTCAGAAATGCCAACGCCGCACTCGCCGAGAAACTCACCGGTGGCCGTTTCGATGCTAAACGAGTCGTCGTAGGTGTCATGCCCGATGTTAAACTCGGTAGGAAACTGCGCCAGCGGGATGGTCCGCCCGGCCGCGTCACTCAATGTGAATGTGGGCTCCTCGGTGGGCAAATCCTCCTCACCCGTCTCTGGGCGTGTTCCCCGACGATAGATGACCCAGAAGGCGCCGCCTGCCACCAACAGGGCCAATAGGCCGACGCCGCACAGCAGCGCCAATCGGCTCAACAGGGACTCGCCCTCCTCTTGATCGGTTTCTTCGGTTGGAGCAACCGTCATGTTCTCACAGTCGATACCGGGGGAGAGAGTCTGAGCCAGCGACAGAAGTTGCTGTCGCTCGAGAGAGCCGGCTGGCGCATCGTTGGCGAGTTGGCAAGTGTATTCGGCGGCGCCAGACCATTCGCGCATTCGCCCTTGCGCATCGACCGGGTTGTTCGTAAAGCTGAACAGGGCGGCCGTCATGCGAACATAGTCGGAGCGAAAGTCCTCGCGCAGGAGCTCAGGGTTGGCATCCACCCACTTGAGCGGTGATATCACCCAGCCCATCACCATCCAGCCAAACAAGATACCGACGACGAGGCCGATCACCAGGCCACTAACGAGCGGACGTTCCTTCAAGATATTCATTTTACCCTCACCCAAATAATCGGACATTGTAAGAGCAGCGCGTTACTCTCACTCGGAAATGAGAATCGAGCCAGGTGAGTTCCCCTTGTGCCAACACGGTCATTTTACCATAAGTGACAAAACCAGCAAGTCAACTGTGTGCGACCGCCGTCGGGAAAATGTGCAACGGCTACCTGGTATCATGGGTTACAAAAGGCGTGCCAGCACATCCCGTCACGCCTCGAAGTAGTGTATCCCTGGAAAGATACACTACCCGCCTCGATCATGCAACAGAGGAGCGCAACTGTCCGAGAAAGGATGGGATTAGACCTCCTTGGCGTCGGTGATCACTTGCACCAGGGGGGCCAACGCATCGATCAACTCTTGCTTACCGACCCCTTCCACCTTGAGCGTGATCAGAGCGTTGGTCGGGTCCTCGCCCAGAAAGGTGCCAAGCGCAATGATGTTCCCACCGCGCTCGGCGATCGCGGCCGTGATCTTGGCCAATTCGCCGGTCACCGCCGGCACCAACATTGTCATACGGACACCTGTTGTCGCGCACGCCAAACAGCTCGATGAACAGCTTGAACAAGTCGGTCTCGGTGATGATGCCTACCAAAGTGTCGCCGCGGACAACAGGCAAGGCGCCAATCTTGTTATCTGCCATCATACGGGCAGCGTCCTCTAGGAAAACGTCCTCGGTGACCGTGATCACGTCGCTTGTCATTACATCGCTAACATGAAGCCTGGAGAGCAGGTGGTTGATTTCCCATACACTCAGTGAAGTGGCGGGGGAAGGCGAAGCGTAGAGTAGGTCTTTTTCGCTGACGATGCCCAACAGCCTGCCCTTCTTGCCCACCACGGGTAGACGCCGCACCTTTTCCCGGCGCATCATTGCCAAAGCGTCGCTGATGGTGGCATCAGGGCCGGTCGTGATGGGATTCCTGGTCATTCGTTCACCAACCAACATCGTGTTCTCCTCCTCAGTACCTGAGTTTCCATACTCCTCAACTCTATGCAGTATACCTTGCCTCGTCGCCATAGTGCAAGTGTTCAGTGTCTGATTGCGATGTGATTTCCATCTTATGCGCGAGGATCACCGGACTGCGTATAGTCATTTCAGCAAGCCTCCGCTGCCACCGAGCCACCGAGCTATGCTATCCACCACCTGATCAAAAGTCGTGGTATCCAAGTCAAACCACAATATCGCCGGATCGTCGTGACGAAACCACGTTGACTGCTGCCGCACGAGCCGCCTCGTGTGCCGGCCGATCAATTGTGCTGCCTCTTGAAGACTGATATCCCCGCGCAAGTGCTGGCCGACCTGCCGGTAGCCGATGCCGGACATGGCGGGCAAGTCCCACGAATAGCCTAGCGCATGGAGTTCGAGCCGCCTCATCCACGAGCCCGGCATCCAGCATCCGCTGGACGCGATCGTCGATTCTGGCATATAGTGCGGGCCGCGGCCGCGTCAGACCAACTTGGAGGATGCGGTAGGGTGGGGCGGATCGCTGTCGTAGCTGACTCATGGGCCGGCCGGAAAGCAGGGTGACCTCTAGCGCTCGTACAACGCGGCGGACGTTCCGGTGATCGATGCGCTCGGCCGAAAGCGGGTCCAGTTCCATCAGGCGAGTGTGCAGCGCCACGGGGCCGTCAGTTTCTGCGAATCTCTCCAGCTCCGAACGCAGACTCGGATCTGGAGCCACTCGGGGGATGTCCCATCCTTGAACCACTGCGTGGACGTACTGACCGGTGCCCTCCCACCAACATTGGCACTCGGCCCCGGCGGGTGATATCCGACACGACGGCGTAGGCGCGTTGTTGATACTCGGCCAGGGTAAGAGTCGAGTCGGGGTCTACGATGTCTATCAAGTGGTGTGGTACCCGATCTCGCTCCTCTCGCGAGGGCTTGGCGGTGCCAATGTCCATGCCTCGGTAGATCAGCCGCGAGTCGGCCAGACACAATCTCGGCATTGATCCTGAGCGCCACTTCCAGGCCAAGCGCCGTCTTGCCCACTGCGGTGGGTCCAATGAGAACGAACAACGGCGGATGACGGCCGGAAAAGGGCACTTGGCTGGGTTTTGGATCGTGGTCGTTGTGGATCGAACCCGGTTCCATGTCTACCATCCTGACACCGCGTTCTCGATATGGTCGATCCGTAGCAACTTGCCCTGCGCGTCGAGTTGCACCGCGATGAGGTCGATGCGCCAGTTGACATCCAGGTGCCCCCTCTCCTGGAGGTAGGTCTCGGCTATTTGCAGCAGTCGTCCCGCCTTGGCGCTTGTGATGGCGTCACGAGCGGGTCCGAAACCAGTTCCCCGGCGGGTCTTGACCTCCACGAAAACCCATTGGTCTCCAAGTTTGGCCACCAGGTCCATTTCGCCCAATCGACACCGAAAGTTGGGCTCGATGACAGAATAGCCATTGGCCGTCAAATGGAGCTCGGCTAGCCGTTCTCCCCAGCTACCTAGCTTTTTTCTACTCACCCAACACCCGCTGCACGTCTCGCGCCAGTGAACTCCAGAGGGTCTCCTTGGGCGGCCGTTTTTTCGCTTCGAGGATCAAGCGCTCGTATTGCTCCATCAAGGCGGATGCAGTCGTGCGAATGTCGAATCGTCCGCTCTGCATGCGTGCATTCGACGACATCTCTTGCCGGCGGCTCGGTTCGAGAAGGGACCTGACCATCATTGCCGTATACGCGGGCAGGTCATGGGGGCACAGGTAACCATCAACTCCGTGCCTGACCGTGTCGCTGATGCCGGGAGAGCTTATCGCCAGGACCGGCAAACCGGCAGCCAGCCCTTCAATCACCGAGAGCGGATGTACCTCGGTCACGGATGCAGTGACAAACATGTCGCCAAGGGCGAGGTAGCTCGGCACGAGCTCATAGTCTACCGGGCCGACCAGGTGCACGTGCGGAATGCCAACTACCTGGTCACGAAGCTGTTCCTCCTCAGCCCCGCCTCCTATCAACAGGAGATGTGCGATTGGAACTGCGTGCAGCGCCCCACGAAACGCCCGAAGCAGGAAATCCAGATTCTTCTCAGGGCCTAGCCGCCCGCAATAGACCAGGACCGGGTCTGACGGCGGGAGTCCCAGTGACTCTCGCGAGACTCGGCCCCGCGGGCCTGGGAATCGCTGCAGGTCTATGCCATTAGGGATGACCAGAATCTCCTGCCGCACGCCCAGATCGACAAGCACCTGCCTAAGACCCTCTGATGGAGCTACGATCAGGTCGCAGAGTGCGGCAAAGGAGGGCATAAAGGTCTCCAGTGCCATCTGCGTAGAGTACGGGCGGAACCAGGGGCATATATGCCTGGGCGTAGAGGTCATAACGCGTGTGGTTGGTAAAGACGACCGGAAGGTCGTGGGCGCGCGCATAGCGCGTCGCCAGGCGACCGCTAATAAAGGGGTGGTGGGCGTGCAAAATGTCCATCTCGGCCACCTGGAGGCGGGCCTTGCGCGAATGCATCAGGCTAGATGGTACCCGGTATCCGATAGCGGAATTGCGGTAGACCGGACGACATGCGATTCCGTGTCCTGATAATCATCATGTCCAAAAGTAAAGACGTATACCTGGTGTCCGGCTGCCTCCATCTCTCGTTTGCAGAGCGCGATCGAATTGGTGATGCCGTTGATCACTGGTTTGTAGACATCGGTCAGCATACCGATCTTCATCCAATCCCTCCTTGCTGATTGGATGTTACCCTAATGTGACGGTTTGTGCACACCTACTTTCTGTCCAGTGACCCCGCAGGTTGTTTCCATGACGGACGCGTAGCTTTGCCCACCAGCAATGAGGATGATAGAATCCGCTGGCAATCAAACCCTTGAGGATGATACATGAACGCAGAAATCGTAACTATCGGAACCGAGTTGCTGCTGGGCGACATCGTAGACACCAACGCGGCCTATATCGCGAGGTCCGTGCGAAACATCGGGCTGGACCTGTATCAGCAGACCACCGTGGGCGACAATGAGGCCCGAGTAGCGGCCGCGATTCGCACGGCGCTTGAGCGAGCGGACGTGGTGATAACGACCGGTGGATCGGGACCGACCGTCGATGACATTACCCGCCAGGCGGTAGCGGCCGCCACCGATCGGGAGCTCGAGTTCCGCGCCGACCTATTTGATCAAATAGCGGCCCGCTTCCAACGCTGGGGAGCGCGGATGAGCCCCAACAACCGGCAGCAAGCCTTTGTGCCAGCGCGAGCGATCGCCCTGGAAAATCCGGTTGGCACAGCGCCCTGTTTCATCGTCGAATCCAAATCTGGCTGCGTTATATGCCTTCCAGGGGTTCCACGCGAAATGACATACATGATGGAGCACGCTGTGCTGCCGTATCTGCAGGAGAGGATGGGCGCGCCAGCCGTCATCCTGACGCAGGTGTTGCGAACCGCCGGAATAGGCGAGAGCCAGGTGGACTCGATGATCCAAGATCTGGAGCGGCTCTCGAACCCGACCGTAGGTCTGGCTGCGCACGCTGGTCAGACTGATATTCGCATCGCTGCCAAGGCGACCACCATTGCCGAGGCAAAGGCGCTGATGCAGCCCATCGCCGACGACATTCTCGCCCGGCTGGGCGTTCACGTGTACGGGGAGGGGGATCAGACGGTCGAGGAGGTGTTGCTTGGCCAGCTTTCAAGTCGGGGCATGACCATGGCTCTTGCTGAAGCTGGCATTGGCGGCGCCGCAGGGGAAAGACTGGTGGCCACGCCGGGAGCAGAGAGAACGGTGCTCAAGGCGCTGAGTCGCGACACGGTGGATGAGTTGGAAGTCGAACTCGGTATCACGCCCGACGACTCGCGCTCTCTTGGCGAACGGGTGGCGGCAGTAGCAGAGCGCCTTCGCGTAGTGACTCAAGCATCAACCAGCATCGTCACAACCCTACACACAAACCCAAAAAGCCACCTGCAAATCACAGCCGCGACCAACACCGACACGACACAACGTCTCATCGAACGCGGATACGGCGGCCCCCCCGAGTACGCCGTCAGATGGGCAGCCACGGTAGTGTTTGACGTTCTGCGGAGAAGCGTCGTCCAGAACCAATGAGGGGTGGAGCAGGGGGTTACTGAATCGGCCAGAATTCGAAAAGCGCCCCAATCGACTCGCCCAGCACGTGCCGCCGGATCACCTCGGCAAAGATGTGAGCGACAGACAACACTCGCAACCGACGCGGCCGTTGCCCTGGCGCCAGCGGAACCGTGTTGGCAATCACGATCTCTTGGATTTCGTCTATCGCATCTAACCGCTCGACCGCCTTGCCGGTGAACAGACCATGGGTTGCCAGCACGGTAACCTCCGAGACCTCTTCCTGGCGAAGGTGGGCAATGGTCTCGACCACCGAGCCGCCGGTCGCAATCTCATCGTCCACCAGGATTACCTTTTTATGGCGCACGGCCCCCATTATTCCAAACACCTCCACTGAATCGTCGGCGCGGCGGATCTTTTCGGCCGCCGCCACCGGGAGCCCCAGTGACCTTGCCAGTTTCCCCGCTCGCTTGGCGTGGCCGATGTCAGGCGACACAACGACTGTGTTGCTCAGATCACGCTGTTTCAAATAGTCGGCAAACACCGAGTGCGCAGTGAGATGGTCAGTTGGGACGCTGAAAAAGCCGTGGACCTGGGACGAATGCAAGGTCATGGTAATAACGTGGTTCGCGCCTGCGGTGACCAGCAGGTCAGCGACAAGCCGCCCGGCAATCGATATGCGGGGCGCGTCCTTTTTGTCAGATCGGGCATAGGAGTAGTAGGGGATAACGGCGTGCACGCTCCTCGCCCCGGCTCCCCGAGCAACATCGAGCATGAGCAAGAGTTCCATAAGATGATCGTTGCACGGCGGCGACAGCGGCTGTACGATGAACACGTCCTTGGATCGCACGCTTTTGCCGAGATGAACATAGATGTTGTCGTTGGAGAACCTGACGATCTCTGTGTGGCTCAGCGCGGCGCCCAAGTGGTTCGCAATCTCGGTCGCCAGTTCACGGTGAGCCGAGCCACTAAAGATCATGGTTTGGGCAAGTGTCTCAGCGTCGCTCATGGGGAGATCTCCGGAGGGATTTCGTTCACCGTCGGTCCAGCATCGGATCAAGAGTTTGTCTGGTCGGCCCGCATCATGGCTACCGCCACAGCGCCCAACACGACCACCGCATCCCCCAGCCCGGCCGGCACCACCCGCACACGTCTTGCGGCGGCCGGAAAGGCGCGCCGCGCGATGGCTCGTCGCACGGCCTCGAACAACAGGTCGCCCAGTTTCGTCAGGCTGCCGCCGATCACGAGCACTTCTGGGTTGAGCAGGTTGACCAAATTCGCCATGCCAATGCCCAGATAGGCCACCGCCTCGCCAATAATCTCCTGGGCCGCGACGTCGCCCCGGGCGGCGGCCTCGGCCACCAGCTTGGCCGTGACCAGTTCTGGATTCCCACCCGCTAGATCAGATATCAGGGTTGGGGTGGAGGTTGCCATTAGCTCTCTTCCTTCCCGGGCGATGGCGGTGCCAGAGGCCACAGCTTCAAGGCAACCCCGGTTTCCACAGCCACAGTGAGGGCCATGAGGCAACACAGTCATGTGCCCAATCTCGGCAGCTGCTCCATTGAGGCCGGTATATAGTCGGCCGTCGAGAATAAAACCGCCGCCGATGCCGGTGCTCACGGTAACGTACGCCATGTGATCACTGCCCCGGCCGGCCCCGAAACGATTCTCTGCTAGAGCGGCCGCGTTGGCATCGTTCTCGATAAAGGTCTGGACGCCAAATGCCGACTGGATCAGATCACGCAGCGGAAGACGTCCCCACCCGGGAAGATTCGGCGGCGACACCACCACTCCCTCAGATGGATCGACCGGGCCCGGGGCGCCGATACCGATTGCGTGCAGCTGGGCGGCCGACACACGGCCGTCTTGCATCACTTTGGCGGCCGACTCGATCGCCCGTTGGACCACCGCCTCGGGACCACGTTTGGCCTTGGTCGGGCGGTAATCCTGGGCCAGGATCGCACCGGACTCTTCCACGAGGCCCGACATGATCTTGGTGCCTCCCACATCGATCCCGAGGAATAGCCTTGGCGTTCCACAGCGCCGTGCGGCACTGCACGGCATCTCTACGCGACGTTTCACGTCGCCGGGGGCCCTACCTGCAGCGGCCAACCTACCTCTTTAGGTTGTAGAAAGCCGACCAACCGGCAAAGGAAGCGGCGCTGCCAAGCTCGAGCTCGATTTCCATCAGCCGATTGTATTTGGCGACTCGGTCGGAGCGACAGGGGGCCCCGGTCTTGATCTGTCCGGCATTGGTCGCTACCGCAAGATCAGCAATCGTGGTGTCCTCGGTCTCTCCAGAACGGTGAGACACAACGGCTGTCCATCCCGCTCTCTTGGCCATCTCGATGGCAGCCAGCGTCTCTGTCAGACTGCCTATCTGGTTCAGCTTGATCAGAATCGAGTTGGCGGCCTGCAGTTCGATCCCTCTGTGCAACCGCTGCACATTGGTCACCAGCAGATCATCACCCACGATTTGAATCTGTTTGCCCAGGCGTTCGGTCATTAGAACAAAGCCATCCCAGTCGTCCTCTGCCAGGCCATCTTCGATGGAAATGATCGGGTATTGTTCCACCCAATCGGCATAAAACTCGACCATCTCAGCGCCTGTGAGTTCACGCCCTCCTTAGCAAGCACGTAAACCTGGCGTTGGGAGTCATAGATCTCGCTCGCGGCCGGGTCGAGGGCGATGTACATCTCCCTACCAGGCTTGAATCCTGCCTGCTGGATCGCCTCCAGAATTACCTCGATCGCTTCTTTGTTGGCCCTGAGCGAGGGCGCAAAGCCGCCTTCATCACCGATGCCCGTGTTGTATCCGCGGCCCTTGAGCACCTTTTTCAGAGCGTGGTAAGTCTCTGCACACCAACGTACAGCTTCCGAGAATGACGGAGCGCCAATCGGCATGACCATGAACTCTTGCAAGTCGGTCGAATCCTCGGCATGCTTGCCGCCGTTCAGAATGTTCATCATGGGAACCGGCAGCGTCGTACCAAACACCCCGCCCAGATACTGGTAGAGCGGCAGGTTGGCGGCGTCAGCGGCCGCCTTGGCGACCGCCAGAGAAACGCCCAGGATGGCATTGGCGCCGAGCGAGCCTTTGTTTGGTGTACCGTCCAGCTTTAGCAGCGCCCGATCTATGAGGACTTGGTCGCGTGCGTCAACCCCCTCCAGCGCCACGGCGATCGGTCCGTTGATATTGGCCACTGCGCCAAGAACCCCCTTGCCGCCGTAGCGCGACGAGTCTCCGTCCCGCAACTCCAGTGCCTCATGAGCGCCGGTGGAAGCCCCAGAGGGCACGGCCGCCACCCCAAACGCGCCCGATTCGAGAACGACCTGCACCGAGACGGTTGGATTGCCTCTGGAATCGAGAATCTCGCGGGCGAAAACCTGATGAATTGCTGTCATGATAACCTCCCAAAATGCTGTATGTGTCATGGGCAGCGCAAGCTACCCTACGTTCCCTCGCTGCGGCCGATATAGACGACACCTTGGCGAGTGTCCAAGGTGATCTCCATACCTTCCTGAAGCGCTTCCAGTGCACGTGCTCCGCCGTCCACTCCCACGATAGCCGGGATGCCCAATTCCATAGCCAAAACGGCCGCGTGCGAGTCTGCGCCACCTCGCTGGGCGATCAGACCGCCGGCCCGTCGTACAAAGGGAACCAGCGCGCGGTTGCTCTCTACAACCACCAAAATGTCGTTGCGACCAATGTCATCGGCCGAAAGCTGGCGTAAGGTCTCGTGCCGGCGCACAATGCCGTGCACCACAACTTCGAGGATGCCCGTTCCCCGCACCAGAATCAGTGGCACTGTCTCCACCTTCATCAGGTCAGTCGAGCCAGGGGTGTTGGAAGAGATGCCTGCGGTGATGATAACGGTATCTCCGCGACGGATCAACCCACTTTTGACTGCTGTCTCGATGGCGCCGTCGAGGATTTCATCGGTGCTGCCGGACCGTTTGGCCAACAACGGGACGACTCCACGCACCAACAGCAAGCGCCGCTGCACCATGGGACTCGGCGTAACCGCGATGATGGGGCAGGCAGGTCGGTAGCGTGCGACAGCCTGCGCTGTGCGACCCGAGGCAGTCGCGCTGACGATTGCAGATGCGTTCAGGTCGTGGGCCGTCTCGCATGTGGCGTGGCTAACGGCCTCGGTGACTGTGGCGACCGGGCGCTGGATGTAGGCGGGGCGTTCCCAGCTCCTACCCAATGTGCTTTCCACTTCGCCCGCGATCTTGACCATCGTGCGCAGGGCCTCGAGCGGGTACTTGCCGGCCGCTGTTTCCCCCGACAACATGACTGCGTCGGTGCCGTCGAGGATGGCGTTGGCAACATCCGATGCCTCGGCGCGGGTCGGACGGGGATTCCACATCATCGACTCGAGCATCTGGGTGGCGGTGATCACGGGCGCACCGGCCGCGTTGCACTTGGCGATGATCGTCTTTTGCACCATCGGCACCTTTTCTGGCGCCGTCTCGATGCCCAGATCGCCACGAGCCACCATGATGCCGTCAGCCGCGGCGATGATGCTGTCAATATGCTGCAACGCCTCTGGCTTTTCGATCTTGGCGATCACCGGCGCCGGGCGGCCATAGTCACACGACTTGTTGATGCGCTGCTTGAGTTGCTGCACCTCGTCGGCCGATCGGACAAAGGAGAGTGCTATCCAGTCCGCCCCGGCCGCCAGCGCGTATGCGAGATCGTCCCAATCCTTTTCCGTGATGGCGGGGATGGAGAGCGATGCGTTGGGCAAGTTGAGACCCTTGTTGGTCTTGAGATGTCCGCCGACGATAACCCGGGTGCGTATTTCGGTGTCGTCAGCTTCCTCAATTAGAACCTCGATCAACCCATCATCGATGAGTATTCGATCCCCTGCTTGCACGCGGCTGGGCAGCAGCGGGTATTGTAGCGGCGCCTTGGCCGGTTCACCTTGAGCGCCCGCTTTCTGCCCCACGATCGGACAACCGGTCAGCATCAAAGTCTCTCCAGCCACAAGATGCAAGCCGTCCGGCCCCATATCGCCGACTCGCAGCTTGGGCCCCTGCAGGTCAACCAGGATGGCCACCGGAATTCCAAGCTGTCGTGACGCGTCACGTAGCCGCTCCATGTTCTCTCCGTGAATCGCCTGATCGCCGTGGGAAAAGTTCAGGCGCGCCACGTTCATACCGGCAATCACCAGTTCTTTGAGAACCGCGGGATCGCGACTGGCTGGGCCAATGGTGCAGACGATTTTCGTCCTTATCATCGGATCACGGCCGTTGTGGTCACCCGCGAATTACGATCTCTCATCATCTCGACCACCTTGTAGGTCCAACGCCTCACGAATGGCCTGCACCATGTTCTCGTACTCGGGCATGGTCTCCTTGAGCCTGGCTATTTGCTTGGGGCTGGACAACCGCACATGGCCGATGGCCCGCTCTACCTGTTCGGTGGTGGAAAGGGTGTCCCCTTGAACCGTGAATCATGGGCACCCCCTGATCGGCCGCTGCGCTCAACACGAGCACCGCCGGTCGTAAGTTCCCGGTCAAGATCAACGCCTTGGTGGAGGTCCGCAACGCCGCCATGATGACGTCGGAACGGTCACCGCCGGTGATGACCGCCTTGTTGGGCTTGCGCTGAAAGAATCTAAAGGCCGACTCTCCGCTCATGGCGCCCAGAGCAAAGGTCTCGACCAACTCGTCGAGATGGTCTTCAGCGCAGAGCACTTCACCGCCCAGCTCTTCCGCCAGGTCGCCCACGGTCACGGAGCGCAGCACCGTGTCGCGCGAGCTGCACCCCAAACAGCTTGATCCCGGCACGCTCCATAAACAGGCTCAGTTGCCCCGTGATCTGCTCCACCAATCGCGGCGGGCAGCCGTTGATCGACCACCCCTATCAGCCGCTGGCCGAACAGGTGCTTGATCAGCATGATGCTGTCGAGGTCCAGGTCGGGGCGATAGCCAACGACCGCCATGACGGCCGCGTCGGTCAGCTCGGCGACCTCGGGTCCAGATAGCCCCAACGCCTGCCCATCGAAGGTCCGGCGCGAGGCCTTCCATGACCACCAGATCCTGACCGGCCGACAGGTAGTCGAGTGCGGTTTTTATCTTGACGTCCAGTCCCTCGACAGGGCCAACCAACGGGGCAGCCCGCAGATCGTCGGTCAGCGAACACTGGGGACGCGAATTCCCATGGCGCATCGATTCCCAAAGCGCCCCAGGCCACATAGGCATCCTCATCGATAAAGCCGTCGCCAAAACGCATGAGCGACGCCCCGACCGGTTTGAGGTAGCTGACCGCAACTTTATCCTGCCGGAGTCGCAGCGCCAGCGCCAGACAGATGGCGCTCTTGCCCGAATAGGGCCCTGTGGATACCACATACAACGTCTTGCTCATATTCTCACCTTTTAATCCGAAGCCACGACGATCCGGGCATCGACCGCCATCACGCCCTTGCCGGATTCATACACAAACAGAGGATTGATGTCCAGTTCAACAATCTGGGGCAGATCAGTCACCATCTGGGAGATACGCAGCAGGCAATCCACCATGGCCTCCATGTCGGCCGGCTTTTCACCTCGCACCCCTGCCAGCAAGGGATAGGACCGTAGACCAGTAATCATCTCCCGCGCCTGGCCGGGGGTGATGGGGGCAATTCCGAACTGTACGTCCTTGAGCACCTCGACGTAGATACCTTCCAGGCCGAACATTATCATGTGCCCAAACGTGGGGTCATTTGTCACGCCGACAATGACCTCCTTGCCTTTATCGGCCAGTTGTTGCACGGCCACACCCCAGATGTCCGCATCTGGCAGGTACCGCCGGGCGCGATCAGGATATCCTGGTAGGCCTGTCGCGCTTGTTTTTCGTTCTTGATCCCGACCACCACCCCGCCCATGTCGGTCTTGTGGAGGATGTCCGGGGAAATGATCTTGAGGACCACCGGAAAGCCGATCTCGGCCGCAAACCGGGCTGCCTGATCCGGACTGGTGGCGAGTTGCGCCTGGGGCAGGGGGATGCCATAGGCGGCGACGATCTGCCGTGCCTCCATCTCGTTCAACTTGAGGCGCCGCGCCTTTTGCGCGGTCAACATGGCGGTCGCAGCACGCTCGCGGTCTACTGGAACTCGTACCGTCTGTTGCGGAGGCGTGTTCACCCATTCTTGCTGCCTCGCCATAGTGACGAGGGCGGCCGCTGCCTCTTCCGGAAAGTCATAGAACGGTATGCGCCCGGCCCCCAGAACCCGATTCCCTACCGCCACCTCTTTACCACCCATGAAACTGGCAAGTATCGGTTTGTCGTACTGTTTTGATATCCGCACGGCAGCCTCTGCAGTTTGGACGATTTCGGTCATCGCCTGCGGCGTCAGCAGGAGGAGGATTGCATCCACCCCCGGGTACCTTCAGGGCCGCGTGCAGTGCCCACTCGTATCGATCTGCGCGCGCATCCCCGAGGACGTCGATCGGGTTGTAGTGATTGGCGGCCGGCGGCAGCACCTGATGCAGGTACTTGACGGTTTCAGGCGCCAATGTGGCCAACTCTAGCCCACTCTGCTCACACGCATCGGTGGCCATCAGCGCCCGGACCGCCTGCGTTGGTGATGATTCCCACACGGCGCCCCTGGGGCAACGGTTGGTAGGCTAACGCCGTAGAGTAGGCAAATAGCTCCGAGACCGATCTGGCACGAATGATGCCGCTCTGCTGAAAGGCAGTCTCATAGGCAGTGTCCGACCCAGCCAGGGTGCCCGTGTGTGACGAGACGGCGTGCGAGCCGGCGCTGGTCGTTCCGACTTGATCACCACCAATGGCTTGGATTTGGTCAGCTCGCGCGCCGTGTCCATGAACTCGCGGCCGTCCACCACCCCCTCCAGGTATGCCATCACCACTTTGGTGTTCGGGTCGGATCCCCAGACCTTGAGAAAGTCGGTTTCGTCCAGGTCAGCTTTGTTTCCCAGGCTGACGAAACTGGAAAAACCCAAGCCGTTCAAGGCTGCCCAATCCAGTATGGCGGTGCACAGGGCGCCGGACTGGGACATAAAAGAGATGACCCCAGGCTCGGGCATCCCGGCGGCAAAGCTGGCGTTCAACGAGCTGTTAGTGTCGATCACGCCAAGGCAATTGGGGCCAACAAGTCGAATCCCATGGCGGTGGGCGTCGACCACCTCGCGCTCCATCTGGATCCTCTGCGCCCGCCTCGCGAAAGCCGGCCGTGATCACGATGGCGGCGCCAACTCCCTTGGCGCCGCAGTCGGTCATCACACTGGCTACGTGTTTGTTGGGCACTACGATCACCGCCAGATCGACAGAGTCGGGGACGTCGATGACGCGTGAATGGCTTTTTAGCCCCAAGATTTCGTCTGACGATGGGTTG
>CAVOHX010000029.1:0-15764 GCA_963695825.1 uncultured Chloroflexia bacterium
GGCTGTGGTTGGTATCGCTTGCCCAATCTCTGGTATAATGCCGTCGGAGGCCAACCATGAAGATTCTCACCGAGAGACAAGAGGATTTGCTGGCAAAGGAACGGGCGCTGTTGAGCGACCTTCGTGTGGCGCTGGTTCGCTATGGCATGCCGGCCGATGAACAGCGGACGTTGGACGAGTCGATCCATCAACTGGACGACTTTTTTCTACTGGTCGTTGTGGGCGAGTTTAACGCCGGCAAGAGCGCGTTGATCAATGCGTTGTTGGGCCAGACAGTGCTCGAAGAGGGCGAGACTCCAACTACCGCCCAGGTGCACATCCTGCGTCATGGCGATGTCCCGGGGCGGTCGGTGGTCAAGAACGATCTGCACATCCTCACGGCGCCGGTGCAGATCCTGAAAAACCTTAGCATCGTGGATACCCCCGGCACCAACTCGATTATCCGCGGCCACGAAGAGATCACTTCGCGTTTTGTGCCGCGGTCCGACCTGGTGTTGTTTGTCACCTCGGCCGATCGCGCTTTTACCGACAGCGAGCGCGCCTTTATGACGCGCATCCGCGATTGGGGGAAAAAGGTGATCGTGCTGGTCAACAAGGTGGACATCCTCAAGAACGAGCAGGCGCTTGCCAACGTCGAGCGATTTGTCGCCAACGGCGTGCGCGACACTCTGGGAATCGAACCGCCCATTTTTCCGGTGAGCGCGCAACTGGCGCAGCGGGCCAAGCATGGCGAGCCAGCGTTGTGGCAGGCCAGCCGCTTTGAGCCGCTCGAAACGCACATCGCCGATACGCTGGATGAAGCTGGCCGTCTAAAGCTCAAGCTGCTCAACCCGATGGGCGTAGCGAAACACCTAATCGGTCGGTACTTGAAGAGCCTGGACGAGCAACTGGCCCTTTTCGAGGTCGATGTGCAGATGCTCCAGGATGTTGACGGTCAGATCAGCGTCTATCGGGAGGACATGCAGCGGGATTTTGATCTGCGAATGGGCGGCATTGAGAACATCTTGCTCGAGATGGAAAAACGCGGCCGAGCGTTTTTTGACGACACCTTTCAGTTGCGGCGTGTGTTTGATCTGATCGACCGTGCGCGCGTCCAACGGCATTTCGAGACCCAGGTGGTGGCGGACGTACCCAAGCAGGTGGATCGCACGGTGACCGAACTGATAGACTGGTTGGTGGACTCGGATCTGCGGCAGTGGCAAGCGGTCACGGAGCACCTGGCAGAGCGCCGCCGCCAACATCGGGAACGCATTGTGGGCGACAGCGGGGCCGGAGGTTTTCACTTTGAGCGCGAGCGGATGCTGGGCGACCTGGGACGCCAGGTCCAGCAGGTGGTCGAGGCGTATGACCGCACCGAGGAGGCGCGCTCGCTGGCGGCCGGGGCGCAGACGGCAGTGGCGGCGGTGGCGGCCGTTGAAGTAGGGGCCCTGGGCCTGGGCGCCCTGGTGGTAGCGCTGGCGACAACGGTGGCAGCTGACGTTACCGGCATCCTGGCTGCCAGCGCGATGGCCGTCCTGGGTCTCTTTATCATCCCCAGCCGGCGGCGCAAGGCGGAGAGTGAGATGCGCGCCAAGATCGGGGGGATGCGCGACCGGCTGGTGGCCGCGTTGAGCGAGCAGTTTGTGCGCGAGATGGAACGCATACTGCAGCGGATCGACAACACCGTCGCTCCGTACTCTCGTTTCGTGCGCGGCGAGCGAGCCAAGTTGCTGGACGCCCAGTCTGAGTTACGACGTATCCAGGGGGAGTTGGGCGCACTCGAACTGCTTATCGAGGAGCTCGGCTCCTAGGGCGCGAACTCGCGTCCGTCTTTCGGGAAGGCGCACAGGCCGCATCCCGTACTCCCCACAGGACCAGCCCTGCACGCACTTGGGCCGGGTCCTTGTCCCGATGCCGCCCTTTGCACCTGGACTGGGATGTTGGTGAACTGGAGAGGAAAACTCTCGATTGGACCTTGCCGAACCCCGCAGAGTTGGTACAATAGAACAACCGTTCTGTATCGTCGATGGGGCAAGGTGCGAGGAGGCTATGGAGCCGCAAGAAATCATCATCCGCGGGGCGCAACAGCACAATTTGCAGCGTATCGATGTGACCATCCCGCGCAACAAGTTTGTGGTGCTGACGGGTGTCAGCGGGAGCGGCAAGTCGTCGCTGGCTTTTGACACGCTGTACGCTGAGGGGCAGAGACGCTACGTGGAAAGCCTGTCGGCCTATGCACGTCAGTTCCTGGGCCAGATGGAAAAACCCAAGGTGGATTACATCGGTGGGCTCAGCCCGGCTATTGCCATTGAGCAAAAGGCGGTGAGCAAGAACCCGCGTTCGACGGTGGGCACGGTGACTGAGGTGATGGATTACCTGCGCGTGCTCTATGCGCGGGCGGGCGTGGCCCATTGTCCCGCGTGCGGCCGGCCGGTGCGACCGCAAAGCGCCCAGCAGATCGCGGACCAGTTGGCCGAGCTGCCGGCCGGATCCCGCTTTCAATTGTTGGCGCCGGTCGTCCGGCAACGCAAGGGGACGCACGCCGACGTGATCGCCGGCGCACGACACGATGGATATTCTCGGGCGAGGATCGATGGTGTGCCCGTAGAGTTGGACAGCCAGATCAAGCTACCCAAGACCAAGAAACACACCATCGAATTGATCGTTGACCGGTTAGTCGTTCCGGATGAGCCGGAGAAAGAGCTCCTGATGCGGTTGGCCGACTCGGTTGAAACCACTCTGCGGGCCGGCCATGGATTGGTGATCGTCGATCTTGGAGAAGGGGAAGAGTTGTTGCTGAGTGAGCAGAACGCGTGTCCCCTCTGCAACTTGAGTTTTCCCGACCTGTCGCCCCAGCTCTTTAGCTTCAATTCCCCTCTTGGAATGTGTCCCGAGTGCAATGGGTTGGGTACGCAAATGACGGTGGACGTGGACCTCATCATTGGCGACCCGAGCCTGTCGCTCATGGACGGCGCACTGCGCTGGTACGGCGAATTGCGCAAGAAGAAAAAGAGCTGGGGATTGCGCCAATTGGAGGCGATCGCGGCCCACTATGCCGTTGATCTGGAGACACCGTGGCAGGAATTGCCGGCCGAGTTTCGCCAGGCGCTATTGCATGGCTCCGGGGAGGTCAAGTTCCATTTCAAGTACGAGTCCGAGTGGGACGAGGGGAGTTGGAGCGGCGAGAGCGTGCGTGCCATAAAGGGTATCATCCACCACATCAACCGTCTCTTTCGCCAGACCAAGTCGGATTACACGCGGCGTTGGTACGCGAGTTTCATGAGCCAGCAACCGTGCCCGTCCTGTGATGGCGCCAGGTTGCGCCCGGAGGCGCGGGCGGTGACTGTGGGCGGCCGAACGATCACCGCCGTGGGAAAGATGGCAATCGACGAGGCGTCTTCCTGGGTGAACGAGTTATTCCATTCAGGCCGGCGGGCGGCCGAGTGGCGCGAGGCAGGCGACGGGCGCAGGCCGGCCGAACAGGCAGGCAAGCAGACGCTTCTGACGGCGGAACAGATGGAGATAGCGGAGGAGGTGCTCAAAGAAATCCGCGACCGGCTGCGGTTCATGCTTAACGTTGGGTTGCACTATCTCACATTGGACCGGCCGGCGCCTTCGCTGTCAGGTGGCGAGGGGCAGCGAATACGGCTGGCTAGCCAGGTTGGTTGCGGATTGGTGGGGGTGCTGTACATCCTGGACGAGCCGTCCATCGGGCTGCACGCGCGGGACAACCGTGCGCTGCTGGACACTCTGGTGGAACTGCGCGAAATGGGGAACACGGTGCTGGTGGTGGAGCATGATGCCGAGACGATGCGCCAGGCGGATTGGCTAATCGACCTGGGGCCAGGGGCGGGCGTCCTGGGGGGCCGGGTGGTCTCGGCTGGAACCCCGGCTGAAGTGGCGGCCGATCGTCGGTCCCTGACCGGCCGATATCTGAGCGGGGAGTTGACGGTCGTGGCGCCGAACGGGCAGACGCGGCGGCAGCCGGACGGCCGCTGGTTGACCGTGGTCAATGCGCGACTGCATAACCTGAAAGCGATCGACGCACGGTTTCCTCTTGGACTGCTTACATGTGTCACCGGCGTGAGCGGCAGCGGCAAGAGCAGCCTGGTCGCAGAGACGCTGCACCCGGCACTGGCCCGCGCACTGCACAACGCACAGGGGCGACCTGGGGCGCATGATCGGTTGGAGGGATTGGAGCAGCTCGACAAGGTGATCAGCATCACCCAGGACCCGATCGGTCGTACGCCGCGCTCGAACCCGGCGACCTATGCCAAGGTGTTTGACCAGATTCGGCAATGTGTTCAGCAGTACGCCAGATGCGCAAGGCGCGCGGGTATCAACCCGGCAGGTTCAGTTTTAACGTCAAAGGGGGGCGATGCGAGGCGTGCAAGGGACATGGTCAGAAAAAGATCGAGATGCACTTTTTGGCCGACGTCTGGGTGCGGTGCCAGGAATGTAAGGGGACTCGGTTCAATCGCGAGACGTTGGCAGTCAGGTACAGGGGCAAGAACATCGCCGACGTGCTGGACATGGACGTGCAGGAGGCGCTCGCGTTCTTTGAGAATCATCCCAAGATCGCCCGGGTGTTGCAGACGTTGCACGACGTGGGGTTGGACTATGTCAAGCTGGGGCAGAGCGCGACGACCCTGAGCGGGGGAGAGGCGCAGCGGGTCAAGCTGGCCAAGGAGTTGAGCCGCGTCACCACGGGCCGTACGCTCTATATCCTCGATGAGCCGACCACCGGTCTACACTTTGCCGACATTCAGCGGTTGCTCGATGTCCTGCACCGGCTGATCGACGCGGGCAACACCGTTGTGGTCATCGAACACAACCTGGACGTCATAAAAACGGCCGACTGGGTGATCGACCTGGGGCCGGAGGGCGGCGACGCCGGCGGGCGCCTCATCGCGGCCGGGCCCCCAGAGGTTGTCGCGGCCGTGTCTGCCAGCCACACAGGGCGGGTGCTGGGCCGGGTGTTGGAAGGGATGATGACCACTGCCGGTTCCGCGTAGCGTAGCCAGATTGGCGCGACCTGCGGCCACGGCGAGGTAATGCTGACTCGGCTTGTCTCAGGTCAGGCGCTGCGGTCATCTATTGGCAGACCCGGTGGTCGTTGCCGCGCGTACCACTCCAGAAGGTCTGCATCTTCTTGAAACGCAAGTTCGGGCCAAGGTCCGGACAGCGGAAACCAGTCGACAACCTCCAGATCATCGCCAGCCACCGGCTCGCCGCTCACTGGGCGGGCGAGGAGATAGAGCGCCAAGAAATGAAAGCTGGGGCTGTAAAAGGATGAGAGGAGATGAATCACCGACTCGACGCGCACCTCGAGGCCAGTCTCCTCTCTGGTCTCCCGCACGGCGGTGGTAATGAAATCCTCCTCATAGTCGATATAGCCACTGGGCAACGACCACAACCCTTTCCCCGGCCGGCCGAGGCGTTTGCCGAGCAACACTTGGTCATCATCCACCACCAAAACGCTGACCGTGGGCGCCGGATTGCGGTGCTGAACATATCCACACGCGGAACAGGCGGGCCGGTCAACACCACCATCTAGTCGCATCGTGAGCTCAGTGCGGCAATGTGGGCAGTACTTGAAAGCGCCCGGCAACGGCCGCTGCGAACGTTCATAGTGAGCATAGACTGCGGGGATCGACATGGGATTACTCCTGCGGCCCGGGAGATTGATCAAGAACATCTGGTTTGGCGCACCGGGGGAGGGGGAACCAGGCGGGCACCCGAGCCGCGTACTCGTCCCACTCGGCGCCAAACTCGGAAGCTAGCACACGCTCCTCACGTCCGGCTCTGACCGCCAGCCCGGCGGCTATCAGGGCAATGAACGCCGCCGACCAGGTGCGGTAGATCAAGAGGCTACCCCAAGCAGCCAAGTTGACTCCCAGGTACATGGGGTGGCGAACCACGCGGAACGGCCCGCTGCGTACCATGCGAGGCTCGGAGGAGAGCCGTACGCCGAAAGCGCTGGCGGCGTTGAACATTGCTCCAAGCGCAAACAGGCCCCAGAGGTAGAGGGAAAGACCCGCGATCAACAGCGGAACGCCAATCGCGAGAGCGCTCCAACGCTGCGGCGGCGAAAGTTCCCAGCTGATGGGACGCCACAACAGGATTCCGGTCCCGAGGAACAGGCAGGTGGCTAACAACAGAACCCACGCTCGGAGTACCAGAGGCGTTTTGCCGTTCTCGCGACCGGCAGGCCGTCGAGCCGCGATCCCCAGGCGCCACAGGGCAATTGCCAGCGTCCCGAATCCCGCGACTGCGCAGACTCGGCGGGTGACGGGATCAACGGTCTCCAACACGGTTCGCTCCGACGGCCGTCTTGAACTGCAAACCTGGTGGCAATAGATCGGACAGCGCTCGGATTGTGCGATCGGGTCGGATGTGACTGTCGGGCGGCAGCCCGCGGCCGAGCCGGTCGAGCCAGATGCCCAAAATGCCCAGGCGCTGCGGCCCTGCTACGTCCCACTCGAGGTGGTCGCCGATCATCCAGGTCTCGGCGGGAGCGGCCCCCAGGTGGGTCAGTGCGTGTTGAAACACCCGGGCATCGGGTTTTCCGGCCCCAAACTCGCCTTCGATGACGATGAGGTCAAACAAGGGGCCCAGCTCAAAACGGTCGATCTTGACCCGTTGGGCCGGGCCTGCGCCGTTGGTGACAAGAGCCAGAGCGACTCCCTGCTGGCGCATCCAATGGAGGGTCTCGATCGCACCGGGGAGTGGATGGACCGCGCGATTGCGCAGGTCCGAGTAGGCCACGACAATCCGCTCCACTTTGTCAGGCGAGTCAACCCCAAGGTCGGAGAGCGCACTCGTGACGATTCGGCGTCGGGCAGCCCTCATATCGAGCCGACCTGTGCGGTGGCGGTCCCGGTCGCTCCAGAACCAACTGCGGCTCGCGAGAATGGCGTCGTACAGAACCGTCCAAGGCGGGCCAAGTCGAGGAGCATGGTCGCGGCACGCCTGTTCCCAGCAGGGCTCAGCGTCCTCGGCGTGGCTGACGATCGTGTCATCCAGATCCAGCAGAGCGAGATGCGGCAGGCGAATCGCCATGGGCGCGCCTTTGTGCTATCGGCCCATGTGCTTGGAAAGGTGGGAAAAGGGAAAGGTGATATCAAACCAGACTTCGGTGCCGTCCTTGCACTCAATGCGGTCAAAGCGCCACCGCCCCTGGGGCACCAGGCTTTGGCGAGATGGTTCCTTTCCGAGATACGCCAGCAGGTCATACTCATCTCGGGTGTGAAGCACTCGGTAGGGCTTTTCCCGGCTGCCGTCTCCCGTGGATAGCAGCCCTTGCATAGCCAGTCCCGCAAAGTTCCGCTCAAACTCGGCCTTTCCCTCACTGCCCACCTTGTCGTGGGCAAAGGAGAGCATGCGGTGGATACCTGGGTTGAGCAACCAGTTGGGCATCATGGACATCAGATGCTCGATCGCCTTCTCGTAATGCCCTCCGTTCAGCAGATCGTGAGCCTCGCGGCCCAGCAACTGGGTGTAGGGGGCATAGTCTGACGAGTCGGCGATGGCCTGCTGGAGTTCGAGAAACCGGCCGGCCGTCTGTTCCTGCGCGTATCGATCCATCAGTTTGGCGATGTCTTGGGCCATGTGTTGACTCCGTTTACGATCTAGCGCCCGGCCGGGTCGCCCCACGGACGCGGGCGAGGCACCCAGCGCGGAACATAGTTGGCATATCGGCGATAGGGTTCGCCAAAGCGCTGCAACAAATTGGGTTCTTCTACTTGAGGGATGTAAACCAGATTGGTGATTAGACAGGCGACAAACCAGCCAAATAGAAAGGCGGGCCGGGTCAAGAGGACCTCCCCCAGGAGAATGGCCAGAATGCAGCCGATTATGGGGCTGCGCACAAAGCGGTACACCCCGCGCACGACCAGCCTCTGGGTGGGATCCCAGGGCGCGAGTATGCCCTTGCCGACGGTGGCAAACAGCCGGATTGTTCCGATAATCAGTATCGCGCCCAGGAAGATCAGCGCGACCCTCGCAACCTCAGAAAGCAGGCGCCATCCGGCCGGGAGGGACCAACCAAGGTCCGCAACATGCGTGACCAGCAACAGGACAGACGGAAGCGCGATGGTGACGAGGAATGGCAGCAACAGGACCGCGCGCAGGTGACGCCCGAGTCCGGCGCCAGAGTCGCCGCTGCCAGCGCCCGGCGTCAGCTCTGGTCCCATGGAGGCGTCTCAGCCATCGGTCCCCACGCCCACGATCGTCTCAAGCTCGGAAAATGCGAGCTTTTCGTGACCCGCAATTTGACTCAAGAGGTCGGAGGCCAGGTCCAAACGACCCTCTCGAATTGCGCGGGCGAGGTGCGGAATCAGCGCCATCGAGGCGCGGAAGCGGGTGACGGCCGGCTTCAGATCCAGGCCCGTGGCGGCGGCCGCCTCTGTCAAGAAGGCAATGTAGATGTGTCGTCCGGCGGTCAGGTTGTCGCCCTCCAGGTCGGGCGGTGAGTTCAGATACTCGAGCAACTGGCGAGCGCAGGCCTCGGTAATCTCTCGGCCGAGCTCATCAGGCCAGCCGACGATCTCGCGGGCGACCTTTTCCATGGCGGGGATCCCGACCATGCTGACTGGCGGCCGCAACATGGACGCACATTGGTCGGCGATGGCGCGACGCACCAACTCGTCGGTCGGCGGCAGCTCATGGGGGATGTCCAGTACCACCAGACGGTTGCGCTTGCCCAGGCCGGGCACGCCTACGTCCCATGCAAGCTCGAGCGCGTCGAGGGAGAGGGTTACCACCTCCTCCGTCCCGGTGTCCAGCAGGTGGGCGCTCTCTTTTGTGTATCCCACCAGGAGCAGGTAATGGATCGGAATGTGGCGGCGGCCGTGAATCTCTGAGTAAAACGGCAGGTAGTACATGTCGAGAGGGCCAAGGACTGGAGGGGTTCCGGCATCGACGGCAGCGCACGCCTTGCGCCACGTAAACCTGAAGGTCCGGTTCTCGATATCCACATAGGCGGCGTGAAACAGATTGGCGAGGTATTGGTGTTGGCGCGGGCCGGCGATTCCCCAGTAAACCTGACGCGGCGGATCTGCTAGGCCAAAGCGCAGATAGGCAAAACCCCCGCCCTGTCCCAGCCCGTGCACAAACTCGTTGGACCAATCTCGGCCGGCGCGCCAGTGGACCAGGTCTCGAATCCCGTTGACCGGGCACATCCCGGCCGAGGTGCGATGGGGAATCGCAAAGGGTCGCACTTTACTTTTCCTTTCTCAAGTGGTTGGTCGTCGATAGCCTGATGACACTATAACGCCATAGCCGGTGTCCGTCAAGGACAGCGAGCGAGGGCTAGTCTGCCCGTACCGGGCTCGGCGCCGTCTGACACCAGGTCTCGCGGCGGCCGCGACGCCACCAGCGCTTACGACAGGTCGCAACGCCCCGAGGTGAAAACGGGCGAGAGCGCTGGCCCACGCACGCGATCCCCACCAGCGTGGCGCGAAGGAAGGCCTGAAGTTCTATCGAGAGTATGTCCAGGGCCTCCTCCACGCAGCAGCGCCAGTGCTTCGGAGGGCACGGTCGCCAGCTCGTTGATCGCACTGGGCATGAGCCAGCGACAATCGACCGGCTCGGGCGACCGCAAGGTAGCCAGGGCGAGGTCGGCAAGAGCCTTCAGAGATCCGTGAGCAGCCTTCGGGTTGGTACTGGATCAAACCAGTGTGGCTGCGAGGGGTCTATTCGCGGGAGAGATCGATGGCACCTGCGGCAGCAGCATCGTATCCGTCCGGCCACGTGGTTCGACCATCAAAGGTGGTCCCTTCCAGATCAGCGTCTGTCAAATCGGCGCGACGGAGATCGGCGCCATCAAGCATCGCGTCACTCAGGTCGGCTCCTCGCAGATTGGCGCCGCTCAGGTCGGCCGCCCGCAGATCTGCGCCGCTGAGATTGGCGCACCCAAGGTCGGCGCCGCGGAGGTCGGCCGACACCAACTGCGCGCCAAAGAGGTCGGCTTCACTGAGGCAGGCCCCTCGAAGCTCCGCGCCGGCGAGATAGGAAAGGGTGAATCGGTCAACAACTCCGCCCAGAAGCGCGTTCACAGCTGATCGGTCGGCCGGCATGGACCCAGCAGGCACCGGCGCCAGTGAACCGCTACAACCCCGGCAGACATCTGCGCCGACCGGCATCAGATCGCCGCAAATAGGGCACCCGGTGAGCGCCTCCGCCCGCGACCCGGCTATCTCCACGTGTCCTCCCGGGCCAGGACAGCCAACTGGCCCTGGTGGTGCATGGTGTGGCGCAAGGCGTAGACAAGGTGCCCGGCCAGTGTGGCGCCGGACCAATCCACCAATGTTAGGGGAGCAGCCAAATCCGTGTCCGTCCTGTTCGCCATGTGGAGGTCGATCGCCTCGTCCATCTCATCCAGGTATTCCAGTATCCTGTCTCGGTCCGGCACGCCGGCGGAGTTCAACTCCCACCAGGGTGCGCCAAAGCGATGCCCCCACCGGAACTCGCCGTCGGCACATCCGGAAAAGGAAAAATCGAGCGAGTCTATCGTGTGGTAGGCAATCTGCGCCGGAGCACCTGAGCCCTCCTGCCCCTGCCGCCACACGCCGGCCGGGAGTTGCTGGATTGCGGTGGCGAGCATCTGCAAGGCGCGATCGAATTGATCACGCAGGTCATCGCACATCTCTCGGTCGGGTCTCGTCACCTGGGCTTCTCCTGGGGACAATTCTCTGTTTCTGGCGATGGACGGTGGCCTTTCCATATAGTCTGCCCTCATGTGCCATGTGACCTCATTATAGCCGTTTCAGGCCCAAGGTCAACGCGATCGAGGTATGGCCCTACGTGCCGTATCTGCCATCCAAGCGGTTTGCTGGGGCCGCGACGTTGCCAGGTTCACGCCGCGACAAGTTGGGAGGTCAGGCATGAGGTGATACAATGGGGGCATGATGACCGGTGGGCGAACCAAGGTAGATCGGGCAGTTGCGATCATTGAGCGGGGCGGGCGATACCTCGTCATCCGGCGTGAACGCGAGGGCCGTGTGTACCACGTGTTGCCGGGCGGCGGCGTCAAGCCAGGCAAGACGGCAGCTGCCGCGTGCAGGCGTGAAGTATGGGAAGAAACCGGGTTGCACGTGGCAGGGTTGCGGCCGGTTGTGGTCGCTCTCAACGGTGGGCGGCGGGAACACTATTTCGTGGTTCAGGTTGCCGCAGGCGAGCCACGCCTCGGATGGCCGGAGGCAGATCGAGAATCGGGCGACAACAGCTACACGCTGATCTGGGTTCCGCGAAATGACCTTTCAGCGATGAACCTGCTTCCCTTGAAGGCGAAGGAGCTAATCCTGGGTCTGTCAGCCTGCGAGAGCTAGTCTAGTCAAGGTGCAGGTTCATCACTAGCTTTATGGGAGATTCTCCAGGTCCTGACGAAAGAGTCTGCGAATCCGGAGTATTTAAGGTTGAAAGCATTCCGCACGTTTTTTTCCTGCCATTTCGCCTTGACTTTATGACCGTTTGCGGTTATCATCTCCGTCAAGTTCGATGAGTCTGGCAGGAAAGGCGAGGCTTGTCGGCGCAACAGACACGAGTTGATGAGAATGATTGGCAACCGAAACACCAGCGGCGCATACTTTTATTTTGGTCGCATAACCCGGCGGGACGGTTGCTTTGTGCCGGAGTGGGGCAAGTTGGTCTGACAAGCCAAGCCCCCGGAAAGACACGACACAGGCGTGGAGCAACCAGCTCCACGCCTTTTTTATTTGTTCAGGAGGTGCAGGGTGACATGTCGAGGGATGCGGGGCGCCACTACGGCGCCGATCAACGATGTCGAGTCGATTCTCGACGCGACGACCGAGTTGCTTCAGTGCATGATGGTCGCCAACGGGGCTTTTCCTGGCGATGTTGCTAGCGCCATCTTTACCGTCACCACCGACCTGAACGCCGCAAACCCGGCGCGGGCGGCCCGCGAGTTGGGCTGGACTGAGACGCCGCTGTTGTGTGTTCAGGAAATGGCGGCGCCTGACTCGTTGCAGCGCTGCATCCGGGTGCTGCTGCATTGGAACACCGATCGGCCGCCGGGGCAGGTCCGGCACATCTATCTGAGAGAGGCGGTCGGGCTACGGCCCGACCTCGTTCAAGAGGAGGAGTCATCATGATCGTTATCATGCAGCCGGGCGCGACAGAAGAGCAAGTGGAGGGCGTGACCACGCGCATCGAGAGCATGGGATGCAGCGGACACATCTCGAAAGGTAAAGAGCGGACCATCATTGGGATTATCGGCAACGGCCGGCCGATAGACCGCGAGCAACTTGAGCGCATGGATGGTGTGGAGCGAACGGTTCCGATACTCAGACCGTTCAAGCTAGCGGGCCGCGAGTTCCATCCACATGACACGGTGGTCAAGATCAACGGCGTAGCGGTCGGCGGTGAACAATTGGTGGTGATGGCGGGCCCATGCGCCGTCGAGAGCCGCGACCAGATACTCGAGACCGCGGAGGCGGTTCGCACAGCCGGGGGCCACATGCTGCGCGGCGGCGCCTTCAAACCGCGCACTTCTCCCTATAGCTTTCAGGGTCTGGGCGAGGAAGGGCTTCAACTGCTGGCGGCCGCGCGGGACGAGACGGGGTTGCCAGTGGTGACCGAGGTGATGGATCCGGCCTGTGTACCGCTGGTGGCCGGGTACGCGGACATGCTGCAGATTGGGGCCCGAAACATGCAGAACTATGCGCTGCTACACGCGGTTGGCGAAGCAGGGCGGCCGGTGTTGCTCAAACGCGGGATGATGTCCACGGTGGAAGAGCTACTGATGGCGGCCGAATATATTCTGTCCCACGGAAACCAGCGTGTCATCTTGTGCGAGCGGGGAATCCGCACCTTTGAACCCTACACCCGCAATACGCTGGATATAAGTGCCGTGCCGGTGCTGAAGGGGCTCAGCCATCTGCCCGTGGTGGTGGATCCGAGCCACGGCGCCGGCAAGTGGGAGCTGGTGGCGCCGCTGGCGCTGGCGGCGGTAGCGGCCGGAGCGGACGGTCTGATGATAGAGGTGCACCCCAGGCCCGAATCGGCAATGTCGGATGGGGCACAATCGCTCAAGCCAAATCGATTTGCTGAACTCATGATACAATTGCGGGCAGTGGCAGAGGCGGTGGGAAGGACCCTATGAGCGACCTCAAGGGAGGAGGCGCCCGGCTGCAGGGAGACGTCTCCGTGCCGGGTGACAAGTCCATCAGCCATCGCCTCTTGCTCCTGGGTGCGCTTGCCGAGGGGGAGAGCACTGCGCGGGGTTTCTTGCCTTCGGGGGACACACAGGCGACTCTGGATTGCCTGGGGGCAATGGGGGTAGAGGTGTTGCGGCATGACGAATCGACCCTGACAGTGCGCGGGCGCGGGCTGGCGGGGCTGCGCCCACCCAGCGGTCCGCTCAACTGTGGGCGGTCGGGCACCACGATGCGTTTGATGGCGGGCTTACTGGCGGGGCAACGGTTTGCCAGTGAATTGACCGGCGACCCGCAGCTTTTGGAGCGGCCGATGCGCCGGGTGGTCGAGCCACTACGCTCGATGGGCGCCGAAATAGAGGACGTTGACGGCCATGCGCCGCTAGCCGTTGGCGGTTTGCGGCCCGGCGCCCGACTGGCAGGCTCCACCCACCAGATGACCGTGGCAAGCGCCCAAGTCAAGAGCGCACTACTGCTGGCAGGCCTTAACGCCGACGGCGATACGGTTGTCAAAGAAATCGCGCCCACACGCGATCACACGGAGCGAATGCTGGAAGCAATGGGCGCCAAGGTGCAAGTTGATGGGTTGGAGGTCAGGTTGCGCCCTCTGCGGGCGTTGGCGCCCCTCGACATCGTAATTCCAGGCGATTTCTCGTCGGCCGCCTTTTTGATCGCGGCCGCCGCATGCTCCCCAGGCTCCGAGCTGACGATCCGCAACGTGGGTATCAACCCCACACGAACCGGCCTCCTCGACGTGCTGGCGTCAATGGGCGCAGATATCAAGATCTGCGGTCACCGAATGCAGGGCGCGGAGCCCGTTGCCGATCTTATTGTTCGCGGAGGGGCGTTGCAGGCGGTCGTGATTGGTGACCCGGCGCTGGTGGCGCGAATGATCGACGAGTTCCCCGCGCTGGCGGTGGCGGCTTCTCAGGCACGGGGCCGAACGGTGGTGCGAGGCGCGGCCGAACTTCGGGTAAAGGAGACGGATCGAATCGCCACCGTGGTGACAGAGTTGAGTCGCCTCGGCGCGCGCATTGAATCGCTGCCTGATGGATTCTCTGTGATTGGACCCACCCGGTTGCAGGGCGCGATGGTCACGAGCCACGGCGACCACCGGCTCGCCATGTCTCTCATGGTCGCCGGGGTGCTGGCGAACGACGGCGAAACGCAGGTGTACGGCGCAGCCTGCGCCGCCGATTCGTTTCCGGGATTCGCGAGCCTGCTGCGAGAGTTGACGCGATGACAGAGAGGGTGGCGCTGCTTGGTTGGCCGGTGGAGCACAGTGTGTCGCCAGCCATGCACAACGCCGCGTTTGCCGCCGCCGGGCTTGACTGGCGATATGAGCTGATGCCGGCGCCGCCAGGCCGGGTTTTTGAGGCCGTCAAGCGTCTGAGGTCTGGAGGTTTTCGCGGCGCCAACGTGACTGTGCCGCACAAGGTCGCCGTCGCGGGGTGGCTGGACGAGATCGAGCCTGAGGCGAGCGCGATTGGGGCAGTAAACACCATTGCGCGGCGAAACGACCGCCTGATCGGCTCGAACACAGACGCGGCCGGATTTGCCCGTCACCTGAACGCGAAGGGATTCGACCCGGCCGGCAAGCGGGCATTGGTGCTGGGCGCCGGCGGCGGCGCCCGGGCAGTGGTGGTGGCGTTGGCCCGGGCGGGTTGCGCTGTGACCCTTGGCAATCGATCTCCCCACAGGGCGAAAGCGCTGGTCCAGGAGCTGGCTTGGCTCTCTGCCTGTGCGCCCATGGATTGGGTTCCGGAATTGTCGGCTTTGGATGCCGAGGCACTAGGTTCCCTGGACCTGGTCGTCAACTGCACCCCGGTGGGGATGTGGCCCGGTGAGGACGTTTCTCCGTGGCCGATTGACTGGGCCATTCAGCCGCATTGGACGGTGTATGATCTGGTGTACAACCCGACCGAGACACGGTTGCTGGCTCAGGCGAGGGCGGCCGGTGCGCGAGCGCTTGGTGGGCTGGGGATGCTGGTGTGGCAGGGAGCGCTAGCCTATCAAGGGTGGACCGGGCTGCCGGCGCCGTACGAGATTATGGAAGAGGCAGCGTGCCGCGCATTACGAGACACCGCAGCACGCAGCCCTTCGCATAGTGCGGAATCCGAGGGTGATGGCTAGGATAACGAGGGTAGGAGGTAGGCCATGCTTAGATTCCTGACAGCCGGCGAATCCCACGGCCCGGCGTTGGTCGCGATCCTGGAAGGGATGCCGGCCGGCCTTCGGCTGGACCTGGAGGCAGTTGATGCCCAACTGCGCCGCCGTCAGCAGGGGTTTGGCAGCGGCGGCCGGATGCGGATAGAGCGCGACCAGGTGACAGTGCTGGGAGGCATGCTGCAGGGACGTACGACCGGGGCGCCCATCGCTCTGCACATCGAGAATCGTGACTGGGAGAACTGGCGTGAGAAGCTGGTACCTCCCATGACCGTGCCGCGGCCGGGACACGCCGACCTGACCGGCGCGACCAAGTATGCATACCGCGAACTGCGATTGGCGTTGGAGAGGGCGAGCGCCCGGGAGACGGCCGCCCGCGTAGCCGTCGGGGCGGTCTGCCGGCTGCTGCTGACCGAGTTTGGGATCCAGGTGGGCGGCTATGTG
>CAVOHX010000030.1:0-28585 GCA_963695825.1 uncultured Chloroflexia bacterium
CTGCTCCAGGGAGAGCGGTCTGGGATCAAAATCGCGGTGGCTGCGTCGTTGTAGGATTGCTTTTTCGAGCGTTGTGCTGCCTGCCAGATCGGGATGCGGGAGAATAATCTCGTCGTGCGTCATGGTGTGTGCTCCGGTAGCAAAGGCTCGTGCTCGGGCAGGCGGACCCTCTACTCGCTGCGTCGGATCACCGCGTAGGCGATGTCCATGCCGGTTGCTTTCTCAATCCCCTGAAGCCCCGGGGACGAGTTAACCTCTATCACCGCCGGCCCGCGGGCTGTCATGATTATGTCGACTCCAGCCAGGCCGAGTTCGTGAATCTGGGCCGATTTGACCGCGATTTGCGTGGCAGCTCTCGTCCAGCGGACGCGTGCGCCGTGGCGCCACGGTGAAGGTTGGCGCGAAATTCTCCCGGTGCGGCACGCCGCTCCATGGCGGCGATGGCTGTCTCGCCCAATACGATGACCCGGATATCGCGATTCCTGGCCTCTGGAAACGTATTCCTGAACCAGGGTGTATTGTTGAAAGTCCGCCAGAACGAGTGGACGCGGCGAGCTGCGACCAGGCTATGCACCAGCACCACTCCCTTGCCCTGGGTGCCACGCCGCAGCTTGAGCACCACCGGTAAGCCTCCAACCGATTCGATCGCCTTTTCCAGCTGGCTCGGATGACCCACCACTGCGGTGCGTGGCACGGGGATGCCGCCTTCAGAAAGCATTTGCAGGCTGAGTAGCTTGTCTCGCGAGCCCGCGATGCCGACTGATGGGTTGATAGTCCAGACTCTATTATTCTCGAACTGCCGCACGACGGCGCAACCCAGTTCAGTGATAGAGGCGCCAATACGAGGGACAATTGCGTCCAGGCGGGGCAGGGTCTCGACCAACCTGGGTTGGGCATAGCCGATTTCGACCGGCAGTTCCAGCGGATCCAGCACGCGCACCCGGTGACCAAGTCGTCGGGCGGCTTCGGTGAGTCGGCGCGTGCTGTACAGGCTGGCCTGTCGGGAAAGAATGGCGATCTGCATGATGACGAACTGTAGCACATTGGCGGCCGGCTGTAAAAGGCGCTGTCAGGAAGCGTCACCGCTTCCTGATATTGTTCAGGCTCAGGTCATGACAGGGCGTGTGCAAAGTCAGCGAGATGAGACAAAAAACGACCTTCCTGATGTATGCTAGTGCATGTTCACAAAACAGACCTTGACTTTTCTAGGCACCCGATATGTGGGCGAATCAAGTCGCGACACGACTTGTGGCCCACATATGGGGGTTCATCCGACCTTCGCCGATACCTGTCGCTTTCAAGAAGCCAAGGTTAGTGGTGTGAAACAGCACTAGTGGTGACAAACTACCAACATATCGGGAGGTCATCATGGAGTATTGTAACATAGCGTTTGATGAAGGGGTTGCTGTTGATGTAAGAAGTTGCTATCGGGTCTTTATGCAGTTGGCTGACCAACGGTCCGCCGGGGAATCCGCGTGCGCTGCCGGGTGCATTGACCCTGATTCTGTTGGCGAAACTGGCTGGTCAGGACACAGCCTGTGGGATGGCAACCTGGCTCAGACATCTGGCAGCGCTGCTGGTCAAGGCGCTCAAGCTCAGCAGACCAGCGATGCCCCACCGAACAACGATTAGCCGCATCTTGGGGCAGGCAGTCAATGTGGACGAATTCGAGCAGCAGATCGGGTGTTTCTTTGAGAATTGGTTCGTCTGGGGACCAGGAGATATCGTGGTGACATTCGATGGCAAGACCATCCGAGGAACTATTGAGGCCGATGAAAGCCACGGACTACATCTATTGGCTGCCTATGTCCCCCAGCAAGGAGTGGTGCTGCTACAAGTCGAGGTGGACCGTAAGGAGAATGAAATCGTAGTGGCCCCGCAGGTGCTAGAGCGCCTGGAACTGCGCAATCGCATCTTCCTGGGCGACGCTCTGCACACTCAGCGTCAGCTCTCTGCTCAGATTGTGACCGGCGGTGGTGACTATGTATGGAAGGTAAAAGACAACCAGCCGCAACTCAAAAAGGACATCGCCGCTGCCTTCGAACCAGCGCCCTGTGCGCCGGGGCATAGTGCCACGCCTGACGATATGCGCACTGCCTCCACGGTCGACAAAGGACATGGTCGCTTGGAGAAATGGGACCATTACCGTGACCCAGGATCTAAAAGACTATCTGGATTGGCCCGGAGCCCAGCAGGTCTTCAAGTTGGAGCGGCACTTCGTGAGTCTCCAAAAGCGGATCTCAAGGCCAAGAAACGATATATGGCGTTACCAGCCTGCCACCGGATCATGCTGGACCAGCACCGGCTGATGACCCTCCAACCGATCCTACTGGGGCATAGAAAACGGCCTGCACTACCGACGTGATGTGACCTTCCGAGAAGACAGTTGCCGCCTGAAGCTGGGAATGCAGCCCACATGATGGCCGCAATCAACAACCTTGCCCTCGGTCTGATCCTGAGAAACGGCAACACGAACGCCGCCTGAAGCAAGACGCTGGTGCTGCGCAGAACCGCTCCAGGCTCTGGAGTTGATTCTGCGAGACCCCTGGTGACTTTGCACACGCCCTGCAGGTCATGACAAGGGCGATTGCATCAAATTTCGTCTAGCTTGGGGTAGTATCCCGTTTTCTTGTTGACATAGAGCTACGGGAGGAGAATCATGGATTCTGCGCCAGCCGCGACCATCTCGAGCCATTTCACCAGCATGGAAGACCCAAGAATAGAGCGTTCCAAGTTGCATTTACTCCTTGACATCGTCGTTATCGCTATCTGCGCCGTGATTTGCGGTGCCGATAACTGGGTAGACGTTGAGAACTTTGGCAAGGCCAAGCGGAAATGGCTGGAGACTTTTCTGGGGTTACCCAACGGCATCCCCTCTCATGACACCTTTGGCCGTGTTTTTGCCCGGCTGGACCCGGAACAGTTCCAGAGTTGCTTCCTGAGTTGGGTACAGGCCGTCAGCGTGGTGACCGCGGGACAGGTGATTCCCATTGATGGGAAAAAGCTACGCCGTTCCCATAACCACACGCTGGGCAAGGCCGCTATTCACATGGTTAGCGCTTGGGCTTCCACAAACCGGCTGGTGTTGGGACAGATCAAAGTGGACGACAAGTCCAACGAGATTACGGCGATTCCCGAATTGCTGCGTGTATTGGAAATCGCTGGTTGCATTGTCACTATCGATGCTATTGGGTGTCAAAAGGAGATTGCCAGCCAAATTGTCAGGCAGGGAGCTGACTATGTGCTGGCGCTCAAAGAGAATCAAGGAAGACTGTACCAGGATGTCACGGGATTCTTCCAGCATGCGGAGCGAATAGGATTTGGGAAGATCGAATCCGATTATCACCGAACGGTTAGCAAGGAACATGGTCGGATAGAGGTTCGACAATGCTGGACCATCTCGACCCGGAGTATCTCAGCACCCTGGCCGACGTGGAAGAATGGTCCAAACTGAAAAGCATAGTGAAGGTGACAGCGGAACGCCGCGTTGGTGACAAGACCTCGCTGCAAGACCGATACTTCATCGCAAGCTTGGATGGAGAAGCCAAACAAGCGCTCTACGCGGTACGCACCCATTGGGAGATTGAGAACTGCGTTCACTGGGTACTCGACATCGCCTTTCGGGAGGATGGAGAGCCGAGTTCGACAGGGCGACGGTGCTCAGAACATGGCTGTCGTACGCCACATCGCCCTGAACCTGCTCAAACAGGAGAAGACAGCCAAATGTGGTGTAAAAGCGAAACGGCTCAAGGCAGCTTGGGATGAAGACTATTTGCTCAAGGTCCTGGCTGGGCTATCGGAATAAGATGCGATTGCCCTAATGCTGTTTCACATTACTGACCTTGACTTTTGAGTCAGGCAGGTTACGCTTTGTCTACTATGGCTATCAAAGTTCGTCCCATCACACGTGAAGAATCGGAGACCTTGGACCGCTGGCAGCGATTGGACGATATCGTGCGGTATCGACGAGCGCGTATTCTGCGACTCTCGGCAGCAAAATGGAGATGTTCGGTCATCGCCCAGGCGTTGGGCCTGCATGAAGAAACGGTCCGCGAAGTGATTACAGCCTTCAATGATGGTGGAATCGCGGACATCACACCCAGACCCCGTTCGGGAGGTAGACCGCCAAGCTACACGGAAGAGGTGGCCCAGGAGGCCGAGAACCTGGCACGACAGGATCCCCCAACTGAAGGGGGTCGGGCGACCTGGACTCTGGACACGCTGGCGCAAGCGATCGCGGCCCGCTTCGATCACATCAACACGATGAGCCACGAAGCAGTACGGCGGCTGCTGAGTATGCGCGGCGTCGCCTACCGCCGAGCCAAAAAGTGGCTGACCAGCCCCGATCCGCTCTACGAGCTGCGGAAAAGCCAACGGGACCGGCTGTTGGCGATGGTGCGGACGTCGTCGAACGGAGCAGCGGTCTGGCTGGATCAGTCTTGGTTTGTGCGCTGGCCCTACCAATTCTGGGCGTGGACACCTGAAAACGTGCTGCTGCGGGTAGCCCAACGGTGGAGCGAGAAGGTCGACACCGTCGCTCTTTACGCCGCATTGGATGACGAGAGTCAAGAGACCTTCTTGCGCTGGGCCGAAGTTCAACCCAACAGCGAGGAAACGACCGGATTTCTGGAAGCATTGATGGCTCATTACGCAGCTCAAGATAAGGGTTTCGTCGTTCTTTTCTGGGACAGAGCTCCCTGGCATCGGTCGAAGCATACTCGCGCTTGGATTCGGGCTTATAACCGGCGAGCCAAGCGAGAAGGTCTGGCTCGTCTGATCGTTTGCCAGTTGCCTACCCGCAGCCCCTGGTTGATGCCCTTGGAGTCGATCTTCGGCTGGATCAAGCATCAAGTTCTGGGCGGTCGTGCGTTCGAGACGGTTGTCGAACTCCAAGCCGCGGTTGTGCGTTCCTTCCGGGAGCGGGTCGACTCGGCAAAGGCCAGGCGCGACCGCGACTGGGCCACTGTGCAGGCTGGTGTCTCCCAGAACTCAAGGTCTGTTTTGTGAACATGCACTAAGGTCATGACCCTTGGCATGGCGCGAAACGGTAAATTCGACTACAATCGGGGATATGTCCGAGTTGCTCTGTGCTGTTTGCTGCCGAAACGGTGAGCTGTGGCAAGATGTCAAGCGTCTCGACAGGGGGATGGGTTTCTTTGCCTGAAACCCGTTGCGCAAGTATCACAATCTAGTCCGGAGACTATCCATGGCAAAGGGAAGGATTGTTATCGACGAGGGGCGATGCAAGGGATGTCGACTGTGTGTCTCGGTTTGCCCGCAGAACATCCTTGTGCTTTCATCGCGCCTCAACGAGCGCGGTTACACACCGGCCGAGGTGACCGAAATGGCCAAGTGTACCGGTTGTAGCATGTGTGCTATCATTTGCCCGGACGTGTGCATCACGGTCTACCGGCAGGTACCCGCGCGCTCCCAAGCGGCAATTCGAGCATAGGAGGGGACCATGGCAAAGGAGTTGTGGAAGGGAAACGAGGCGCTGGCCGAAGCCGCGGTCCGGGCTGGCCTGGAGGCCTACTTTGGCTATCCCATCACTCCCCAGACCGAGTTGCTCGAATACCTCTCTTACCGCATGGTCAAACTGGGGCGGGCGTTTCTGCAGGCCGAGAGCGAGTTGGCGGCTATCAACATGGTCTACGGCGCAGCCTGCACCGGTGTGCGCACCATGACCTCTTCGTCGAGTCCTGGGGTCAGTCTCATGCAGGAGGGGTTGTCCTACATCGCGGCGTCCGAGGTGCCGGCGGTTCTGGTGGACATTATGCGGGGCGGTCCCGGGCTGGGGAACATCCAGCCGAGCCAGGCGGATTACTTTCAGGTGACGAAATCGACCGGGCACGGTGACTTTAGCCCATTGGTGCTGGCCCCAGCCACCGTGCAAGAGGGGGTTGACCTAGTGTACGAGGCGTTTGACCTGGCTGAAAAGTACCGCACGGTGGTGATTGTGGTAGCCGATGGCAACATCGGCCAGATGATGGAGCCAGCCGAGATGCCGCCGATGCGCGAGATCAAGACGGATCGACCTGACTGGGCGCTCACCGGCGCCGTGGGCAGGGAACACCGCATCATAACTTCGCTTTTCCTGGGCGCCGAAAAGCTGGAAGCGCTAAATCTTCGACTGCAGGCCAAGATCGCCCGCATGAAGCAAAAAGAAATGCGCTACAAGGAGCACCTGACCCAAGACGCCGAAATCCTCGTCGTAGCCTTTGGGACCATGGGCCGTATTGCACAGACAGCGGTGGACATGGCCCGCGAACAGGGCATCCGTGCGGGGGTGTTTCGACCCGTTTCCCTGTTCCCGTTCCCTGCACCGCGGCTGGAGGTCTTGTCGCGACGGGTCCGCAAAATCCTGGTGGTGGAGATGAACGCTGGGCAGATGATCGAGGACGTCATACTGGCGGTCGGCAAGGATGTTCCGGTCGAGTTTTATGGCCGCATGGGCGGCATTGTGCCGCTGCCCGATGATGTGGTGGAAGTGGTTGAGAGGATCCGTGCGGAGTTGAGTAATGACTGAAATCCAAGAGACGCTGGTCTATCAGCGGCCGAACTCGCTGACTGCCGCCCACACCCACTATTGCCCCGGGTGCACCCATGGGATCGCCCATCGCCTGGTAGCCGAGGTGCTTGACGAACTCGACATGCGAGAGAGGACCATTGGCATCGCGCCGGTCGGATGTTCCGTGTTGGCCTACTATTACTTTGACGTTGACTTTGCCGAGGCGGCCCACGGTCGCGCTCCCGCTATGGCAACCGGGATCAAGCGATCCAACCCGGAAAAGATCGTTTTCACCTACCAGGGGGATGGAGACCTGGCGGCGATCGGCACTGGGGAGATCGTTCACGCAGCCGGGCGGGGCGAGAACATCACGGTCATCTTTGTCAACAACGCCATCTATGGCATGACCGGCGGGCAAATGGCTCCTACAACACTGGAGGGGCAGCGGACCACCTCTTCGCCCATGGGCCGTGACGTCGGCCTTGCCGGCTGGCCATTGCGGATGTCCGAGATGCTGGCAACTCTGGACGGCGCAGTTTTTATCTCGCGACAATCTCTCCACGACGTCAAGCACATCCGCCGTTCCAAAAAGGCGCTCACCACGGCGTTCAAGGCGCAGCAACTCGGTCTGGGTTTCAGCATGGTCGAGTTGCTGTCCACGTGCTGCACCAATTGGAAGATGGACCCTGTTGAGTCACTCGACTGGCTTGAGGAGAATATGATCCCCTATTTCCCGTTGGGGGAATACAAAGTCGCCGACGCGGTCAAGGAGCTGTGAGGAGAACTGCATGCACCAGTCGATTGTATTCTCGGGCTTTGGCGGCCAAGGCGCCCTGTTTGCCGGTCAGGTTCTGACTTATGCCGCCATGGACACCGGGCGCCATGTGACCTGGATCCCGTCATACGGACCCGAAATGCGTGGCGGGGTGGCGCGCTGCACCGTGATCATCTCTGATTCAGAGATCGGTTCCCCTATCGTGCGCAGCCCGGACGTAGCGATTGTGTTCAACAACCCCTCCATGGAGAAAGTTCCAGCGCGAGCTTCAACCGGGTGGTTTGCTGGTGGTAAACACCACGATGGTCAACATTGCCGTTGATCGTCAGTGATATCCGGGTGCTGCAGGTTGCTGGAAGCGACTTGGCCCGCGAAATGGGGGATGTGCGGATGACCAACATGGTGTTGCTGGGGGCCATGCTGGGTGCGAATCCGGTGGTCGAACTGAGAGCGGCCGAACAGGCGTTGCGCGACCACCTGCCGACGGCCAAACAGCATCTGGTTGATCCCAACATTCAAGTGATGCGGCGTGGATATGAGGAGGGGGCGCGGGTATTTCAGCCGCGGCCGACGTGACAACCCTCAACAGTGACTATGCTGAATGTCACTGGTCGGTGGTATGTGGGCTGGCAGAATTCGTGAGATGACTAGAGAGCGGGCGCCTGCCGCATCGCAGGCGATTGTGAGAGCAAGGAGGGATTATTTCCCATGGCAGAACGAAACATAGTAACCATTGATGGCAACGAGGCAGCGGCCTATGTTGCCCATCAAGTCAGCGAAGTGATCGCCATCTACCCCATCACGCCGTCCAGCGGGATGGGCGAGCATGCCGATGCATGGTCGGCGGCCGGGCAAAAGAACATCTGGGGGACGGTGCCGCTGGTTGCAGAGATGCAGTCGGAGGGCGGGGCGGCCGGGGCGGTGCATGGCGCCCTCCAGACCGGCGCGCTTACCACCACCTTTACGGCCTCCCAGGGGCTGTTGCTCATGATACCTAACATGTTCAAGATCGCTGGCGAGTTGACGCCGACGGTGTTTCACGTCTCTGCCCGGAGTGTGGCTGCGCAGGCGCTGTCGATATTTGGCGACCACAGCGACGTGATGGCGACCCGCGCCACCGGCTTTGGCTTGCTGGCCAGTGCGTCGGTGCAGGAGGTGATGGACCTGGCACTCATCGCCCACGCTGCCACCCTGGAGGCCCGCGTACCCTTTATTCATTTCTTTGATGGTTTTCGCACCAGCCACGAGGTCAACAAGGTAGAGCAGTTGGGCTCGGCTGACATCAAGGCGATGATCGACGACGAAATGGTGTTCGCCCACCGGTCTCGCGCTTTGAGCCCAGACCGGCCGGTCGTTCGGGGAACTGCCCAGAACCCGGACGTGTTCTTCCAGGCCCGCGAGACGGTCAACCCGTTTTACTCCAAGACGCCCCAGATTGTCCAGGACGCCATGGACAAGTTTGCGGCGCTGACCGGCCGCCAGTATCGTCTGTTCGACTATGTCGGGGCGCCGGACGCCGAGAAGGTGATCGTCATCATGGGCTCTGGCGCCGAGGTGGTCCACGATACCGTTGATTTCCTGACTCGGGCTGGAGAAAAGGTGGGCGTTCTCAAGGTCCGCCTCTACCGGCCGTTCAGCGTCCAACATCTGGCGGAGGCGCTGCCCAAAAGCGTCAGGATCATCGCGGCGATGGATCGGACCAAGGAGCCGGGCAGCGTTGGCGAGCCGCTCTATCAGGACTGCGTCTCCGCCATGGTAGAGGCCAATCGCGCAGTCAAGGTGATCGGCGGCCGCTATGGTCTCTCGAGCAAAGAGTTTACCCCAGCCATGGTCAAGGGCATCTTTGACGAATTGGACAGGGCTGAGCCAAAGACCCATTTCACAATTGGTATCACCGATGATGTGTCACACCTGAGCATCGAGTTCGACCACGACTTTAACATCGAACCAGATGACGTCGTGCGGGCGATGTTCTATGGCCTGGGATCCGACGGTACGGTGGGCGCAAATAAGAACAGCATCAAGATTATCGGCACCGAAACCCCGAATTTCGCCCAGGGCTACTTTGTCTATGACTCAAAAAAGGCAGGCACCGTCACGGTCTCCCATTTGCGATTTGGACCGCGGCCTATTCGCCAGACGTGCCAGGTTTCCAAGGCGAATTTCGTCGCCTGTCACCAATTCTCGTTTCTAGAAAAGTACGACATGCTGGCAAACGCTGTAAAAGGCGCCACGTTCTTGTTAAACAGCATTTACGGACCGGCCGAGGTGTGGGACCATCTGCCGCGCTCGGTTCAGCAACAGATCATCGACAAACACATCAAGTTCTATGTGATCGACGCCTACGAGGTAGGCAGGCAGACGGGTATGGGGGTGCGGATTAACACCATCATGCAGACCTGCTTTTTTGCCATCTCGGGTGTGTTGCCTCGTGATGAGGCGATCGCTGCCATCAAGGATGCCATCAAAAAGACCTACGGCCGGCGCGGCAAAGCAGTGGTGCAAAAGAACTTTGACGCGGTGGATCAATCGATTGCTAACCTTCACCGGGTGCGAGTTCCCTCCACGGTCACTAGCGCCTGGGACCGCCCGCCCGCCGTCGCCCAGGAAGCGCCAGAATTCGTCCAGTATGTCACGGGTTCGATCATGTCGTTGCGCGGCGACGCGCTTCCAGTGTCGGCGATGCCGATCGACGGCACCTATCCCACCTTTACCACCCGCTGGGAAAAGCGCAACATCGCGCTTGATATCCCTGTGTGGGACCCCGAGACCTGCATCCAGTGTGGCAAATGCGTGCTGGCGTGTCCGCACGCGGTCATCAGGATGAAGGTGTACGATCAGGCGTTGCTGGACACGGCGCCGGAGAGCTTGAAATCGATCGACGCCAAAGGGCGCGAGTTCAAGGGTATGCAGTTCTCCATCCAGGTGGCGCCCGAGGACTGCACTGGCTGCGCCGCGTGTGTGTTTGTCTGCCCGGCCAAGAACAAGCAACAGGCTGGCCTCAAGGCCATCAATATGGCTCCCCAGCCTCCCATTCGGTATCAAGAGCGAGAAAACTGGGAGTTCTTTCTCACCATCCCCGACTTTGATCGGACCCAGCTCAAGGTGCACACGGTCAAGGGATCTCAGTTTCTGCGGCCGCTGTTCGAGTTCTCTGGCGCCTGCGCAGGTTGTGGCGAAACGCCATACGTCAAGCTAGTGAGCCAACTCTTTGGCGATCGCACGATCATTGCCAACGCCACTGGGTGCTCTTCCATCTATGGCGGCAACCTGCCAACCGCGCCGTGGGGCAGGGACGACCACGGCCGTGGCCCGGCCTGGTCGAACAGTCTTTTCGAGGACAATGCCGAGTTTGGTTTCGGGTTTCGCCTCACCCTGGACAAGCAACAAGAGTTCGCGCGCGAGCTACTGCAGCAGTTGCGCAATGAAATCGGCGCCACGCTGGTGGACGAACTGCTGGGCGCAACGCAAGAGACCGAGGTCGATGTGGCGGAACAACGCACCCGCGTCGTTGAACTCAAGTCGCGCCTGGGCAAGCTGAGGTCCAAGGCTTCCAAACAACTGGTTAGCGTCGCTGACACGCTGGTCAAGCGGTCGGTTTGGATCGTCGGCGGTGATGGGTGGGCGTACGACATTGGTTTTGGCGGTCTCGATCACGTGTTGGCCTCCGGCCGGGACGTGAATGTGCTGGTGCTGGACACCGAAGTCTATTCCAACACCGGCGGGCAGATGTCCAAGGCGACGCCGCGCGGTGCAGTGGCCAAGTTTGCGGCCGCTGGCAAACCGTTGGGGAAAAAGGACCTTGGGATGATTGCCATGACCTATGGCAGTATCTATGTGGCGCAAGTGGCCATGGGCGCCAACGACAACCAGACGGTCAAGGCATTCGTTGAGGCCGAGTCGTACGACGGGCCCAGCCTGATCATCGCCTACAGCCACTGTATCGCCCATGGCATCAACATGTCAACTGCCAACGCACAACAACAGGCGGCCGTCGATTCAGGTCACTGGAACCTGTATCGATACGATCCGCGACGCCTCGAGCAGGGTCAGAATCCGCTTCAGCTTGATTCCAAGGGCCCCAAGATCCCACTGGAACAGTACGTCTACAATGAGACCCGCTTCAAGATGCTGGTGCAGTCGATGCCCGATCGTGCCGCCCAGCTTCTCGAGTTGGCCCAGGGTGACGTGCTTCGGCGCTGGAAGATGTACGAGCAATTGGCCGCGATGGATTACAGCCTGACGACTGGCTGATAGTTGTGACCGTAACCAAAGGAGCACACGATGGTTGACCTGACCACTAGCTATATGGGGATCGATCTCAAGCACCCGATCGTCCCGTCCGCTTCTCCTCTTTCAAAGGATGTAGGGACGATCAAAGCGATGGAGGATGCCGGCGCCGCGGCCGTGGTCATGCACTCGGTGTTCGAAGAACAGATCGAGACCGAGGCTGATGCGCTGGAGTACTTTATGGAGCAGGGCACCGAGAGTTTTGCCGAGGCGCTTTCCTATTTCCCCCCCATGGCGGCGTACCGCGTAGGACCGGACGTCTATTTGGAGCACATCCGGCGGGCCAAAGAGTCGGTTGACATTCCGATACTTGGCAGCCTCAACGGCATCAGCCCTGGCGGCTGGACCGACTATGCCCGAGAAATCGAGCAGGCGGGGGCGGACGGGATTGAGCTCAACGTCTATTTCATGGCCACCGGCGCCGAGCTGTTTGCGCTCGACGTGGAGACGGTTTACCTGGACATTCTCAAAGAGGTAAAACGCAGTGTCACCATCCCGGTGGCGATGAAGCTCAGTCCGTACTTTACCGCGTTGACCAACTTTGCCGAACGTTTGGACGCCGACGGGGCGGACGCGCTGGTGCTCTTTAATCGGTTTTACCAGCCGGACATTGACCTGGAGGCGCTGAGAAGTCACACCCAACCTACTGCTCAGCTCCCCTTACGAGTTGCGCCTGCCATTGCGTTGGATCGCGATTCTGTACGGTCAGGTGGATGCGTCTTTGGCGCTGACCAGTGGCGTTCATTCCTCGGCCGACGTGATCAAGTCGGTCATGGTGGGGGCCGACGTGGCCCACGTTTGCTCGGTGCTGTTTAAGAAAGGCCTCGACGAGATCGGCCGGCTGGTTGCCGGGGTCAAGCTTTGGATGGAGGAGCACGAGTACGACTCGATTCGGCAGATGAAAGGCAGCATGAGCCAGCAGTCGATCGCCGAGCCGGCCGCGTTCGAGCGGGCGAATTACATCAAGGTGCTAAGCAGCTACCGGTAATCGGGAAAAAGAGCCGGATGTAACAGGGCAGCCCGTCTGGGCCGCCCTGTTTTTACTCACCCGCTTCGATCGGTTGATCCTGGGCCAGGGGGATGATAAAGGTAAAGGTGCTGCCTACCCCCACTTCGCTATCTACCCAGATTCGACCTCCGTGGCGCTCGATCAGGTCCCTGGCGATGGTGAGACCGACTCCGGGGCCACCGGCCTCGACGCTCAGGGGGTTGTCAACCCGGTAAAAGCGGTCAAAGATCCGGCTTCGCTCGTGCGGCGGGATGCCCACCCCCGTGTCGGACACTGCGACCACCAGGTATCCGTTGTCGTTAGGGGCAAAGCTGCCGGCTGGGACTGTGCTGACATTAATGGATATCTTGCCATCGGGGTAGGTGTATTTGCGGGCGTTCGACAGCAGATTGTGAACGATTTGGCTGAGCCTCAAATAATCCCCCAGCACGGGTGGAATCCGGTTCGGAATCTTGAGCTCAACCCTCAAGTTGCGGCGCCGCAGATCGATGTCCATGGCAAAGAGCGAAGCACGTAGCAGAGCGCCCATGTCCATGACCTCGGGCGAAAAGTCAATCTCGCCTTCCATCTCGGAGACCGTGATCATGTTGTTCACAATATGGACCATGCGGTCTGTGTTGGCGAGGATGATTTCGATATAGTCCAATTGGGTGGAAGAAAGGCTGCCGCCCACCCCGTTGGACATGAGGTCCGCATAGCCCTTGATGGCGGTCATTGGGGTTCGCAGTTCGTGCGAGACGGTGGCAAGAAAACTGGCCTTGGCACGCTCGGCCTGGATCTCCTGGGTAATATCACGGAGTACGGCGACGTGCCCAAGTGACGACCCGTTCGGCTGGCGTATCACGGATATGATGCCCCTGATGACGCGATCGTTCAACTCAAAGGTGTTCTGACCCTGGCCGGCCTCCATCCAGATCAGGGGGCACAGCGCTTGAAGGGTCTGCCCGGTCATCTCTTCGACCTCGAGCCTGAGGACGCGGCCGGCGGCCGCGTTGGCCAGGATGACGATTCCCGCGGTGTCGGTAGCGATCACCCCGTCTGCAATACTCTCCAGGATCGCCTTGCGCTGACTGGCCTCGGCGACCCCCCTGTGAAAGAGCCGTGTCACCCGTTCGTAGAGCCGCGCGTTGGCGATCGCGCTGGTAAGCTGACCGCTCAACGCCGAGCAGAATCTCTGGTCCTGCTCGCCAAAAGGACGGCCGCTGGCGACGTTGCTCATAAAGACGAGGCCTACCACGATTGCCTGGTGGATGAGCGGTTGTACGAGCAATGGCCCGATGCCCTCACTCCCCAGCAAGGTGTGCAGTGCGACCACATCGCGGTCTGGCGCTTGGGTGCTCACGATCACCGGCTGTTTGCGACTCACGGCTTCCCAAATCAGCGAGAAATTCCGCAATCGAAACTGCACCTGCTTTTCGAGCGTCGCCCAGCGGGAAAGCGCAGTATAGTCTGAAACCAGCCACAAGTGGTCAGGGTCCTTTTCGTCTGCCAGCGCGATGAACACGCGGTCGGCATAGCCACCCATGACCAGGCTTTCGGCCGCCGTTTCTAGCACAGTCTGCAACTCGAGCGAGGCGCCAATCGTCTGGCTCACGCGCTGCAGATAGAGACGCTCCTGGGTCTGCTGAAGCGAGCCCCTGCTGAGCGTCTGGAATTCAGAGCTAATGGCAGCGCGCTCTTGCTTCCAACTGGACATGGATTGAAGATAAACGGCGGCGACCATCACGAGGTGACCGGACATTGATAGGAGCCGGCCAGCGCCAGCCGCAGTCGCCGGCGTTATCGCCTCCCCGGCAGGCATCAGGGCGCTCGATACGGCCGGCGCCAGAGCGATGGGTAGCGGGGCCAGGCCGAGTAGCAGAAAGGCAATCAGCATGCTTGACCAATGGGCGAAAGCCCGTCGCCAAACCAGCAGTGCTGCGCCGACGCCAAAGGCCACACTGGTCCCTATCTCCCACACCGGTATCGAGTGATCCGTCATCAAAAGCGCCAGGCCCAGCACTCCGGCGCCGAACCCGGCCGGCACGTAGCGCACGATAAGCGGTTGCCCGAGGGCTGGTAGTGCGATGCCCCACACCAACGCGCCAGCAACCAGCGTTTCCAGGATTCCCCTGAGCCAGACCTGATTTTCCATTCCCTGGGTCGTCAGGAGCAATGGACCTAGCGCCAAGAGCAGCGCAGCGCCAAAGGCTATCGCCGCCATCCGGTCGGCCGGGTTCCGGTCGTCTCGGTAGCGATACCAGGACAAGCCAAGCCCGGCCTCTAGGATGACCAGGCGGATCAGATGAAAGATGAGACTGGTTGGTGATGTGGCCAACAACGCCAAAAGGCTCGAGATGGACATGCTCGATTGCATCCGGCCGAGAAGGTTCTCAACCCACCCGGCTCGATTTTCCTGCAGGCAACACACAACCACGCAGGGGCGCAGGCTTGCTCCTCCGCTACCCGTAGTATATTCTCCCTTCTTTCGTGGAGCAAGCCCCCCTTGGTACCGGGTGCGATAGACCGTCATGCAGTATCCAATACACCCGATATCGAAATCGTGTTGCGAGTCGCGCACGGTCGAACCGCTTCAGCCCGTCTACCGCGTTGATGCCTCCACTGCTACGGGTGGGGTTGATTTCGGAGCGTGAGTGAGGACGCCAGATTGCGGTCCTTCACTGGCCTATCCCGACTGGCTAGCCGCTCTCGGGGATGTTTCGCCGAAACAGACCGGAGAGCAGTTTCCATTCAGTTGGGTTAAACGGCCGCAGCAAAGCGATCGCACCGCTGTATGTGATCGCTCCCATGGTGACTCCGACAACCCAGTGAATCTGGTAGCCCAGCCAGGCGGCTAGCGCCATGATTCCACCGGCGACCAGCGGCCGCCACAGCATCTGGCCCCATGGAATGGCGCCCAGGGCCGGTCGCAGGTACACGTAAAAGGCGACCAACAACACGAGTTCGGACAGAATGGCGACGGCGGCTGTGGATTGATAGTCGTAGCGGGGCAGCAGCCAAAGATTGGCGACCAGGTTAAAGGTGACGCCGACCAGAAAAGCCCGCGTGAGCAACCGCTGCCGGCCGAGGGCAATAAGCACATAGTTGGTGATGCTGTTGATCCATCCAAACGGGATCGACCATATCATGATCTGCAGCGCAAGGGCGCCGTGGGGAAGGTACTCGGACCCGCCCAACACCTGTACCAGCACGCGCGCTATGCAGGTGGTGACTACCGCCAACGGCAGCGCGGTCATGACCAGCAGTTTGAGCGCAAGTTGATATGTCCTGACCATGGCGTCCCGTGACTCTTCCGCCTGGCGGCTCATCAGGGGAAAAACCGCCATGGTAAAGAACGAGGGGATGATGTTCAGGGTGTCAACCCATTTGTAGGCCACGCTGTACCAGCCAACCACCGTGTTGCCGCTGGACGACAGGCGACGTCCGCCAAGACGCTCCAGCAGCAAGACATCGACCTTGAAAAAGAGGGTCGCGAGAAGGTGGTTGAGCATCAGCGGAAAACTCTCGCGGAGCATCGAGCGATTCAAGGACCAGTCCAGCTCCCAGCGCGGCGCGAAAAGGCTGCGCACCGCAATACCCCCCAACGCGAGCATGGTGACCAGGCTGACCACGATCGAGACGGCCGCCAGCCCCACAAATCCCATGCCGGCCAACAGCGCCAGGGTCCCCAGGCAAACCTTGATGAACGTCGCCACAGTGGAAAATGCGGCCGGAATCTCGGCCTTTTCGTGGGCATAAAAAAGGGCGGTCAGGCCGGTATTCACGCCGCTCGGGATCATGGCAACGATCAGCAGCCCAATCGCCAGCGTGGTGTCCTGGGCAATAGGGTTGGGGCCGAGGCTCAGAATCAAGAGGTAGAGCGCGATAGGCGCGGCGGCGCCGACGCTGGTCAGCGTACGCAACACGGTAGTGTTGACCAGGTAGCGATTGCCAGCTGCGCGCTCTTTGGAAACCTCGCGCATCAGCAGCGTGTGGAGCCCAAAGTTGGCCAGAATCTCGAACCAGCCCGCAATGTTGATGGCTACATAGTACTTGCCCGCGTTTTCTGCGCCAAGGAGGCGCAAGGTCAACATGGCAAATGCAAAGTCGATGGCTCGGTTAAACAGGTTGAGAACCATGGGCGCCAGGCTGTTCTTTGCCACTCGCCGAACGGCCGAGTCGGCGGCGCTTTCGCGGTACGCGTAGCGCCACACCCAGACGCCGCCCATGAACACCAGCACCACTGCACACATAAAGGTGACAAACAGTCCCAGCTTGAAGCTCAGTGGGCTGTATTTGAATCGGACCTCCCACGATCCGGCCGGCAGGCGTACTCCGCGAAAGTTGCCATCCACCAGCGAAATCTCTACTTCCGTCTCGTCGTCGGTCTCTGCCTCCCGCAAGTGCGCTTTCCATCCCGGGAAATAGCTGTCGGCGAGCACCAGCCACGAAGGTTCGACCACCTCGGCGTCGATCAGTACCTCCTGGCTGCCGTACGCCAGTATCACGGCCGGGGCCAAGGCGCCAGCCGCTGGCGCCAGGTCCTGCGCCGCTGGGTCGTCCTGTTCCACGATTACATAGTTGCGCGGGTCGAATTCCGTCATCGCGACCAGTGAACCCCTCGGGTCCGAGACCGTTGCGCTGAACGGCAGCGTAAAGGCGCGGGGCGCGGCCGCCATGTTCTCGTACATCCGCAGCCCCTCGCCTTCCCACACCAGCCTCAACTTGGGCAGCGGGAGCGACTCGGCCGTGACAATGAAACGGACGTTAAGCAGGTCCAACAGCGGAGAGTTGAGGCTCTCCCACTGCTTGATCGGCTGAATCCGGTTGTAGAGCAGTTCGCCCTGCGGCTCGATCGCCGCCATGTAGGCAACGTACTGCCTGGGGATGATCGAATCATAGCCCCGCACGTCGTACAGGCCCGCCAGCCAGGGTGTGTTGGCATGCAGCGGAGCGTTGGTGTGCGGCGTAAAGGTGGTCAGCCGCCACGGGCCGGGCTGCTCCCGCAAGAACCGGATGAGATCGGGTTCGAAATCGAGGAGTGCCGGGTCGGCGGCCGGGTTGAACCCCCAGGTTGCCAGCGCCAGGTCGAATGCCACCAGCAGGATGGCGAGCCACCGCCACGCAGCCGGTCCTTGCCCGCTCCGCCAGCGGCGGGCGGAAATCAGGATTATGCCGCTGGCGCACACCATCAGCGCCGCGATCATGAGCTGGACCCATTCGTAGCTAAAAAAGGCACGCGTATTCGGGAACGCGGACTCGGCGCCGGCCAACCCGGCAAAGATCTGTTGGACCGCGGGCTCGACTTGAGCGAAGAAGAGTCGGCTCAGCACGAGGGCGACGGCCCCAAAGCCGCCCGCTACCAGAGTGCCCGCGCCGAGCCAGGAGAGGGCGGCCGATGCCCCGCGGCCGAGCGCGGATGTTGAAGCGTCCTTGGGGCGGGCGCGCCGGGCGAGTAGGTCCATTCCACCGCCCGCAAGCGCTGCCACGCTCAGCGTCAAAGGAAAGACCCAGCGAAACGGAGAGTGGGATTGGTTGATGACCGGTAGCGCGTGAAGGATGGCATAGGCGCCGGTGGGAAAGACAAAGGAGAGGGAAGCCAACGAGAGCAGCGCAAAAAACCAGGTATGGACCCGGCGCAACCCTCCAACGCCAGCCCTGGCGCGGCCGCGAACAGAGTCGAGAATCGCCACAGCGGCCAGAAGCAGTGGCAGGACTCCCAGGTAAGCGCCACCCTCTACATAGTTTTTTATTCCCCAATCCACGTGGAGAATGGGCTCTCCATAGGCGTTGGCCGTGACGATCTCTTTCTGCCAGGTAAAGAGGTCCAGGTAACCGTGGTGGCTGGGGTTGCCGAAAAAGTTGGGGACCAGAAAGGTGAGGATGCGGCGTGGCGGGTAGGACCACCCCAGCACGTCGGCAAGAGAGGCTGCCCCCTCGCGAAAATTAAGCTGCACCAGTTCGACAAAGGGGATGAATTGCACGGCGCCAAGCCCGATCCCGAGGATGACCATCGCGACCAGCCAGAGCGACGGCCGGGCACATGCGCGCACTCGTTCATCAAGTGTGGGCGGCTGGGAGCCAACGCCCTCTGGTCTGGGCGCCCACCCGAGGTGCGCAATTCGCCAGGTAGCGTACAGTGCCATAACCAGCAAGGTAAAGTAGGTGTTCTCCCCATGTCCGGCCAGGACCTGCATGCCCAGGCCAACGGCACCCAGTAACACCCACGGAAGCGAGGCCGGGCGACCGCCAAACGCCGGCCGCTGCCGGACGACCAATTCGATCATCGCCAACAGAAACGGCAACCAGGCCGAGGCCGCCAGGACCATGGGAAAGTTGACACTGACCAGCATGTAGCTGCACAGCTGATAGACGACCCCCGACAACACCGCAGCGGGCCGCCCGATACGCAATACGCGCATGAGCAGGTACATGAATGCGCCCGCCAGGAACAGCTGGCTCACGGTAAAGAGACCGTATGCGCGCGATAGAGGCAGTAGGTAAAAGATGGCGCTAAACGGATACAGGGCCGAGTGCTGGCCCGTCGCCAGAAACGGGGCTCCCGAAAATAGGTAGGGGTTCCAGAGCGGGATTTCGCGCTCGCCGATGGACTGGAGCAGGAAGCGCTTCCACGCCAGATTCTGCAGCAACAGGTCGCTTAACAGCTCATTCTCGGGGACGGTGACGCCAAGGTCTTCCGCATAGGTGGACCATGGCGCCCATTGATAGAGGTTGTCCGCGGGCACCAGTGTGCGGCTGCCGAGGGTCACCGGCGCAAAGATAGCCAGCGGCAGCAAGAGCAGCAGCGCCAGGGCCAGCAGATCTACGGAGAATCGTCCCAGTCTCATGCTGTGACAAGACCGCGGCCGCCATGTCGGCCGGAGGTCGTCTCGATGCGTGTTAGGCAGGCTCGGACGAGAGTCGATCCGAGGGGGCGAGGTGGCGGTGGCGCATCCGCACCTCCCAAACCCGCCATGCCGCCTCAAACTTGACTGGCATCGTCATTTTGGAGCGGCCAATGCGCCGATCCTCAAAATAGATGGGGATTTCACTGACCCGAAATCCCAGTTTCTCTGTCACATAGGCCATTTCAACCTGGAACACGTACCCATTGGAGCGTATCCGATCCAGATTGAGGCCGCGCAGGGTGCTCGCGCGCCAGCATTTAAAGCCTGCTGTCGCGTCGCGCGTGCGGACGCCGAGAATGAGACGCGTATAGACGCTGTTGGCCCACCAACTCAGAAGATACCTGCCCACGCCCCATCGTTCATCCAGCCGGCCGTCTTGAACATAGCGCGAGCCCACGACCACATCACAGTTTTGTATCTCGGCAAGCATCCTAGGAATGTATTGAGGAGAGTGGGAAAAGTCGGCGTCCATCTGGATGACATGGTCGGCGCCGGCCGACAGAGCGCTCTTGAAACCCGCAATGTAGGCGGTTCCCAGGCCAAGTTTCCCCGCACGGTGGATGACGTACATCTCGCCCGGCCGGCGACTCGCCAACTTGTCTGCCACCTGACCTGTGCCATCAGGCGAGTTGTCATCCACAATCACGATCCCCAGGCCGGAAATGTCAAGCGCCCACAGTTCCGCTGCCAACAGCGGCAAGTTTTCGGCCTCGTTGTAGGTAGGAATAACGATCAAGGTTTTCACGCACACCTCACCTGGAAAGAGGACGAGCAAAGTCGCGCCAGGGATCGTTCTGCCATTTCACAAGCCTAGCTGAGAATCTCGGGCTAGTGTGCGGCGCATTCGATGAGCCTGGTACTCAAGCCAGCGTTCGTGAACGCAGTAGCGCCGTCTTGAGCTGGCTAACGTCCTCGATTGTGGATCCTTGGCCAAAGATGATTCCCGTCGAGAGTTGCAGCATGTCACCGGGCGCCCTTTCGCCAGATACGCTCTCCCGGTCCTGGACAGGAAAAAAGAACTGCACGGATGGTTTAATCCGATCGAGCGCCCGGATCAGGATCGATTTGATGTGCTCAGGCGTGCTGAGGATGACAAAGTCGGCCACGTCGAGGTGTCCGATCAAGTCGTCTGCGGCACCAGTCTCCTGGACGGCATTGGCTACCATCAGGCTGACCGCACGCAACACATCGTCGGCGGCGACAAAACCATACCTTTCGCGAAACTCGGCCAGCCCCATCAGGCTTACAACTGCCACAGCCCAGTTGCGTGACTGGATCAGATCCGATGAACGTTGGTCGATCAATGTGCTCGCGGCCAGGCCAGTGATTGGATTCGCCAGGGCGGCGTACTGGGAGCGCCGCAACGTGTTGCGCACCCGCAGCCGGAGCTCCTGAATATCGAAGGGTTTGGTGATATAGTCAATGGCGCCGAGCTCCAGGCCAGCCAGTTTGTCAGACCGTTCTCGCTTCTCGGTGAGGAAAACGACCGGGATGTCCTTGGTTCGGCGATGTTCACCAAGCTGGCGATAGACCTGATAGCCGTCAATATCCGGCAGTCGAACATCCAGCAAGATCAGGTCCGGAACTGAGGCGAGGGCGGTTTGGATGGCGTCCTGGCCCCAGGCGGCCGTCAAAACCTCATAGCCCTGTACCCGAAAGTAGGCGTTGAGCATTTCGGCCAGATCCAAATCGTCCTCGACGATCAGAATCAGGCTCGGCTTGTCTGCTGGCACCCAGGGCTCCGCATCAGGGTCAGTGGGCTGCAAACGGGTAGGCAACCTATCGGCGCGGCTCTTTATCGATGCGGAAAGTGCATCTTTCCCCACCCATCGCTACGCATTCGATCTCCTCAACGCGAAAATCCTCGCCCCCACCTACCCACTTGAGGCTTTCCTGAATCAAACCGACGGCCGCGAAGCAAATGGGATGATCGCTGGTGCGACCCCAGCACACAGGGCATAAGTGGATGTGGTACAGGTAATTATCCCCGGCATCCTCAACTGTGCTATGCTGGTCGCTGAACTGGGTAAAAACCCTGGCCAATGCCGGGAGGCCGACTCGGAGTTTGGTGGACAATGGCAGAATCTTGAAGGCTGCGCTGCCAATACCGACCAGCGCACCAAAGTTGCTGAGGCCGCTGGCAAAAGACGCCCGGCCGGCCCGCAGACCAAGACCACGCCCTCCGCGCGGCCCATAAAGCTCGTCCAACGCGCCGTTCACGGCCGAATAGTCCGCGAAATCGAATGCTTTCTCCAGGTTGGCAGGGGGATATTTGTCGATCAGCTCAGGGAGGTTGGCAACCCGTAGCACCGCGATCAGGCCGTTTCTACCCATCACCTCTTCCATGGCTTCCAGGTAGATTCGCGCGATCCTGTTTGGGTAATAGAGCCCGCTTTTTTCGATCTTGTCCACGAATGCCCTCCAATCGGGTCTCAAGGCTCGCTGAGGTGGCCCTGGGGGCAGTGCGGTATCCACAATACCTCAATCAGGGCGAACGACGGTAGCTTACCACACGCCTTTTTCATTGTCAAGCACGTGTTACCATAACTAGAGGAGCGGCTGGAGAGCGCGCCACAGTTGGCCCTGCTGTGTTTGGCCGCGCCGATCCAGATCGGACGAAGCGAGCACCACCCCTTCTTGACAGCGATTGCAGAGTCCGCGAACCAACCGGGCAAGGAGTTGATCGCGGGTTGACACGCCCTCGGCCTCGGTCCATGGACGACCGGGCTTCCATTCGGGGGTCAGGACAAAGGCGTTGCTGAGCGGTTGCCTTGGAATGTCCCACCAACCGGTTGCTCCCGCATCTAGCCACACCTGCACCCGGACGCTGGGGCCTGACAACAAGTAGGCGTATAACGTGGCAACAACGACCCCGGTATCGGGCTTGCTATCGGCCGGAAGCGGATTTCCCGTAACTAGCCCTTCCTGGATGCTTTGGGTGAGAGTTATGCCCTGCTGCCGCAGGTCGGAGAGGCCAAGCACGAGCGACGCTCGCCGGAAGCGGCCGGCGGTGCGGATGAGCCAATCGCAAACCGCCGCTCGTCGCCGAGTGCTCTGCTCGTCAGGGCGGCTCACGTAGAGATGGTCGCAAAGCAGGTCATCGAACAGCGTCCCGAAAAAGCGGTCCAGAGGCTCGGCCCCGGGCCATTCCACCAACCAGGCCAGCAGCCGGCCAATCTCTTTGACGGCCAAGGGGCCGATCCGATCGACCTCGGTCACGGTTAGTGCGCCCACCGGCCGCAATTGGAGGCCAGCAGCGTCGTAGAGCCGGCCGGCAGCCAAGGCAGCGCGCGGCCGGTCGAGGCCGCCGACGGCGGTTGCCATCGCTTCTGCCACGTCAAACTCGGTCGGCGCCAGTCCCCAGTTGGGGTGCGCAAGGGCGGCCAGTGTCAGCAGCGCTCTGACCATTGGCTCGTCGCGTGGATTACCACGCCTATGCAGCAGACGAAAAGGGACCCCAGCGGCCGCCAAGCTGTTAGTCAACTCGTATTGCAGACGCGCCGTCCATATAGGGCACGACAATCGCGATCTCGGCCGGAGCGATTCTGTCGATAGGGATGAGCTCAGCCGCGATCAGCTCGACGGTCTCGTGGATCATCTCCCGCCGGTAGCGTGGCTTGATGACGCGCGTGATCGCCTCGGCCGCCCTCGACTGGGGCTGACCGGCCGGCCCGATCAAGCGTCTTTCTACCAGGTCAGCGAGAGCTGTCAACGGGGGACTGGTGGTCAAGCTCTCCGAAATCGTCATGGTTTGGGAGCATTGCCGCCGCAACTCCCACCCCTGCGCCGGATTGGCTGCCAGGTACCGCTTGTATCCTCCGTGCTGGTCATATATTAGCACGGCCGAGTCCCTGCCAGGCAAGAGCCCCTCGATCAGCTCGATAGCGGCCGGTGAGCTCTCTTCGAGATTATCCACCAGCAGGTGGCGGTAACGCTCGGTGAGATAGTCGCGAAAGACAGGATGGCCGAGCAGGCGCCGGCGAAAGACATCGACTACCAATGATAGATCGAGAGCGTTGCTCTCATAGCAGCGCTGGCGAAAAAGCTGTGCAGCCCGGGCCGCCTGGCGAAAGTGGTGGATACGAGCCTCCTCGCCCAGCCAGGTGCTCACCTGCCGCTCCTCCATCTCGTCCAGGCTTAGCCCGTTCAAGGCGGAACGGTTTAGATTGTCCAGCAATTGGGACAGGATCTGTTGGGGGCGAAGCCTTAAACCTTCAAAAAAACCCTGTGACGCCAGGGGTTCGATCACCGCTCGCATAAGAACCTGGGACAGATCGTAGCTCAAAAAGGTCGGAGGCTTGTAGGGAGCGGCAAAACCGGCCTCCCGCGCTATGAGCGGCCAGAACAGGGTCACCATCTGTCGGGCAAGACCCGGGAAGGTAGTGAGCTGTAGGTCCGAGTAGGGCCTCAGACCAGCCCGGGCCAGTGCTGCCAGGTACCGGTCGGCGGCGTCCGCCTCGGGCAACAAAATCAGGATCGTGTAAGATGGAACGCCGGCCGCCAACAACGCGATCAGGCGGTTCTGAAGCGCGGTCGTCTTGCCGGCGCCGGCCGGGCCATGTACAAAATAAGTCGCGCCGCCATCAAGCGGCGCATCGACGATGGCGTGCCGAGGTGGGGTCAATTCACCCTGCTGTGGATCCATTTCGTACCTACGTTACGCAGGTGGCCTTGAGCAGTTGGCGCTGTGGGCTCGAGTCCTGATGAGGCTGATTGTACGTGGAACGCGGTTGAGCGTCAAACCCGCAGGCCGGCGCGCCGGTTGGGCTGTTCGTTCAACGTTCCCTGTGACATTTTCCCGATGATGTTTGTCCCCAGGCAATCTGCCGTTCGTCACTCTCCGCATGGTGGCCTGCTGTGGCATAATCTAAGATTGTAATCAACCGCGTGGCTGATTCAGGTATCGTTCCGTTGACAACCACCTACGAGCGCCTACAGATTCACATCACCGGTGTGGTGCAGGGGGTCGGATTCCGACCCTTTGTGTATGGCCTTGCGCACCGGCTGGGCCTTGATGGCTGGGTATACAACTCTTCTGATGGCGTGGACATTGAGGTCGAAGGCTCGCCAGAGCGCCTGGCCGAATTCTCGGCCGCTTTGCTGCACGAAGCGCCTCCACTGGCGCACATTGACGAGATCGATACGAGATCCGTCCCACTCAAGCACGAGCAGGGCTTTACCATACGCAAGAGCGTGACGCGGCCGGGTGCGAGTCTGATCTCCCCGGATGTTGCCACTTGCGCGGACTGTGTTCGCGAAGTATGGACGCCGGCCGATCGCCGCTATCGCTATGCGTTCACCAATTGCACCAACTGCGGCCCGCGTTTCACCATCATTGAAGGGTTGCCCTACGACCGGCCGATGACCACGATGAGCGAGTTTCCCATGTGCCCGGCGTGTCAGGCCGAGTACGATGACCCGCTCGATCGCCGCTTTCATGCCCAGCCCAATGCCTGTCCAGTATGTGGGCCGCAGGTCTGGATGTCAACCGGCGGGGCGCAGGCGAGCCTGCACGCGGGGTACAATGGCGCGCTGGCGACGGCCGAAGACCCCTTTAAAGCTGCTGCGGCGCTCCTGAGGTTGGGTGGAACGATGGCGATCAAGGGGTTGGGTGGGTTTCACCTGGCCTGCGACGCGACAAACGAGGAGGCGGTGCGGTGGCTCCGGCGCCGCAAAGGACGGCCGGCCAAACCCTTTGCCGTCATGGTAGCCGATATGGAGACGGTCCGGCGCTATTGTGAGGTAACCCCCGAGGAAGAAGAGTTACTGCTGTCCCCGGCGGCGCCCATCGTGTTGCTGCGGCGCCACGCGGGCACCAACCTGGCGCTCTCGGTAGCGCCGCGCAACCTGACGGTGGGAGTCATGTTGCCCTACACCCCGTTGCACCAGGTGCTACTGCGCGAAGTGCGGAGGCCGCTGGTCATGACGAGCGGCAACCATACCGACGAGCCTTTGGCACAAAACAATGAGGATGCCGTCAACGAGTTGGACGACATTGCGGACGCGTTTCTCCTGCACAACCGTCGGATTCACTCGCGTTGCGACGATAGCGTCTGGATGGTCTCGTCGTTATGCTCGGGCTCGCGCCAGCCGGTCCCGGTGCGCCGTTCCCGGGGCTATGTACCCTTTCCCATCAAACTTGGTTTCAGCTCCAATGAGATACTCTTTGGGGCCGGCGCACAGATGAAAAACGTCTTTTGCTTTCTCAAAGGCGATCAGGTGTTTCTGAGCCAGCATATCGGCGAGCTGGACAACCTGGAGACCCTGGCCTTTTATCGGACTGCGGTGGCGCATCTGCAATCGATCTTTGAGGCCGCACCCAGCATATTGGCCCACGACATGCACCCCGATTATCTCTCCACCCGCTATGCTCATGAGGCGGCGGCAGCCCATGCGGCCGGGGATGGCGGGGACTCGGTCGAGCTCGTGCCCGTACAGCACCACCACGCGCACATTGCCAGTTGCATGGCCGACAACCTGGCGCAAGGGCCGGTGATCGGAGTAGCTCTGGATGGCACCGGGTATGGGACCGATGGCCGGATATGGGGTTGCGAGTTCATGGTGGCCGATTATGCTCGCTTTGAACGCGTGGGCCATCTGGAGTACCTGCCGCTGCCGGGCGGCGAAGCTGCCATCCACCGCCCCTACCGCATCGCCCTTGGGTACCTTCAAGCTTTGCTGGGTGATGTCCCGGACCTCCCCTTTCTCGACGACGTGAGCGTTCAGGAGCAACGGATCGTCGCCCAGCAGGTGAGCAACCGCCTCAACGCGCCGCTCACGTCCAGTTGCGGCCGGCTGTTTGACGCCGTGTCAGCGTTGATCGGCGTCCGAGGAATCGCAACTTATGAAGCCCAGGCCGCCATCGAGCTAGAGATGTTGGTGAGCGAACCGGCCGCGGAGGTGCTCGGTCGCTGGCTCGACCGCCCCTATCCGTTTTACATTGGCAGGACCAAAGGGCTGCACGTGATTCGGGTAGGGCAAATGCTCGACTCGATCGTTCGTGACGTGCGTGACCAGGTGACTCCAGCCGTCATCAGCCAGCGGTTTCACGCCACCCTGGCAGTGGTCGTTCACCACATGTGCGCCCGCATCCGCGAGCAGTGTGGGCTGCAAACCGTTGCCTTGAGTGGTGGCTGTTTCCAGAACCGGCTCTTGCTGAGCCTGGTCCACGCCGCCCTGGAGCGAGACAGCTTTCAAGTCTTGATGCACCATCGGGTCCCCCCCAACGACGGCTGCATCGCCCTGGGGCAAGTCGCGGTGGCAGCGCACCGGCCGTCCTGATTTAGTACCATGCCAACCCAGAGGGGGAGGTTGGGCTCGGTAGGCGGCGCTTTGTCACCGGCAAGGGCCAGCTTGCTTGCGCCCCATCGCATCCGCAGGCCTGATGGGCATACCCGCCGCGGGTGGCCCCCGTTGTTCCTGCTGATTCTCCTGGTTGCCTCAACACTGCCTCCGCGAGCGACTCGAGCTCGAGAAGCGCCGCCCGATGCGCGCTTTGGCCTGGTAGAGGCCTTTTGGGACCCTGCGGCTGCGGCCGAGGCCGGCGCGGGCTGGGAGCGTATCTTGTTCTACTGGAGCGAGATCCAGCCCACGGGACCGGAGGATTTCAACACGCTTCACGTGCTGGAGGAGTGGCTGCAGGCGGCCGACGCTGATGGACGCCAGGTGGTCGGGGTGCTCAAGAACACGCCCGTTTGGGCGGCAGACTCGGATGCACCCAACCAGGCAAGTGTTCCCAAGGGGCTTTACCAGCCGCCGGAGGACCCGGCGAATCTGTGGGCCGGTTTCGTGCGCCGCGTGGCGACCTACTATAGCGCCCGCGGCGTCCACCACTGGGTCATCTGGAATGAGCCGGACATCCCGCTCGGGGTCTATGGACAAGAGTGGGGAGGCACAGTCGAAGAGTATTACCGCCTGCTCAAGGTGGCCTACCTGGTCATCAAGCAGGCGGACCCCGCGGCCCAGGTGAACCTGGCGGGCATCACCTTCTGGCACGATCGCGAGTGGCTCGCTCAATTCCTGGGGGTGGCGACGGCCGATCCGGAGGCGGCGTCCAACAGCCATTTCTTTGACGCTGTCTCACTTCACATCTACTTTCAGACCGATACGGTCGATTTTATCGTCAACGAGGCGCGGGCAGCGTTGCGCAGTCACGGTCTTTCCAAGCCGGTCTGGATCAACGAGACAAACGCGCCACCGGACGCGGATCCAGATTGGCCGGTGGAGCGGCCGCTTTGGCGGGTAGACCTGCGCGAGCAAGCCTCCTACATCCTGCAGAGTTTTGCGCTCGGATTGGCGGCCGGCGCCGAGCGGATTGCGGTCTACAAGATGATCGACGTTGGGCTGCCGCTCGGCGGTGAGCCATTTGGCCTGCTGCGACCCGATCACAGCCGGCGGCCGGCCTGGGATGCCTACCGGGTGGTCACTGAGCAGTACGCTGGTTTTCGCTGGGGGCACATCACCCGGGAACCGCTGTGGGCGATGGTGACGCTGTCCACGGACGTGGGAGCGGTGCGGGTGCTATGGGCGCGCACTGACCAGGGCCTATTGCTCACTTTGCCGGCGCTGGCGGCCGAGGCTGCCCTCATCGACCAGGATGGGCGCGTCCAACACCTGGACGGCGGCCGCGGATGGTATGAAATTGCGCTGCCGGCAGCGCGTCGTGTGGACGAGCACGCCGGCTGTTTCATCGGCGGCCCCACGGTCCTCCTGGTGGAGGAGGCCCCGGCACAGGTGCTGGCGCCGACGGCGGTAGTCGCTCTATCCCCCACGCTGACTCCAGAGCCTACCCCATGGCCGGCGACCCCGACAGACGCGCCAACCCGCACGGCGACCGCGACGGCCCCGGTGCAAGATTCCCCGTCGCCAACGGCCAGGGCCGCCGCTGTGGTCGTCTCGCCCGAGGCGGCCGCGACGCCACACACGACCATGGCAACGCGAGACCGATCAACGGCCGCCGTGGCGACAGCACCTGCGGCGCCGGACCCGGTCGCGGCGCAACGTCCCGAGGAGGGGGACGGCCTGCCCGTGTCCCTGCTCCTTCTGGCGACCGGCGCTGCTGGAGGTGCAGCCCTGCTAATGTGGTGGCTCCGCACAAAGCGCGGCATCTGACGGCC
>CAVOHX010000031.1:0-101848 GCA_963695825.1 uncultured Chloroflexia bacterium
CCAAGGGCGCGAGTAGCTGATCTAGAGGAAAGGTGCGCCGCCGATCTGTCTCCTATGGAAGGTTTGCCAACCGAACGTCATCGATGTGGGTCCAGGTGCCGAAAGAGCCACCCGGCCGGTTGCGATTCGCGGTGCACGGCCAGATGTTGCCGTCCCTGCCAACCTGTGCCATAATCCCGCTGCAACAACCTGCGCCGCCACCCTCGGGCAGGCGTGGGTCTGACAACGGGTGCCATCAGGGAGGAATGATATGCAGAGCAAAGAGTATCAGCGACGGGTCAACGCGTGGTGCATGTACGACTGGGCCAATTCCGCCTTTGCGACAACCATCTTGGCGGCCGTGCTCCCTGTCTATTACAGTCAGGTAGCCGGCGCCACGCTCTCCAGCGAGGCCGTGGCCACTGCCTATTGGAGCCTGGGTCTGAGTATCTCTCTTTTCATCGTGGCCATCATCTCCCCGATTCTGGGTACCGTGTCGGACATCATGCGGGGCAAAAAGCGCTTCCTGACTGTCTTTGCAGGGCTGGGCATCGTCGGCACGGGGTTGCTGGTGCTGGTCGACACCGGCGACTGGGTGCTGGCGTCGTTGCTCTTTGTTGTCGGACGCATAGGTTTCACGGGCGCCAATGTCTTTTACGACGCGCTGCTGCCGCACGTGGCGGCAGAGGACGATCGGGACCGGGTCTCTACCAGGGGCTATGCCATGGGCTACCTGGGGGCGGTTTGCTATTGGCCATAAACGTGGTCATGCTCCAGTACCTGCCCGGAACGTGGGGGGCGCGCCTGTCCTTTTTGAGCGTCGCCATCTGGTGGGCGGTTTTCTCCATACCGGTCTTGACCCGGGTGCCGGAACCCCCGGCCGCCGTCGCTGCGGCGGTTGCCGGCATCAACGTGATCAAGGAGAGCTTTGGGCGCCTTTTGGAGACGCTCAAGGATATTCAGCCGTTATCGCGAGCTCTTTAAATACTTGATAGCCTTCCTGATCTACAACGATGGAATCGGCACCATTATTGGCGTGGCTGCGATCTATGGCGCCGAGCTTGGATTCGGCAGTGTGCAGTTGATTCTGGCGCTTTTGCTGGTCCAGTTTGTGGGCATTCCCTTTAGCCTGATCTTTGGGCGACTGCCCAGCCGCGCCGAGTCGCGGCGGCCGCTCTTTATGGCTTTTATCGTCCTGAACCTGGTTGTTTTGCCGCTAGTCGGTATGGTGGGCGCGCGAGCGCTGCCGGGCGAGATCACCGGCGCCCCCTTGCCGCCTTTTAAATCGACGGCGACGGCTGTGGGCGAAGGAATCTATTCCGCCCAGGAGGAGGTTTTCGAGTATGCAGGGAGCGTGGGACCAGCAGGTGGTGCTGGCCGATCAACTCGGCGCGGATGAGGACGCAGTCTACCTGACCGCCAACCAGGACGGGGCCAGCGACTCGTTCGCGTTCAACGGTCAGAAGGTCGAGATCACCTACAGCGTTGGACCCGAGATGGGAATCTGGGCGGTCGAGATGGATGGCGAGGCGTATCTTGATGAGGACACCGGTGACCCGGTCACGCTTGACGGTTACAATCCGACGGTCCGCTATGGCGTGCGAAAGACGCTGCAGGCGGAGGAACCCGGAGAGCACCTACTCGGGCCTGGTCAACACCGGAGAGCGCAACGCCGAAAAGCGGGCACGACGCATGACCGTGGCCGCAAGTCGAGGTGCTACCTCCTATTCGCCAGGGGAACCTGGCCCTGATTCTCGGCATGTTGCTTGGGTTGGAGGGTGTGCTTTTTGTGGCGGCGTTGTTGCTGGGACGGCCGCTCTTTAGCGGCATGGTCGAGTCCCTGGACACCCGGCGCAGCATCACCCTGGCGCTGATCGTTTATGCAGTGATTGCGGTCTGGGGCTTTTTTCTCGATTCGGTCATCGAGTTCTGGTTGCTTGGCCTGGATGGTGGCGATCGTCCAGGGAGGTAGCCAGGCGCTCAGCCGCAGCCTGTATGCCAGCATGTCGCCCGCGGCCAAGAGCGGCGAGTTCTTTGGCCTTTACGGAGTGATGGAAAAGTTCTCGGCGATTATCGGCCCACTGCTGTTTGCCGCCGCGGCCACCGCTTTCAACAGCAGCCGGCCGGCCGTGTTGAGCCTCATAGTGCTCTTTATCGTCGGCATCCTATTGCTGCGCCGAGTGGATGTCGATGAGGGGCGCCGTGTGGCTCAGCAAGAGGATGCCGCGCTGTTGGGATCCGGGTAGGGCAAAACCGACTCGTAGGGTAATCGGTGGGCTGACCAATTGACAACCAGGCCAGGAATCGAGTATACTCGGGGTAGCAAAGTCTGGAAGCGGTTTTCTTATGATGATACCATTCCCGACAACTGAAGAATGCCACGAACACGCAGGTGTACACCTGCGTGTTTTGTTTTACTGGGCACCCGGTGCAGCTTGATGAATCAAGAAAGGAGAAGACTATGGATTATGGGATGATCGGCAAGATCGAAAAAGCACGAAGGTATGCTGAGCAACGAGAGCGAATCCAGTTCGAGCAATTTGCTGTCACCTTTGATGGGGAGAATAATCCACACCGGGTCGAGTTCTCGCACGGGAATTGGCGGTGCGACTGCAACTTTTTTGCCACCCGGGGTGTTTGTAGTCACACCATGGCGATGGAACGGATACTGGAGCAGATGCTGCCCGAGCCGATGGTGGCGCCGGAGGCGGTGTAGCCCAGTGCGAACCACATGAACAGGAGGCGACGCGCCGGCTAGTCTCCGGGCGCTGCGCCTACCCAGATCGATTTCAAACGAGCGGGGAATGTTGATTCCCCGCTCGTTTACGTTATAATGCCGGCGGAGTTTGAGCGAGCAGCGATTTCATGCCTCTGTGGTTGCAGTTTTTCCTGATAATCCTCTTTCCCCTGGGGGAGCTGGTGCTCCTTGCGGCCCTTGCGCGGGAGCGTCGCCGGAATCCCTCCGACACACTCGTACTCTTGATGGTCGTTTTGGCTCTCGATGGCTTGTGGGCCACCGGACTGGCGAGCGATTTTGTAGGCCGAGGGGTAAACGAGACGCTGCTGTCGGCGTGGCGCAAGATCGCCCAATATGCCTTGCCGTTCGCGGCCGCCGCGCTGTTGGTCGCCATGCTCGGTTTTCTTCGCCGCCGGGTAGTTGACTATCGACGCTGGCTTGCCTTGTTGGTGGCCGGGGTCGCAATCGTGCTGCTGCTCGACCCTGACATTGTGCCGGTTCATATCCAGGACCTGCGCCTGGCTGGGCGGGTGATATCGCATCGTGGCTGGTGGCGGCTAGCCTGGTCTGCACTATGGGCGATACCGGCTGCGAGTGCGCTCGGGTTCTCCTTGCGGGACTATCCTCGCAAGGCTGGACCGATACACCGGAACCGTGCGCGTTATTGGGTGCTGGTCGCCGCTATTCACCTTGTGGGGGGAGGGCTGGCGCTGAGCGAGCAACCGACATGGGTGCAAGGCGGGGCGCTGGTCAAATTGCTGGGGGGCTTTGTCGCCACCGTCAGTCTGCTGGCCCTGAGGTTGCCGGATATGCGGATCATCCTGCGCCAGGCGGTCTCGGTGGTGGTGATCAGCGCCATGACGGTGGCCTTGTTTTTGGTGGGGATGCTAGGCGCGCAGCGCATATCGGTCGAGTTGGCGGGCCGGCAGACTGTTTTCTGGGCCACGGCCGGTCTGGCGCTGACCGTCGCGGCCGTGTACTTGATAGTTCGTCCCATCGTGCACAAGTTGGTGACCAGCATCGTGATTCGCGATGTCTATGACCTCGATCGAGTCCTGCGTGATTACGGCCAGGACATCAGCCAGACCCTGGAACTGAAACAAGTGGCGCAGACCATGATCGAGGCAGTAGACGACGCTTTGCACATCGACCACGGAGCGCTGGCGTTGGTACAATACGACGGTTCCGGGACGCTGAACCTCACCCCCGCACTGGCGATAGGCGTGGCGCCGGTCCCCAGTATGTCGCTGGCGGCTGATAGCCCGCTGGCCCGTCGCATCGCAGCGAGTGATGATCCACTGGCGCAGTATGACCTGGATGTGTTGCCCGAGTTTGCCGGCCTGCCGTCGGGGGAGCGCGAGATGCTATCTCGCTGGGAGGCCGAACTCTATGTGCCCATCCACTCGCACGGCAAACTGGCGGGGCTGCTCGCTCTGGGTACGAAACGGTCGCGCGACCCCTACCTCGATTCAGACATCACCCTGTTGATGACGTTGGCGGACCAAACGGCCGTGGCGCTGGAGAATGCGAGACTCTTTGCGGACCTCAAGGCGCTCAACCGAGAGATCACCGAGCTAAACACCAGCCTCGAGCAGGCCAATCTCGAGCTGCTCGAATTGGACAAGCTCAAATCGAGCTTTATCGGTATGATCACCCACGAGTTGCGCAGCCCCTTTGTTCCCATTGACCTTGCCCTGCAGTTGGTGGAAAGACACGGCCTGGAGCACATGCTGCCCGAGCAGAGAGAGCAAATCGAGGTGCTTGACGGCAGCGTCAGCGACCTGCGCCGTCTGGTTGACAACCTCATCTCCTTTGCCTCGCTGGTTCAGCAAACAGGGGACACTTGCAGTTGAACCCGTCCAACTGGACCAGCTCGTCCAAGAGGTCACCAAGACGCTGGAGACGATGGCAAAGGCGCGGCGAGTGTCGGTCAACGTGCTGGTCGTCGGCGCGGTGCCACCCGTGTTCGGCGATCGAGAGCGACTTGCCGACGCCGTTTACCATCTGGTTCACAACGCGATCAAGTTCAATCGATCGGGCGGCACTGTCAACGTGAGCTGCCGCAGCGTCGATGGCGACGTGGTGCTCCAGGTGGAGGATACCGGCCGTGGCATCCCGGCGAACCAGATCGATTCGCTTGGCCGACCGTTCAATCAGCTTGTCGATCCGATAAAACGTGGAACCGAAGGGTTGGGGATCGGCCTAGCGCTGGTCAAATACATCGCCCAGGCGCACGGTGGACAGCTTCAAGTCGAGAGCAAGCTGGGGGTCGGCAGCGCCTTTATGGTCCGTATTCCCCTGGACCGGCCGCGATCCACCCTTCCCCAAAGCGGCTAGGCTGCCCCCGCTACGAGCTGTTCAGGCCGTTCAAGTGGCAGGAATCGTTTAGCAGCACCAACTGCGGCCGGTTGGCCGTGAATTCCACGACGCTGAGGCTGGTGTTTCCTCGGGGCGCCAGCCGGTTGAGGCGGGTCGCCTCCAGACCGATCAGGTAGCCAATCAGGCTCCTGATAGTGCCGCCGTGGCTGATGATCAACACGGATTGTCCAGCGTGCTGGGTTCGCAGTTGCTCGAACCCTAGCCCGGCGCGGGCCAACAGCTCTGCCTGGTTTTCGCCGCCCCCGCGACGGACGTCCTCGCCCAGCTCCAGCGCCCTCAACTGGTCAGGGAACCGCGTTTGGATCTCGGTGCGAGTCAGCCCAACCCAGTTGCCAAGGTCCATCTCGCGCCAGACGGGGGCCAAGGTCGGCACCAATCCCAACCGTAGCCCCACAATGGCAGCGGTTTCGGCCGCACGAGCCAGATCGCTGCTATAGATCGCATCAATGGTCCAGTCCTGCAGCCGCAAAGCCAGCGCATGGGCCTGTCGGCGCCCGGCCTCGTTCAGCGGGATATCGACCTGGCCCTGGGGGATCCGCGCATTGTTCCATTCGGTTTCTCCGTGGCGCGCCAGTATCAGGCGGGCGGGGAAGGTATTCACTGGCTTAGCGTCTTCGGCGAGCTTGCTGCATCAACCGGCCGAGCTGGGTTTCCGGCTGGTCGGGCCCGAGCCGTGCCACCGGCGGCCGGCCTGCGTTTTTGGCTGCTTCTAGCTCATAGTGAGCGAACAGATAGGTGTGACGCCGCAAGAAATTGTCCCAGTTGGTTTCCGGCTCGGACGATTGAATCGCATCCCATTTTTCAAGGACAAAGGGTTTGAGATCAGTTGCTTCCGGGGCCGGCAAATAGCCGGTGGCGCCGCTCATCCGCAACCGATCGCGGTAGGGCAACAATCTGGCTATGAGCAGATCCCCGCTCTCGGCGCGGCCGGGGCCTCCTGACTCGGGCACCATGAAATCCGCCTCGTCAAAGAGATTCCGCAGGTGAAGGGTCTGCTTTCCCTCTCCGGTGGCCTCTACCAGGGTGTAGGCGCAGGCCGGGTCGGCTGTAAGCCAACCGGCTAGCAGCGCGGCCTCCTTTTCATCCATCTGCTCGCCCTTTTCCGCGTGATAGAGCTCGATCAATCGCGGCCGGTCGCCAGGCGTATGGTCGTACGTGAACCAGTCGAAATACCGCAGCGACTCGGGCTCGCTCATCTCGTGGGCGGTTTCGATGGTGTGATAGTTGTTGAAAAAGAGGGGAATGCCGGCCGCAAAGGACTCGGCAAAGCGCTCGTCGCGGGAAAACGCAATCAGGTCGCGGCGCAGGAATTGGGCAGCGCTTTCCCAGGCGCGCTCCTCTTTGGCCTGCTCTTGTTCGATCTTGAGGTGGCACTGCTTGTACTTGATACCGCTCCCGCAGTGACACGGATCGTTTCTACCGATTTTGGTCATGGCTCACTCTACCTGAATACAAATACCTGTGGTACAAATCAAGCGTTAATTGTAAACGAGGGCACGAATCTGGCAAGCCTGGCTACTGTGGTGGTGACCATGAGGGCGATCAGTATCCTGAATGACGTGTTGGGGCCGGTAATGCGCGGCCCGTCCAGTTCGCACACGGCCGGCCCGTATCACATCGGTCGTCTGGCCCGCTCGTTGCTGGGGGACGACCCCGTCACGGCCGCGTTCACCTTTGACCCTGGGGGCTCTTTTGCACAGGTCTATCGGCAGCAGGGGAGCGACCTCGGTTTTGCGGCCGGGGTGTTGGGCTGGGAGATCACCGACGAGCGGTTTTCCCGCGCTCTCGAGTTGGCTGCCCTGGCTGGTGTGCAGATCGCGTTTTCCATCCAGCCGATACCCGGCAGCGCACACCCCAACGACGTCAGCATCGAGATGTCGGGGCGAAACGGGCGGCGGTTGGCCGCCGAGGCCAAGTCGATTGGCGGCGGGGCAGTGGTGTTCACCGATCTGTCGGGGTGGGAGGTTCAGCTCACAGGCGACGTGCACGAGGTATTGGTCGAGATGGATCACGCGGCCGAGTTGGCGGTGCGCGAATTGCTCGGGTCTGATGCGGAGGCGCTGACCGAGTTAGTGCGCCAGGAGGACGGTTCGCGGCGCCTGCTCCACCTCCGGCGGCGGTCGCCACTCCGCGTCGCGGTTCGGGCCCGCATCGAAGGAACGCCGGGCGTCACTGCGCTCTGGGCGGCCGCGCCGCTCTTTCACGTTCGAGCGGGACCGCCGTTGTTTGACAGCGCCGCCGGGATGGTTGCGCTGGCCCAAAAAGGTCGATGTTCGCTCGGCCGGGCGGCGCTTGATCACGAGGCGTCGCTGCTGGGGGTGCCAGCCCAGGTTGTGCTGGAGGAGGTGCAACGCCGTTTCCAGGTGATGCGGGCGGCGGTAGCACGAGGATTGGATCAAGATCGGCTGTCTCTGCAATTGCTCGCGCCCAGCGCCAGGCAGATTTACCGCTCCGAGGCAGCCGGCAAGCTGGCGGCCGGCGGCATGCACACCCGCGCCGCGGCCCGCGCGCTGGCGGTGATGCACGTCAACAACAGCCAGGGTGTGGTTTGCGCCGCGCCCACGGCCGGCGCGGCGGGCGTCCTGCCGGCGGTGGTGGTCACGTTGGCAGACGAGCTGGGTTTCGACCAGGAAGCGGTGGCGCTCGCCTTGCTGGCGGCCGGCGCTGTGGGGGTGGCTGTCGCGGTTCGGACCACCTTTGCGGCCGAGGTGGCGGGCTGCCAGGTTGAGATTGGCGCCGCCGGAGCGATGGCGGCCGCGGCCGTGGTGGAGGCCGCTGGCGGCGACCCGGTGCAGGCGACTCACGCGGCCGCTATTTCGTTCCAGAACACGATGGGCTCGGTCTGTGACCTGGTCCAGGGCAGGGTCGAGATCCCGTGCCACACTCGCAACGCGGTCGCCGCCTCGGCCGCCTTTGTCTGCGCCGACCTGGTGCTTGGCGGGTACGAGAACCCCATTCCTCTGGACGAGACGCTGGATGCGGTGTATGAGGTAGGGCGGGCTATGCCGCGCGAACTGCGGGTTACCTCGTTGGGTGGATTGGCCGTGACTCCTTCGGCGTTGGCGTTGGCGTTGGCTAGCGGCGGAGGGCTCTAGGCCACGAGTGCGTGGGCCAGCGCCTCCAGACCGTCCAGGTCGTCCAGGTCCAGCCACTGCAGCATGACGCGCTGAACGCCTGCCTCGGCGAGGGCGCCTACCTGGTCGGCAACCGCCGCCGGTGTGCCCACCACGAGGCCGCGCTTGCGAAGGTCATCGGCGTTCCTGTCTCGCAGTTTGTTCCCTAGCTCGGCGTCGTCCCTTCCAAAGATCAGGCCGGTCATCAGCGAGCGGCGCACGTCGGCCGGCTGACGACCCTCCTGCGCCAGCAATTGGTCCAGGCGCTCGCTCAGCTCAGAAAAGCTGTCCGGCGTGAGAAACATGCCATTCCACTCGTCGGCATAGCGAGCGACCAGCGGCAGGGTCCGCCGACGTCCGTTGCCGCCGATGAGAAGCGGCGGGCCGCCCGTCCGGGCCGGGCGCGGCAGCAGAATTGCATCCCGCAGTTGGTAGAGATCCCCCTTCCAGTTGACCGGCTGATCGCTGCGCAGCAGGCGGGTGATGACCTCCAGTCCCTCCTGGAGTCGAGCAAAGCGCCCTCGGATATCCAGCAGGTCAAAGCCAAAGTTGGTGTGCTCGCGCTCCTGCCAGCCAGCGCCAACGCCAAGGGTCAGCCGGCCGCGCGACAGGTCGTCGATGTCCCTTGCCATGCGGGCGGTAAAGACGGGGTGACGGAATGAGACCGGAGAAACCAACGAACCGAACTTGATCCGTTTCGTGTGACTCGCCAGCCAGGTCAAGGAGACCCAGAGTTCCAGCGAGTCAGTGTCCGGCGGTCCACTGTTGGTAAAGTGGTCCGAGCGGTACAGTCCGGCAAAGTTCAAGGCTTCCACCGCTGTGGCTAGTTTTTGCCAGCGGGGCCAGTTGAGACCGTTTTGGCCTTCGATCATGATGGCGATTTGCATGGGAGTTTCTCCGTGTATGCTGGGAAAGGACACTTGCCATTGCTTCTCTTGCCATTATCCCAGATATCCGGTAGGGATGCGACGCCCGGACGCCCAAGGCTCGCCCGCCTTGCCCGAGAGAGTGCATTACAGTACACTCGGTTCCATCGGCCGGCACACGCAGAGTGGGAGGTGTTGGATGGCGCGCGATTACTTTCGATTGATCTGGACGTTGGCGCTGGCGGCATTGCTGCTGTTGATCCTGGTAGTGGGGGGTGTTCTGGCTGGCGCCAAGGACGACCCCAGCGACGAGCTCTATGTCCCACCCGACTACCTGCTCGCCAGCGGCGGGCCGGACCGGCTCGGGTACACGTACACGGACTCGGACGGCGGCGGTTGCCTCTATGCGTGGCGCCAACCAGGCGCTGCGGCTGTTGATCTGGCGTTCTCTGATGCCGACGACAGCGTTGCCGCGATCGAGATAGGTTTTGAATTCCCCTATTACGGCCGCGATTACCGCTCGCTGACGGTGGACAGCAACGGTGCACTGCTGTTGGAAAGCGGACCGTCCGACTGGGTGAACCGACCGATCGGCGTGGACGGCCCGTCAGCCCGGCTGGCCCCCTTTTGGGACGACCTGGTTGTGTCAGCGGTCCGCGCCGACTGGACAGGGACTGCCCCCGAGCGCGTTCTGGTGGTCACTTTTGAGACCGCTCGGCCGGTGGGGCGTTTTCAGGCGCTATTGCACGAGGACGGCCGGGTTGTGTACCAATACGAGTCGGTAAGAGACGACGGCAGCGGCGCGACGGTTGGTATCCAGGGACCAACGGCCGGGCTTGGATACATCTTTAACGGCTTTCCCAGTTCGAACCGGTTACACGAAAACTTGGCGATCTGTTTCCAGCCCCCGGCCGGCATCTACCTCAGCCCTGGTCTCCAGGCCAGCCATGCCAGGGCGGGTGAGTCGGCGCGTTTCACGCTAACGGCCGTCAACCAGAGCGGCGCTGACGGGCTCTTTTACTTTGGGGTCGAGTCCCCATGGCCCGCGACGGTAACGCCCCGGCAGGCCGAGATACGCGCCGGTGAGTCGCTTGGCCTGGTGGTGGCGGTGCAGGCGCCGGGCGGCGTTGACGGCCGGACGGTTGAGACCCTCGTGAGGATGACGAGCGCAGAGGGGTTGGAGACCGCCGCCCGACTGCGCACCACGCTGGCCTCGGGCAAATACGGCTACACGGGAGCCTCGACCAACGATACCCTGGCGGTGTTTGACTTGTCAACCAACATGCTGTTGACCACCCTCAGCCTGCTACCGGAGGCAGATTATCCCTATGACGCCACCATGCGGCCGGACGGGAGCGAGGTCTGGCTCGTTGGCGCCTCTGGGGATGGCGTCGTGGTCTTGGATACGATCAGCAATACGATCACCGAACGCGTCTCTACCTTTGGCACCGGCGAATACCCGGTTGATGTGCTGTTTGCCAAGTACGCCAACGAGGCCTATGTCAGCAACCGCGACAACCCAGCCGGCTTGGATGCTGTCGCCGTCATCGACACGGTCTCCTATACGGTGATAGACACCATACCGATCCCATCCTATTACCAGGGTCCGGGCAAGATGACCCTCAATCCCTGTAGTGGCGAGATCTATATGGCCTATTGGTACACCGATCGATTCTTTGTCATCGACCCGATATCGCGCACGGTGACGGCCGACCTCCAGTTCGGGACCAGTCTCTGGGACCTGACCATCGATCCCTCGGCCGCCACCGTCTATGTGACCGACCGCGGGCAGGACCGGGTCCACGTATTCGATCTGTCTGCCCTGACAGTGACCCACAGCATCCCCGTCGGCGACGACCCGTGGGGGATTGGCATCACCCCGGATGGGCAACTGCTCTTTGTCGCCAACGAGGACAGCCACAACGTCTCGGTGATCGACACTGCCCTTGGCATCGTGACCGCGACGCTATCCTTGCCGGCCGCGGATGCCGATCCGCGTGACGTGGATGTCAGCCAGGATGGCAACTATGCGTACGTACCCTCGGGAAGCATCACGGGCGACGATGCGATCTATGTGATCGATGTGCACACCCTGACGGTGGTGGACACGATCAATGTGGCGCCTGCCAGCAACCCCAACGTCGTCGCAGTGGCGCCGCAGCTTGCCAACCTGGATCCCAACGCCAGCTTTACCGCGACCACGCCGGTGGAACTGGGCACGCCGGTGCTTTTCACCGACACTAGTCAGGGTGGCCCAACCCAGTGGTATTGGGATTTTGGCGACGGGTTGGGCACCTCGGCGGTGCAGCACCCGGTCTACGACTATGCCAATCCGGGGACCTACACCGTGACCTTGATGGCCGCGAATCGGTGCGGCGGCGACGTGGTCACCGGGACGGTGACGGTGGAGCCAGTGACCATCGAGGACCATTTCATCTACTTGCCGATCATCGCGCGGGATTGATACCGTGGCCGGCCGGTTAGAGTCGCAATTGGGGCGCAGAGTACCACAGCCTGCTGGTCCACCAGACGGCAGCAGTTGATGAGGACCGTGAGGAAAAAGCGATGAGGTTGTTGCTGAGCGTTTTCTTGCTTGCCAGCATGGTGTTGACCATGGCGCCATTGCCTACCCCGGCGACGGCCGGGCCGGTGGATCGCGAGTCTGACGCTTTGGGATCAGCTTTTCTCGTGGTGGAGGACGAGAACGGGCGCGAAAAAGCCGCCAGCAAGATGGAGGAAGCGCTACTGCGCCAGTTGCGCAACCAGCCTGATGGGTTGATCACCGCCATCGTCCACCTGGGCGGCGAGGCCGACTTGAGCGGCGCGGCGGCGTTTGTGAACCGGGCCGAGCGCGGCGCCCATGTCTATGGGACCTTGCGCGCTTTTGCCGCCGACCGCCAGCGGGGGATCCGCGCCTACCTGGCTGACGCCCAACGGGCGGGAACGGTTCGAACGTGGCAGCCGTTCTTTATCTTTAACGGAGTAGCCGTCACCGCCCGCCCGGCGGTCATCTGGGAGATCGCAGCGCGCCGCGATGTCGAGGCTCTTACCGCCAGTCATACATATCACCTGGATGCCCAGCGAGCTCTTGCCAGCGGGCCGGTTGTCGCGGCATCGCGCGCTCCCGAGTGGAATATCAGCCAGATCAACGCGGACGAGGTCTGGACGGCGTTGGGCGTCACCGGCGCTGGGGTACTGGTCGCCAACATGGACTCGGGGGTGCAGTACAACCACCCGGCGTTGGTCGAGCAGTACGCCGGCAATGCTGGAAGCGCTTTCGACCACGACTATCATTGGTACGACGCTACCGGCGTCAGTCCGCTCGTGCCGCTGGACGACAACGGGCACGGTACCCACACCATGGGTACCATTCTGGGTGGTGACGGGCCTGGTCCGTTCGTGGACGACGTCGGGGTCGCACCCGGGGCAAGCTGGATTGCGGCCAAGGCGTTCAGCGCGGCCGGCACTGGCGCCACCGAGGACATCCACGCTGCCTTTGAGTGGCTGCTGGCCCCCTGCCCGGCCGGCGTCCCACCGGGCGATCCGAGTTGTGACCCGGCCAAGGCGCCGGCGGTGGTGAACAACTCGTGGGGCAGCGCCAGCGGGGCGAGGATCGAGTTCCTACCTGACGTGCAGGCGCTGCGGGCGGCCGGCATCTGGCCCGCGTTCAGCGCCGGCAACAACGGGCCGGGCGTGGGCAGCGTTGGCTCGCCTGGTAGTTTCGCCGAGTCCTTTGCCACCGGCGCCACTGACGCCAACGACCTGATCGCCGACTTTTCCGGGCGCGGGCCGTCGCCGCTGACGGATGAGATCAAGCCCGACGTGGTCGCCCCCGGCGTCGCCGTTCGTTCGAGTGTGCCGACCAATAGCTATGCGGCCGTCAACGGCACCAGCATGGCGTGCCCGCACAGCGTGGGCCTGGCGGCGCTCTTGCTCAGCGCGGCGCCGAACCTGGACTTGGAGGCGTTGGAAGAGATCATGCGCAGCACGGCGGTTGACCTGGGCGACGCAGGGCCGGACATGGTGTATGGCTATGGCCGCATCGACGCGCTGCGATCCGTTCAACGCCTGGTCAGCTCGGGCGATCTGACAGGGAGCGTGCGCGACGCCGCCACCCTGGAACCGCTAGCCGGAGTGCCCGTGCGCGCCCAGGGACAAGGACTGGACCTGTCCGCGACCACCGACTCTAGTGGCGTTTATACCATGACCTACCTTATCAGCGGTCCCTATTCCCTGACGGCCGCCTTTTACGGCTATCACCCGGTCACGCTAACCAACGTCTCTGTCGTAACTGGGCTGGTGACAGTGCAAGATCTCGACATGGTCGCCCGGCCGCATTATACACTCTCGGGACACGTTTATGATGCGGTTTCCACCACCGTCCCCATTACCCACGCCGTGGTGTGGGTGCTCGATACGCCGTTGCCGCCAGCGCCGGTTGACGCCTCGGGTCATTACAGTTTGGTCGTCGCCGAGGGGCCGGCAGTGATCGAGGCGGCCGCATTCAGCTTTGCTACGGGCTTGATAGTGACCGATATCACCACCGATACGGTGATCGACTTTTTTCTCGACCCGCTGCCTCCCATCCTGTTGGTGGACGACGACGAGGGGGACCTGCGCAACTATTCCCCTCACGTCCAAGGGTATTATTTCTCGGCGCTCGATTCGAACGGCTACAATTACGACTATTGGGACATAGAAGAGTTTGGCGCGCCCGATTTTGACACAATCCGCCAGTATGCGGCCGTGCTGTGGTTCGGCGGCGAGTTTGGCCGCATCAAGGACATCAGCGACGCCGACCAGGCGCAGCAGGTGATGGACTATCTGGACATTGGCGGCCGATTCTTTTACATTTCGCAGGAGCACACCTTTTACTATGGCGACGACGCTGACTGCGATAGCCCCACCTGGGGCGGCACCGGACCCTGTCATTTCACCGAGCATTACCTGGGGGTGGCTGATTGGGTGGAGGACCAAAAAGCGCAGGTGACCTATGGGGTCGCGGGAAACCCGGTAGGAGACGGATTGGGGCCGATCGTCATGGCTTATCCGCCCGGCCTGGCGGACTTTAGCGACGACATTGCCGGCGCGCTGACCGCGAGTTTGGCTATTACCGCCACCGACTCGCCGGGCGAGGTAAACCTGACCGCCTATACGTTGGTCAGCCCGACGCTGAGCTTCAAAACGGTCTTTTTCGCTACGCCGTTGGAGGCCATGCCGGCCCCCGATGCGGCCGATGTAGTGTACGCCGCCATGGAATGGTTCGGCGTGGCGGGGCTGGCGGAAGGGTTGACCCTGTCTCCGGCGATGCAAGAGGGGATGGCGCTGCCGGGTGACACGATCACCTTTACGCTGCGGGTGCGCAACCTGAGTCCCATTAGCGACACTTTTGACCTCGCGCTGGTTGAGGCCCCCTGGTCCGCAACGATCGTGGACCCGGTCTCTGGCGGTCCGATCAGCCAACTGGGGCCGATATCGTCGCGCGGGACGGCCGATTTCGCCGTCCTCGTCCAGGTGCCGGCCGGCGCCAGCCCAGGCGCCGAGGCAACGCTGCGCGTCCGCGCCGTCTCGCGCAGCGGAACACCGTATGCCGATGAGGCCCAGTTGCTGGCGAAATCGCGCATGGTCTACTATGGATTGGACTCGGACCAGTGTGACAGCGGGGTTCACTTTGAGTGGGTGGACGCTACTATGGGCGAACGATGGGACCTGGACGACAGTGGCAGCACGCCTGAGCCGGAATACGTTGCCGTTCCACTGCCGCAGCCGTTCGTCTTTTACAACCGGTCCTATGACCACATGTGGGTCAACGACCACGGCACGATCCTCTTTGGCGATGACAACATCTATGACGACAGTTACCCCTCTGGCACGCCCCCGATACCCAACCCGACGATGACCGATCCCAACGGGGCGATCTATATGGCCTGGGGGACGTCGTTCTGGCATCCCTCTGATCAGCATCCGGATTCGGCCGTCTATACCTACCACGATACCAGCGGCGGCCGCAACTGGTTCGTGGTCGAGTACCATAGGTACGAGAACCTGATGGGGAGTGGGCCAGACACCTTTGAGGCGATCCTGGACCTGGACAGCTATGAGATCACGGTCCAATACCACACCGTAACCTATTCGAACTGGGCTGTGGTGGGCATAGAGAACCAGACCGGCGCCGAGGGCATCCTGTACGTCAACGACCAGCAGCCGCCCGAGAACACGCTCCACGACGGTTTGGCGCTGCGCTTTGGGCTGGGCGAGCCGCCCGAGGTGATCGAGGTCTGGATGAGCCCACCGGCCGTCTGGGGGACCGGCGCGCCAGGCGGTGTGGTCACCTACACCCTGACCGTCTCTAGCACGAGCAACATCACCGACAGCTACACCCTGGAGGTGGGAGGGGCTAACTGGCCGACGACGTTGTGGGATCCGACGTTCAGCGCGCCCATCGGCGCAATCGGACCTTTGGAGCCCTGCGCCTGGGCGCAGATTGGGGTGCAGGTCGAGCTTCCGCCAGACGCCAGCTATGTATTGGACCGGGCAACGCTGCGGGCGCGCTCGCAGACGAACACGCTGATTGCTGCTTCGAGCCAGGTGACCACGGACAATGCCGTCCCGGCGGTTCAGGCCGGCCCCAATGCGGCCGGCGGCGCGTTTTCTGGGCAGACCCTGGCCTATTCACTCTGGGTCACCAACACCGGCAACATCACCGACGTCTACTCGCTCTCGCTCAGCGGATCCGAGTGGCCCACGCAGTTTGGCTCAGCGATCACGCAGACGGCCGAACTGCCGCCGGGCGACGCCCAACGAGTGACCGTGCAGGTGACCATTCCGCCATCGACGCCGGCCGGGGATGAGGATAGCGCTGTCCTGAGCGCCCAGTCGCAACGCTACCTTGGCACAGAGGACAGCGTAACCATCAGCACCGAGGCGTTGAGCAACGTCGCTGTCGCCTGGGAGCAGCCCTATCAGGAACGTGGCGGACAGCCCAACTGGGTCGTGAGTTATTACCTGGTGGTGCGCAATGCGGGAAACGTCGATGACGCCTTTGCGTTGGATGCGCTGGCGGCCGATTGGGAGACCAGCCTGTGGAATGACAGCTTTACCTCTCCGATCACCCAAACCCACCAACTCGGACCCGACGCGACGCAACGGATCGGGGTGCGGGTGCGCGTGCCGGCTGCCGCTGCCGCGCCGGACCAGGATGCGACCTTGGTCCGGGCCACCTCGACCGTGGACAGCGGCGTGGAAGGATATGCTCTCCTGGTGACCTCTGCCACGCCACCGCCGCCCGGGACCCATGGTGTATCACTAGCGCCGGCCGGCGATCGGTGGCTGGCGACGCCTGGACAGACGGTGACCTACACGCTGAGGATCACCAACACGGGCAGCGTGACCGATAGCTACACGTTGAGCGTCGTGAACAACAGGTGGCCCGTGCAGGCGCCGACCGCTGTCCCTGAACTGGCGCCCAGCGCCGGCGCCTGGCTGCGGGTGGTTGTGACGGTGCCGTCGAATGCCGTTGAGGCCGGCGATCTGGACCAGGCCGCGGTGATTGCTACCTCGGCCGGCGACCCGAACGCAAGAGATCGCGCGGACCTTGTCACGCTGGTCCCGGGCCTGGTCCCGCGGCCTCCGCACACGCTCTTTTTGCCCATCGTGCTGCGCTAGGTTGGCGACCAGGACTTCCGGGAATCGGTCGGGGACGTTGTGTCCGGCCCCCATGCCGGTGTTTGATCAGGGCTCGATAGTGTATCTCGGGAAGGATACACTACTCAGGGCTCAGATAATTGACGGCCGGTTGCACGATTGGTATAATTTCGCCCAGTGGAGACCATAAAGGGATTGGCGCGATGTACACCAAGCTAACGATCGCCGCGACAAGACGCCTGGCTTTGCACCAGCCGGAGGGTCTTCCCCTGGTCACCAACGGCCCCGACAACGTGAACGCCAATGCGAACAATAATGACGACCATCGGCGTGGGCGCTGTTGCGGCCAGCGGCCGGTCTAACCGGCCTCCAGACTCTGGCATCAAGCCGCCCACATCAACCCGAGTGGGCGGTTTCGCTTTATAACGAGCAACGGCCCACTCCCAGAGAGAACAAGGAGATCAAGATGCTCAAGACCCACAACTGCGGCGAGCTGCAGAAGGAACATGATGGCCAATCGGTGACTTTGGCTGGTTGGGTCAACCGCCGCCGGGATCTGGGAGGGCTGGTATTCATCGACCTGCGCGACCGCGACGGCATCACCCAGGTAGTAGCCAACCCCCAGGTTTCGCCGGCCGCTTTTGAGGCCGCCGCCACCGTGCGGCCCGAGTTTGTGGTCCAGGTAACGGGTACAGTCCAGCTCCGGCCGCAGGGTATGAAAAACCCGGACCTGCCGACTGGTGAGATCGAGGTGTTTGCCAGGGATCTCCAGGTGCTCAACCCAGCAAAAACCCCGCCCATTCTCATCAGCCGCGAGGAGGACGAGGCCGAGGGGTTGCGGCTCAAGTACCGCTACCTGGACCTGCGCCGAGCCCGGATGCAGCGCAACGTGATGATCCGCCACAGGGCGGTCAAGTTCATTCGTGATTTCCTCGACCAGCGTGGATTCATCGAGATCGAGACGCCCATCCTGTTCAAGAGCACCCCAGAGGGCGCACGGGACTATCTAGTGCCCAGCCGGGTTCACCCGGGCAAGTTCTACGCGCTGCCGCAAAGCCCGCAGCAACTCAAGCAACTGCTGATGGTGGCAGGTTTCGAACGCTATTTCCAGATTGCCCGTTGCTTTCGTGACGAGGACCAGCGCGCCGACCGCCAGCCCGAGTTTACCCAGCTCGACCTGGAGATGAGTTTCGTCGAGCGCGAGGACATCTTGCAGTTAACCGAAGCGCTGATGATCGGCATGGTTAGCGCTGCTAGTGACAAGCGGATCAGGGCGGCCCCCTTTCCACGCCTACAGTACCAAGAGGCGTTGGAACGCTTTGGGACCGACCGGCCGGACCTGCGTTACGGTTTAGAGTTGGCCAATCTCTCCGAGGTGGCCGGCCGCAGCGAATTTCGCGTCTTTAGCTCCGCGGTCGCTGATGGCGGCGTGGTCAAGGGAATCCGGGCGCCCGGTTGCGGCGACTATTCGCGCAGACAGGTGACCGAGCTAGAGGAGATCGCTCGCGAACACGGCGCTGGCGGGTTGGCCTGGATGGCGCTGAACGCGGACGGTTCGGTGCGCTCCCCGGTCGGCAAGTTCTTTACAGAACCGCTGTTGCAGGAACTGCTGTCGGCCGCCCGCTTGGAACCGGGCGACCTGTTGTTGATGGTGGCGGATTCGGTGGCGGTTGCCAACGAGGCGCTGGACGCTCTGCGGCAAGAGATGGCGCGGCGGTTGGACCTGATCCCCAAGGGCGAACTCGCCTTTGCCTGGGTCATCGATTTCCCACTCGTTCTGTGGAACAAAGACGAAAAGCGCTGGGACCCCAGCCACCATCTCTTTACCGCGCCGCAGGAGCAGGATATCCCGTTGCTGGAAAGCGATCCCGGCGCGGTCAAGAGCAACCAATACGACCTAATCTGCAACGGCTATGAGGTCGGCGGCGGCAGTATCCGGATTCATCGGCGTGAGTTGCAGGAAAAAGTGATGAAGCTGATCGGGTTGAGCATGGAACAGGCACAGGAGCAATTCGGCCACCTGCTGGAGGCGTTCGAGTTCGGCACACCTCCTCATGGAGGAATTGCTCCTGGAATAGACCGGCTGGTCATGCTGCTCGCGGGCGAGCCCAACATCCGGGAGGTGATTGCCTTCCCCAAGAGCCAGAGTGCGACGGATCTGATGGCGAGCGCCCCTTCAGAGGTGGAACCCCGCCAGCTCAAGGAACTGCACATCAAGCTCGACCTGGCGCGCTAGTTCGTCAGTTGTGTCCGGCGCCTGCTAGCCAGGCGCCGGACACAACTTGGGTTCGGGATGCTAACCCATCTGGAACCGGCGTGTGCGGCCTCTCGCCTGCATCCGATCGCTCTTCCCATCGAAACGCCTCGCTCGGCGAGTTCGCAGGTACCCCGGTCTGGTTGCCTCTTGTTATGTTCTTTGGTATGATGACTGGCAGTTGTTCGACTCAAGGAGGGCACGATGGGGATACAAGATAAGCTTTTGCTGCGCAACAAGATTCTCGGGGTGTTGATCCGAGATGCGCGACTGGCAGCCGGCAAGAGCGAGCAGACCTGCGCTGATTTCCTGGGCGTCTCCGTATCTGACTTGATTGGCATTGAGCACGGCGAACGCTCGATTTCTTTGCCCGAGCTGGAGGCCTTTGCCTACCTGGTCGGGGTACCCCTGGAGTACCTTCTGGGCGATCAGCTAATTGACCGTCAAGCGCCACCCGCCTTGCCTTTCGACGAACTCGTGGCACTGCGCCACCGGGTAGTAGGGGTGTTGCTCCAGCAGGCGCGGCAGACGACCGGCCGCACGGTCGCCGAGTGCGCGGTCCAAGTGGGGGTACCCGAGAGCCGGATCAAGGCGTACGAGCAGGGACAGGAGCCGATGCCGCTGGCCGAGTTGGAGGCGCTGTCCGAATTCCTGCAGGAACCCCTCGAGACCTTTGTCGATCAGGACTTTAATCCCCTGAATCGCCCTGTGGAAGAGAAACCGGCCGCCGAGTCCTACGATCAGCTTCCAGACGAGTTGCGCGGGTTCGTGCTGGACCCGCTCAACGTCAACTACCTGCGCACCGCCTATCGCTTGAGCCAGACCTCGGCCGTTCAGTTACGCGGGCTTGCTGAGGCTTTGCTCGAGATCACCTATTAGGAGCCGTCATGTCCGAAACAGAAAACGCGCCCAAGATCAAGGAAAAAGGGTTGCAGCTTTTTAGGGATGGGATGTACCCGGAGGCGTTGGAGGCTTTTGCCCAAGCACGCGACGCTTTCCTGGCAGAGGGTGACAAGCTCAGCGCGGCCGAGATGCTCAACAATATTGGGGTCATTCATCGGGTGGAACGCAACAAGGCAAAAGCCGTCGCCGCGCTGCAAGAGGCACAGGCGGTTTTTGAAGAGTTGGGCGACCAGAGCCGGGTGGCCCAGACATTGGGGAACCTTGCCAGCCTGCATGCCAAGGAAAAAGAGCGGGATGAGGCTGTGCTCTGTTACCGCCAGGCCATCGAGATCTTTGCAACTTTGGGCGATGGGGACCGGCAAGGGGAGACGCTGTTGGCGCTCAGTAGCGTCCAAATGAAACAAAAGAGGTGGGGGGAGGCGATGGCGACCTACCACCAGGGATTGGCAGTGATGGAACGCCCCTCGATCCTGCAAAAGCTACTGTTGCGTCTGCTCGAGGTGGCGTTGAACCTGATGAAGCGACAATAAAAAGAGGCCTCACCCAATCGGGTGAGGCCTTTTTGGTGAGAACCCGCGACAACGGCGCGGGTTTTATTATGCCTCTTCTCTTTCGCGCCTGATCTTTTCGATGATTTCTTGCTGGATATGCGTGGGAACCTGCTCATTGTGGGAGAATTCGAGGGTATAATACCCCCGCCCACCGGTGAATGAGCGCAGGTCGTTAGCATAGCGTTGTATCTCAGAAAGGGGCACCTGGGCGTGGATAACCCCCTTGGTCCCTTCCTGCTCCATTCCCTGAACCCGGGCGCGGCGCGTGTTCAGGTCGCCAATCGTGTCGCCCATGTTTTCCGCTGGTATTACCACCGTGACATTGTAGATCGGCTCCAACAACACTGGGCCGGCGCCCAGAACGGCCAGCTTGAACACTTCACGTCCAGCTATCTGAAAGGCGATGTCCTTTGAATCGACCGGGTGCTCTTTGCCATCAAAGACGGCCGCCCGCACATCTACCACCGGATAGCCAGCCACTACGCCCTGGTTCATCACCTGCTTGATGCCTTTTTCGATAGAGGGGATAAAAGAGCCCGAAATGCGGCCGCCATAGATCTCGTTAGCGTATTCAAAGCCCTCACCGCGCTCGCGTGGCTCTACGCGCAGGTGTACCTCGGCGAACTGGCCCGCGCCGCCAGTCTGTTTCTTGTGGCGATATTGGGTGGAATGGCTCCTGGTGATTGTCTCCTGGTAGGGGACTTTGGGTACCGCCGTGTCGAGAACAGTGCCAAAACGCCCCTCTGCCCGCTTGATCGCCACGTCCAGGTGAACCTCTCCCATGCCCGAAAGAATAGTCTCTTTGGTGATGCCGTCCATGCGCCAGGTCAGGGTGGGATCCTCGTCGGCGAGCCGATTGAGCGCTACCGCCATCTTGGCCTGATCCGCCTGGGTGTGCGGATGTACCGACGCCTCGTAAACCGCCGTGGGGTAGGTCGCCAACGCCATGGTCAGCGGGTGCCCCTTGTCGCACAGGGTGTCGGCCGTTTCCGTCTTGCCCAGCTTGACCACCGAGCCAATGTCCCCGGCATAAAGCCGGGGGACGGGCAATGCTTCCTTGCCTCGCGTGGTGTACACCTGGCCCAGCCGTTCCTCGGCGTCCTTGTTGATGTTATGGGCGCGGTTGTCCGATTCGACCGTGCCGGAAAAGACGCGCAAGAAGGAGCGTTTCCCGTATTGGTCGGTGTAGGTCTTGAACACGAGCGCTGCCAGCGGGGCGCTGCTGTCGGCGACCACCTCTGCAGGGCCGGTTATACCTTCGGCCGTGTCTGGCCTGACCGCGGCCGGCGAAGGCAGCAGATCGATCACCGTCTCTAGCATCGGAATGACGCCCACGTTGGCCGACGCGGAGACAAAACAGACGGGGACCACGTTGCCCGCCTTGATGGCCGCTCGAAGACCGAACTTGATCTCTTGGCCGGTCAGTTCCTCTTCCTCGAAATACTTCATGATCAGGCTGTCGTCGCCCTCGGCGGCGGTCTCGACCAGTTTTTCTCGCCATTCGGCCGCGGCTTCCAACACGTCGGCCGGGGCATCGCCCAACTCGCCCTTGGCGCCCATCCGCGCCTTCATCGTGATGAGGTCCAATACCCCGCTCAAGGATTGCTCTTTCCCGATGGGCAAGAACAGCGGGACGAATTCCGCGTCAAAGGCGTCGGACAGGACGCTTAACGCCGTCTGGTAGTTGGCGTTGTCGCGATCCATCTTGGTCACGATTGCCATGCGCGGCAGGCTGCGCTCATCCGCATAGCCCCACACCAGTTCCGTCCCAACTTCGACTCCCGAGACCGCGTCTATCACCACCAACGCACCTTCGACGACACGAAGCGAGTTCTTGACCTCGCCCACAAAGTCCAGGAACCCCGGTGTGTCGAGCACGTTGATCTTGTGGCCCTGCCACTCCACTGGAATCAAGGAGCTGCTGAGTGAGAGACCACGGCGAGTTTCTTCCTCGTCAAAGTCGGAGACTGTGGAGCCGTCTTCCACCTTGCCCATCCTGGTGGTGACCCCGGTGTCATACAGCATCGCCTCGGTTAGCAACGTTTTGCCAGATCCGCCATGCCCGATCAGGGCGATATTACGGATTTGATCGGTTTTGTACTCTTTCATCTTGCCAGCGTCTCCCGTTGGTCTCCTGCTCCCGATAAAAAACATGCAAAGAGGGAGCGTCCTGATCCGCCGCTCCCCCTCTCAACTCGATAGGTATCGTATTCTTTTTCCGTTGAGCACGGCAATTTTAGTCCAAAGAGAACGAGTTGTCAACGCGCGTTCTGCGAAAAAAGAACCAGGTCCACACGGGACTTGGTTCCACGCTCATGACCCAGGTAGCTGGGCGTCAGAGCGCTGAATGTGAGTGACCTGCGGCCGGCGATGGGCCGGCGTGAGGACCCGAGCGGGGTCCAGCTACTGCACGCGGGACCAAGAGGGTTCGATCTCTTCCAACCACTCCCCGATGTAGGGGTACTTGGTGTCTTGGCCGCGGCCCACCTCCACCGCCGCATAGACCCCATATCCCGCCATCGCCAGGGGAAAGGAGAGTGCAAAGAATACCATGACGAGGGTGATGACCAAGGCGACCGGCATCAATAGGATGCCCACCAGCAATACCGTGAGCAACCCCGCGACCAACCAGGCAACCACTGTCAGGAGAATGAGCACGACCAGCGCGATGGCATAGACGATAAGCCCGATCAACTGGAACGCGGCCGCTTGCAAAGCGTGAAAAGCGACATACCGTGACCTGTCACGAAAGGCAACATAGATGCCAAGCGGGATGAGCGCCAGGAAAATGACCCCCAAGCCACCGGTCGCAATTCCTACCAGGACTGACAGCAAGGTGCTGGCGTGGGCGATAGCCGCCCAATTCCGCTCTTCGGCAGTGATCGACGCATCCATCGTAGAACCTCCATTCTTGGTCCACCCAACGACCGCCGTCGGCCAGGAACCGTTTCGCTGGGAGCTGACCAGGCTGACATCGGGCGTATGTTGACCAACGTATCTGTCCATTGTATCCTCTGTATCTCATACTACGCAGCTCACCCCCTGGGGTTGCAGCTTTTCCATGGGCTGGGGTATGGGTTATAATACGGCATCGATGGGTTTGCGGATGGAAAGAGGATCATGGTGACCAAGCGGCACATTGGTTTGGGCCTGCTGGCCCTGGGGGGCGCGGCGGTCATCGGCATCCTGGCGGTGGACTGGGTCGGCGCCGGCGAGTTCGCTGGGCTGGGCCCGGCCCAACGAATGGCGTTGGTGGGCGGTGTCCTGGTCGCACTGTTGGGTCTCAGCTTGATCCCTCTGGGGGATCGCCCTGCATGAACCAGAGCGTCGCGCGTAGCATCCAGGTTCTGGCGGCGTTGCTCGTCGCCCTTGCATTGCTCGTTTTTGTCGTTTACCTGCTGGTGTATGTCAGTTATGCGTTGGCGCTCTTTCGCTTCCCGTTTGACTATGACCAGGGTGAAGGATTCGAGTTGATGGACACGGTGCTGTTTAGCCGCGGGGAGTGGCCGTACCGCGACAATAGCAGCTACCCGTTTTACTCTTCCAACTACCCGCCCCTGTTTCACTTGCTGATCGTGCCGCTGGTCTGGCTATTTGGCCCGCAATACTGGACCGGCCGATTGGTCTCCTTTATGGCCACGCTGATCACCGCGGGAGCCATTGGCTGGGCGGTGCATCGACACGCGCGCCGCCCCTGGCTGGCGGCGCTCAGCGGGCTGGCCTATCTGGCCTCCAACTATGTCTACCACGTGGGGCCTTTGTTCCGGCTGCACATGACGATGGTCATGTTCGAGACCCTTGCCGTTGTCGTGATCGGCGCCGCTGCCCGGCGGTCCCCGTTTCGCGAGCCAGACCCCAAGGTGGTCAGGGCACAAGGCGGCCCTCTGAGAGCGTTGCTCAAGGAACGATGGGACTGGGGCAATCCGCTCCTTTGGCTGGGGTTGGGTTTGCTGTTGGCGGCTGGCTTTACCAAACAGACCGCCATTGTCACGGTGGCGGCCGTGTTCATGTTTCTATTCGTGCGCGGCCCCAAGCGGTCGATGCTGTTGGCAATTCCGTTCGCCATGGCAGCGGTGGTGCTCTTTGGGCTGATCAATCTGGCGACAGATGGGCAATGGTGGCTCAATACCATCGTGGCTAACGCCAATCCGTGGTTGATGGACCAGGCATTAGGGCTCTACCGGCAGTGGTTCCAGCTCCACATGGTGCTCGCACTGTTGGCGACCGGCGCTGCGCTCTATGAGCTATACTGGGGCCGGTTGTCGATCTATGCAATCTGGTTGGTCTCGTCCGTGATTGGCAGCGTAATGGCGGGCAAGTGGGGCGCGGGCGAGTCCTATTTTGCCACCGCCATCGCCGGCTCGTGCATTCTCGCCGGTCTGGGTCTCGGCCGGTTGCTCGATTGGACGCAGGCATCCCGTCCGCGTGCATACGCCGCGCTCAGCATTGTCGTCCCGCTGCTCTTTCTGGTGCAGGCGCAATTGGTTTTCCACATGCCCACTTACACAGCCGTCGGGCGGGCGCTGGCTCGTTTTGTGGGACGACCGGCCGAGGCGATGGCGCCGCCGCAGACGTCGTGCTCTGCGCCCCGTCCGGCGCGCCCCGTCCCCTATGTGGATAGCGTCGGCGCTACCCTCCTGGGCAAGCCGCCAACCAGGGCGGACGCAGCCGCCGGGAAGCGTATCGCCGCCTATGTCGCTGCGGCCGCCGGACCGGCGCTCAGCGAGGAGGCCGGGTTCTCGTTTTATGCCGGCGCCGACGTGGTGACCAACCCGACCCAGTTGCTCAATCTCTATAACAACGGGCAGTTGGAAATGGACGAGCTGTTAGCCATGATTGACCGACAAGCATTTGGCGTGGTCATCTTTCGCGCGGAGTTTTACCCGGGGCCGGTCTTGCAGGCGATCGGGCAACGATACCAGACCGTGGAGACGATCGAGATGAACAACTTTGTCTACTGCGTGCTCGAACCGCGCCCGTTGGCAGAGGTGACCAGGTGACCGATCGTCAGACCAGTCCTTGCCCACGCTGCGATGCCCCGATCACCATTCCTGACGAACCTGGCGTGGTGCATTGCGACGGTTGCGGCGCGGCGCACGATTTGAGCAGGGTGCTCTGTCCGGATTGTGGGTTGGTCAACCCGGCTGGCCGACGCTCATGTGCGCATTGCAGGGGGAGCCTGGTGCGCACGTGCCCGCACTGCGATCGAGAGAGTTGGGCGGGCGCAGAGCTGTGTGCGGGTTGCGGCCGACCGATCGACCTGCTGGAGCGCATGACTCAGGCGCGCGTGCGGGACGCCCGCCAGCGAATGCTGGCTCTGCAGCAGGACGCGCTACAGATCAAACAACGGGAGACGGCCGAGGCCGAGGCGCGCATGGCCCACTTTCGCGAACTGGAACGCCAGCGGTTGGCGGCGGTGCAGGCGCGCGCCGCCCGTCAACAGGAGCAGCAGCGGCGAACACTGGGCGCTATTCTGCTGGCGACCCTGGTCGTTTTTCTACTGGTGAGCGTCGTGCTGCTCGCCCTGTACCTCCGAGGCCCATGAAAGCCACCTACCGCGTCAGCCTGCCGGTCTTTGAGGGGCCCCTCGACCTGCTCCTTAGCTTGATTGAACGCGAGGAGCTCGAGATCACTGCGATTTCATTGGTCCAGGTGACCGACCAATACCTGGCCCGCTTGGCCCAGGTCGAGGAGACCCGGCCGGACCTACTGGCGGATTTCTTGGTGATCGCCGCCCGGCTGATCCTGCTCAAGTCGCGGGCGCTGTTACCCCGGCCGCAAGGTATTGTCTCCGATGGCGAGCTGGACCCTGGGGAGAGTTTGGTGGAGCAGTTGCGCCTGTACAAGCGTTTCAAAGCCGCCGCCGACCAATTGGGAATCAGGCAGCAGCAAGGCTGGCGCACATTTATGCGACTGGCGCCGCCTCCCAAGGTGGAAGCGCGAGTGGATCTGTCAGAGGTGTCTGTAGGGGACCTGTTGGCGGCCGCTCAAGAAGCGCTGCAAGTGGCGCCCCCCGCACCGCCGGTGGATCAAGTGGTTTCTCCGGTACTCATCACCACCAAAGGGCAGATGGACATGATCCGCTTGCAGTTACAGGAAAAACCCCGTTTGGTGTTCCAAGAGATGCTGTCGGCCGCTGCCAGTCGGCTCGAAGTAGCTGTCACGCTGCTGGCGACGCTGGAGCTGCTCAAGCAGCACGAGGTCATCGTGTACCAGGATGGTTTGTTCGGCCGCATCCTGATCGAATCATACCCCGTCCATGTCGCGTCCGCAGCGCGGGCGGACAGGTTCCAGACCACCGCCTCCTAGACTGCGTGTAGCGATCTGACTGGACAAGGGACTGCAATTCAGCTATACTTTTTCTTACGTTGCCTCGCCCGGAATGTCCAGGCGAGGCGATGGTATTGTAAGGAGTGAATCATGGCAGACTATCCCGGGAAAGGCCGGGTCGCCGTCCTGAAAACCACCCCTGAGACAGTGCTCGACGATTACGGGCAATTGCTCACCCTGGCCAATTACCAGGAGGTATTGCCCAAGGACAAGGAGACGCTTCTCAAGGTCAACATCTCCTGGCAGACCTGGTACCCGGCCTGTTCCACGGTCCCTTGGCAGATAGAAGGGGTCATACGGCAGATGCGGGATGATGGGTACAAGCGGCTCATCGCTGCCCACAACGAGACTGTGGTGGTCAACGCCTACGTGGGTGAGCGCAACAACAAACAGCGCCATGTGACCGACAAATACGGCATCCCCAGTTGGCATCTCTACGAACCCGAGTTCGAATGGGTGCGCTACGAGCCCAAAGAGCCTTTTCTGGTGCTGGACAAGATATACCCCGAAGGGGTGTACATCCCGCGCTGTTTTTACGATCGCAACATTGTCCATCTTCCGACCGTCAAGACCCACGTCTTTACGACCATTACCGGCGCGATGAAGAACGCCTTTGGCGGCTTGCTGAACAACCGTCGCCACTGGACCCACGGCGTGATCCACGAGACAGTGGTAGACCTGTTGCAGATTCAGCAGGATATCCACAGCGGGATCCTGGCGGTGATGGATGGCACCTTTGCTGGTGATGGACCCGGGCCGCGCGCCATGCGCTGGCATGAAAAGGACGTCATCCTGGCCTCGGCCGATCAGGTCGCAATCGACGCCATCTCGGCCAAGCTTCAAGGATTCGATCCCATGTCCTTGCCCTTTATCCGATTGGCCCATGAACGCGGGCTGGGGGTAGGTGATCCGGCCGAGATCGAAATAGCAGGCTATGACATCGAGCAGGAACCGGCTTGGGACTTTTGTCAGACGGATACGTTTGCCAGCCGCGGCCAAAAGATGATATACCACGGCCGGCTCAAGCCGTTAGAGAGTACGTTGTTGCGCACACCGCTCGTCCCCTGGTCCTACTTTGCCAGCAACTTTTACCACAATGTCTATTGGTACCCTTTTGTCGGCCGCCAGCGGGTCGCAGCGGCGTTGGAGACAAAATGGGGCCAGCTTTTCAAACGCTATGCTGATGGCCACGTAGTGATGCCCGGTCTAGAGCCGCGCACCGTGGCGATCGCGGCCGGCGGAGTTGTTGCGGCGGGCGCGGCGCTCCTTCTAGGCAACCGCCTGCGGGGCAACCGTGGCGGCCGCGACCAGGAATAGAGACCATATCATGCATGATCGAGTACACTATCTAACCCCGGATGGATTGAAGAAGGTCCGGGAGGAATTGGAGCACCTGACCACGGTAAAGCGGCTGGAAATCGCGGAGCGACTGAGCTTTGCCATTCAGCAGGGTGACATCAGCGAGAACGCCGATTACGAGGTCGCCAAGGAAGAGCAGGCCTTTTACGAGATCAGGATCAAGGATCTAGAGTCCATCCTGCGCCGGGCCAGGATCATCGAGGATGACCTGCCCAACGACGAGGTGCAGGTGGGCAATCGGGTTACCATCATGGAACCGGGGTTTGAGCCCGAAACCTATCACATTGTGGGCTCGCCCGAGGCCGCACCCGAGACCGGCCGCATCTCGTACGAATCGCCCGTGGGCGCCGCGCTGATCGGCCGGCGCGTCGGGGATACTGTGTCCGTAGAGACACCCGCCGGTGAACTGGCGCTCAAGATCGTGGAAATCGCTTGAAAATGCCGCCCTCTACCAGTCCCATCATCGGGGTGGACATGGGGGGCACCAAGATCCTGGCGGCTGTGGTTCGGTCCGATGGGCACATTCTTAGCCGCGCAAAAAGGCGCACCCAGGCCGAAGAGGGCCCGGACGCCATAATCGATCGTATTGCGTCATCTGTTCGTCGGGCGAGCCGAGCGGCCGGCCTGTCGCTGGCTGAGGTCGGGGCTGTAGGGGTGGGCGCGCCCGGACCGCTGGACCCCGATAGCGGGGTGGTCTTTAACGCGCCCAATCTACCAGGCTGGCAGGATGTCGAGTTGGGGCGGCGTCTGGGCAAGGCGCTGGGTGTGCCGGTCTTTGTTGACAACGACGTCAATGTAGGCACTCTGGGAGAGCATGCCATGGGCGCCGGGCGGGGAGTGCGCGACATGGTGGGGATTTTCGTCGGCACGGGGGTCGGTGGGGGGGTCATTCTGGATGGTCGTCTGCGCAGCGGCTTTCGCCATGCGGCCGGGGAGGTAGGGCACATGGTAGTGGCTGCCGGCGGCCCCTATTGCGGCTGCGGCCGGCAGGGCTGCCTGGAAGCGGTCGCCAGCCGTACCGCCATTGAGCGTGATCTGCGCGCCGGAGCAGCGGCCGGTCGTGCGAACTCGATCATGGGGCTGATCGATGCTGATCGCCAGCAGTTGACCAGCGGCATCCTGGCCAAGGCCTGGCGCGCCAGGTGCCCGTTGACCCGCAAAGTGCTGAGTCGCGCACAGTGGTACCTGGGACTGCACGCTGCCGCAATCGTCAACCTGATTGACCCCGAGATGCTGGTCTATGGCGGAGGGCTCGTGGAAGCGCTGGGAGAGAGTTTTCTCGAGCCGGTGCGTGAGGTTGCCCGACAGCACTTTGTCAAGCAGGGGGGAGACCCGGTGCGGATTGTGGCTGCCCAACTTGGCGACGATGCCGGGGTGCTGGGCGCGGCCGTGATGGCCCGCCGGCGGCAGAGTGGCTGACGGCTAGAACCGCGTGGGGCCAACCTCAAGGGGGCGAGACTCTCGGGGCCGGTTGGCGCCGTTTGACAAATGAAATCAGTGGGGCTATATTCCCGTTGGACTGGTCTATCGTATGACTGGCTGGTGCAGTTGCTCTTGCAAAAGTGGACCGTGACCCGGTTCTGAGGGGAGGTAATGCGACGAACTGATTTGATCACTCTATTCCACTCGTGTTTCGATCCGTTTATGCTATTCATTTGGAGGGAGTTGTGTTCAAGATAAAATGGTTACTGGGTATCCTTGTTTTGGCGGCGCTCCTGATGTTGGTCGGCTGCCAGGAGCAGGAGAGCAAGGAGTTGAGCTTGTTGTGCGTGCCCCAGGAGGAGTGGTGCCAGGGGATGAAGCAAGAGTTCGAGGCCGAGTTTGGCATCACGGTGAACTATGTACGCATGTCCACCGGTGAAGCGCTGGCTCGCCTGGAAGCCGAGCGAGACAACCCCCAGTTTGATATCATGTGGGGCGGTCCCATCGATACCTATATCTCTGGCAAGGGCGAAGACCTGTTTGTGGCCTACGAGTCCCCCAATTTCAAGAACCTGTTGGACCTGGAAAAGTACAAGGACCCAGACAACTTTTGGGCAGGCATCTATGTAGGTTCCCTGGGCTTTTGCACCAACTCGGATTGGCTGGCAGCAAATCCTGGCGTTGAAGCGCCAACCTCTTGGGACGACCTGCTGCGGCCCGAGTTCCAGGGCCAGATTCTGGTCGCGCACCCCTCAACCTCCGGTACTTCATACACTGCCCTGGCTACAGTCTTGCAGATACTGGGCGAAGATGCGGGGTGGACCTATCTGCAGCAGTACGCTGGCCAAATGCTACAGTTCACCAAGAGTGGCGCGGCCCCGGCCAAGTTTGTCGGCGTGGGCGAGGCGGCCGTTGGCATTGTCTTTTCCCACGACATCGTCAAGCAGATTGAGGATGGTCTGCCGCTAGTGCTCAGCTTCCCAGAGGAAGGGACCGGCTATGAAATTGGTGGTATGGCCCTGGTCAAGGGAGCCAAGCACATGGATGCGGCCAAAAAGTGGTACGATTGGGCTTTGACGGCCGAGGCGCAGGCGCTGGGCCCCAAGTACCAGGCATATCAAGCGCCGACCGTCAAGGGCGTGGATCTGGCGTATCCTGAGCTGCTTGAGGTCAACCTAATCACTTACGATTTCCAGTGGGCGGGTGAGAACAAGAAGGCCTTTGTAGACAAGTTCACCAACGAAATCTCGACGGCCGACAACCTGAAGGAATAGGTTTTTCGTTTTGCATGCAGGGGGGCGGATGAGCGAACTGTTGCTCACCGCCCCCTGTGAATAGGCAACTGAGCTGCGTGGCGCTGTCCTGGCGCCTGGCGGCGCGGTACCGGTGTTAGAGCCGGCGCCGCCGCTGGCGGCTCCATGAGGAGTTGTCCAATGGCTGTTTCCCCTACCGAGAGCCCATCATGGCGTGACAACATCGTGAGGCGCTATCGCGAGTTTGCGTTGATCGCTCGGGATCCGGTGCTGCTGATGAGTCTGTTGGTGGTCGGTAGCTTTTTGGTCGTGTTTGTTTTTTTCCCGCTTTTTCGCGCCATGATCCGCGGCTTTACTGACAAGAGCGGCGCCATTAGCATCGAGTATTTTGCCCGCTTTGTGGACCCCTATTTTGGCCCGTTTGCGCGCCGGGTCTTTACCAACACGCTGATAATGGGATTGCTGACGGCCACTGGTGGAACCGTGTTGGGTTTTGTCTTTGCGTATACCATGGTGCGCTGCAATCCGCCGGCCCAGCGTTGGATTCACATCCTGGCGTTGGTACCCACTGTGTCTCCGCCCTTTGCCATAGCAATGTCCACCATCTTGCTCTTTGGACGCAACGGCCTGATCTCGCGGCGGATTTTGGGAATGTCATTCCCACAGGGGGCGAACGACATCTATGGCATGGATGGCATCGTATTTGTCCAAGTCATCACCTTTTTCTCGGTGGCGTATTTGATCATCCGCGCCATGCTGGAACGGCTGGACCCATCCATGGAGGAAGCAGCCCACAGTTTGGGCGCAACCAAGTGGCACATCTTTCGCACGGTGACGCTACCGCTCCTGATCCCTGGCTTGGCCGGGTCGTTTCTGTTGCTCTTTGTGGAAGCGCTGGCGGACCTGGGCAACCCTTTGCTCATCTCGGGCAACGTGACGGTGCTGTCAGCTCAGATCTTTCTCGCCGTGGCGGGTGAGTACGACTATCAAAAGGCTTCGACGCTGGCACTGGTGCTGCTTATCCCGACGCTGGTTGTCTTTTTGGTCCAGCGCTACTGGGTGAGCCGACGGTCCTATATCTCGGTGACTGGCAAGCCCACAGGCGGTCATATCCTGGTTAGAGAACCCCTAGTCCGTTGGTCGTTCATCATCGTCACCTATTTGGTGGTGCTGCTCATCATTGTGCTTTATTTCTCGATCCTGGTTGGTTCGTTCAGCCAGGTATGGGGCATCAATTTTACGCCTACGTTGGCCCATTGGAAGCAGATGCTCGGCCGGGGCATTGAGGCGATCTTGGATACGACACTGTTGAGTATCCTGGCTACGCCTGTGGCAAGCTTGTTGGGGATGGTGATAGCCTACCTGGTCGTGCGCAAGATGTTTAGCGGCAAAGAGGTGCTGGATTTCGGCTCAAACCTGGGAGCGGCTGTTCCAGGCACCATTCTCGGCATTGGATTTGTGTTGACCTTTGTCACGCCACCGTGGATTCTGGTGGTGTCGCTCTATGTGCTGTTGGCGTTGTTCCTCGTCCGAACCTTGTTCAGTACCCGCCGAGAGCAGTTGATCGTGTTGGGGGCCGCCACCGCCCTGGCGGCCGGCTTGCGCCTTTTGCAAGAGGTAGTGGGTGAATTGGGTATCCTGTATGCAATCAGCGGAGTCTTGGTGGCGTTAGGCCTGTTTCATCTGCTGGTGCGCCGCCAAAAGCGCGCCGGGTGGGTTGTCATTGGACTTGGAGGGTACCTGTTTGCAGGCGACTTGGTCACCTACCTGGCACAACCCATTGCCGCCTTTAGCCTGACCCTGCAGAGTGACGTGGCTGCCAATGGTGTGTACCAGTTTGCTGACTATATCAAGGTGTTCTTCCAGGTGCCTCCGCCGTTACTGGCGATTTTGTACGGCTTTGTCGCGGTGTTTCTCGTGCAACGTGCCACCGGCCGGCTGCGATTAGGGTTGGCTGTGGCCATGTTGGGGCTTGTCGGGGCGCTCTGCTTTGTGGGCGAACCGTTGGCAATCGTCGGCACACCATACATCATCATCGCTGCGTTCGCTGTGCGCAGCCTGCCGGCCTCGGTGCGGGCTGGGGTTGCAGCGCTGCAACAAATCGATCCGGCCATCGAAGAGGCATCCAACAGTCTGGGTGCAGACTCGCAATATACCTTTCGCAAGGTGACCATTCCGCTGATCACGCCGGCCTTGCTGGCTGGCCTGATCTTTAGCTTTACGCGACACATGACCAGCTTGTCGGCGATCATCTTTCTGGTCAGCTCACGCTGGCGCATCGTGACGGCTTCGATTCTCAGCGAATGGGAGCAGGGAGGTATCAGTTTTGCGGCCGCCTATTCGTCAGTGATCATCGTGCTGGTTTTGGCCGCTATCGGCGTGTTGTACCTAGTGACCAACAAGATGTTTGCAGGCCGGGGTGATGTTGACCTCAGCCTGGGAGCGCAATAGGAGTCCCCATGTATTTGGAGCTCGAAAACATTGTCAAGACATTTTCCAGTCGCGGGGGTGTGGGCGAGGTCACGGCCGTCAATGGGGTGTCGCTGGGCATCAAAGAGGGGGAGTTGGTCACGCTGTTGGGGCCCTCCGGCTGTGGCAAGACGACGACGTTGAGACTCATCGCCGGGTTCGAGTTTCCCACTGAGGGTCGGATTCTGCTCGATGGGAGTCTCATCAATGACCTACCTCCGCACAAACGCGACATGTCGATGGTTTTCCAGAGTTATGCCATCTTTCCCCATCTGAATGTGTATGAGAACGTCGCCTATGGGCTCAACGTGCAGCGTCGGCCCAAGAAGGAGATCGAGGATCGGGTGGCACGTGCTCTGGGGCTGGTCGAGCTGACGGGGCTGGAGAACCGGGCGCCGAATCAGCTTTCCGGGGGCCAGCAACAGCGAGTGGCTCTGGCGCGGGCGCTGATCATGGAGCCCAAAGTGCTGCTCATGGATGAGCCGCTCTCAAACCTGGACGCCAAACTGCGCCTTCAGATGCGCACCGAAATTCGCCGCATTCAACAGCAATTGGGTATTACGAGCGTCTATGTGACCCACGACCAGGTCGAGGCGATGACCTTATCGGATCGGATCGTCGTAATGAATGACGGGGCGATCGAACAGATCGGCGCTCCCACCGAGGTATACCGCTACCCGCGCACCCACTTCGTGGCCGACTTTATCGGGCGGGCTAATTTCGTATCGGCCGTGGTCCGCGGGTATGACAAGGACTCGTTGGTGGTGGAAGCTTTGGGGCAGCAGCTTCCGTTGCTGGATGTGCGGTCGTCAGTAGCCGGCCGGTCAAAGGGTTACCCTGGTGGTGCGGCCTGAGATGATTGGGATCATGGAGCAGGGAGGGACTTTTAGCGGAGTGGTCCGCCGAGCATCCTACCTGGGCGATGTCACCGATTATGACGTCGAGGTGGAAGGAACATTGTTGACGATAATCGAGACGGATCCCGCCCAGATGGCGCGGTATGATGAGGGGAGTACTATTCAGTTGATGTTTCGGCTCGACTGCATCCATGTGCTGCCTCAGGTGGAATGAGCGCACTGCGATCGAGGCAGAGACCCAGGAGAGAGGCATGAGCGCGAACCAGCCGCTGATCGGCAAACGAGTCCCGGTGCTGGACAAGGGATGGGTAGAGCTTCAGGATGTAATGGGGGATGACTTGGCGATTGTCAACGCGGCCCGAGTCTCCTACATGGGCGAGAGCAAGGGAGCGGGCCAGGACAAGAAGTTGCTCTTTTATCTGCTGCGCAATCGCCACACCTCGCCTTTTGAGCAGGTCGAGTTCAAGTTCCGCGTGCGGGCGCCGGTGCTCGTCTGGTGGCAGTGGGTGCGCCATCGCACCTGGAACTTTAACGCCCAGAGCGGCCGTTATACGTCCTTTCAGGAGAATGATTTCTACTTTCCCGACGCCTGGCGACAACAGGCGCAGTCCAACAAGCAGATGAGCGAGGGCGAGTTGCCGGCAAGCGAGGGAGCTGAATTGACGGCCGCGTTGGCCGAACATTACGAGAGGTCATTCGCGCTCTATGAGGCTGCGCTGCAACGGGGCGTGGCCCGCGAGCTGGCGCGCATCTTTTTACCTGGATTCAGTCTGTACTACACATGGGTTGCCAAGGTTGACGCTGACAACCTGATGCACTTTATGGACCTGCGCATGGGTCCCCACGCCCAGGACGAAGTTCGGGCCTATGCGAGCGCCATCTACCGCGAGTTCTTTTGCCCCGCGCTTCCCTGGACGGCCGAAGCATTTGCCAAGTATGTACTGGGCAAGCTGGAGGGCCGGTAGCCCGGCCCATCTGTCCTCTCTAGAAAGGCGGCGACGGCGCAGCGGGTGTCCTCTATATCGCGCGCTAGCTGATCGACCAGTTGTGCCAAGCCGTCGAACCGTCGCTCATTGCGAATCCGCCCCAGGATATCGAGCTGTATCTCTTGCCCGTACAAATCCCCGTCAAAGTCAAGCAGATGGGCCTCGATCGATAGACGCTCTCCACTGGTTACCGTCGGGCGGAACCCGATGTTGACCGCCGCCGGGTAGCAGGTCCCCTGGACGTAGGCGCAAGCAGCGTACACGCCGCGGCCCGGTAGCGCGTGCTGCTCCCACACCTCCAAGTTCGCTGTCGGGAAACCCATCTGGCGGCCACGTCCGTCGCCCGGTATCACTCGGCCTGGCAGGCGGAAGGGGCGCCCCAGAAAACGCCGCGCATCCTCTACCCGACCCTCCTGCAGCGCCAGCCGGGTGAGGGAACTGCTGCACCACGTGGCCCTCAACCGCAAAAAAGTCGATAGAGCGCACGACAAACCCCTTGGCCTCACCCTGCCAGCGCAAAAAGGAGACGTCGCCTTCACGCTGGTAACCGAGCGCAAAGTCCGGGCCTACCCAGATCTCACGGATGTCCAGGTGCGCCAGCAGCATGTCTACGAAATCTGCCGCCCGGATGAGTCGCACTTGGTCGTTAAAGGGGTGGGTGATCACCAGGTCAACTCCCAATTGGCCCAGCAAACGCGCCCGTTCCTCGGGCGTTGTGAGGTAGAAATGGGGCTTGGGAGCGCCCAGTACTTGCCGGGGCAATGGGAAGAATGTGAGCGCTGCCGACCGGTATCCTTGTGATCCGGTGGTCGCAATCAGTTGTTGCAGAACATGTCGGTGTCCGCGGTGAACCCCATCAAAGGCGCCGATGGCAAGGCAGGTGGGCCGATCCGGCCGGGCGAGGGAGAGGGAATCGAGTTGCTCCATTAGCTGTCTGGCGAAAGAACCTTGTGTGGCAACCATTCTGTTTGATCGGGGGAGGGTTTGATCAGCGCAAAAAACGCCCCCCGGTTGTCGTGCGCGCGGGCCAACTCGGCCGGTGGGTGGGCAGGGAGGCGGGGGGTGCATCGGCCCTGGCTCAGATCGATCACCGCCTGCGGGTCCAGATCGACGCGGGGCATATCAGCCACCGCCACTTCCATCGGATGCAAATAGTTCCGCCAGGTCTCTGGCGTCAGAAGGTCCAACGGGGCAGCATCACCCAACATGAACTTTCCACTCTGGGTGCGCTCCAGGCGCGTCAGGTGCGCACCACACCCCAGTTGCTGGCCGAGGTCGTGCGCCAGCGAGCGCACATACGTTCCGGCCGAGCATGTCACCTCGAAGGAGAATTTGGGCGGCGCCCAGTCGGTCAATGCGATATGCGAGATGACCGCCCGGCGCGGCTCGCGCTCGACAGTGATGCCGCGGCGTGCCAGGCGGTGTAGGGGTTGCCCTCCCTGCTTGATGGCGGAGTACATGGGTGGCACCTGGGCAATGACGCCGCAAAAGCCGCGTAACACGGCCTCCACCGCATGGCGTTCGACCGACACGGTGCCAGCATGGAGCACACGGCCGTCGGCGTCATAGGTGTCGGTCTCGATCCCCAGGCGCACCGTTGCCCCGTAGCCTTTGTCCGAGCGCATGAGATACTCGGCCACGCGGGTCGCTTTGCCCACGCAAATCAGCAGAACGCCGGTTGCCATAGGGTCCAACGCGCCAGCGTGTCCGACCTTGCGGATGCCGGTCACCTGCCGCACCTTGTTGACAACGTCATGGGAGGTCATTCCCGGTGGCTTTTGCAGGTTGAGGATGCCAGAGATCATGGCGTCTGGTCGTCGGGCCCCAGGGCTGACGCCTGCTGACGACGTGTGGCTTTCATCATTGTAACCACGCGCTCGACAACCTCGTCAAGTGGGCCATCGATGGTACAACCAGAGGCGGCCGGATGGCCGCCTCCGCCCAACTGGAGCGCGATGTTGGCGACGTCAAAGCCCGGTCTTGCGCGAAAACTGGCCTCCACCGGGCCCTCATCACTCTCTACAAAGCTGGCAGCCATGTCCGCCTCCCAGGCGGTGATCAGCAAGGTGACGATGCTGGCGTCGCCCCTCAACTCGCGGGCAACCGCGCGCCGATCAACTGCGGTGGCTTGTACCCAGATCACCCCTTGCTCCAGATGAACGGTATCGAGCAGCGGTCCCCAATAACGTATTGCGTCGAAGGATCGGCGGTTGACGGTGCGGCCGGTCACATAGGCAAGGTCGACTCCCGTCGCCATCAACTCGGCGACCAACTGCATCACGGCCGGCGTGACGTTGGGGGTGCGAAAGCACAAGGTGTCTGTGACCAGACCGGTCAACAGGCAAAGCGCCAAACCCTGATCCAAATCCACACCCCACGCCCGCGCCAAGTGCGCCAGTACCTGGGTGGTGGCGGCTGTCTCGGGTTGCACCAGGTTGATTTCGCCAAAGTAGGTGTTGGTGATGTGGTGATCGATGTTTATCACCGGCGGGTGATCGCCGGCGCGGGTTTTTGCCGTCAGGTAGACCTGACCGCCCCGGCGCTCGTCGCTACAATCGACGATGATTATCAAGTCCGCCGGGCTGTCCAGGGAGGTGGTCACATCGGTCGCCCCAGGCATAAAGTCGTATTTGGCGGGCACGCCGTCATCACACGCCAGTGTGACGTGCTGTGCCCCCACCTGGCGCAGGATGCGACCGGTTGCCAGCAGTGATCCGATGGCGTCCCCGTCGGGGCAACATGGGTCACGACAAGGATTCGGCCGGCCCGTTGGATCAGATTCAGGGCCTGCTGGCTGAGGTCGGGGGGGACCATGGGGTGAGCTATTCTTCCTCGTCGCCGAGATTCAACCCATCCAGCAAGCGAGCCACCCGTTCGCCGCGTTCCAGCGACGGATCCCAGTGGAACCGAAGTTCTGGTGCTCGCCGCAGTTGAATCCGCGCGCCGATCTGGCCGCGCAGGAATCCCTTGGCATGCTCCAGGGCATCCAATACCTCGTGGCGGCGATCCTCATCCCCCATGGCGTTGACATAGATATCTGCGTATGCCAGGTCTCGGTCGATGGTCACGTCGGTGACGGTGATCAATGCCAGGCGGGGATCCTTGGTTTCGTGCAGGAACAGCTCGCCCAGCTCAGCGCGAATCCGATCCGCAACCCGTTTCTGTCGAATCGTGCGCCATGACCTAGGTGACGCGCTCTACGACAAAGAACTCGATCACGTCCCCCTCCTGATAGTCATCGAACCCTCCAGGCCGATGCCACATTCAAAGCCAGACCGGACCTCGCGCACGTCCTCTTCAAACCGTTTGAGTGAACTGACGTTCGCCATCGGCCAGAATCTTGCTGTCGCGCCAGAGGCGAGCTCTTGGCATTACGTCGCGCCTCACCTTCGAGCACATAACAGCCAGCGACGCTCCCGATCCGCCGGATATGAAAGACCGCGCGGACCTCGGCCTTGTCCAATGACGACCTCGGCGTATTCGGGTTCCAACATGCCCTTTAGCGCCTTGTCGATATCCTCGATCAGCTTGTAGATGATCTTGTACGTGCGAATGCTGATGTCTTGCACTTCTGCCAACATGCGCGCGGCCGAATCTGGCTCGACACAAAAGCCGATGACTATCGCATCGGAAGCCGTCGCCAACATCATGTCCGATTCGGTGATGTTGCCGGTGTCCGCACGCAGGATGTTGACCTTCGAGCTCGTCATAGTGCAAGCCGTTGAGGGAGTTCACGATCGGTTCCAACGAACCCTGTACATCGGCTTTGACGATCAGATTGAGCGTCTTGGTCTCGCCAGCCTGGAAACGGGCAAAGATATCGTCCAGGCTGTAACCCCGGCGCGGTTCCGTGGCTCGCTCTATCTCCAGCTGCCGTTCCTCGACGATTGAGCGGGCGATCTTTTCGCTGACCACTGTCTCAAAAGGGTCACCGGCCGTGGGGACCACGTCTAGGCCCATTATCTGCACCGGCACGGACGGGCCGGCCTGCTTGATTGGCTCACCTCGATAATCAAACATGGCTCGTATCCGGCCGCAAGCGTTGCCAGTGACCACGGTCTGACCCACCTTTAGGGTGCCGTTCTGCACCAGCAAGGTGGCAACCACCCCTTTGGAACGGTCCAGCTCGCCCTCAATGACCGTGCCAAAGACCTTGCCGAGCGGGTTGGCGCGGATGTCAGTCTCTTCGGCCACCAGCAGAATCGCTTCCAACAGGTCCTCGAGCCCCTCCTGGGTTTTGGCTGACACCGGAATGACCATTGCGCTGCCTCCCCATTCGTCGGGAGTCAGGTCCAGGTCCGACAATTGCGTTTGACCAGTTCAGGGTTGGCGTTCGCCCGGTCCATCTTGTTCAGCGCGACGATGATCGGCACCCCGGCCGCGCGAGCATGGTCCAACGCTTCGCGGGTCTGGGGCATGACGCCATCATCGGCCGCCACCACCAGCACCGCAATGTCGGTGGCGCGAGCGCCACGGGCCCGCATGGCGGTAAAGGCTTCGTGGCCCGGTGTGTCCAGAAAAGTGATGACCTGCCCTCTGTGGGTGATCTGGTACGCGCCTATGTGCTGGGTGATGCCCCCGGCCTCTCCGGACTGCACGTTGGTGTGCCGGATCGCGTCGAGCAGGGATGTTTTGCCATGATCCACGTGGCCGAGCATCGTGAGGACTGGTGCGCGTTGCTGCAAGCTCTCCTCTCTCTCCTGCCGGATCACTTGCCGCCACTGAGGAAGCGCCTCGATCGCCTCCACTTCCTCCTCGGAAATCTCAATCAGGGGATGGCAGTCGAAACCCATCTCTTCAGCCACAATGGCGGCCGTGTCAAAGTCGATCTGCTGGTTAATGTTGGCGATGATCCCGTTGCTCATCAACTCTTTGATGACGTCAATGGGGCTCACCTCCAGCAGTCCAGCCAAATCTCGAACTGTCAGGAAACTGGGTATTTCGACTCTTTTCTTTGCCATTTCACCTTCCCGAGATGGACGCTGTCATTGCGCGGCAACGGGCTCAAATCCCTTGTTGAGCGCTTGCCAACTGGTCGTTAGTCCGTCCAACTCGTCGTTGGATAGATTCACGCGTAATGCACGGGACAAAATCCCTTTGGATGCTGCTACCTTCTGCCAACAGGTCTCCTGCCGACAGAGATAGGCGCCACGACCGGCTAGTTTGCCGGTGGGGTCCACAACGAGTCCCCGGTCGGCCGTGCGAACGATGCGGACCAGCGATCTTTTGGACATCGATTCGCCGCAGGCCACACACCGCCTAAGGGGTATATGTTTGCGCCTGCCCTTGAGCTGCTTCTTGGCCATCGACAGTTCTGCCAGCGTCTGCCCGAGTGACACCATCGGCCCATCAGGGAGAGGGTCAGGCCTGGTTCTCAGCCTGAAAACTCGTCCCAGTCCGCGGCGTCGTCGCCGCGTCCGCGCTTGCGCCGGGTCACCAGAGCGCCAGCGTCCTCGTCAAAGACCAGTTGGCGCTTCTGCTTCTTTTGCCGGCGCCTGGTGGTGGGCGGCTCAATTCGCTCGCCTTCTTCGCGGCGGGCCGGGCGAATGACGGGCGCCGGTGCCGGTTGTGTGGCCTTGGGTTGCTTGCCCAGCACTGGCGCTGGCTCGGCTTTAGGTTCAGGCTCGACGGACGGAATCTGAATCTCCGGCGGCGGTTCTTCGTAAAGCGCGGCGATCTTTTCGACCGGTTCCGCTGGCTCGTCTACCATCTCGACCAGTTCAGATTCCAGCTCCACCTCTTGGTCCGCTTGGTCGGTCTTGAGGTCGAGCGCAGGTTTTGCTTCCTCTTCATCGACTACTTCTTCCTGGTCGATGGAAACCTGAGCCATTGTCTCGCCGGAAGCGATCAGGTATGCTTCCAAATCTTCAGTTGACTTGGGCAAGTCAGCGGTCGCCAGTTGCTCTTGAACGGTGATGAGGGCATCCTCGTCCAGCCTGGCGCGCACCTTTAGATCGTTTGCGTCATAGGCGACGGCCGCCATGATGTGGCCCACCGTTTCAAAGCCACGGCTGACAAGCTGCTCGGCCATCGACTCTTCAAGTCCCAATGGTGATAGCGGCATTTGCCAGAACAAGAGCGGCACCGCCTTGCGAGCGTCGTCCCGCGCCTTGCGCCTTTCCTCGGCGCGAGCGGCAAATGGACTCTCGATCAGATCGACGACCCGGTTGAGGGTCTGGAAATCCTCGGCCGTAATCGGCCGTTCGGCCGCCTTTTTCGCCAGGATGATCCGTGCTTGCTCCAGCAATGTCGCCTCCCGGCGGGAAACCTCGGCGACGAGTGGATGGGATAGTTTTTCGAGCGCCTCACTGACTGCCTCGGTCAGGCTCTTGATGTCGATGCGCCAGCCGGTGAGCTTGGCGGCCAGGCGCGCGTTCTGCCCCTCGCGGCCGATAGCCAGCGAGAGCTGATCGTCAGCGACGATGACGGTTGCGGTCTTGCCGCTGGCGGAATCTGGGTGTCAGGTAAACTTGGGAGACGCGGGCCGGGCTCAACGCCTTGGCGATAAAGATTCGCTGGTCGGAGTTCCACTCGATGACGTCAATCTTTTCGTCGTTCAGCTCGCGGACGATGCTCTGGATGCGCACGCCGCGCATGCCGACGCACGCACCGACCGGGTCGACGCCGTCCTGCAGAGCGGCAACCGCTACCTTGGACCGTTGTCCGGCTTCGCGGGCGATGCTCTTGATGTCTACCAGCCCGTTATAGATCTCGGGCACCTCTAGCTCGAGCATGCGGCGCAGCATGTTGCGATGGCTGCGCGAGACAATGATCTGCGGCCCGCGGCTGGCGCGGCGCACTTCTAGGACGTAGGCTCGCACCTTGTCGTGCGGGTAGTAGCGCTCACCCGGCACTTGTTGATTGCGTGGCAGCAACGCCTCTGTGCGCCCCAGCCCAATGGTCACCGCTTGCGGTGTCACGCTCTGGACTGTGCCGTTGATGATCTCGCCTTCGCGGCCGGAGAAATCCTCGAACAGCTGATCTCGCTCGGCTTCGCGGATCCGCTGCAGGATCACCTGCTTGGCCGTCTGGGCTGCGATGCGACCAAAGTCTCGCGGGGTGCTGTCAACCATCACCATGTCGCCAAGGGCGACCTCCGGGCCGGCTAGCCGGCGCGCGCGCTCGAGCGTGACCTCGGTCCGCTCGTCGTGCACCGATTCGGATGCCTCTTTTTCGGCATAGATCCTCGCCAAACCAGTCGTAGGATCGATCTTGGCGCTGATGGTCTGGGCATTGCTTACGCCAATGTTGCGCCGAAAGGCGGAAACCAGTGCCGTCTCTATCGCCTCCAGAACGACCTCCTTGGAGAGGCCGCGAGATTCACAGATCTCGTTAAAGGCCAACAGGAATTCGCTTTTCATCCTCCGCTCGCCTCAGTTGGTGGACCGTAAAAGGTCCACATAAGAAGAAAAGTGGGGGTCGCCCACTTTTCCAAAAAGACGCTATCGTAAAACCAACTGCGGCCATTATATCATGGAACGGCCGACAAAGCAAACCTTGCTTACCATAAGATCAAGCGTCAAGCATCTCCCAATAGAGTTTGTTCAGATTCGCTGCGTGCAGATCAGTTACCAGCCCGTTGAGCGGGATGCGGGATTTTCCACAGCTCTCGATGTCTATCTTGGTCAATTCGTCGATGTGGCCTGCTTGCTCAATCAACTGGGTTACACGCTCTCGAATGGTCTGCAAATAGTTGATGTCGCTTTCGATCACGGTCTTTATCTCGCCCCGGAGGATTACCTCGCCGTGACCCTGCACGACGTTCTCCACTGACAGGTTGGCGATCGCTTTCAAGGAGCGGACCAACTGCTCCAGGTTGCCGTCGATCAGCGTCGGCACCGGCATCATCGTGTCGGCGGCAAACAGCACTTGGTCGTCGGGGACCAGGGCAATGATCGAGTCGGGGCTGTGGCCCGGTGAGGGCATCAGTTGAACCGTCTTTTTGTCCAGATGCAGGTTGAGGCAGCCATGCTCAAAGATCACATCGGGCAACACGATGTGTAGGTTCTCCAACTCGGCCACTATGGATTGGGCTTCCTCCAGGCTGGCGCGGCCGACTGTGTCGAGAAGTTGCCGGCAACGGGCGTGACCGACGATGATCGCGTCCGGGAACAGACAGGTGCCATAGGTATGATCAGCGTGGTAGTGGCTGTTGACGACATAGCGCACCGGGGAGCCAAGACGGTCCTCAACGAATGCCTTTATCTCCAGCGTCTCCTGGGGGAAGGGCAGCGTGTCAATCAGGATGGCGCCGGCCGAGGTAACCACGGCGCCGGCTGTCACCCTTGCGTATAGAGCTCACTGGTGAAAACGTAAATATCATCCGCTACGCGTTCGCGTTGCATACCTGTCTCCATGTCAACCTTTCGGCCTTTGCGAGCATAACACAAAAAACGGTTCGATGTCAAGGCGAAAATGAAACCCGAGTGCCGGTTCTGCCCGGCGTCTGGTAAAATGGAGCTGTGGAGGAGCAACCCTTGCCCACGAGGCGCCCGTTCCCATGACCCTCGACCCCTTTGCACACCTGCACGTCCATTCCCACTACACGCTACTGGGAGGGACGGCGAGCGTCGATGAGCTGGTCAACCGAGCGGTCGCCGACAACATGACCCACCTGGCGCTGACCGACACCAACGCCCTTTATGGCGCGGTGGCCTTTGATCAGGCTTGTCGATCGGCCGGGATAGAACCTATCGTGGGAATGGCGGCGACGGTGCGTTCTCCGGCCGGAGGCTTTGACCCTGGCGGGCTCCCGGGTCTCCTGGTCCTGCTGGCGACGGGACCGGACGGTTACCGCTCCTTGTGCCGTCTTTCTTCACTAGTCCAGGGCAGCCCGGCTCGGGAGACGATTGCGGCGCAGGGACTGGATTGGGATGCGTTGCGGGCGCACAGCACGGGTCTGATCTGCCTGGCGGGCGGCCGACGGGGCTGGGTAACCCGCGCCGTGGCGCGGGGCGATCGGCGCGCTGCGTGCCGAGTTGCCGGCCGCGTGGCTGGCATTTACGGCGAGGACAACACGCTTCTGGCGCTCGAGTTGCACCGCCCGGCGGATGATGAGGTAGCTCGCGAACTGGTTGGGCTGGGCGATCGGCTGGGACTGCCGGCGGTGGCCGTGCAGCCAGTTTATTGCCTCTTGCCCCAGGACATGCGTCGCCTCCGGCTGCTGACGGCTATCGATCTGAACTGCTCGCTCTCCTCGGTGCCGCACGAATCGCTGCCTGACGGGGGCGACCCGGCCGTCAAGCTCCATTGGCTCACGCCCGACCAGGTGGCAGACCGTTACGCGGAATTCCCAGAGGCGGCGCGGCGGACCGGGGAGGTGGCGCTTCGCTGTGCTGCTGCGTTGCCGGACGGGCGCCAGGTGTGGCCTGCGGTGCCGGTCGCAGTTGGCAAGACGCCCGAGGAGACGTTGGCGGATCAGGCTCGGGTGGGTCTGTCGGAGCGGTACGGCGCCGAGCCGGCAGAGCAGGTGGAGCGCCGCCTGGAGCATGAGCTTGCTGCCATCGGCCGCCATGGTTTTGCTCCCCTCTTTATCCTCGCCGCTGGGGTGGTCCGCTATGCCCGCGAGCAAGAGATTCCAGTCAGCACACGTGGCAGCGTGGCCAACTCACTGGTCGCCTATTGTACCGGCATCACCAGTGTGGACCCGATCGAGCACGATCTGCTCTTTGAGCGTTTCTTGAGCCCTGCCCGCGCCGACCCGCCCGACATTGACCTGGATCTATGCAGCCGGCGGCGGGACGAGGTGCTGGAGCACGTGCGGCGGACCTTTGGGGAGGATCGGGTGGCATTGGTAGGCGCGGTCAACACGATGCGGCCCAAATCGGCCGTCCGAGAGACCGCCAAGGCCTTTGGGCTGGACGAGGCAATGATCGACAGCTTGATTGCGCTGCTGCCCCGAGGCTGGCACCCTGACCCGCGGCGGCGCGACCGGCGCACGGTGGACGACCTGTTGAAAGAGTTGGCCGATCCTCACCTGCAGGAGGTGGTTCGCACCGCCTATACCCTGGTGGGACAACCACACCATCTTACCGTGCACGCTGGCGGGCTGACCGTCACACCGGGACCGCTGACCGACTGGGTTCCGGTTCAATGGGCGCCCAAGGGTTTTCTCATTACGCAGTACGATTACCGCGATGTCGAGCGAGTGGGCCTACCCAAGATCGACCTGCTGGGTATCCGCGCCCTGACCGTGCTGGCAGAGACGGCCGAACTGGTTCGCCGGTGGCACGACCCTGGCTTCCGACTGGACCGGATACCTATGGACGACCTGGCGACCCAGCGGATGTTATGCGAGGGAGAGACGATCGGGGTCTTTCAGTGCGAATCGGCCGGCGCCCGCCGGACGCTGCGCCAGTTGCAGGCCCGTACAGTGCAGGACCTGGCAATCGCCAATGCCTTTTTCAAGCCCGGCCCTAGCACCGGCGGCATGGCGCGCACCTTTGTCCGCCGTTATCGTGGGGAGGAGCCAGTGACCTATCTGCATCCGGCGCTCGAGCCAATCTTGGGCCGCACCCGTGGCGTACTCATCTTTCAGGAGCAGATTCTGAGGGTGGCGCGCGAAATCGCCGGGTTGAGCTGGGAGCAAGCGGATCACCTGCGGCGCGGGATGAGCAAGTTCCAAGCCGATGAGATGGGCCAAATGCGGGAGGCGTTTCTCCGTGGGTGCCAGCGACCTGTCCCAACCGGTCCGGGTCTTTCAAGCCAGCAGGCGACGACGCTTTGGGAGCAGGTGGTGGCGTTTGCCGGGTATGGCTTTAACCAGGGGCACGCGACTGCCTATGCGGACGTCAGCTTTCGCTCGGCCTATCTAAAAGCGCATTGGCCGGCCGCCTTTCTGTGCGCCCGGCTGGCGGACTGGGGCGGCTTTCACCACCCGGTGATTTATGCGGCCGAGGCCGGGCGCCTGGGCATCGCTGTGCGTCCGCCGCACGTGAACCAGAGCGGGCGGCGGTTTACCCTGGAGTGGGAGCCTGGCATCGGTGACCAGCGTACGGCTTGCCTGTGGATGGGCCTCGGACAGGTGCGAGACCTGCGCCGGGCGTCAGTGCGCGCCATAATCGCCGGACGGCGCGAGGCTCCCTACACGGGTCTGCGGGACCTGATGGCTCGAGTTCCCCTGCAAGTCAAAGAGGTGACTCATCTGATCCAGTGTGGCGCGTTGGATGGCCTGGGCCCTAGCCGGGCGGCGTTGCTAGCAGAGGCTGACGACATACAAAGGGCAGGCAGCGCGCGCCAGCTTGCGTTTGCCTTTGCCCACCAACAACCAGCGGCCGAGATGCCGGCCCGCAGGCTCGCCTGGGAGCGCCATCTGCTGGGCCGGCCGGTGAGCGTGCATCCGCTAGAGCTGGTGCGCGAATCGCTGCCCGAGCACACCCCGATGGCCGAGCTTGGCCCGGCCGACGGCCGCCGGCTAACGGTGATCGGGGTGCGGTTGCCCGGTTGGACCGGAGAGCGCGGCTTTTTTCTGGGCGACCAGGCCGAGTTTGTCATGGTGCGACACAGCGGCCCACGGCCGCCGCGGCCGTGGGAGCCAATGTTGATCAGCGGCCGATGGCAACAGGACGAGTGGGGGACCAACTGGCTGCAGGTAGAACAGATGCGACCCCTGTCAACGGCGCAAGAATAGCGGCGAAACGTCGGGCGGCGGGTTCAGTTGGCTGCCTGATCGGAGGTGCGGCGCCGGTGTCCGGCCGGATACGCGCCCGTCGGATCAGTCGTCAGTGGCAGCGGGTTCTGGTTCGGGTAGCCCATGTTGACGCCGGGCGCGCCCATAGAGTGGTACCACTGGCGCCAGAATGATCGCACTCGACACCAGGGCGGCGCGCAACGATCTGACGGTGCCGATAACGCCGACGATGGGGCCGCCAACGATTTGCCCAACCGCGTCCACCTGGCCGGACATCGAGAGCACGGTTGCGCGCACCTCCGAGTTGATGTACTGATTAGCCCAGGCCGTGCTCAACGGGTCAGATACATTGCGCATGGTGCCAAAGACCCAAAAGGCTGCGATGGCTAGACCAATGTGGTCGGCAAGCGCCAGCGCCAAGAGCGCTATTATCATGATGCCGTGGATCATTTGGAGCAGCGAGACCGTGCGGTTCGGGGGTTGATCTTGGACTTTACGGCGCACAACCTCGGTAGCTGCCAAAGTCAGGACCATGCTCCCCGCCCGCATGATGCCGAACCAGGTTTCATCGTTCAGATGTCCGATGGTTGGAAAGCTCAGGTTCTCCAAGATGTGAGCCGTCCACAGGCGGTCGTACCCCTCGCTGGAGAGACCGATAAAGACGCCAATGGCGAGAAAGGTGATGAGCACCGGCCGCTGTTTGACCAGTTGCGCTCCCTGGCGAAAGGTCCCAATCATCCCTGCCCAGCTCTGGCGTGCCTCGGGCATCGCCGGCCGAAAATTCTGCTCTGGCATCCACAGCGCCAGAAACAGAGCCAGCACGATGGAGAGGCTGCCTCCCACCAACAGGGGCAGGTTGAGCCGATAGCTGCCCAACAGGACGCTGAGCGGGATGCCCAGCAGGGCGCCAATCTGGCGATACTGGGTGCCGCGCAGGTAGATCGAGGCCACCGCCTCCTGACCGACCTCGTCGGCGATCCAGGCGGCGTGGGCGCCGCTGATAAAGGTCCAGCCCAGGCCCCAAATCACCTGGGCCAGTAGCACGGTCGCAAACAACGGCCACGATCCCTCGACCACAAAGCCCAACCCCATGAGCGCAAAGCCGATGATGGTGGACAGGCGACGGCTGTTGAGGTCCGCCACGACACCGGTGGGGATTTCGAACATCAGAATGGTCACCTCTAGCGCGGTGCCCACCAACACCAGTTGCAAAGGGTTCAGCCCTACTGTCCGGACCTGGTAGACCATGTTGAGGGTAAAGATGATGGAAGTATAAAGGCCGAAACCCCACGTGGTAATGAAATACACTCGCGCGGCGCCAAGTTTCTTCATTGGCTCTCCAATCAGGCCGGCAAGTATACCACGAATCGCCGACGGGGCGCCATCGCACTGGGCAAAAAGATAGAGAGGAGAAAAGCCCCAGGCGGCGGGTCACCTGGGGCATCCAGTGGCCAGAGCGGTCGGCTAGCGGCGGACCCACTTGACCGCGTCAAAGGCGATCATTCGTGACAGGTAGCGCTCGTAGGTGACGTCCGAGAGCGACACGTATTCGTCGCCATCACCGTCAAAGTCATAGGTACCGAGGGAGACCCACTCACCGTAATAGATCGACTGGTCCACTACGCGCAGGCTAAAGGCATCGGCGTGTCGGACCCAGTAACGCGCGTTCTCGGTAGACGCGAACTGGGGTGGAATGTAGGCGAAAACCTCGTACCGGCCGGGCGCCAGGTTGGGATGCCAACGGCCCCAGTTATAGTTCGACCGGGTATAGTCGTTGTTGCGCGTCCAGGTGAGGCGGCCGTCGTGCCCGACTGAGGCGCTGCGCCAACTGGTCGGCGCGCCGCCCTTGATAAAGCCTGGGTCATCGTCGTCCACGATCACCGTCGCTGGCGCTGGCGGCGCATTCCCGCCGGGGCTGACCCAAAAGTGGACGCGGGCGAAACCGGAGCGTTCATAGTACTCGACGGTGAGCTGGTTGGTTCCGCTCAGATAGACTCCGTCGGCCGTGTGCAGCTCGTTTGCCATCTCGCGCCATTGGTCGATCAGCAGTTGGTTGTTCACCCACACCCGCACTCCGTCGTCGGAACGGACAGACAGGTTGTAATAGCCGGCCGCGAAATCGGTCTGGCGGCTCCAGCGTACCGAAAAGTTGTCGCTGGGCAGCCAGGAGGCTGGGGCGCCGGCGCCCCAATCAAAGTTGATCTCGCTGTCATCGCGCACCAGTAGAGGGTTGCCCTCCAGGCCAACGTTGCCATAGTACTCACCCTGCCAACCGTTGGTAACCGGCGGCGTGGTACCGCCGAGTTGTTGCCACCAAACGCGAATCCCTGCCTGACCTCGATCTTCGTAATACTCGACCACAATCTGGTGTGACCCGGCCGAGAGCTCCACATCACCAGAGTGAGTGTTGGGGAGGTCTCTGGTTGTGCCAGGCGTCTACGACCAGCCGGTCATCGACCCAGATGCGCACACCGTCGTCGCTGCTGGCGAAAACGCGGTAGGCCCCGGCCGCAGAGCCGATCGACTGGCTCCACCGAACCGAGAAACGATCGGCCGGGATTCGCTCATCGGGCGAGCCGCTGCCCCAACTAAAGTCGATGGCCGAGTCGGTGCGCCGCAAGGCCGGCTGCCCCTCGAGGTACCGGTTGCCATAGTACTCGGCCGACCAGTTCTGTCCGCTGGCGAGTTGCTCCCAGTTGAGGGTGACCAGAGCGCCGCCGGTGTGTTCATAGTACTCGAGCTTGACCTGCCGCACACCCGCGCTCAGGGCCAAGTCGCGGGTGATCCAGCCGCCTTGCTGATCGTTCCAGGCGTCGATCAGCAGCATATCCCCGATCCACAGGCGCAATCCGTCGTCCGCTCGAGCCCAAAAGCGGTAGGTGCCGCCGCTAAAATACTCGGCTCGGGTCCATCGTGCGGAAAAGTTGTCGGCCGGGACGCCGGCGGCCGGAGCGCCTCCGCCCCAGTCAAAGCTGATCGCGCTATCGGCGCGGGTGAGGACGGGCGAGCCGCCCAATATTCGGTTGTCATAGAACTCGGCCCACCAGCGGGCCTCGGCCGAGGCTCGGCCGGTGGCAAAGGGCGACAGGAGCAGTAGGAGGGCCCCAAGCCAGCGCAACCACCCAAAGTACCGCATCTGCTTTCTTTTGAATCTCTTGACACTCATTTTCGTTGCCTCCTGTGTTGCCAGGCCTCTCTGACCATACGCATTGGAGAGAGACCAGAGCGCTTTCTGCCAATGAGACGTTAGATGGCCTCGCACAGTTCCAAGGGGGTAGCTCCAGCGCCGTGTTGCGGCCGCCAGCCTGGCAACCCGCCTCCGCGCCTGCCTTTGTGCCTGGCGTCACGCGGTGGTAGAATCTGACGCCAGATGTGACTCATCAACCGACGAGGTGCAGGTATGCCGGATGAACAAAGAGGGTGGACGGTGCTGTTGTTGCATGGTTTTGCCTCCTCTGCGGGTTCCAACAAGGCGCGCTTTTTTCGGGAGAGGTTCAAGGTTTGCCCCGAGGTTGCATTCTTGGCGCCGGATTTTAACCCCACGCCGCGCGATTTCGAATACTTGACGGTCACCGGCATGATCAGCCGGTTGCGCCAGTACTGTCTCGACCGCCGATTAAAGGACGTTCGCCTGATCGGTAGTTCGATGGGTGGGCTGGTGGGGGTGCACTATGCGCTTCGCTTTGGCGGCGTGTCCAGAATGCTGCTGCTGGCCCCGGCGCTCCGGTATGGACCCAGGGGGTTGGCCCATGACGCCCGAGAGGCGTGGCAGCGCGACGGGTTCAGTTTGGTGCCCCACTATGGATTTGAGCGCGAGATTCCGCTTCGCTATGATCTAGAGGTGGACGGGCAATTCTATGCCGAAATGGTTCCACCGGCCTGTCCCACGCACATCATCCACGGCCGTCACGATCAAGTTGTGCCGATTGGGGACAGCCGGGCGTATGCATCCGCTCACAACCAGGTCAGCCTGCTCGAGATCGAGGCGGGGCACCAGATCAATGATCACCTGGAGCTGATCTGGGAGACCGTGCAGTCCTGGTTGCTGGTCTGAAATGCCGATCTTGCCGGACGTCCTGGCGCCGGGTTTGCGGATTGTCTTTTGTGGCACTGCCGCCAGCCGCCGCTCGGCGCAGGTAGGGGCCTATTACGGGCACAGGGGGAATCGTTTCTGGGAGACACTACATCAGGCTGGTTTCACCCCGATGCAGTTGGCGCCGCGGAAATTCCTGCGGGTGCTCGAGTTTGGCATTGGGCTGACCGATCTGAACCAGGCGCAAAGCGGTGTGGACAGCGAGTTGAACCCGGCCGCTTTTGACGTCGATGGGTTGGCGGCCAAAGTTATTCGTTACCGGCCGCGGGTCCTGGCCTTTACCAGCAAGAACGCGGCACGTTGGTTTCAGCCGGGTCCCAAGGTAGAGTACGGCCGGCAGCCCTGGAACATCGGCGAGTCGGTTGTGTGGGTACTGCCCAGTACCTCTGGCAGCGCCCGGCCGCATTGGCCGAGGCTGAAGCATCACTGGTACGAGCTGGGGGAGCGTTTCCGCTCTGGCAGGTTCGAGCCAGCAGGCTAGTCGAATAGCCTGAGGTTGGCCTCCATCACGCCATCCCAGTCGCCCAGAAAAGCCCACCAGTTGGTCAGCGGCCGGCCGCGGTACTCGATGCCGTTGTTGATTCCGGGCAAGTTCTGCATCCAATAGGTGAACCAGGTCAGGCTGTCGCAGTTCCATCGGGTGCAGTTGACGTGCACCTTTTCGCCGCCCCCGTCCGGCCGCCAGTCCTCGATATCGGTCCAGACAAAGGTCTCGTTGGCCCAGTCGTAATCGCGCACCCCGTTGGGTGGATAGTGGGCCCAGCCGCAGCGCCCCTCGCCCGGCTCGCCGACATACTTTTTCCAAAAGAGGTTGTAATCGACAAACTTGAGTACCGCCTCGATCTGGTGGATGTGGTTTTCGATGCATTCCGAGGCGCCACGCCCATAGTTATAGTTGTAGACGGTGTAGGTTTTGCTCAACACCGGTAGGTCGCCGGTGTCGCAATCGCTGTTGCTCACGTCGCCGTGCGGACCGGACATGTTGGATTCCCATATCTTGATGACCCCGCCATGGTAGCCCCACATCCAGACCTCTTTGACCCCTCGCTCCTCGACCCAGTGGCGGATGTCGATGCGCTCCATGATGGCGTTATAGTCGGCCATGGGTTCGTTGTGACCTGGCTTGTCATAGGTGGGCATGGGTTCCAGGAATTCGACGGTGTCCAGCACCCGATAGCGCAAAGCGGGGATAGCCTCCGGGTCCTTGTACCCGTGGTAGGTGCTACCGGTCTCCAGTGTCTGGATCACCTTGGCGGTGGCCTTGATCGTATGGCGTCGGATATCCTCCAGCGGCGCGTCCACGTCCCCGGTCGCGTCGCGGTCGATGCGGCCGTTCTTGACCGGAAAATAGTTGACGATCAGAACCGGGACCTCGAAAGCCTGGTGGGAAGCGTAGGGTGTGCTCCCCGCAAAGAGCATTCGCAATTGTCGTGCCAGCCAGCGCGTGAACAGGGTCAGTCTCATTGTCTCCTCCTTGGGTTCAGCCGTGCAGCGTCACGTTTCTATCACTATGATACGATCTCGGCCGCTGTAATCCTGTTCCAGTTGGACGCGAGCCGCCGGGAAACGGTCCAGCGCCAACGCCAACGCGGCCGGCCCCTGGGTCGCGCCGATCTCGAGCGCCACCGCGCCCTGCGGGCAGAGCGCCGTCGGGACCTGTTCGAGCAGCGCAGCGATCAACTCCAGACCATTGCTCCCTCCCCACAGCGCGCCGGTCGGTTCGTAATCCCGCACGCTGACCGGCAGAGCGGGCCATTCGTGGTCAGCCACGTAGGGTAGGTTGGCGACGATCAGGTGGACGGGGTGGGGCAGCGGCGCCAATAGGTGGCCATGCAGGAAGGTGATGCGGTCGGCGACTCTGTGGCGCGCGGCGTTGCGGGCGGCGACTTTCAGCGCGGCCGCACTGCTGTCGGTGGCAAAGCAGTGGGTTTCTGGTCGGTTGTCCGATAGCGACACTGCCAGCGCCACAGCGATGCAGCCACTGCCGGTGCCGACGTCGGCGACAAGTAGCTCGGCCGGCTGATTGGCGACGAGTTTTTGGGCAATGTCTACCAGGTGCTCGGTCTCGGGGCGTGGGATCAGGGTATCCTGGGTGACGTGGAACAACAGGCTGTAGAATTCGATCTCGCCGGTGAGATAGGGTAGCGGTTCGCCGGCGACCAGCCGATCGATCCCCGCCTGGAATCGGCTGTTATGTTCAGCGCCGACAATGCGCTCCGGATGGGCCAGCAACTGGCTGCGTGTCAAGCGGCAGACGTGCGCCAGCCAGAGTTGTGCATCGAGGGCGGGTGTGGGGCAGCCCGCTGCGTCCAGGTGACGAACTGCCGGCGCAAGCAGGGCTCCAATAGTGACCATCGTTCCGCTATCAGGCGGTGTCCACTGCCGCCAGCCGCTCCGCCTGCTCCTGCGTCGCCAGTTCGTCGATGAACTCGTCCAACTCGTTTCCCTCCATGAAAGCGGGGAGGTTGTACATCGACTCGCCGATGCGGTGGTCGGTGACCCGGTTCTGGGGATAGTTATAGGTGCGGATCTTTTCGCTGCGGTCACCGCTGCCCACCTGGGAGCGCCGCTCGGCGTCGATCTCGGCGTCCTGCTTGCGTTGCTCCATCTCGTAGAGCCGGGCGCGCAGGACCGCCATGGCCTGCATCTTGTTCTGGGTCTGCGAGCGCTCGTTCTGGCAAAAAACAACCATTCCGGTCGGAAGGTGGGTGATGCGGATGGCGGTGGCGTTCTTTTGCATGTGCTGCCCGCCGGGCCCGGCCGCCATGGTGGCCACGATCTCTAGATCCTTGGAGTCGATGTTTATTTCCACATCGTCAACCTCGGGCATCACGGCGACGGTGGCGGTCGAAGTGTGGATGCGCCCCTGGGATTCGGTGATCGGCACCCGTTGGACCCGGTGCACCCCGCTCTCGTACTTGAGCCGCGAGTAGGCGCCTTTGCCGTGAATCTGAAAGACTGACCTCTTTGAAACCGCCCACGCCGGTGTCGTTGCTGCTGAGTAACTCGGTTTTCCACCTGCGGTTTTCGGCATAGCGGGTGTACAGGCGATAGAGGTCGGCGGCAAAGATGCCCGCTTCGTCGCCGCCGGCCCCGGCCCGGATCTCGATGATGACGTTGCGATCGTCCCGGGGGTCTTTGGGGACCAGCAGGAGCTTGATGTGGTCAGTCAATCTGTCGAGTTGGCGTTCCAGCCGCTGGATCTCGTCCTCAGCCATCTCGATCATTTCGGAGGACTCTTCGTCTTGCAGCATTTCGCGAGCGTCGGCCAACTCGGTCTCTACCCGCTTGAGCTCGCGGTAATGCCTCCACAGACCGGCTCGATATCAGATCGCTCCTGAGCGAATTCAGTTACTTGGAGATAGTCGGCCGCCACCTCTGGGTCCGCCATCAGGCGCTCCAGTTCGTTATACCGTTCTTCGACGGCCGCCAATTTCTCGAGCATAGTGTTCTCCGTCCGATTCGTGTCTATTCAAAGGCGATTATACTGGCTGCAAAAGGCGCGTCAAGATGGGAACCTTTATTCACAACCCGGCGTCTTGAGACAAATGAGCAAGCAGAGGGAAGGTGTTCGATGACCGCATTTAAAACCCTGGCAACACTAGTCCTGGTGGGGATACTCGTTGTGGCGCTGACAACCGGGCCGTCGCCGACGCGGAGACAAGGGTTCACCGGGACCACAATCGCCCCCAGAGTTGCGGGCGCCTGACGATGGCCCGCCCGCCATTCTGGTCTTTTTGACACTGGTTGTCATGCCGCTGGTTGGGCTTGCCAAGCGGATCACGGGTTCAGGATACATTGGGAGAGTTGAGGAGGAGAGGGAGATGAAGCTCAATCGGTTGTGGCTTGTGATGTTGGTGCTGCTCGCCTGGTTTGGTGGCCGCACCGGGACTGCCGGCCGATGGGATCATTATCGTCGAGCCGCCGCCGGACGTGCCGCCGGTGCGGCTGGACGAGGCGCTGACCATCAAGTATCACCGGGTGACGGTGACGATCGACGATCAGGTGGCGACGACCCGCGTGGACCAGGTCTTTGTCAACGAGAACCCGTGGACGGCCGAGGGAACGTACATCTTTCCACTGCCCAAGGGGGCAGCCGTAAACGAATTCGTCATGTGGGTGGATGGCACGCCGATGACGGGCGAGATTCTGCAGGCCGACGAGGCGCGGCAGATCTACGACGACATTGTGCAGCCGTCTGCGCGACCCGGCTCTGCTCGAGTACGTCGGCCACGACCTGGTCAAGGCGAGCATCTTTCCCATTCCCGCCCGGCGGAGGAGCGGCGAATCGAGCTGGAATACAGCCAGGTGCTGCCGGTCGACAATGGGCTGGTGCATTACGTCTATCCCCTGAGCACCGAGAAGTATCTCGGCCCGTCCGCTGGAAGAGGTGACCATCCGGGTCGAGATCGAGTCGCCGCGATGCTATCAAGGCGGTCTATTCGCCCAGCCACGAGGTCTTCATCGAGCGCGACGAGCGACTATCGCGCGCTGGTGGGGCTGGAGCAGTCGGACGTGCTGCCGGACAAGGATTTCGAGCTCTATTACTCGGTCAGCCCGGAGGCGATCGGCTTCAACTTGCTGAGCTTACAAAGAGGCCGGGGAGGACGGCTTTTTCCTGCTGCTGGCGGCGCCCAACGTCGAGGTCGAACCCCGATGCAGGTGGTCGCCAAGAACGTGATCTTTGTGCTCGACGTGTCGGGCAGCATGGAGGGCGAAAAGCTGGAGCAGGCCAAGAATGCGGCCGCCTGTTCGTTCTGGAGCATCTGAACTCGGAGGATCGCTTCGACGTCATCGCCTTTAGCACCGGCTTGCGCAGCTACTAGCCCGAGCCTCGCCGCCGCTCGGCTGGCGACGAGGCGGCCGACTTTGTCGACCGGCTGGAGGCGCTGGGCGGCACCGACATCAACCGGGCGCTGTTGGAGGCGCTTGAGATGGCAGGCAACGAGCGGCCGACCACCCTCATCTTTTTGACCGACGGGCTGGCGACCGAGGGCGAGGTCGATACGCCCGATATCCTGGCGAACGTGGCCAACGCCGCCGGACGCAACGTGCAGCCTCTTTAGCTTTGGGGTCGGCGACGACGTCGACACCGATCTGCTGGACTCGCTGGCGCTGGACCACGGCGGCACCAGCGCTTACGTCCGGCCCGGACGAGCGGATCGACGAGGCAGGTGAGCGCCTTTTACGCCAAGGTGAGCACCCCGGTGCTGTCGGACCTGGCGATCGATTTTGGCGGCGTGTCCGGTCGAGCAGCTCTATCCGGAGCGAGGTCGCCCGACCTCTTTGCCGGCATCGCAGCTGGTGCTGGTCGGGCGCTATCGCGAGGGCGGCCCGGCGCGATCACCCTGACGGGCATGGTGAACGATCAGCGGGTGACGTTTGAGTATCCGGACCAACGTCTGGCGGACGAGCGGCGGCGATGAGTTCATCCCGCGGCTGTGGGCAACCCGGGCCATCGGCTATTACCTGACGCGCATTCGGCTGGACGGCGAGCAGGCCGAGTGGGTGGAGACGATCGTCGAGCTGAGCATTCGCTACGGGATCATCACGCCGTACACGTCGTTCCTGATCGACGAGGATGACATCTTTACGCAGACCGGCCGGGAGACGTTGGCCGATGAGGCGCAGGAAGAGCTCAGCTCTACTACCTTGGACCCTCATCTGGGGCGGAGGCGGTGGAAAAGGCGGCCGAGGCGGGCGAGCTGCGGGAGATGGAGGCGCCGATGGCGCTGCCGACGATGGTGGCGCCCCGGGAGGGTGGAGAGCCGATCGAGGTGGCGCAAGTGATCAAGTACGTGGGCAGCAAGACGTTTGTGTTCCGTGACGGGGTCTGGATCGACACGGCCTATGATCCGACTGCCATGGGAGCGGTTCAGGTCGGCTTTATGTCGGACGACTATTTGGACCTGGTGGCGGCGATCCCGGCGCTGGGCGACTATTTCGCGCTCGGCGAGCGCGTGGTCGCCGTCTACGACGGCGTCGCCTACGAGGTGACTAAAGAGGGTCTACCGGGGAGCCCGTCGAGATTCCAATCCCATCCACCTCGGAACCGGCCGAGACCCCGGTTTCCACCCGGAGGAGGTAGTTGCGGTTACTCCAGCGACCCAGGTGGACAGCCCTGAGGACGAGGAACCCCCGGCCGGCGTCTGCCTCGGCGCGATGGCCTTTCCCGGGGTAATCCTGGGGGTGGCCGGGTTCTTTATGGTGCGGGATCGATCGGCCCGCCGGCAGGAGCGGCTCTGATATAATTGAGCCGCTTATGAGAGTCGGAGCGAGGACGACAACACGAGCGGTGGGCGCGGCGCTTGGGGCGTTGCTGCTGGCCTCCCTGGCCTGCACGCTCTCCACAGGCGCCGCGCCCACGCCTACCCCCTCGGCATCGCTCATCCAACCGGCCGCGACCCTTGCATCCGGGAACGCCGCTGTCCCCACTGGCGTACCGCAGCCGATCGAGCGTCCCGGCCCGCGCCGGCCTGGCGAGCTATGACCCGGTTCCGGTCGAGGTGGCGCCCAGCGTGCCGGCCTACACTTTCAGCCTGGCGGCGTTGAGCAATTCGGAAGCGCTCTATCTGCTGTCCGCTGACCAGCAGGCGGCGTTGGAAGCCGACGGTTTTGTCATTGTTTTTGAAGGGTTCGCCCAGATCTACCAGGTGTACCAGGCGGCCGACCGGCGCGGTCTGCCCAGCTTTGTGACCGTCGATGCGCTATTGCACGCTTTCCACATCCTGTTCAACTGGAGTTTGCGGTCTGTGGAGGCGGATTTTTTATCCGGTGAACTGGAGGCGTTGAGCGAGACGATGGTCGCGGCCGCCAGCGCCCAATATCAAGAGTTGACCGGTGAATTTCAGGCGGCCGCGGAGCAGAATCTGGCCTTTTTCAGCGTGGGCGCGCTGTTGCTGCGGCCCGATTTCCCGCCACCCGAGGCCGTGGCGCGGGTGGTGAGGGAAGAGGTGACGCTGATCTCGGCCCACGACGGGGTTTACATTTCGCCCCTACGGGGTCAGCCCGAGGACTATACCCAGTACGCGCCGCGCGGCCATTACACTCGCAACGAATTGCTGGAGCGCTATTTCCAGGCGATGACCTGGTACGGCCGGGCAGGTTTTCGCCTTGAGACTCCCGAGGATCCGGCCGTCGCCCGGCGAGAGACCCGGCAAGCGCTGCTGATACTGACTGCCTTGTATCAAGCCGAACTGGACGGCGCCCCGGCTCGCGAGAGTTGGGCACGCATCTACGAGCCGACCAGCTTTTTCGTCGAGGGGGCTGACGACCTGACGGTCTATGATTACGCCGCGGCCGTCCAGGCGATCTATGGACGTCTTCCGGCGCCCGATGAAGGGCTGGAACAATGGGGAGCGGCGCTGGACGACGAGGGCAAGCTCTCGGACCTCATGGTCACCCTGGCTACCTTTCGTGCGCCGCGCATCCTGGGCGGCCCGCTTACCGACGCCGAGGTCGAGGCGAATGGCGGCCCTCCGATGCAGTTCCGGTTCATGGGGCAGCGCTTTGTGCCCGACAGCGCGCTGTTTCAAGCGCTGGTGTACAACAGCGTCGGACTCTATCAGGGGGATGGCGAACCGTTCACCCTCTCGCAATCAGAGGTGGGACCGATTCGCGGCCTTCCTCGCGGGCTGGATGTCGCGGCCGTGTTTGGCTCAGCCGCAGGCGTTGACCATTTTGGAGAGAGAGGGGGACACGGCCTATGATGGCTATTTGGAAATGGTGTCCCGGTGGCACGCCGAGTATGCTGCCCTGCCCGTCGAGGGGTGGACTTCGACCTTGTACTGGAACTGGCTCCATGCGTTGCGACCGCTCCTGGAAACCAAGGGCGCCGGGTATCCCTCCTTCATGCAGGGAGAGGGGTGGCAGCTCAAGAGCTTGAACTCGTGGCTCGGCTCGTGGGCCGAGCTGCGACATGACACGCTGCTCTACGCCAAGCAGAGCTATGCGGCCGAGGCAACCGGTGCCGAACTGGAGATCGAGTTGTCCAAGGGGTACGTCGAGCCAGAGCCCGAGGTATTTGCGCGGCTGGCGGCGCTCGATCGCCAGCTCCTCGATGGGCTCGACGCGCGCGGATTGCTCAACGACGAGTTGCGGGCCAAGCTGCGGGACCTGGAGGCGCTGTTGCTGGCGCTCAAGACGGTCTCTGAAAAAGAGTTGCGCGCCGAGCCGCTCTCGGCGGCCGAATATCGGTTGATTCGCGAGATTGGCGATCGGCTGGCAGAGCTCGACCACCTTTTCGTCCTCGCTGGAGGGCGGGTTGGGCGCCGAGGTGGATGAGCGCATGGCGCTGATCGCCGATGTGCACACGGATCCCAACAGCGGCCTGGTGTTACAGGTGGGAGTGGGGGACGCGTTGCCCATCTTTGTGATCGTCTGGGTCGAGGGCGAGCGCACCCTGGCGCTGGGCGGGGTCTTTAGCTATTACGAGTTCAAACAGCCGCTATCGGAGCGCCTTTCCGACGAGGTCTGGCAGGCGATGGCGCCGCGGCCGCCGCTTCCAGAGTGGCTGGATTCACTGGTCGTACCCTAACGATCGGGCCTGCCAACCAGACCTCGAGCCCAGTGGCGACGCGGTGGGTCGCGCCCCGGCCGGCGGTTGTGTTTTGTCCCACTTGTGCTACAATGCCAGCGGTCGTGGAACCCCGTCCAACGACCAGCGACAGGAGGTCAGAAATGGATTTTGGCGAATCATTCACGTTTCCCTTTGACGATCAAGAGTGGGTGAAAAAGATCTTGATCGGTGGTCTTGTCATGCTGATTCCCTTTATTGGGCAGTTTGTTGCCGTCGGCTATGCGATGGAGGTGTGCCGCCGGCTAATCAAGGGGCGTCCGGATCTGTTGCCCGATTGGGATGACTGGGGCACCAAGATCGTGGATGGGCTGGTCTCTTCGGTCATTGGCTTTATCTGGGCGCTGCCCTTGATGGTTCTGGGCGGCTGTCTGTGGCTCATCATGGTTCCCGTCATGGGCTTTGACGAATCCGGCGACACAGCCGGCGTCCTTTTTGTGCTGCTCATGGTCTGTTTTGGTCTGATCATGCTGGTGTACGGCCTGCTGTTGGCGTTGGTTCTGCCGGCCTCGATTACCCGCTATGCTGCTACCGGCGAGTTTGGCGCCGCTTTTCGCTTCGGTGAGGTGATCGGCATGGTGCGTGACAATCTGGGCGTCTACCTGATGGTGCTGGTGATGACCATCGTGGCCCAGATGATCGGAGGGATGGGCGGAATCGTGCTGGGCTGCGGCGCGCTCTTTACCGGCTTTTACGCCCAACTGGTGATGTATCATGCCTACGGACAGGCATATCGCATCGCGGTTGGGGGCGTCGAGAGCCAGGTGCCGATGGCCTATTAGGCGTGTTGTACTGATCGGACCCCGGCCACACTACCGGTGCGGCCGGGGTCTTGTTTGATCCGTTGCGAACAGAGGGGGTTGTCATGTACGAGCAGTACCCGACTAAACCAAGCATGGTCCAGGCAATTGCCATCATGTGCCTGGTGGATGGTATCCTGAACATCATCTGGGGGCTGACCCTGATCCTGGGTCTGCTGGTCAGCCTGGTGGGCATCATCTGCCTGCCGCTTGGCTTTTACCCGATCGTGTTGGGGGTCATGGAGATCGTCTACGCGGCCCAGTTGCTGTCCAATCCGGTCAAGGTGAGAGAACCGGCCCAGTACCTGGCGATCATGCAGATCGCCAACATTGTCGTGGGCGATGTGATCTCCCTGGTCATTGGAATCCTGAGTCTGGTCTTGTACAACGACGACCAGGTGAAGGCCTACTTTCAAGCCGCCGAGGCGCAGTATCCAGGGCGATGACCCCGGGTTTACGGCATTGAGGAGGGTTATTTGTCTCCGTTGATCGACACGCCCACCGGGGGCGTCTGGTACGCAGAGAGTCGCTCCCCGGCCCAGGAGGACCGGCCGCCGCTGGTGTTGGTCCACGGCGCTGGCGGTAGCCATCTGCACTGGTCGGCGCAACTGCGACGGCTGCCGTTGACCAGGGTGCTGGCGGTGGATTTGCCCGGTCACGGCCGTTCCCCAGGACCCGGCCGGGAGGAGGTCGGTGCGTATGCGCAGGGGGTGGTGGAACTGCTAAACGCAATAGAGATCGAGCGGGCGGTGGTGTGCGGTCATTCGATGGGGGGCGCGATTGCCCTCTACCTGGCGCTCGAGCACTCTCATCGGACAGCAGGAGCGGTGTTGGTTGGCTCGGGGGCCAAGCTTCGAGTAGCGTCCGCGTTGCTGGACGGCGTGCTGGAGCACCACGAGTTGGCGTTGCAGTTGTTTGTGGACTGGTCGTTTAGCCAGGAGGCGCCGGCCGAGCTCAAGCAAAAGGGTATCGAGGCCATGCGTGATGTGGACCCGCGCGTGCTGCGCGGCGACCTGGTGGCGTGCGACCGCTTTGACGTGCGTCACCGCCTGGGGGAAATCGACAAGCCTGTCCTGGTAGTGGGCGGCGCCGAGGACAAGATGACGCCGCTCCGATTCTCCACGTATTTGCAGGAGCATATCGCCAGCGCCAAACTGCACGTCGTGCAAGGCGCCGGGCACATGATGGCGCTCGAGCGACCGGATGAGGTGGCCTCAGCGGTGAGTGATTTCGTGAGCCAACTCGAGGATAGACGGCCGGCGCTCGGGGAGTAAGAAACCCGGCTGGCAAAGCCTCAAAGAAAAAGAGCCATGGCGACGGTTTTCGCCTGGGCGAACTGCTGATTTTCAAGCTTGAAGGGGTGTTTGAGATGAATCAAGACCGACGGACAAGGGACCATTTTGGCGCGCGCGCCACGTTGCGGACACTAGGCGGATCGGTGATCTATTATCGACTCGGTCGTCTGGCGGACGCAACCGGGGTGGACCTGTCGCGATTGCCGTACTCGATCCGTGTGCTGCTCGAAGCGGTGTTGCGCGAGGGGGACGGCGACACGATCACGAGTCGGGATGCCGAGAACCTGGCACGATGGGACCCGGCCCACTATGTGGCTCACGAGCTGCCGTTCAAGCCGGCCCGGGTTCTGCTGCAGGATTTCACGGGTGTGCCGGCGGTGGTGGACCTGGCGGCGCTGCGGTCCGCCATGAACCGGTTGGGGGGCGACCCCGGCCGCATCAACCCCCAGATACCGGTGGACCTGGTGATCGATCACTCGGTCCAGGTGGACCGCTTTGGCTCGCGTTTCGCCCTGTTGTTCAACGCCGAGCGCGAGTTTGAGCGCAATCGGGAGCGCTACGAGTTCCTGCGCTGGGGGCAGACCGCCCTGGATAATTTCCGCGTCGTCCCGCCCGCCACGGGCATCGTCCACCAGGTGAACCTCGAATACCTGGCCCGGGTAGTGCAGACCCGCCAGCAGGACGGCGAGCGTGGTCGCATTGCCCGATTCGCTGGTGGGGACCGATTCTCACACCACCATGATCAACGGGCTGGGCGTCCTTGGCTGGGGTGTGGGCGGCATCGAAGCCGAGGCGGTGATGTTGGGCCAACCCATCTATATGCTGACGCCCCAGGTGGTCGGCTTTCGGTTGACCGGCGAATTGCCCGAGGGCGCGACCGCCACTGACCTGGTATTGACTGCTACCCAGGTGCTCCGCGCCAAAGGGGTGGTGGGCAAGTTTGTCGAGTATTACGGATCCGGGGTGAGCACGCTGGCGCTAGCCGATCGGGCGACGCTGGCCAACATGTCACCCGAATATGGCGCTACCGTGGGCTATTTCCCGGTGGACGACGTCACGCTCGAGTACCTGCGGGTGACCGGCCGGGGCGCAGAACTGGTCGATCTGGTAGAGAGGTACACCAAGGAGCAAGGGTTGTTCCGCCGCGATGACGCGCCGGAACCGGTCTACAGTGAGGGGTTGGAGCTGGATCTGAGCACCGTGGAGCCGAGCCTGGCGGGCCCCAAACGCCCGCAGGACCGGATTGCGCTGCGCGAGATGAAGCGCTCGTTCCAGGTCACGCTGCAAGAGGGGTATGGGAGGACGGCTGCACGGCCGGCATGGATTGACTGACGGCGCGGTGGTCATTGCTGCCATCACCAGTTGCACCAACACCTCAAACCCATCGGTCATGATCGGCGCTGGCTTGTTGGCGAAAAAGGCGGTTGAATTGGGGCTAAAGGTGCCGTCCTACGTCAAGACCAGCCTTGCCCCTGGCTCCAAGGTGGTGACGCGTTACCTGGAGAACCTGGAGCTGATGCCCTACTTGCAGGCGTTGGGTTTCCACGTTGTGGGATATGGCTGCACCTCGTGCATTGGCAACAGCGGTCCATTGCCGGCCGAGGTTGCGGCGGCCGTGCGTGATGGGGACCTGGTGGTGGCTTCGGTGTTGAGCGGCAACCGAAACTTTGAAGGTCGCGTCCATCCGCTGACGCGGGTTAACTACCTGGCCTCGCCTCCCCTGGTGGTCGCCTATGCACTTGCCGGTACTGTAAACATCGATCTGCCGAACGAGCCGATCGGTTTTGATCCCAACGAGCAGCCGGTCTTGCTGCAGGACATCTGGCCCACATCGGACGAAATCCGGGAGGCCATGAATCGGGCGGTCTCGGCCGAGTTGTATGCGACCGAGTACCGCGATGTGTTCAGAGGGGACGAGACCTGGAACCAGATTGCAGTTCCAGAGGGCGACCTCTATCGCTGGGATTCCGCCTCCACCTATATTCAGGAGCCGCCGTTCTTTCTCCACCTGACACGGGAAGAACCCCCGGTCGCGCCGATCAAAGGGGCGCGGGTTCTGGCGCTGCTCGGCGATTCGGTTACCACCGACCACATCTCCCCGGCCGGGTCGATACCCGCCGATGGCCCCGCCGGCCGCTATCTGATCGAACACGGGGTTGAGCGGAGCGAGTTCAACTCTTTTGGCTCGCGCCGGGGCAACCACGAGGTGATGATGCGAGGTACTTTTGCCAACATTCGGCTGCGCAACCAACTAGTTCCCGGAAGCGAGGGAGGCGTGCACCATTCATCACCCCACCGGCGAACGTATGAGCATCTACGAGGCGGCGATGCGCTACCAGGAGGCCGGCACGCCGCTCATCGTGATCGCCGGCAAGGAATACGGCACCGGAAGCTCGCGCGACTGGGCTGCCAAAGGCACGGTCTGCTGGGCGTCAAGGCGGTGATCGCCGAGAGCTATGAGCGCATTCATCGCAGCAATCTGGTGGGGATGGGCGTCTTGCCGCTGCAATTCCTGCCGGGCGAGAACGCCGCCAGCCTGAACCTGACCGGGTTCGAAACCTATAACCTGGAAGGGGTTGACGATACGTTGCAGCCCCTACAAGAGCTGACGGTGGTCTGTAGCGACGAGCAGCGGAATGTCAAGCGCTTTGTGACCACGGTTCGTATCGACTCGCCGGTAGAGGTAGATTACTATCGAAACGGCGGCGTGTTGCACACCGTGCTGCGCAGGATGGCGACCGACGCGACGGGGTAGAGACAGTGCTTTGAGGATCTGACGCTCCAGGAACCTTCCTGGGGCGTTTTCATTTTGGCCAATAGCTACAGATATCGCGCTCGCATCGCGGCCAGACACCGACCGTCAACTCGAGAGCCCGTTCCGCTTGCTCGACGGTAAGGGTACCGAGACCGCAAGCGGGGGTGATCAACGCCGACTGGAGCAAGTCGTCCAATGGGATGCCCTTGCGCACCAGCAGGTTCATCCCCTCATGCAGCCGTTCCACCAGGCTGTCCACCGTCTCGCTCTGAACCGCCGGACTGTTGGGCACGATGCCCCAGGCGATGATTCCGCCGCCGCGCGATAAAGGCGCGCACGTCTTTTGGGTACAGCGCGAGGTTGTGGGCATATTCGTAGGCGTCCAGGCTGAGGATATCGACAGAAGTGTCCAGCAGTATGGACCAGTCGGTGTTGCCACAGCAGTGGACTCCCTTGAGTCCCTGCACGCCGGCCAGTACCTCCTCCATCAGGGTAATCACCTGGTCCCGGGCGATAGCCACGTAGGCAGAGCCAAAGCTAGCCATGTAGGGTTCGTCGATAAAGATGATCGTCTCTGGATGCACCTGACGCAGTTGCTGCTCCTGCCAACTGGCCTTGAGACGCAAATGGCGGGTGATGGCGTCAGCCAGCACCTCTTCATACAAGGTCGGACGGCGGTTCTGGTCGGTGACGACCAAGCCCCAACTGACGGGTCCGGTGACCTGGCCCTTGATGGCCCGCGCCCGGGCCACGCGATCGGCCGGCAGCGTCGCCAGGCCGGTGGCGTATTCCGGCCCAAATTCCCCATAGCCCAGGTCTTCTTCCAGGTAGGCGGTGTAGAGACCCTCCAGCGCCGGGTCCAGGTCCTGCTCGCGATCCACCCAGATACGCTCCTCCTCAAGATCGAGCACCACGCCAGGGAAGCGTTCGCTGTACTGGACGTACATGTTCTCGAAAAAGGCACGGCGAGGAAGTTGGGGCCAGGCAGGGATATCAGGGACGCGCGCCAGGATCAGTTCCCAGGCGGCGTGTACGTCGCGATGAGGCAGGCTGCCGATGGTCATCGGCAAAAGATCCGGTCGAAAGGTCATGGTCATTCCTCTCCGGTCCCATGGACTCCTGTCAGGAGCTGCAGGATGAGCGGCCGGGCAGCCATGGCGGCGCGGGCCGCGGTGGCTGATCTGGTTCTTTTCCCCATCCACCAGTTGGGCCATGGTGCGCCCGCAGTTCGGTAGGTAGAAAACCGGGTCGTAGCCAAAGCCATTGTCGCCGGCCGCCTCCAGGGCGATGATTCCCTCGCAGGCGCCCTCGGCGGTGAGGGTCAGGCCTTCCGGAGTGGCGAGGGCAATGACGCAACGAAAGCGGGCTGTGCGCTTCTCCCAGGGGACCCCATCCAGCTCTTGCAGCAAACGCCGCCAGCGATCGGCATCGCCCAACCCCGGGCCGCCATAGCGCGCCGAGCGGACGCCCGGCCGGCCGCCCAATGCATCCACCTCGAGCCCGGAATCGTCTGCCAGTGTCAGACGATTGCTGGCGTTGGCGAACGCCAGCGCCTTGAGTTGGGCATTTTCTTGATAGGTCTCTCCCGACTCGTCTACCTCGACGTTGAGCTCAAGCTCGGCTGGACCGACGCATTGGACCGGCAGGCCGGCAAGCAGGTGGTCGTATTCGCGTACCTTGCCCGGGTTACCGGTGGCAATCAGCAGATCCATGGTCACCTATTCCTGGGTTGCAGACCGGGCCAATTATACCAAGTCCGCCATTGCGGCACAGGGGAGGCGGCGGTACGCCGCCTGTTTCCCCCGCTTGCGCCACGGCAGCTTGACTTTTTCCCTGCCCGGTAAAATTCCAGGGTGCAAATGACACCCTGCAGATCCCACGAGCAAGGAGACTGAACCCAAGATGAAAGGACTGATTCTCAGCGGCGGCAAAGGGCACGCGCCTGTACCCGCTGACCTATACCAGCGCCAAGCAGTTGATCCCGGTGGCCAACAAGCCGGTGCTCTTCCGCGTGATCGAGGCCATCCGCGACGCCGGCATCACCGAGATCGGCATCGTGGTCGGCGACACGGCCGACGAGATCAGAGAGGCGGTGGGCGGGGCGAGCGCTGGGGCGTCAACATCACCTACATCCCGCAGGATGCGCCGCTGGGGCTGGCCCACGCGGTCAAGATCTCGCAGCGACTTTCTGGGCGACGATCGCTTTGTGATGTTCCTGGGCGACAACGTGATCCAGGGCGGCATCAGCCCCTGATCGCCGAGTTCGCCGACAGCGACTGGAACAGCCAGATCGTGCTGACCCGGGTCGAGCAGCCGGAGCAGTACGGCGTGGCCGAGCTGAACGACGATGGGCGCATCATCCGCCTGATCGAAAAACCCAAGGAGCCGCCCAGCGACCTGGCGCTGGTCGGCATCTATATGTTCGACCACCACATCTTCGAGGCGGTCGACAGCATCAAGCCCCTCCTGGCGCGGCGAGCTGGAGATCACCGACGCCATCCAGTGGCTGGTCGAGCACGGCTACCGGGTCTATCCCTACGTCCACCGGGGCTGGTGGATCGACACCGGCGCGCCCGGACGACATGCTGGACGCCAACAGCCTGGTGCTGGAAGAGCTGGCGCACATGATCGAGGGCTACGTGGATCGGGACTCGCAGGTGGACGGCACGCGTGACGGTGGAGCACGGCGCCGAGATCATCAACAGCGTGGTGCGCGGCCCGGCCATCATCGGCGAGGACACGCGCATCGTCAACAGCTACGTCGGGCCCGTTCACCTCCATTTACCACCACGTGCTGGTCGAAACAGCGAGATCGAGCGCTGCATCGTGCTGGAGCACAGCCGGATCCGCGGACATCCCGGCGCGCATCCAGGACAGCCTGATCGGCCGGCAGGTGGTCGATCGAGCGCTCGCCGATCAAGCCCAAGGCCCACAAGCTGACGTTGGGCGATAATAGCCAGGTTGGCATTCTGAACGGTGCAGCATGAAACGATTTATGATCACCGGCGGGGCCGGCTTTATCGGCTCCAACTTTCGCCGCTATATGCTGGAGCGGTATCCCGACTATTTCGTGCTGGTCTATGACAAGCTGACCTATGCCGGCAACCTGGACAATCTGAAGGATGTGGCGGCGAGCTTTGTCGGTCGCTATGCCTTTGTGCAGAGGCGACATCTGCGATCCGCAGGCGGTGGCGAGAGGCGATCCAGACCCATCAGATCGACACGATCGTCAACTTTGCGGCCGAGACCCACGTCGATCGCTCGATCATGGACCCGGATGCCTTTATCCAGACCGACGTGTACGGCACCTACGTGCTGCTGGAGGCGGCTCGCCAGTTCGAACTGGAACGCTACCACCAGATCTCGACCGACGAGGTGTATGGGCACGTCCCGGTGGGCTCTTCCAGGGAGACGCGATCGTGGTCGCCCCGCGCAGCCCCTACGCCGCCAGCAAGGCGAGCGGCGACCTGATGGTCAACGCCTACCATGTCACCTATGGACCTGCCGGTCACCATCACCCGCGGCGCCAACAATATCGGCCCTACCAGTACCCGGAAAAGGTGGTGCCGCTCTTTGTCACCAATGCCATCGACGACCAGCCGCTGCCGCTCTATGGCGATGGGCTGCAGGTGCGCGACTATCAGTACGTGCTCGACCACTGCGAGGGGATCGACCTGGTGCTGCGCCGAGGCCAAGTGGGGAGGTCTACAACGTGGGCACCGGCACCGAGATGCACAACATCGACATGACCCACCTGATTCTTGAGCTGCTGGGCAAGCCCGCAAGCCTGATCCGCCACGTGCCGGACCGCGCCGGCCACGACCGCCGCTACAGCCTGAACGTGGACAAGATCCGGGCGCTGGGCTGGGAGCCAGAGCACAGCTGCGAGGAGGCGATCGAGCTGACCGTCCGCTGGTATGTCGACAACGAGTGGTGGTGGCGCAAGATCAAATCCGGCGCGTACAAGGAGTATTATCGCCAGCAGTACGGCTGGCGGCTGGCCCAACCAGACACGGCTGGCTAGAACACTCTCGCCGGCCGGTCGGGCAACAGCCCCTGGTGCGTGGGCAGTTCCGGCACACAAGCGAATACAACAAGTCGCGCTGATTGGGGGTCATCGGGGCGAATCGCGCCCGCCACAACCGCGTCAGGCAACTTGTTCCGACTTGCAGACCTGATAGGTCTGAGCTATATTCCGCTTGTCTGAACCCAGCAATTCTCAGGAGGTACGCATGAGAGGATCCGTTGCCGTGGTCGGGGTGGGTTGGGCTGGCTTTCGGCCTACCACGCCCGATCAATCCTACAAGGAGCTGATGTACGAGGCGGCCGTGCGAGCCTATGCCGACGCCGGGGTGGACCCTCGCCGCGACGTTGACAGCTTTGTCACAGTGGCCGAAGATTTTCACGAGGGGACCAGCATCTTTGACGAGTACGTGCCTGATCAACTGGGCGCCGTCCTCAAACCGGTGCACACGATCACTGGGGATGGGCTCCACGGCCTGGCGACCGGGTATATGCTCGTCTGCACTGGACAGGCGGATATTGTGGTGGTGGAAGGGCACAGCAAGGCGTCGAACGTGGTGACGTTGCCCGAGGTCACCGCTACGCTCAGGACCCGGTCCTCAACCGGCCGTTGCGCCTGAATACCCATTTTGTCGCCGGGCTAGAGATGAACCGCTACTTGCACGAGACCGGCGCCACCCGCGAGCAATGTGCGGCCGTGGTTGCCAAGAATCGGCATAATGCGCTCTGGAACCCTCGAGCCTCATTTGCCGCCGACTTGACGCTCGAGGATGTGTTGGCTGGCCCGCCGCTCGTTGGCCGTTGGGACGCCGCGAGACGGCCGAGCACGCTGACGGCGCGATCGTCATGGTGCTGGCCTCGGAGGATCGAGCTGGCGCACTGACCGACCAACCGATCTGGATTCGGGGAGTCGGCTGGTGCAACGGTTCGGCCGGGCTGGAACAGCCGCGATTGGGCCCAGTTGGAGTACATCCGGCGAGCGGCCCGGATGGCGTATCGCCAGGCTGGCATTCGCACTCCCCAACAAGTGATTGACTTTGCCGAGGTGGACGACACCTATGCCTACAAGGAGCTGCAGCACCTCGAGGCGCTGGGTTTGTGTCGCTTTGGCGAGGCCGGGCGAGCTGACAGAAGACGGGTGTACCTCGGCCGACGGCGATTTGCCGGTCAATGTCTCTGGCGGCAGCCTGGGGATGGGTCATCTGTTGGACGCGACCGGGCTCGCCCGGGCGCTGGAGGTGGTGCTGCAATTGCGCGGCGAGGCCGGGGCGCGTCAACTGGAGGACGTCGAGGTCGGCCTTGTGCCAGTCCTGGCGCGGCGTTCCCACCACTAGCGGCGCCGTCGCTGTGTTGAGCAACTGAGGAGGAGAGACCCATGGGCATGAGAAAAGTTGCAGTTGTTGGGGCGGGTATGACGAAATTCGTCCGCCGGGCGCAAGAGACGGGCAAGGAGCTTTCCTGGCAGGCGACCCACATGGCGCTGGAATCCTGCGAAATGACCATGGATGACATCGAGGCGGTCTGCATGGGCACCGCCCCCGACGCCTTCGATGGCGTTCACATGAACGGTGAGTACCTGAGCGACGGAGCCGGGGCCTGGAGCAAGCCCTATATGCGCTCCTACGTGGGTGGCGGGACGGGCGTCTTCGCCCCCATCCAGGGCTGGTATCACGTCGCCTCGGGTCTGTTTGAACCTGCCTGGTGGTGTGTGAGGAGAAAATGTCCAGCTATTATCCCGCACGCGCAGGCTGCTTTTGTGACCATCTTCGACCACACTACCGAACGGCCGCTAAGCCCAACCTGTTGTGGATCTTCGCCATGGAGATGAATCGGTACATGCAGACCTATGGCATCTCCAAGGAGGATATCGCCCAGGTTTCGGTCAACACAAGCGCAACGCGGCCGACCATCCGTGTGCGCCGTTGCCTGGGGGATGCCAATATCACGCGTGGAGGACGTGCTGAACTCTGAGGTGCTTGCCTGGCCGGTGCAGCCGGTTGGACGTCAGCCCGGTCAGCGATGGCGCGGTGGCCATCGTGCTGGCCGCCGAGCACGTAGCCAAGCGGATCACCGACAAGCCGGTCTGGATCCAGGGCGTCGGTTGGAATCTGGACACCGCCTACTGGACCAACCGAGATTTGGCCTATCCGCGCTATGTCGAATACGCGGCTCGTATGGCCTACGATATGGCGGGCATCAAAGAGCCGCGCAAAGAGATCCACATCGCGAGCCCTATGATCCCTTTGATTACAAGGCGCTGCACCACCTGGAAGGTTTGCAGTTGGCAGATCGTGGGCAGGCCCCTCAGCTGTACACGCGATGGCGTGGCGGCGAGGGATGGCGACATGCCGGTCTGCCCCTCGGGCGGGCTGCTGGGGGTGGGCAACCCCATCGCTGCTGCCGGCTTGATGAAGATCGCCGAACTCTTCTGGCAGTTGCGCGGCGAGGCGGGCGCGCGGCAGGTGCCCGGACAGCCCAAACGTGGCCTGGCACAGGCCTGGGGTGACCTGATGCAGGTCGGCACGGTAGTGATCATGGGTCGGTGAGGAGGCGAAAAATGACTGCCAACATTCAAGATTTTCCAGGCACCTCGCTCAGCGAGAGTGATTTTGCTGAGGGAAAGGTCCTGTGTACCCACGACCGGATGAACGGCGTCTACGCGTGGGATACTGGCGTCGCCATCGGCCGCTATCTCGCCGCCCTAAAAGAGGGCATGATCCTGGGCGCACGGTGCAAGACCTGTCGCAGAACGGTTGTGCCACCACGCACGGTCTGCGAATGGTGCTTCCGGCCGATGGACGAGTACGTTCCGCTTCAGGATACCGGGCACGTCAATACGTTCTCGCTGTGTTACGTCACGTGGGACGTGCAACGGATCACCGAGCCCGAAATCCCCGCCGTGATCGAGATCGATGGAGCTTCTCCCCTGCACGGCATCATGCACATGTTGGGCGAGGTGGATCCAGAGCGGGTCAAAATTGGGATGCGCGTGCAGGCGGTGTGGAAACCGGCCGAGGAGCGCCAGGGAGCTGTCACCGACATTCGCTACTTTAAACCGGTGGACGAGGTGCCATCATGACCCTGCTGGAAAGAGACTCTAACGCACCATCCGCCTGGACCGGCGAGATGTTTGTAACCAGCCGGTATACCTTTGGCCTGGCAGGGGAGCGGTTCTTTCGCGCCATCAAAGATGAGGGGCGCATCCTGGGCGCTCGTTGCGCCAAATGCGACCTCACCTACGTGCCGGCGGCTCTCTATTGTGAACGCTGTCTGGGCGAACTGACCGAATGGGTGGACGTCGGCGTGTGTGGCGAGGTTCATTCCTTTACGCTACTGTACGAGAACTTGGACGGCAGCCATCGCGGCACGCCCGAGATCGTTGCCTTGGTCCAACTGGGCGATGGTGGCCTGGTTCATCGGTTGGGCGAGGTAGAGCCCGACGATGTCGCTATCGGTATGCTGGTCGAGGCGGTGTTCAAACCGGTTGAGGAGCGCCAAGGGTCGATCCTGGATATTGCGTTCTTTAGGCCGGTGGATGAATAGTCGCCCGGCCGCCCCTATCGGTCTTTGGGCGCGGCGCTTGGGCCTCCAAGCCGTTCGCTGGTGGGCCAAGTCCGCCCATCTGGTTGACACGCCAGACCGGCTGTACTATAATGTTTCGCGAGTTGCAACGCAGTTGCGTAATGCGGGACACACGTGTGATGTTTGAGCGGCATGGTGTGACCGACGAGTTGCGTGATGCCGATCAGGAACGGTTGTCAAAAGCATTTGTGTCAAGGGAACAGGTCGCCATCGGCGTAGGAGCCTGTTCCTTGTTCTTTTCTAGTCATACTTGGGAGATATGAACATGGCCGACGTTTTTCAAAAGATCGCTAGCAAGCTGTACGACGGAGAGGACCAAGAGGTCGCCGAGTTGGTGCGAGAGGCGCTGGACCAAGGAGTCGCACCCCGAGGAGATCCTAGCCAATGGCCTGATCGCTGGCATGGACGAGGTGGGACGCGATTTCAAGGCCGGTGACCTCTTTGTGCCCGAGGTGCTGATCGCCGCGCGGGCCATGCACGCCGGGATGAACATCCTGCGGCCGCTGCTGGCCGAGAGCGAGCGTGCCGAGCGCCGGCAAGTACGTGATCGGCACCGTCAAGGGTGACCTGCACGACATTGGCAAGAACCTGGTCAGGATGATGCTGGAGGGCGCCGGTTTCGAGACGATCGACCTGGGCACCGACGTGGAGCCGCAGGCGTTTGTCGAGGCCGTGCGCGAGCACCAGCCCGACAGCTGATCGGGATGAGCGCGCTGCTGACCACGACGATGGTCAGTATGGGCACACCATCGAGGCGCTTGGAAGAAGCCGGGCTGCGTCGACTCGGTCAAGATCATGATCGGCGGGGCACCGGTGACGGCGGCCTTTGCCGAGGAGATCGGCGCCGATGCCTATGCGCCCGATGCGGCCACGGCCGTGGATGTGGCCCGCGAGCTGGCGGGCTGAGCGACGCGAGGTGCGTGACCCTGGCTGATCACGCGCCTCCTCACCGCTGACAATAGAAGATGATGACCAAACGACGATCGCCGGTCAAGGGGTTGCCCGGTGGACAGTACAGGCCGTTGACCGACGAGCAGGTGCAGCGGATCCACCAGGCTGCGTTGGCGGTTCTCGAACGGACTGGCGTTCAGGTCGATGAGCCTGAGGCGCTGGCGCTGTTCCGTGACGGGGGGGCGCAGGTGAGCGGCAATCGGGTGCGCGTGCCGCGTTCTCTGGTCGAGGACGCCGTCGAGCTGGGCGCCGTAGCGGGTGGTCCTGGCGGGCCGCGACCCGCAGTGGGACCTGGAGCTGACCGGGGCCAAGGTCCACATGGGGACGGGAGGGGCGGCGCTGACCGTGTTCGACCTGGAGACCGGCGAGCCGCGCCACGCCGTGCTGCAGGATGTGGTAGACCTCGCGCGGCTGGTGGACGCCCTGGATAATATCCATTTCTACCTGATCCCGGTCTTTCCCACCGACCTCGGCCGGGACGACGTCGACGTGCAACAGTACTATGCCGGCCTGGCGAACACCGGCAAGCACGTGCAGTCCGGCGTCTATAGCGTCGACGGGATTCGGGACACGGTGGCGATGGCCGAGCGCATCCAGGGGGGGCGACTGCCGCCTGCGGGAACGGCCGGTCGTCTCGTTCATCACCAGTTGGATGGTCAGCCCGCTCCTCTTTGCGACCGAGGTCACCACGCTGTTGATCGAGAGCTGCCGCCAGGGCATGCCGGTGGTGCTGTCGGCCGCGCCCATGGCTGGCTCGACCGCGCCGATGACGCTGGCGGGGGAGTTGGCCCAACTGACGGCCGAGCAGCTTGTCCGGCGTCGTGCTGACCCAGTTGGTGCAGTCGCGGCACCCCAGTGGTGATCGGTCCGATTCCGGGGACGGCCGACATGAAGCGGGCCGCTACCTGGGAGGATCGGCCGAGTTTGGCATGGCCAACGCCGCCATGGCGCAGATCGGCCAGTTCTACCGCCTGCCGCTGTACAATTCGGCCGGCATGACCGACGCCAAGATCCCCGACATCCAGGCGGGGTTTGAGAAGGGGATCGGCGCCGTACTGGCGGCGTTGGCGGGCAGCAACTATATCCACCACGCGGCCGGTATGCTGGAGAATATGAGTTCGGTGGCTCGCCGAGCAATATGTGATCGACAATGAGATCCTGGGGATGACGATGCGCGTGCTGCGCGGTATCGAGGTGGACGACGACAGCCTGGCGCTGGAGGTCATTGACCAGGTGGGACCCGGCGGCCATTTCCTGATGGCCGATCACACCGTGAGGCATATGCGCTCCGAGTTTTACTACCCATCCCCGGTGGTGGACCGGCAGGGCTGGGAGCGCTGGCAACAGGCGGGCGGCCTGGACGCCCGCGAGCGGGCGCGGCAGATCGCGCGCCAGATCATGGCCGCCATCACCCGGAACCGTGCCAGAGCCACTGGACCCGGGTGCGTTTTTCGCACAGGTGGATTGGCGCTGAGGGCCGGGGCGACGATCAAGATCTAGAGAGGAGGTGAACCGATGACAAAACAGATTCCCATCTCAACTAGCGCCCGTGCTGCAGATGCTATCGGAAGAGCAGGTCCAGGCGATCCACATGCCAGCCTGGACATCCTGGCGCAGACCGGCCTGGTGATGAAGAATCAGGTGGGCCGGGAGTTTTGCTGGACGCCGGTGCGTGGGAGTCGGAGCGGCCTCCGGCTGCGGTCGGGCGATCCGTCGTATCAAGATCCCCGAATTCATGGTCATGGACGCGATCGCCTCCGCTCCTACGCGCATCCCAATGTTCAACCGGCTGGGCGAGCCGATGATGCCGCTGGAATCGGGGCAAGGTCTTTTTCGGGCCCGGCTCGGATTGTATCTTTACCATGGATGTCGAGACCGGAGAACGGCGTATGGCGACGGCGCTGGACATCCAGCGCATTGCGCATCTGTGCGACGGCCTGGGGCAAATCGACTTTATCATGTCGATGGGCAATCCATCGGACGTGCTGGCGCTCGATATCTATGTGCACGAATTCGTCAGCATGATCCGGGGGTCGGTCAAGCCCAACATCTATACGGCCAATAACCGGGCGGACATGGAGGCGATCTACCAGATTGCCTCTGCGGTGGCAGGCGGGGAAACCAAGCTGCGCGAAAAGCCCTTTATGATGCTGTATGCCGAGAGCATTTCGCCGCTTCTCTACCCTGGCGAATCGGTGGACAAGCTGCTCTTTTGCGCCGAGATGGGCATCCCAGTCACCTATCCCCCTTCGCCAAACACGGGAGGCGGCGGGCCAATCACGCTGGCGGGTGCGCTGGCGCTGGGCAACGCCGAGTGCCTGGTTGGACTGGTGCTCGCCCAGTTGGTTCGTCCGGGCACGCCGTTTCTCTATGGTATGAACACGGCCGCTCTGGACATGAAGTCGGCCATCGTGAGCTATGGCGCGCCCGAGTGGCCCACCGGCATGGCGGCCTGGTGCGACCTGGCGCGGTTCTACGATCTGCCCACCTGGGGCGCGGCCGGCGCGACTGACAGCAAGGTCGTGGATGCCCAGGCCGGGATCGAAGCCTCGATCTCGATCATGACCGCCTTTTTGACGCGCTGCAACCTGGTGCACGACGTGGGCTATATCGAGTATGGCACCACCTCGTCCATGGAAATGCTGGTGGTGGCAGATGAGATCATCCGCGACGTCCGGTTCGTCATGGAGGGGGTTGAGGTGAGCGAGCGGACGCTGGCCCGGGATGCGATTCACAGGGCCAAACCGGGCGGGGGCTTTTTGGCCGACGACCACACGCTGGACAATTGGAAGTGGGCGCAATGGCGGCCGGAGCTCATCGAGCCGCGACCGCTATGACCGTTGGGTCAAGCGCGGAAGCCAGGACATGACTGCGCGAGCGAATGCCCGCGCTCGCGAGATCCTATCCGAGCACCAGGTGCCCCCGCTCTCCGGGGATGCCGAGCGGGTCATCGCCGAGGTATTGAAACAGCGCGCCGCCAACGGCTAGGCGACGCAACGGCCGACGGCGCCAGGCATTGCCTGGCGCCGTCTTTTTTATGGCGATGCGTCACCCAGGGGCGAGGTTGAACTTGCCGATACCTGTTCAATGGTGTACTGTGGTGACTGATCTGATTGACAAGAATCGAGGGCAAAGGAGCAGTTGATGGCCAAATTGGAATACTCGAAGGAACCGGTGCATTCCGAGAACCGGCGGGCCGATGCCCGATTCCTTGATATGCAGCCGGCAACCCAATGCCTGCACGCTGGAGAACGGTGGGAAAAACAGCTCTTTTGGACCTCGAGCACACCGATCTACAACTCGACCACCTATTTCTATGACAGCGCCAGCGATCTGGACGACCGGGTTTACTATCGCAAGCCAGGGTATGTCTACTCGCGTAGCGGGACGCCGACCAACACGGCGCTGGAACGGGCGCTGGCGACGTTGGAGAACGCCGAGGTGGCGCAGAGTTGCGCCTCGGGGATGGCAGCCAGCCATCTGGCGCTGCTAGCCGCCGGCGCGGGTCGGGAAGAGCTCATTCTCTGCTCGAGCGATGTCTATGGCAGCGTCTATACGATGGTGGAGAACATCTTCCCGCATCTGGGTGCTCGTAGCATCCTGATGGACTTTACCGATCTGGAGCGCGTGGAAGAGGCGATCCGAAAGGAGCGTCCCAAGGTCGTCTATTTCGAGGTGGTCACCAACCCGATGACCAAGGTGATCGATGCCCCGGCGGTCACCGAAATCGCCCACAGGTACGGCGCGACCGTGGTTGTGGACAATACGTTTACCACCCCCTATCTGATGCGGCCGTTCGAATACGGGGCGGACTATGTGACTCATAGCGTCACCAAGTTCCTCGCCGGGCACGGCGACGTGCTGGCGGGGGCGGTTCTCTGTCGGCGCGAGGATTTTCACCGCCTGCACGACCTGTTTATCCAGGTCGGGTGTACGCTCGGGCCCAACGAGGCGTGGCTGGCGCTGAGGGGGATCAAGACCTTTACGTTGCGGATGGAGCGCCATTGCGCCAACGCCATGGAGGTGGCCCGCTTTCTAGAATCCCACTCTCTTGTCAAGCAGGTGCGCTATCCGGGCCTGGAGAGTCATCCACAGCACGGGACCGCCGGGCGTGTGTTCAGCGAGCGTCCTGGAGAGTACGGAGCGATGCTGAGCTTTGAGATCGCGGATTGCGACAAAGACAAGGCCTTTCGTTTTCTGGATGCGCTCAACGTGATCCTGCCCGCCACGACCCTGGGCGACATCTACTCTCTGATCGTCAACCCGGCGCGCACGACCCATCACTGGCTCACCGAGGAGCAGTTGGCCGAGATTGGCGTTTATGCAGGCACCTTTCGCATGTCGGTCGGTGTGGAGCACGTCGATGACCTCAAGACCGACCTGGACCATGCCCTCCGTGCCAGTGAGTAGGTAACCGCGACGACATCTGGTTCAAACATTATTGCTGCGCCAGAGACCAAATCATCAACCACAGGCCGGGCCAGGAGCAGACAGCGCAGACCCGCCGGGCTTGAGACAAAGGAGACACGATGTATCAGAACCGAGACATGGGGATCAACCAGATCAAGGCCCGGAAGAATCACGTGTGTTATGGCATGGGGTTGGGCATTATCCTATTGGACGACGTCTATCCCGGATTTCCGGGTGACGTGCGCAACGCCAGCGCTTTTCCGTTCCCGATCCAATACGAGATTGCTGAGGGGGTGGACATCTGGGCCCTGGTGCAAGAAGAGGACAAGTCGCCGTGCCTGGCCCCGATCCAGCGGGCGGCGAAAAAGCTGGAGCGGATGGGTTGTCGCGGCATCGCGGCCGAGTGCGGCTATTTCGCCTACTTTCAGCAGGACATCGCTGGCTATGTGGACGTACCTGTCTTTATGTCGAGTTTACTCCAGGTGCCCTTTGCCCAGCAGTTGATCGGGCCGAACAAGGTGGTGGGCATCTTGGCGGCCCGCGAGGACCGTCTCACTCAGGCTCACCTGGAGGCGGTAGGCGTCCGGCCGGGCAGCAACTATGTGATCACCGGCGCCGAGCAGGAGGTCGAGGAGTTTCAGCATCTCTGGTACGCTCCCAAGCGCACCGACCCACCGGGCGCCTTTTACGACAAGACGGAACGAGAGTTTGTCGGTCTCACCGTCGAGTTTTTCAACGCCCATCCCAACATGGGCGCCATGATGCTCGAGTGCACCGGCATGCAGCCGTTTGCGCGGGCGGTGCAGCGCGAGATCGACATCCCAGTCTTTAGCTGGGGCACCCTGCTCGATTTCGCCTACTCGGTCGTGGTGCACCGGGATTATTACGGGCACGTCTAGAGCGCGTTCCAAGGAGGTGTGACGTGGGAAAACGTGTCGTTCACCCGCCGAGGGGCGGCGAGCTGACCTGCAAAAACTGGCAGATCGAAGCCGCTTACCGCATGATCCAGCACAACTTGGACCCGGCCGTGGCTTTCGATCCAGACAACCTGGTCGTGTACGGCGGCAGCGGCAAGGCGGCGCGCGACTGGGCTTGCTTTGATGCCATTCTGGACAGTCTGCGCCAACTCGAGCCGGATGAGACCTTGATGGTGCAGAGCGGCAAGCCGGTGGCGGTGTTCAAGAGCCACTCCGACGCACCACGGGTTTTGATCGCCAACTCGAACCTGGTGCCGGCTTGGGCCAATCAGGAGGCTTTTGACGAGCTGGAGCGCCAAGGGCTGACGATGTACGGCCAGATGACGGCCGGGAGCTGGATCTATATCGGCACCCAGGGGATATTACAGGGTACCTTTGAGACATTGGGCGCGTGCGCGCGAGCCCAGGGCTGGCCCAGCATGAAGGGGCGTTTCGTCCTGACCGCCGGCCTGGGAGAGATGGGCGGCGCCCAGCCGCTGGCGATCACCATGAACGAGGGAGTGGGGTTGATCGTCGAGATAGATCGCTGGCGCGCCGAGCGCCGCCTGGGGTTGGGCCAAGTGGACCGCATCACCGACGAGCTAGAGGAGGCGATGAGCTGGGTGGAGGAATCGCTGGCTCAAGAGATGCCTCTTTCCGTGGGGCTGGTCGGCAACGCGGCCGAGGTCCTGCCCGAGTTGGTGTTGCGCGGCGTTACGCCCGACGTGGTGACCGACCAGACCAGCGCCCACGACCCGCTGCACTACTACCCCAGCGGCATGGCTTTTCACGAGGCCAAGGCGTTGCGCGACCGGGACCCCGAGGAGTTTAGGCGGCGGGCGATGGCGTCGATGGCGGCGCACGTGCAGGCGATGCTCGATTTCCAGGCCAACGGCAGCGTCGTCTTTGACTATGGCAATAACATCCGGCAACGCGCCTTTGACATGGGGGTCAAGAACGCCTTTGACTTTCAGGGGTTTGTACCTCTGTACATCCGGCCGCTCTTTTGCGAGGGCAAGGGCCCCTTTCGTTGGGTGGCGCTGTCGGGCGATCCGCAGGACATTTACGTCACCGATCGGGCGATGATAACGCTGTTTCCCGAGGACCGGCACCTGGCCCGCTGGCTGGAGATGGCCCAAAAACAGGTCCAATTCCAGGGATTGCCATCCCGAATCTGCTGGCTTGGATATGGAGAACGGGCCCAAGCTGGCCTCCTGTTCAACGACCTGGTCGCCAGCGGCGCCGTCAAGGCGCCCATTGTCATCGGCCGCGACCATCTGGACGCCGGGTCTGTCGCCTCGCCGCGGCGCGAGACCGAAGGGATGCTGGATGGCTCGGATGCGATCTCGGATTGGCCGATACTCAACGCGCTGATCAACGCAGTGAATGGCGCCACTTGGGTTAGCTTTCACCACGGCGGCGGGGTGGGAATCGGCTACAGCCAGCACGCCGGCATGGTGATCGTGGCTGACGGGACGGCCGAGGCAGCCGCCCGGCTGGAGCGGGTGCTCACCACCGATCCGGGCATGGGGGTGGCGCGCCACGTCGATGCCGGCTACGAGCGCGCCATCCAGGTGGCCCGGGAGCGCGGGGTCAAGATCCCCATGTTGCGATGAGCTGGACCCTGAAACGCAGTAACGGAGACGGTCGATGAGGGAGATACTACTCGACGGCGAACACCTGACCCTGGAGCAGGTTGTGCTGGCGGCTCAGGACGTGAACGTCCGGGTGGGGTTGGCGCCTGAGGCGCGGCGAAAGGTAGACCGCGCGGCGCGAGCGGTGGATGATTTCATCGCGCGAGGGCAGACTGTCTATGGGATAACCACCGGCTTTGGGGCGTTCAAGGACCGGATCATCCCGCCAGAGCAGGTGGCGCAACTACAACGCAACATCCTCATGAGCCACGCAGTCGGCGTGGGGGAGCCGCTAGACGAGGCGGCGACCCGCGCCATGTTGCTGATACGCGCCAACGCGCTTGCCAAAGGGCATAGCGGCATTCGCATTAGCACCCTCGAGCTCTTGATCGAGATGCTGAATCGCGGCGTTCATCCGGTGGTGCCCAGTCAAGGGTCGTTGGGCGCCAGTGGTGATCTGGCGCCGCTGGCCCACATGTCGCTGCCCTTGATCGGCTTGGGAGAGGTTATCTATCAGGGGGAGTGTCTGACTGCCGCAGAAGCATTCCGGCGGGCCGGACTGAGCACGGTGACGTTGGCCGCCAAGGAGGGGCTGGCTCTGACCAACGGGACGGCCATGATGACGGCCGTCGGGGTGCTCAACGCCCATCAAGCCGAGAACCTGGCATGTGTGGCGGATGTGGCTGGCGCCATGAGCCTCGAGGCGCTGCACGGCACCACGCTCGCTTTTGACCCTCGCATCCATGCAGTTCGGCCCCACCCGGGTCAGGTCCGGTCGGCGGCTGTCATGCTCCAGTTGCTCGACGGGAGCGCCTTGACCCGCGCCGCGGACCCTCTCCACGTGCAGGATGCCTACACCCTGCGCTGCATCCCCCAGGTTCACGGCACAGCGCGGGATGCAGTCGCCTATGCGCGCTGGGTGTTGGAGGTAGAACTCAATTCGGCGACCGACAATCCGCTGATCTTTTTCGACGACGAGACCGGCGAGGCGACGGTCATTTCGGGCGGAAACTTTCACGGCGAGCCGCTGGCGACGGCAATGGATTATCTGGGGCTGGGGCTCACCGAGCTGGGCAACATCTCGGAACGACGGTTGACCCGTCTAACTGACGAGGCGAGCAATCAGGAGACGTTACCCGCCTTTCTCATCAAGCATGGGGGCCTCAACTCGGGCTTTATGTTGACCCAGTACACGGCCGCGGCGCTGGCTTCCGAGAACAAGGTGTTGGCGCACCCGGCCAGTGCGGACACCATCCCCTCCTCGGCCAACATCGAGGATCACGTCAGCATGGGCCCGGCGGCCGCCATGCAGACCCGGCAAATCGCCGCCAACGTGGAACGGATCCTGGCGCTGGAGCTTTTCGCGGCCGCCCAGGCGATCGATTTTCGCCGCGAGGCTCTGGGCGCTGACGCGTCATTGGGGGCCGGCACCGGACCTGCCTACAGGCTAATCCGGGAGAGTGTTCCTTTCCTGGAGCAGGACGACGTCATGTACCCCTATATCGAGGCAGTGCGGCAGCTGGTGGCCAGTGGTGAGATGGTGGCGGCCGTCAACCAGGCGCTTGCGAAAGGTTGTTGGTAGATGGAGAGCTGGAAGACGGTCGCCCGCAAGACGATACTGGACCACAGCAAGTATCTGAGGGTGGAGGAACACGCGGTGCAGTTGCCTGACGGCCGGGTCATCGAGAATTGGCCATGGGTGATCACGCCCGATTACGTCAACGTGGTGGCTCTGACAGAGGCGAGAGAGTTCATCCTCTTTCGCCAGGTCAAGTACGGGGTGGCGGGAGTCTCTTTGGCGCCAGTGGGTGGGTACCTGGAGCCAGGCGAGGATCCGTTGGCGGCCGCCAAAAGGGAGACGCTTGAGGAGACAGGGTATGCGGCCGCCGAGTGGCAGAGTTTGGGGACCTATCGCGTGGGTGCCAACCGGGGTTTTGGAACTGCGCACTTTTTCCTCGCTCGGGGCGCCCGCCGAGTCGCCGAGCCAGACGCCGACGACCTGGAGGAGCAAGAGCTGTTGCTGCTCAGCCAGTTCGAGGTGGAACAGGCCTTGGCGGATGGAGCGTTCAAGGTGTTGGCCTGGGCGAGCGTCTTTGCGCTGGCGCTCCTGTTCGTGAAGCGAGGTTGAGCCGGCGGCCGGCAGACGGAGGAATAATGCGCATCGTTGACCTGATCGTGGTCCCGGCGGTGGGGGGGTATTTTGTTGAAGATCTGACCGCGTTACAGGCCAGATCGATTCCCATTCCCGAGCGCTATCAGGCCATCCCAGAGACGCCCGGTTTCCACGCCGTGCGTCAGGTGGCGCAGGGGGTTTCGGTGGGGCTGGTGCTTGAGGGATCATCAGGGGCCAGGGAGGTGGTCTGGGGGGACTGCGTCGCGGTGGCCTATAGCGGCAAGGCGGGGCGCTCGCCAGTTTTCCTGTCCAGCGACGGCTTAGCGACGATCCGGTCGGCCGTAGCGCCGCAACTGGTGGGCCAACAGGTCGCCGGTTTCCGCGAGATGGCGGCCGAGGTGGATGCGCTGACCGAGCAGGTCACTGTGACCCGGCCGTTGCCCGAGCCAGAGGCGGACGATGACGAGTTGTCGGTCACAGGGAGCATGTCGCGGCGCGACCTGCTGACGGCGCCGGCCCGCTTTTTCCGCGCCGTCCAGCGTGACCTGGAGGCCGCAGACGAACCCACGACCGAGCAGGTGGTCGTAGAGCGGCCGCTCCACACGGCGGTCCGATACGGCGTCAGCCAGGCACTACTGGCGGCGAGGGCCTTGGTCGAGAAGGTGACCATGGCCGAGGTGATAGTTCAAGAGTGGGGGCTCCCTCTCCCCACGGAGCCAGTGCCCATTCACGCCCAGTCGGGCGGCGAGCGGTACCACAACGCCGACAAGATGATCGCCCGCCGGGTTGCTTCGTTGCCCCACGCGCTGGTGGACGACATCCCGGACCAGTTGGGCGTCGATGGAACCAAGCTGACCGCCTATGTGCGCTGGCTAGCAAAGCGGATCAGAGACCTGGGAGGAAGCGACTATGCGCCGACCATCCACCTGGATGTGCACGGCGCGCTGGGCAAGCTCTTTGAAAACCAACTGGGCAAAATCCTGGGGCAGCTCTATGCGCTCGATCAGGCGGCAAATCCGTTCAAGTTGCGCATCGAGTGTCCCGTCATCATGGAGAGCCGAACGGCGCAGATCGAGACCATGTTCAAGCTGCGCGACTATGCCCGCTTTCGCAAGCTCAAGCTCCAGTTGGTGGCTGATGAATGGGCCAACACGTTGGAGGATATCCGCGCGTTTGTCGAGGCGGGGGCGGCCGACATGATCCAGGTCAAGATGCCTGATCTGGGAAGCATTCATAACACAGTCGAGGCAGTTCTCCTCTGCCAGGACAATGGGGTCGGCGCCTTTTTGGGCGGCAGTTGCTGCGAGACCGATCTCTCGGCCCGCGTGTCGGTCCACGTGGCGCTGGCAACCCGGCCGGCGATATTGATGGCCAAGCCAGGGATGGGGGTGGATGAGGGGACAAGCATTGTGCAGAACGAGATGACGCGGACCCTGGCGTGGATTCAGGCGCGCGGTGGGTAGGGTAGCTCAAACGGCCTGGACCAAGACCCGGGTCCTGACGCGCTCGAGTTGCGCGCCGCGTCAAAGGGGGATATGATCCATGAACTACCCAGACAGGCTCGAAAGAGATAGAAAAGAGGTTCGGGTGAAGTCAGTCTTTGTCAAGCAGTTGCAGGCCGGCACGGAGGTATTTGATCAGCCGTTCATGTTGTTGGATATGGTCACCCGCCAAACACGCGACGGCCGCCCCTTTATCCTGTTCAACCTGGGGGACAAGAGCGGCAAGATCAGCGGGGTCTTTTGGAACGTCCCGGAAGAGGTGGTGAACGATTGTGCGCCCGGCCGGGTCGTCCTGGTGACCGGCGACGTGCGCACCTATAATCAGCGACTGCAGGTGGTGGCGTTGGACTTGCAGCCCTATGAGCCTGAAGACATGGGCGATTTCGCTCCGACCACCGAGCGCGACCGGACAGAGATGATCGACGAATTACGTCGCGTGGTGTCCAGTCTGCGGGAACCCCTGCGCGAGCTTGTGTCGGATATCCTGCTAGAGCCGGAACTCTTGCGGCGCTTTGTCGAGGTGCCGGCCGCCAAGACCATGCATCACGCGTACATTGGTGGACTGGTAGAACACGTCCTGGCGATGGTTCGATTTTGCCGGTTGGCCGGTGAGCAATACCCGGAGGTGGATCAAGATCTTCTGATCACCGGCGCGCTGCTGCACGACGTGGGCAAGGTGTATGCCTACAGCACCGAGGCGTCGTTTCCACTCACCGATGAGGAACGATTGGTGGGTCACATCACGAACGGCGCGCTGATGGTCCGGGCGGCGGCTGACAAGATCGACGGTTTTCCGGCCGACCTGCGCCAGCAGTTGCTGCACGTGATGGTAAGCCACCACGGTTCGATGGAGTGGGGTTCGCCAGTGTTGCCCTGCACCCTGGAGGCAGTCCTGCTGCACCAGGTAGACATGTTGGACAGCCGCGCCCGCGGCTTTATCGACCATGTGGTGGGCGAGCCAGGTGATCTGCCATGGACTTCGCGTAGCCCAATGTTTGGCTATGAGTTGATGCGCGGCAGGCTAGAGCAGGATTAAAGAATCTCACCCAACTCGGGCGTCCGGCCGAGGATAAAGTGGGCGCCGGCGCGGCCGAGTTCTCCCCGCTGCCCAAAACCGCATAACACGCCCACACCCCATGCGCCCGCCCGGCGGGCTGCCCGTATGTCCACCGGCGTGTCGCCGACCATGAGGCAGCGCTCGACAGGCACTCCCAATTTCTCGGCCGCCAACCTCAACGGCGCTGGATGTGGCTTGATGCGGCGCGTGTCCTGCCGGCCGATGGTGCATTGCAAGTGAGCGGCAAGATCGGGATGGGCCTGGCAAAAGGCATCAATGTGCTGCCTCCCCCGGCTGGTTACCAGCGCGAGCTTGTAGCGTCCAGAGAGGGTGATCAGCATCTGATTCACGCCTTCGATGGGGCGAAAGGTGGGCGCGTGGTCGCGACCACGCCATCGTGACAGGCGGCCGATGACGCCATGCAAAGCGTTGTCCAATCCCAACGCGTCGATTAGGGTCAGAAACGCGTTGCCCGGGGTTTCGGCCTGCATGGTCAGCCAGCGGGCGAAAGGCAACGGATCGCGGTTGGGGAACAGCGGCCGGGCGACATTGAGCCGGGCCGCCAGGCGCTCGGCGGCTGCGTCGTCCGAGTCCACCAGGGTCCCGTCCAGGTCGAAAAAGATGGCGTCGATGGCGTCGGGGTCTATCACGATGCCGCCACAGTGAGCAAGAGAGCCGATACGGCCGGGATTGACAGGTTGTCCAGCCCCCAAGGAGAGACCGCTTCGATCAGAGTGGCGCCGGCAGCGGCCAATAGCGCGGCGCCAACAGGATTGCGGCCGCCAAACAGCGCCAGCGCAAGCCCTGCAGCCAGCGCGCTCAGCGCAAACATGGTCAAACTTCCCTCCAGGCTGCGGGTTGCGTTGAGCACGGTGTAATGGCGTTTGCCGTACCGCCGGCCGACGACAGCCGCTAGCGCATCGCCCCAGGTGAGGGGCATCAGGCTGGCTACCAACAGATGCGGCCGGTCCCAAAAGAACCAAATGATGACCACAAACGAGATGGGAAAATAGACGGTGCCCAGGTTGGAGCGATCCGAGCTGGTCATCGCCTGGATGATGCCGTACCTCCAATCCAGCAGGTTGATGACGATAAAGGCGGCCGGAGGGATGATCGCCCATTCACGGCGATCGAACAACAGCACGGTCATAAAGCTGTACATGCCGACGGCGATGTGTATGAATTTGCGGGTGAAATCAGAGCTATAGTTGCGCCGGCGACGTAGTCCCTCGCCCAGGCCGATGACCAGCAGCACGTAGGTAAACGAGAGGGCCAGGGCGAGCCAGGGAGGTAGGGGCATCTTATCTCTTTTGACAGGTGGGCCAGCGTCAAGCGCTGAGGTTGTCGTAAAGCATCTCCAGGGTCAGATCCGGCACGACGGTGTGGTCGCAGGCGATGGTCAGGCTGGCGGCCGAGCAGCCGAGGCGAACCGCCTCCGATACATGGATGTCGTTGAGCAGCGCAAAGATTACACCGGCGGTCAGGGCGTCGCCGGCGCCGGTCAGGTCCACTATCTCGGTGCGAACGGCCGGGACATGGCCGCTTTCGTCCAGCGTGGCGTAGCAGAGGCCTAGCTCCGCCATGGTGATGATGGCAATCTCGACCCCGCGGGAGACGAGGAGTTTGGCCATCGACAAAGCCGCGTCACGGTCTTGCTGTGGGAGGTTCTGCCCCGATAGCACCTCAGCCTCGCGCATGTTTGGTGTGATGAGCAGCAAGTCTGGGAGATAGGGGCGAAGGCGATTCGCCAGCGGCGCCGAGGTCGGGTCCGCGCAGATCGGGATCTGGTACCGCTGCGCCAAACGAAAGACGGTCTCTAGCGTCTCCGGAGGCAGGTTGGCATCGACTACGACCATGGATGCGTCGCGAAAGAGCCGCCGGTGACGATATACATAGTTCGGGCGGATCGAGTTGGCAATGCGCATGTCGTCGAGCCCGAAGGTAAGTGAGCCGGTCTCGTCCATCAACGCCAGATACGCCCCCGTGTTGCCGGTAGGCTCAACCAGCAAGTGGCTGATGTCAATGCCGGCCTCGAGAGCCTGGCTTACGACTCGCTGGCCCGAGCGGTCGTTTCCCACGGCCGAGAGCAGCACGGTTGGCACACCCAGGCGCGACAGGTTCTCGGCGATGTTGCGAGCCACACCGCCGACGCTGGTCCGGATGCGGCCGTGGGCAGAGGTGCCGCGCTGGAGTTCGCGGAGCGGGCGACCCTTGATATCAATGCTCGCTGCCCCGATAACCAGCACGTAGGAATCAATCATGAACTCAGCACCTCGATGTTCTGTTACTTGTGGATGATCATGAACACCCGCGCCTGAATCCGTAGGCCGTCCGGCTCGACCAGAATCGGCTCCAACGCGGGGTTGGCGGGCTGCAGCCAGGTCCTGCCGCCCTGGCTCATAAAGTATTTGAGGGTGGATTCGTTTCTGTCCTTCTCGGTCAGCAGGGCGACCACCATGTCCTTGTGGTTTGCTGATTCCTGGCGACGTACGATCACAATGTCGCCGTCGTTCACCATGGCGTCGATCATAGAGTCCCCTTGGACTTGAATGGCAAAGATCCGGGCCGGAGGCGCCGTTTCTCCAAAAGTTGCCGAGGCTGCTTGCAGCTCCTTGGACAGCTCGGGAGGCAGCAGTTCGCGTGGCAAGTGGAGGACGTTGTCCGGGTCCAGGTATACACGGTCGATCTCGTACGCTTGGCCGGCCGCAATCGGCAAATCGGCCAGCGGAATTGGCGCCAGGTCGGGCTGTGGGTGTGCGGCGAGCAGGCTGTACGGGATGGAGGGCAGGATGTCCTGATAGGTGATCGATTGGCCGGCCCCGACCACTGGCGACACGGACACCGCCGGAGGCGGGGGCTGTTTGGTCCTCGCGTCCAGGCGATCGAGCGCCTGCTGAAGCTGTTGGGTGACCTGACGCATCTGGTCAAGGGCAGCCTGTGTGTTGGCGGTTGCACCAACCGCAGGGGCTGCAGCATGAGATGCCACAGGCGTCGCGCCGGCCGAACGCACAGCTTGCTGGATGTCCTGCAACGCTTTTTCGGCGGCTTGAGTGACGGTGATGGCGGTTGCGTTGGCTTGATTGGCGGCTGCCTGCAGGTCAGCCACGACTTGCTGGATGTCCTGGCTGGCTTGTTCGAGCGACGCTACCCAGGCCGCCAGCTTGGGGTCCTTGAGCGCGTGGTCACGTCGTAGCTGGAGGTACTCTTGTTGGACGAGGTCATGTACCTCCTGTAACTTTTCGAGCAACTTGGCGCGCTGAGAGTTGGGCAGCGAGCGGTGGTCCTGAATGCGCTGCCATTCACCCGCCAGTTTGTGGAGGGTGGTCTCGTAATGGTGCAGACTACGAGGCAGCTCGTCCGGCCTTTGCCGATCCAGCCTGGCCCATAGCCAGTGGGTGATGGCCTCGTTCCAGTCGCGCCGGTCGAGGTTGCCGTCCAACGAAAAGTGAAGCACTGCGTTTTCCAACGCAGATGACGACTCGTTGTACTTGGTGGGGTCCTTGCGCCGATAAATCTCGCCCAGATGGCAGTAGGCCAGGCCGAGATAGGCCTGGTAGTCCCGGTCTGCACGCCGCAGGCTGGAGACCTGACCGATGATGCCCGTGCACAGGCCTATCGCCTTGTTCAAATGTCCCAATTCCATCGTCTGGCGGATGCGGAACAACTGTTGACCAATGTCGGAGGCTGGGTCCTGTATGAGACATTCGAGCGGGTAGTTAGGGGGCTTGGTCATGTTCTATTCTCTCCCCTTGATCACTCGTGGCTTGAACTGTGTGCCGCAATTGGCCCAACTGTTTCAGCGCCGTGCCGGCACCGGCTGGTCCGCCAGGGGCGATCTGACCCCCTTGGCTGCACAGGCGTTCCAGCCCATCAATAAGCCGCAACGCCACCACCTGCCGAGGATCTACGCCTGGGGCGAGAGGCTTGCGCCGAGCGGAACGCCTGCACCAGTGTCTCGATAACGCGTTGCAGCGCCTCGGCACGCGCCATTTCCATGATCTCGATCTCGGCCACGTCGCCCTCGGCCAGCTTGGCCATATCCTGACTCTGCCAGCCGGCCCGCCAATTGTCCAGGTACTGGTCCTGAACTTCAGGTGGAAGCTGGAAACTCCCCAACTGGACATCGGTGATGTCAACGCCCAGCGACGGCGCACTGTGGTTCAATATGCGGCGTACCTCCTCCTGGATGGTCACGCGCGGGTCAGCCTCGAGATCCAGCGGCTCAAACAGCTCGTCGAGACGGTAGCGGGCCAGTACCTGATTCAGGGCTGATCCGGCCGAACCGATGGCGCGTTCTGTCCAGGGCACAGGACCCGAGGCGCTTACCGTTCCGTTGAGCACCGTGTTGCGAATTGCCTGCCGGGCAAAGGGGAACGGTCGGTCCTGGGTGGGGCGCTGGGCCTGACGGATGCGACAGTGGACGGAGATCTGAACGGTGACCGGGACGCCGTCCCGCGTCAGGGCGGTGAACTCGCGCTGCCTGACAACCTGCCGCAAGTCCACCACCTGGAATACGCGCTCGAACCGCTCGAGGCCCACCAGTCCGGGACCCTCTACCCTGGTAAACCGGCCGCGGTACATGATCTGGGCAGCGTGGTGAGCCGGTACAACCACGTATCCTGGACCCCCAGCCCATAGGAGCACCCGATTCCTTTCCTGATTACCGGCCGGGACCAGCTTGCCCCCTTCAATGAGGGCGATACGTAACCCGCTGTGGCCGTCCCGGTAGTTGGCTGGCAAGGCGAGTTCTTCAGTCAGCCGGCTTGTGTCGCTGAACATGACCTCGGTCAGATAGCTGAACGCAGTGGAGAACGAATCCATGCGATAAAGGCGCCGCAGATAGCCGGCCGCAAAGAACAGCGGCACCAACGCCAGGCCGTTGGCGATCAGGACATAGCGCAGATGGCGGCCGTCAATGAAAAAAGAGACTAGGGTCAAGAGTACCTGGAAAACGATGCTGAGCGGCGGTGGCACAGCCTGCACCATTTGCTCAAAGAGCACGACAGTGACGCCGGGTCGCTGCAGCCCATTGGCAAGCCAGGCGGCGATATAGGCGAGCAAGTTGAATCCCAGGATCAGGACCATCGGGAGCCATCGGTCCCAGGTTCGCTTGACCGCCGGGCCCGGCTGGGTTGGCTGGTCGTGGCTCATGGTAGCTGTGGCCTGTCCACCCACTCGCGCAATGCGGTAATCGCTTTTATGGTCTCGTTCGGCAGCATGTGGCGCATACGCGGGTCGGTGCTCATGCGCTCCATGGCATTCAGTAATTGCCAGGCGATCAGGTCGGCCGACTCGAGACCGGTGTAAGCCTGAGCGGTCTTGAGCCCGTTGATCAAGCCCTGCACCAGCTCCCATTGGGCGGCCGCGCGGGCATTCCGCACCCGGCTCTCCGCCTCTGCTTCGCCTTCGGCGCGGCGGGTCTCGGCCCGTGCGAGCCACTCGGCCTGCCAACTGGTGATCTTTTGCTGCTGGACCTGCTCGGGCAGCTTGAACGCGCCAAAGCCGGCCTTGATGACCTCGATACCCCGATCGCGCAGGTCGTTCTTGACCACGTTGTTGACCAGATCACCCAGTACCTCACGCGGAATCAGGTCCGGATCGGATAGCTGGAAAAGTTGATCGAGGGGATAGCGAATCAGGGTCTCGCGCACGCGGCTGATGGCGGCGTGCAGGGCATAATCGTCCCACTCGTACAGTTCGTCCTCTTCATCTCCGCCCTCACGGCCGTATACCGCTCTTTGCAGGGCGTCTTCAGAAAATGGGAAATCGGCGGCAGATTCGACAGGAGCCTGCGGCGGGGCGATGTGAAAAAGGCAAAAGACCGGCAAGCGAACCGTAATGCCGTTCTTGGTGTCTGCCTCGATCTCTTGGGCGCGCGCTTTGCCGGCGCAGATCGACGGCGGTCTTGACACTTCCTCGAGCCGGCGGGTAAAGCTCAACCCTGGCCCGGCAATTCGCGAGTAACGAGTAGCCGTCTCCATCACGGCCGCGTTGGTCGGTCCCGTCAGAATGACGCCGGCGCCCGAGGTGTTGAGCATGCCCTTGACCCGCTCTGCGATCTTGCCGTCCTCGATCACATAGCTAGAGAGGTGATAATCCAGAGTGAAGGAAAGCAGCGTCAAGAACGCCTGCCAGCGCTCCTGCCACCCCTGGACAGGAAAGAGATATCCCGAGGCGAGAAACAGCGAGCCAAAGACAAAGAGGAGACCGAGGACCGGCAGTACGAACGCCCCGGCCCACCCATTCCACCTGTAGCCGAAAAGAGCCAGTACCACGATGAGCGCAGCGAGGATGGTGGCGCGAAGAGAGGACTCGCGGCCCCGAAAAAGGATTGAAGCCAGGACGTAGACGGCAAAGAGACCAAAGAATGTCAACAGAATGAACGCGCCTTGTAGCGACATGTTGTGTCTGTCCTGAACCCCTGTTGCCGGTCTGCTTACTCTACCATATTTTTATGGAAATTAAAAGTGGCGCGTCGGACCCCGTCACATAGGAACACGCGTTCGCCCGTGCTGCGGTATCCCAGTCCGTTGGCGAGCTGGATGGATGCCTGGTTCGAGTCGGGAACCGTGTAGAGCGGAGTGACATTCTGCTCCAGCAGCCAGTTGCTGAGGGCCGAGACGACGCTCTTTCCAAGGCCGCGCCCGCGCGCCTGGGGATCAGTTTGGACATAGATATCGGCAAAGGAGGAGAGCGCCAGTTGACCCCCGCCGCCGCCAGCGTCGGGCCGACCGGCGATGCGCCGCGGTCAAAGCTCTGGCCCCGGATGACAAAGCGTGGGTCGCCGGCCGGCGTCGGCGCTCGGGTCACCAGGACGTTGATGATCGGCTGGAAACTCGCCCGCTGTAGGCCATAGATCGTGGTAGTCGTCTCGCCGCTGACGGTGAAAAAGGCCTCTATCGCCGGCCGCAACGCCAGGGGGACGGCGACGATGACGGCCACTTCCGGCGGCAGCGAACTGGTCAGCAACTCGGCGGCCGTCTCGATCGGTTCGTCGGCTGCCAGCCGCATGGTGAGCAGCGGCCGAAACAGATCCATGCCCGTGCGGGACAGCGTCAACAAGCCGACCACCCGGTTCTGCGCGTTCCGCTGGATGACCAACGACGTGCGATCCTCGGGGTGATACACGGCGTAATAGGACGCCAACGCATCGGCCGGGGAGCGCGGATTAAGCAGATGCTGGATGGCCCGGCGCTTTTGCATCAGGGTTTCAGTCACATGTCGCCCCTTGGGGTTGGCGAGGTGGCGTCGAAATAGGGGGCGGAGGATTCGCCGCGCCAATGACGATAGCCGTTCGGCACCCAAACGCGGTGACCCATGTCGAGGGGTGGTAGCGCATTTTCGGCAAACCAGCCCATGGCGAGCGTTTCGGCCGAGTACGATGGAGTATCCAGTTCTCGCTTCAGAGGGCGGCACAGAAAGCTGAGGTGGTAAACGTGCTGGGCGACCCGAGTGCCCACTACCCGCGAGTCATAGATCCCGATGAGGGCGATCGGCTCTACGCGCCACCCAGTCTCTTCGAGACACTCCCGCACCGCTCCCTCGGCTGCGGTCTCGGCGACGTCGAACGCGCCGCCGGGTGTGGCCCACAATTCGCTGTCGAGCGCGCTGCACCAGCAGCATCTCGCCCGCCTCGTTGATGACGATGGCGTCGCCCATCACCATCGGAGTATACTGATCCAACAGGCGGAGCAAGGCTTGTTCCACGGAGGCCTGGGACCGATTGGTGGTCAAGGCGAACATCTCGGCCGATATCTGGCGGATGCGCTCATAGTTGGCTTTGTCGTAGGGGTTCTTGACAAAATGCAGGCCGTTGGCGGTCAGCGACCGCAGTTCGTCGGCCCAGAGGGCAAGTTGACCAGTCAAGTCCATGAGCCTAGTGTACCCATGCAGAGCACAAACGCAAATAGACGGCCGGCCTGAACCTGTTACAATTCGCCAGTTACCGGCAAGTTCGACGAGATAGGCGCCAATGCCAGTTCACGATCACCTACCCCCCGAAATCGCGACCCGCCTGCTGCACTGGTGGGACCAGGGACACGACCACCCGCCGTGGCGGGAAAACCTCGCCCCCTATGCCATCTGGGTGAGCGAAGTGATGCTGCAGCAGACGCAGGTTAGCACGGTGATTCCCTATTACGAGCGCTGGATGGCGCGCCTGCCGACGGTGGCAGGCGCTGGCGGCCGCGCCGTTGGATGAGGTGCTCAAGCTGTGGCAGGGGCTGGGTTACTATAGTCGAGCCCGCAACCTGCACAAGGCTGCCCACCAGGTGATGACACAATACGACGGGGTGTTGCCGTCTGATCCAGATCAGTTGCATGTCGCTGCCCGGCATCGGCCGCTACACGGCCGGGGCGATTGCCAGCATCGCCTTTGGCCGGCCGGTCGCGGTGTTGGATGGCAACGCGATCCGGGTGCTGGCGCGGCTGACCGATCTGGCAGAGGACGTGACCCGCAGCGCGACCCGCAGAGCGCCTGTGGGAACTGGCCGAGTCGCTGGTGCCGCCCGAGCGGCCGGGGGAGTACAATCAGGCGCTGATGGAATTGGGCCGCAAAGTCTGCCGGTCGGCCCGGCCGCGCTGCTCCGAGTGCCCACTGGTCGAGGTATGCCAGGCGCGCGCCCGCGGCAGCCAACTGGAGCGGCCGGTGCGACCGCCGCGCAAGCGAACCCCGCACTATGCCGTGACCGCGGCCGTCATCTGGCGGGACGGGACAACCTCATCGGGTCAGTTGTTGATCGCCCAACGGCCGCTTGGACGGCATGCTGGGCGGGCTGTGGGAATTCCCTGGCGGGAAGCGAAAAGAGAACGAGTCGCTGGCCGACTGCCTGGCGCGGGAGATTCGCGAAGAGTTGGGACTCGAGATCGAGGTCGGGGAGCCTCTGGTGACGATCCAGCACGCTTATACCCACTTTCGGATCACCCTTCACGCCTTTCATTGCCGCCTCTTGAGCGGTAAGCCCGAGGCGATCCAGGTGGCTGACTGGCGTTGGGTGACGCTGGATGATCTGGACGATTTCCCCTTTCCGGCGACCGATCGCAAGATCATCCAGGCGCTGCTGCATCAGCCCGGGTAGGCGGGGTAGGCGCCCAGGATGCGGTCGATGCGAAAAGTGCGCTGCGCGTTGCGCAGACGACAATACGCGGTCAGGTAATCGTCTCCGTGATAGCTTCCCAGATAATAGGGCTCGATCACACGCTCGGTTATCTCGCCCCCGTCGCTCTGGTAGCGGATGCCGATGGGCGAACGGTTCTGCACCGCCTCGTCCAACGGCGGTGGTAGCCAAATAGGCGGCGGCGGGGGGAGATGGATCGCTCCGCCCTGGGTGTACATCAGGTCGCCCACCGTATAGACCCCCCAATGTTGTAGATCGCGCATCATGCGCTGAAAGACCTGCGCCGTCATCCAGACGTCGTTCATGGCGCGGTGCGCCCGTCCGGTGCGTACTTTCAGGGCGCGGGCCACTTCACCCAGGCTGTTGCGCACGAAAGTTGTATCGCTTGCGAGCTATTTGCAGTGTGCAGGCCCAGGGGTTGAGTGGAAGCGGAAGGCCGGTCAGCGTCCACTCGGTGGCGATAAAACCGGCGTCAAAGGTTGCGTTGTGGGCGACCAGCAGCGCGCCGTCGATCAACTCGAGAATGCGGTCTGTCAACTGCTCAAAGGGTGGGGCGCCAACCAGGTCGGCGTCATAGATGCTGTTGATCCGAGATGCGGAAGGGTCAATGGGGCGCCCGGGGTTCACCAGTTCGTCTATCTCCCCGGCCGATTGCCAGTTCTCCAGTCGCAGAATGGCCAGTTCGATGACCCGATGGCCTATCGCCGGTTCCAACCCGGTGGTCTCGGTGTCGAGAATGGCCAACGGGACCTGGTCTATTGGCCTGTCAAAGAGCATCGCATTACCTTTCTCGTTGGAGCCTGCGGACGGGGCCGGCCCAAGCCGAACTCCTCCACATGCTGATTCTATTGTATGGACCGGATGAGCGGGTGTCAACTCGCGTTGCCAGACCGTCGTGGGGACGCAGACGGTCCGGCCGTAGGAATCGAATCCAGAATCGATCAGGGGGCCGATTCCAGTAGCTCATACACCAGGCGAGTAGAGAGCAGGCGCGGGCCGTCGCGACTGGTGCAGGGCACAGCCTGGATGCCGCTGGCGACTTGGCTCCCTGCCGCCAGGCGAACCGCATAAGAGACATCTGATTCGATGGTCAGGTCCACGTACCCGTGGCCCAACTCGGGTTTGAACCCGTGAAGAGCCCGGTAGACTGGGTAGTCCCACTCAAAGATCACCTCGATACCAGCCAAGTCGTTGCCCTCGGCGTCACGGACCACGACCTGAATCCGCGGGCGGGGCCAGTTTGGGTCGCAGATCGGTTGCTGGGCCAGCAGCCGGTAGCGCAGCGGGGGAGTTGGGATGGGCTCGGGGTGAAGGTGGGTTGGGAGGTTGGCGCCGGGGTTGGTGTGACGGTGGGCAGTGGCGGCGGGGTGGGGGAGGCGATTGTCGAGATGATCTGGCGGGTGGGCGACGGCGTTGGCATGCGGGTAGGGATGAACCGGCCAAGCGCGGGACTGCTGGCGCCCAGGTTGCTGGCCATGATCGCCAGGTGGCGGACCGTGCTGACAGACCTTCCCTCCTGGATGGCTCGCTCGGCCAACGCGAGCACCGTACCTGCGAGCTCGGGGTCCCTAAGCTGATCCAGTCGCTTGCGGGCGGCCGGCCAGTCACTATCGGCCGCCAGGGACTCGGCGATGAGCAGTATATACTCGTCTTTGAGATCGGGGCGCAGCTTGTCCGGGGTGGTGTCGATAGTACTGCACCGGGGAAATCAGCCAGGTGTAAATCAACCCCAACCCGACACCCACGACCAGGCCGGTGAGGAGCGGTACGTGCCAAAGGGATTGCCGGTTCATTGGCTGCCCCCTCCAGCAAAGGGCTCCATGATCTCGGTTCTGACGCCGAGGGGTTCGGCCAGACTGATGAGGTGGCGGATCTCGACCGGGTCACGGCCGTCGGCAATGGCGCGGTGGATCAGGTCGCGGAGCCAGACACGCCACGTCTTCCTCCTGCAATACCGCCAGGCGGGCGCTGGCTCGATCCCAATCCCCGTCCAGCTCGTAGGCGGCCCCCACCATCGTCGCGTACTCTAACTTGAAGGTCGGGTGCAGAACCGAGAACTCGGTGTCATAGTACTCGACGGGCCACACGACCCAGCCAAGCAACGCCCCGATTGCCAAACCGGCAGCCAGGCCTCCGAAAAGCAGTAGAATACGCGTCTTCACGGCAGAAAAAAGGGGCTGGCAACAGCCCCACGCCCCCTTGCTCCTTTGTCAACGCACGATTATAATCCAGTGCAGATGCCGAAGGTGGGAATCGAACCCACATGAGCATTGCTCACACGAGTTTGAGTCGTGCGCGTCTGCCAGTTCCGCCACTTCGGCTCGGCCAATAGTATAGTTGAGATTCCCTATTCAGTCAACCCGCCGTGGACGAGTCTGCGCTCATTCGACAAGCTCAACACAGCGACGTGCAGGCGTTCAACACCCTGGTGTTGAACTATCAGTCGCGGGTCTACAATCTCGCCTATCGGGTGATGGGCGATCGAGACTCGGCCGAGGACGCGACCCAGGAGGCTTTCATCTCGGCCTACAAGAACATCCGCCGCTTTCGCGGTGGCTCTTTCAAGGCGTGGTTGATGCGCATCGTGACCAACGCCTGCTATGACGAGTTGCGCCGTCGCAAGCGTCGCCCTCAGGCATCTTTGGAAGCGCTGCACGTAGTCGATGCGGACGAGAACCCTTCACTGACGGCCAAGACAGATGCGCCGGAAGCGCACGCGCAGCGGATGGAGCTGGCGGCCGCGATCCAGGACTGCATCTCGGCGCTGCCCGACGACCAGAGGATGACCGCCGTGTTGAGCGACGTGCAAGGGTACAGTTACGACGAGATTGCGGCCATGATGAATGTGTCGCTGGGAACGGTCAAGTCGCGCCTGAGTCGGGCGCGCTCCAAGCTACGTGACTGCTTGCGTGGCCTGGGGGAACTTTTACCCGGCCGTTATCGTCTTGATTCCGAACCCACTCAATAGCGTCCGAGTAAAACGATGTTTCACAAGTTTACCAGTCGTAAAACAACCGCAGACGAACGCAGGCAAGAGGCGCTTTCGGCCTACCTGGACGGCGAGCTGAGCGCCGTAGATCAGGCGCGCCTGCAGCGCGACCTGGCGCAAGACGCCGCCCTGCGGGCTGAACTGGAAGCGCTGCGCCGCACGGTTGTGTTGGTCAAGTCGGCGCCGGTGGTTCCGTTGCCGCGTTCCTTCACCCTGGACCCTGCTGCCTATGGTCGGGTCGCGCCACGCCGCCTCTACCTATACCCCGCGCTGCGGGCGGCGACCGCCGTGGCGACACTCGCTTTTGTCTTTGTGTTGTTGGGCACCTTTGTCCTGGGCGGCATGGGCGCAGGCGCGCCGGCCGACACCGTCGCCATGGAACCGTTGATGGAAAAGTCGGCCGAGGAGGTCGTGGTAGAGGTCACGCTCGAGGCTGAGCTGGCGCAAGAAGTGGCCGAAGCGGATACCTCAGCCGCCGTGACCGAGGAGGTGGCGGCCAAGGTGGTGGAAGAAGAGGTCGAGGCGGCGCCGGTCGAAGAGGAGCAGATTACCGCGGAACCCGAGGCCGCCCGGATTGCAGGCGAAGAGCCGGCTGCCGAGGGAATGTTAGAGACCCCTGCGCAGACTCCGACCCCGGCCGGCACTGCTCCGTTGCCGACCGAGGAGCTGGGCGATGGGGTGAGCGCGGGCAGCCCGGCGCCCCCGGCGACAGAGACCCCGATGTTGCCCTCTGGTGGAGGCGGGGATGAGCCCCCTTGTCCGGGGCCGGCCGAGGTTATGCCCGAGCCGGCGACGGAGGAACCGCTGCTCCTTCAGGTGACTGGGGAGGCTGCAACTGCGGAACCGTTGCTCTATCAGGTGACCGAGGAGGCAGCAGTTGAGGAGTCGCCTGTTCCGGCGAGCGCCCCTGCGGGGGATCGAATGGTGGTGGGGGCTGGGTGTGTTGGCGGCCGGGTTGCTGGTGGCGACCCTGTTGGCGCGGCGGTTTGGGTGGTGAGGTTGGATGGCGAGACGCTACCCGGTTAACTATTGCCCGGTCTGCGCCACGCCGTTGGAATCCCAACGGCGTTTTGGTGTACATCGGCCGTCTTGTCCCGCCTGCGGGTATGTCCATTTTGACGACCCCAAGGTGGCTGCCATCACGCTGATCGAGCGGGACGGGCGTGTGTTGCTCACGCGAAGGGCCATGGACCCGGTGCGGGGCCGCTGGACGCTTCCGGGCGGTTTTGTGGATGGGGACGAAGACCCCCGCGAGGCGGCCGTGCGCGAGTGCCGCGAGGAGATGGGCCTGGAGGTCGAGATCACAGGCCTGTTTGATGTCTGCTACGGCAAGGCGCACATGGACGGCGCCAGCATCGTGATCGTGTATGCCGGCCGGCTGGTTGGGGGGGAGATGACGGCGCGCGACGATGTGGATGCGGTCGCGTTTTACGGGCCGGACGAACTGCCAGAGCTCGCCTTTCCCAGCACGCGGGAGATTCTGGACCGCTGGCGCGCCAGCTAGGCGGCTGATTTACTCCCAGTCGATGACTGCGTGGCGTTGTACGACAGTTGGTTCGTCCTCGCCATCGCGCAGCAAGGCCAGCGCACCCAGGTCCCACCACAGGGGGACCCCGTTCAGTTCCTCTCCGGAGCGCAAGCGCAAGATCACCGGGCGGGCGTCTAACGTTGCCTGCTGAATAAAGACGGTCAACGCTTTGCGGCTGCGGGCGCGGTGCCAGAGCAGTTCCTCCAGCGGCCGTTGATAATAGTCGGCCAACCTGGCGACTAGCTCATCGTCGCCAACCTCGCGATAGCGAACTTCGATCTCGTTGATGGGCCAGGGACGCTCTTCACCAATGGCCTCAGCGATGGAGGCGGTGTCGATGCCGCCTCGCATGGCCCGTAGATAACGCAAGTGGTCTCCGAGGCTCATGACTCGCCGACCTCCGGAGTTGCAACCGCGTAATACGCCAGGGCCAATTTCTGGATGGTGATCTCTTGCTTGTCTCTGGTGCGGATGGTGATGTTGTAGGGGCCAAAGCCCCCAATGCGGCCGGTGAACTGGGTTCCATCAAAAAGCGTAAAGGTCAGCCGAGATTGGTTCTCTTGGTGGTTGGTCAGATAGTTGAGCTCAAAGCCGTCCACTCCCTCGGGCAGGTGAGCTCGCCAACGCTTGGTGCCGCTGGGGTCAGCCAGGATGTGCTCCTTGCGCTCGCGAATCTGTTGCGTGTACTGATTCAAAAGCTGGCTGGCCTCCTTTTTGTTGAGCTCCTCCAGCGGCCGACCTGCCTCCTGCACCACCTCATCTTGGGTCCGTCCCATCTTGGTGGCCAGCGCGAGGAGGTGCTGTATCTGGGTGGGAGTGACCGGCCTGGACTCGGCTTTCGGCTTGCCCCCCCCGCCTCCCTTTCGGCGGTCGCCCGGGCGGGCGCGCTCCTGGCGCGGTTTGGGAGCCGATGTGACCTTGACCTCGCCTGGCTCAACCCCCAGCGCCCCGGCGAGCTTGGGCAGATCAGCGCCGCGAATCGCCCGACCCCGTTCATATTCGTATATAGAGAGAGCGGGCACACCCGACTGGCTTGCCAGGTCGTTGATCGTCAGTCGTGCAATCTGTCTGAGCCGCCATAAATCCTGTGCCATCTGTTTCCTCCTTACAGGTGCAAGAATTATCGCGACCCCATTTTACCATGCCTGGAACCATTCGCAATGGCTCGACGGCGGCGGCCGCAGCATTGCTTGAACTTGAGCCCGCTGCCGCAGGGGCAGGGGTCGTTGCGGCCGGCGCGGGCCAGGAGACGCTCGTGTTCTGCACGACGGCGCGCCAGGTGGCCCATGACGTTGGCAGCCGGCCGCTCAGCCTTGAGCTCGGCGGCCATGAACTGCATTGGCTCGTCGATGTGCGCAAAAAAGCTCTTGTAACCGGCGCAGAGGTAGTTGAGACCAGGCTCTCCATCCTCGGTCGTCAACAGGCGGTTCCTGGGGCAGCCGCCGTTGCAGGCAAAGCGGACCTCGCACTCGATGCAGTCACGCGGCAGCGCGTCGCGCTTGTCGAGTCCAAAGCGCCGTTGTGGCTCCGATCCGACCAGTTCACGCAGCGGCGTCTCCAGGATGTTTCCCAACCGATAACCTGGTTCGACGAAATGGTCGCAGGCGAACAGATCTCCGTTATGCTCCATCGCCAACGCGGCACCGCAGGTCTCTTCAAAGACGCATAGCCCTGCCCGGCGGTCGAGCCAGGCAGCCAGCGCGGTGTCAAAGAGCTGCACAAAGATCTGGCCCACATCCCGGCCGACCCACTCGTCAAAGACCGCAATCAGAAAGCGGCCGTATCCCGGGCCGTCTACTGAGCGGTCGCTGACCCGAGTGACCTCCTCCTGACCGGGTCCGTCTTCCTGTTCCACCACGGGGATGAACTGGACAAAGCGGGCGCCCACGTCGTCCCGGAAAAAGCGGTAGACCTCCAGGGGGTGCTCGGCGGTGAGGGTGTTGACGCAGGCCAGGATGTTATACTCGACCCGGTGCGCCCGCAGCCGGCCGAGGCCCTCCATCACGCGGTCAAAGGTGGGGTTACCCCCTTTGTCACGACGGTAGGCGTCGTGGAGTTCGCGAGGTCCGTCCAGGCTCAGGCCGACCAGAAAGTCGTGCTGCCGGAGGAAGCGGCACCAGTCGTCGTCGAGCAGGGTGCCGTTGGTCTGGATCGAGTTGAGAATCCTGGCGCCCGGCGGCCGATATTTGCGCTGGAGTTCGACGGCGCGGCGAAAGAAATCGAGCCCCATCAGGGTGGGCTCGCCCCCCTGCCAGGCAAAGGTGACCTCGGGGACCTGCTGGGCCGCGATGTACTGCCGGGTAAAGGATTCCAGCACCTCCTCGCTCATGCGAAAGCGGCCGCCGGGGTAGAGCGCTTCCTTGGGCAGGTAAAAGCAGTAGGCGCAGTCCAGGTTACAGACCGCGCCGCGCGGCTTGAGCATGATGTGAAAGGCCGGCAGAGCGAAAGTCTGGCCCGTCGCTATGAGAGGGGGGGTCGGCCGTCTTTACCACGTTTCGTCTCCTGGTTGGGTGGCCCCAGTATCGTGCTTGGAGGGCCGCCGATTGCCGGGGGATTATACCGCGGCCGGGCAGTCTTGACACCCCCCGACCTGTATGATACCATTTGTTCGCGCTGGGGGCGTAGTGTAGCGGTTAACATGCTGGCCTGTCAAGCCAGAGATCGCGGGTTCGAATCCCGTCGCTCCCGCTCGTTATGTAAAGTCCTGAGCTGTAGCTCGGGACTTTTTTGTGTTTGGCCGTCCTTGGTTTGCCCCTCATCCGCTGTGCTCGGGCCATGGTGCAGACAATAGGCAAAGCTCTGGATCATGGCCAGGGATGACGTGGCTGCCATTATCATTGTTCGCTTTCGCAAAGACTTACGAGGGGACCTAGCGCGGTTGATCCAGCGAGCGTCTCAACTGAGAGAACTCGCTACCAGGGATGGCTGGCTGGCCTCTTGCAGGCGTCTTCCAGTATGTACGACGGCCGCGAAGCAAGCTGCCGCCGGTGTGTCGAGCGTCTTTGGGTTGCCCAGGCAGCGTGCAGCGGCGCTTGCTACCTGAACAATATGGCAAATGAAACAGCGTGTACAGGCGGTTTGCTCAGTGGTTTTTGTGACCACGGTGAAGTGTGGAGCTACCGACCATGTATCGTGCTGTGAATTTGGATGTGCTTCGCTAGGTTGTGGGTGAGGGCAGCGATGGCGATCTCAAAGGCAAATGCGGCCATCCACGCAGTGACCATGCCCCATTGGATGTTCAACCAGCCCACGGCCGGCGATTCAGAGCAGCCGAAAGTCCAGGCTGTATGGGAAAGCAGCACCACGAGGAGAGCCAGGTAGATAGTCCAGAGGAGGGTGTTCGACCAGTTATGCTGGCGTTACGCAAGATGTTCTCAGCAGAATACAGACCAGCCTTTGCCTTGTTTCCAGCTGCTCTCAATGCACAATCAACCTAGTGCGTTTGAAGCGGACCACCACTGCCACAAACAACCCCAGATCCAAGACCGTCAGAACAGCCATGGCGACAAGGAGAATTGAGTGGGGTTCGCAGCCGCCACCAGTTCTTTAGATGTGCCCTCCCATCCGGCACCACGTTAAGAAGCAAGAGCGGTATCATTGCAGAAGTACCAGAGGAAACAGGGTAGCGGCCATCAGGGTCTGTTGAGCCTGCTGCACCGTGGAAGCTCGCAGTGAGATCAGACACCCAGGATTGCCACAAGCTTGCCACGAGCAGGCTGAAAGATGCGTTGGCTAGAG
>CAVOHX010000032.1:0-42855 GCA_963695825.1 uncultured Chloroflexia bacterium
CCCCAGCCCGGTAACTGTTCACATTTACCCCGTGAACCCGGAGAAATCGGGCCTTGTTGCCGTTCACAGCGCCTACGTCAGCCGGTTTGACGTCCCTGAGATGGCCAAAATGGGCTGCGCCACCGGTTTTTTACCCCAACTCTGAACAGTTTCCCAGCCCGGGATATTTGACAGGTCAAAGCCTCTCGGGTACAATGTCTCATATCTCGTATACGATATATGGGACTCGTTGAGCCAGTTTGTCTCGAGTGCCGCTTAGGAGACGTTCACTGTGTCGAGCGCCTATCGAGTGGAATTCGTCGGTGAGGTGCCATCCCTCAAAGATCGCGCCTACACCGCTATAAAGAACGCCATCCTCACGTTGACGTTGGAACCTGGCTCATCCCTGATCGAGACCGATCTTGCTCAAGATCTGGGCATCAGCAAGACGCCAGTGCGCGATGCCTTGCTGGCGCTGGAGCAGGAAGGATTTGTCACCCGAGTTCCTTTCAAGGGAACCTATGTGACCGAGATCACGCACACCGACCTGGTCGAGATCTTTCAACTCCGCGCCGTTTTGGAGGGCCTTGCTGCCCATCAGTCTACTTTGCTGTTCTCACAGGATGAATTGGACCAGATTGAAACCAAGCTGGGCGAATCGGAGGCCGCCCTGGCAGAAGGCGACCTCGGCCTCTGTTCGCGGCTCGGACAAACGATCCACGCGGCGATCATCAATCAGGCCGAAAACCGCCGGCTGGTCTCGATCACCCGCAACCTGGACGACCATCTCCGGCGCTTTCGCGCCATGTCGGATCAACTGACCGGCCGGCCGCACAAATCCATTCGCGAGCACCGCCGGATTCTTGCCGCCCTGCGACAACGCGACCCAGACGCGGCCGAGCGCGCCATGCGCGGCCATCTCTTTAGCGTCCTCGACGACTTGACCGCCTGGCGGGGAGCGCCAGGGCGAGAATAGCGCCGAGGCGGAACTGGTCTGGTCACGAAAGGCCCAGGCCCATGTATACCCAGTGAGGAGTTGGAGAATGCAGCTAACGGGAAGCCAACTGGTGGTCGAGATGCTCCGCGCATACGGGGTGCAGTACCTGTTTGGCGTGCCCGGCGACACTGGAATTGCTCTCTATGATGCGCTGTCGGAAGCGCACGACCAGGGAGAGTATCACCCACGTCCTGGCCCGCGACGAACGCTCGGCCGCCTATATGGCAGATGCATACGCTCGAATCAGTTTCCGTCCGGGGGTGTGCGAAGGGCCGAGCGGCGCCGGCGGCACCTACCTGGCGGCCGGTTTGGCCGAGGCGCACGCCTCCTCCATCCCGGTCATCGCCCTTACCAGCGATACCCCCCTTGATTGCGAGTACCGCAACGTGCTGACGGCGCTGGACCAACCCGCCCTCTTTGGCCCCATCACCAAGTGGCGCACGCTGGTCAAGGGGGCCCAACACATCCCAGACGTCATGCGCTATGCCTTTCGCGCCGCCACCAGCGGCCGGCCGGGCGCGGTACAAATCACCCTGCCCATGGACGTGCTGTCGCAGGGCGTAGACGGTGCCTCATTGCACGCCGAGGGACCCTGCACTGCCTACCCTGCCTACCGAACCCGCCCCGACGCGGACGCGGTTGCGGCGGCCTCTAGGCTGCTTGCCGAGGCCACCTTGCCCGTCATCGTCGCCGGCGGCGGCGCCGTCACCTCGGGCGCCTGGCGCGAGTTGACCGCATTGGCCGAACTCCTCAGCGCGCCGGTCGGGACTTCGATATGCGGCAAGGGCGCCATCGCCGAGCACCACCCGCTGAGTCTCGGCGTCGTCGGCAGCAACGGCCGCCGCCCCTACGCCAACGCGGTGCTCCGCGAGGCCGATCTCATCCTCTACATCGGCTGCAAGACCGACTCGGTGACCACTGCCGGGTGGACGCTGCCGCCACTCACTACGGGTCAGACCATCGTGCACCTCGACGTGGATCCCGTCGAAATCGGCCGCAATTATGCCACCGAAGTGGGGCTAGTAGGGGATGCCAAGTTGGGGTTGGCCGACCTAGCAGCCGGCATCCGCTCGCTAGTGGCCCATCGCCAATTCAACCCGATCTCATCCCGATCCGGCGAGATCGCTGCTTTTTGGGACGAATTCGACTCCAGAGCAGCGTCGCTGGAACTCCCCATCCGACCTCAACGCGTCATCCGGGCGCTGATCGACCTACTGCCATCTGACAACATCGTCGTTGCGGATGCTGGCACCCCCACCCCCTATGTCGCCGCTTACCTGCGTTCGGCCGCCGGGCGGCAGGTGATCATACCCCGCGGCTATGGCGGCCTGGGCTATGCCATCCCCGGCGTGCTAGGCGCCAAACTCGCCCGACCCGAGGCGGCCGTCGTGGGGCTGATGGGCGATGGCAGCTTTGGCATGAGCGCCGGCGATCTCGAGACGGTCGCCCGGATCGGAAAGCCGGTCACCTTGATCCACTTTAACAACAGTTGCTTTGGCTGGATCAAAAAGAGTCAGCAGTTGCACGGCAGCGGCCGCACCTTTGGCGTCGAGTTCTCGGCCGACACCGATTACGTCGCTATCGCCCGCGGCTTTGGGCTGGAGGCGGTGCGGGTGGAGCGCCCCGAGGAGACCGGACCCGCGATCAGGGCGGCGTTGGCCTCCGGCCGGCCCACCCTGATCGACGTTGTGACCGCCTGCGAGAGCACCGAGCTACCGCCGGTGGCCAAGTTCTGCGGGTCGAGTCCGACCGGAGGATAAGATGTCCAGAATAGTCGTCGTCGGGGGTGGATGGGCCGGTTGCGCGGCCGCGCTGGCAGCCAGCAAGGCCGGCGCGGAGGCCATCCTGGTGGAAAAGACGGATTGCCTCCTGGGTACCGGCCTGGTTGGGGGATTGATGCGCAACAACGGGCGCTACACGGCGGCCGAAGAGATGATTGCGATGGGCGGAGGCGACCTTTTTAGGCTGGCTGATTCAGTGGCCCGCCACACCAACGTTGACTTTCCGGGCCACGAGCACGCCTCCCTGTACGACGTGGCGCTGATGGAGCCCACGGTGCGTCGTTACCTGCTGGAACAGGGTGTCGAGCTTTGGATGATGGCGCGGGGATGCGGAGTAGAGAGAAAAGGGAACCGCCTCGAGGCGATATCGCTGGGCGACGAACTGGTAGAGGCAGACGCCTTTGTCGAGGCGACCGGATCCGCCGGCCCGCAACGCAACTGCCGCCTGTATGGCAACGGCTGCGCCATGTGCATCCTGCGCTGCCCCACCTGGGGCGGCCGGGTGAGCATTGCCGAGCGCGCCGGGATCCAAGAGGTCGCCAGTATTCGACCGGACGGGCTCAAGGGCGCCATGAGCGGCTCCTGCAAACTGCACAAGGACTCGGTCGACCCCGCAATATCTGCCGAGCTCAACCGCACCGGTGTAGCCATCGTGCCGATTCCGAAGGAGCTGATCAATCTCGAAAAACTGGCCATCAAGGCCTGCCAGCAATATGCCCTGCCAGCCTATGCAGAGAATTTGGTGCTCTTGGACACCGGGCACGTCAAATTGATGACCTCCTACTTTCCCCTTGAGGAGCTGCGCCGCGTTCCCGGGATGGAAAACGCCCGGTATGAGGATCCCTACGCTGGCGGAAAGGGCAATTCGGTCCGCTATTTGGCGCTCTCGCCGCGCGACAACTTTCTGAAGGTACAGGGTCTGGATAACCTCTTTTGCGCCGGCGAAAAGGTGGGCCTGATGGTGGGACACACCGAGGCGATCGTCAGCGGCACCCTGGCCGGCCACAATGCGGCTCTCTGCGCGGCCGGCGAACCGCTGCTCGAGTTGCCCGACAGTACGGCTGCTGGTGATCTGATCGCCTTTGTGGGAGAGCAGATGCAATCCGAGGACGGGTTGAGCAAGAAATACACTTTCTCGGGCTCGGTCTATTTCGAGCGCATGCAAGCGCGCGGACTCTATTCGCTGGATCGAGCCGCCATCGAGTCGCGGGTGGCTCAGGCGGGGTTGACCGGCGTTTTTGCTGGTGAGATACCGAGACAAGTCCCAGTATCAGGAGGCGCAGTGGCGCGATGACCAACAAGATGGCTTTTCAGCTCTTGCGAGTGAATCTGTCAACCCGGACGGCCCAAAACGAGCCGGTAGATGAACGCGATGTCGAGCGCTATCTCGGCGGCCGGGGGCTCGGCGCCGCGTATCTCTTTCGCGAGCTGGCGCCTGGAACTGACCCGCTGGGTCCGGAGAACAAACTGATCTTTTCCGCAGGTCCTCTGACCGGCACCAATCTACCCGGCGCCTCCAAACACGCGGTACAAACCAAGTCCCCGCTGACGGGTATCTACCTGGTTAGCATCAGCAGTCGCCACTTTGGCCCCGAGCTAAGGCGGTGCGGGTACGACCTCCTCATCGTCGAAGGTCGGGCAGACGAGCCGACCTACCTGTTTATCTCTGATGAGCGGGTCGAGTTTCGCAAGGCCTCCCACTTGTGGGGGCTGACCACCGACCACACCGAGGCGTTGGTCCAGCAAGAGGCTGGCAGCCAGTCAAAGGTGGCCTCCATCGGGCCGGCCGGCGAAAACCTGGTGCCATATGCCTGCATTATCAACCAGAACCGGGCCGCCGGGCGGGGCGGCGCCGGCGCCGTGATGGGCTCCAAAAACCTCAAGGCGATCGCCGTTCGCGGGAGCCATCCGGTGCAGGTGGCAGACCCGGCCGCCTACAAAGCGCTCGTCAAACGCGCAGCGGCCGAGATCCAGGGCGACCCCAAGACCGCCGGGTTCAAACAGGTCGGCACGGTGAGCAATGTGGAAGGCATGAACGCCCTCGGCATTCTGCCCTTCCGCAATTGGCAAGAGACCCACTCCCCGATCGCCGACATGATTTCGAGCGCGGTCATGCGCGACAAACACTTGCTCAAGTCCACCAACTGCCACCCATGTCTGGCCTGGTGCACCAAGCTCTGCGCGGTCAAGGAGGGCCCGTATGCCGGCGCCCTTTCAGAGGGACCCGAATATGAGACCCTGTACGCGTTTGGCGCCTGCTGCGGGCTGGACGATTTCGGGGCCATCGTTCACCTCGATTCATTTTGCGACCGTTACGGTCTAGATACCATGTCCACCGGCGTTACCATCGGCTTTGCCATGGAGTGTTTCGAGCGCGGGCTGATCGGACCGGCCGACACAGGCGGGGTGCAGCTCCGCTTTGGCGACCACCGCGTAGTGTCGGAGTTGGTCCACGACATCGTCTATCGGCGGGGTTTTGGCGCCGACTTGGCCAAGGGCTCCCGGCGCCTGGCCGAGCAAATTGGTCAGAACTCGGAGCAGTTTGCAATGCACGTCAAGGGACTAGAGCTTGGAGGCTATGACCCCCGTGGCGTCAAGGGACAGGCGCTGGTTTATGCCTGCGGGCCGCGAGGAGGCTGCCATCACGCGTCAGGATTCACGGTCCCGATCGAAATCGCGAAATTCGATCGCTTTTCGACCCAGGGCAAGGGTGAGCTGGCCAAAAAAGGTCGTGAGGATCGCGTGTTGATCGACTCGGCCATTCTGTGCGCCTTTAACCGTGTGCCGCGGCCGACGCTGGCGGACCTCATCTCGGCCGCAACGGGCCTCTCCTTCTCGTTGGAGCAGTTGACTCAACTGGGGGAGCGGGTGAGCAACGTCGAGCGCTCCTTTAACGTCCGAGTGGGGGTAGGCAGAGCAGATGACACGCTGCCTCGTCGATTGCTGGTGGAACCCGTGGGTGGGCAGGTAGTGGAACTCGACCCACTGCTAGACGATTTCTATTCCGCGTGCGGCTGGCACCAGACCACCGGCGCCCCAACCAGCGCCAAACTCCGCGAACTTGGCTTGGATGATGTCGCCTCCCAACTCTACGACATCTCTCAATCCGGAGCGGGCCTGTAGAATGTCATATTGCTCGGGCGCAGAAACCGATCAACCCAACGCCGTACACCGTGTCAAGCCGGGCAGCGAACGCGAGAGAAGGAGGTGATGAAGCTTGTCAGATGTGGATATGCGGGGGTGAGACAATCGAATTGGCAAGAGTTCTAGACCTAGGAGGAAATGAGGATGAAGCGAAAAAACAAGATTCTGCTCGTCGTGACGTTGGCCCTGATCATCGCACTCGCGGCGGCATGCGGAACCAAGGAAGAGGAAGGGGTAGTCCGGATCAAGGTCGCCTACCCATCGACGGCCGACCTGTCCGATCTGCCCTCACTGCTGGTCTACGATCGACTGATTGAAAAAGGATACGCAGTGCTGCCGGTGTTCTTTTCCGACGACGCCTTGAGCATCGAGGCGGTCTCGAGCGGGGAGGCCGAGATTGGCACCGGCGGAGCACGAGCGGTGATCGCCGCCATGTCCAAGGGCGCATCACTCAAATTCATCGTCGAGCAGGCGGCGAACGAGTGGTCCCTGTATACCACCAACGACATTCAGTCGTGCGCCGACATGGACGGCAAACGTCTGGCTATCCACAGCGAGTCGGGAAGCAGCGCCATGATGACCCGGGCCTACATCAAGGAGAACTGCGATGGCATCAGCCCCAATTGGATGATCGTTCCGGGATCGGAGAACCGCGCGGCCGCCCTGATGGCAGGCGAGATCGACGCCACCCCCACCGAGCTGAGCGACGCCATCAGCATCGGTCAGCAACGGCCGGGCGAGTTCACGTTGATGGCCAATTTCGGCCGCGATCTGCCCGGACTCAAGACGTCGCTGTTCTACGCCAACGAGACGTTTCTCAAGGAGCACCCACAGGCGGTCAAGGATTTCATCGAGACATTGCTAGAGGTGCACCGAGAGATCCTGGCCAACCCCAACATCATCCTCGAGCAAGCGCCCAAGTACTTTGACGTCAACGAGGAGCTGTTGCCCGGAATCGCCCAGGCCTACGCCGACCTAAAGCTCTTTGACGGTAACGGTGGACTAACATTGGATGCACTGACCTACAGCCTTGACTTTTATTACCAGGGATGAGGGTATCGATCCCGGATTGACAGCCGTCAAGATCGCTGATCTGTCGTTCTTGGATGACGTGATCAAGGATATCGGCAGCCAGTAGCCTCTCCTCCTTGAAGGTGGGCCGGGGCTGTACAGGCTGGCAGCTCCGGCCCCGTCTACTGCCCGTTGGTGGAATGTTTGGGAGAACAAGCGCATGGTGACTAGCAACCAGGACAGAACCCATCCGCTGTTGAACAAGTGGGTGTTGCGAGGAGTGTCCCTCGCGCTGCTGCTTGCCGGCTGGGAAGTCTTGGCCATCTTTCGCGGCGGGCTACTGATGCCCCGCTTCTCCGACACGGCCGTCGCCTGGGTGGACATTCTTCTGTCGGGCGAGCTTTTGCGGGCCTTTGTCCAGAGCAACCTGGCGATGCTGCTCGGTTATGCAATGGCCATCCTGATCGGCATCCCGCTCGGGCTGGTCATGGGCAGGATTCGGGCCGTCGAATCTTTTGCCGATGTCTACTTGAATCTTTTGCTGGTCATGCCCATGTCGGCCGTGATGCCGCTGATCCTGATTGCGCTGGGTTTGGGTCTGACGTCCCGCACTGTGATCATCTGCTCTTTCGGCGTCGTCATCATCGCGGTCAACACCCGCGCCGGAATGCGTAGCATCGACGCGGACCTGGTCGAAATGGCCCGCTCCTTTGGCGCAAACGAACTCCAACTCTGGCGCCGGGTCTTTTTGCCCGGTTCGCTTCCCGCCATCATAGCCGGGCTGCGCATGGGCCTCGGCCGATCGATTACCGGAATGGTGGTGGTCGAACTGCTCCTCATCGCGGTCGGGCTCGGCCGCTTGATGCTCGTCTATGGCGGAAACTTTGACGCCGACTATGTCTTTGCCGTGATCATCACCATCCTAGCCGAGGCCGTGGTGTTGATGAACCTGGCCAAGAGCCTTGAGCAACGGATGTTGCCGTGGCGCGCCAGCCTGACGAGCCAGTAGGGAACCGGCGGGAGGAGATTCACGTGATCGAGATACGCAACGTAAGCAAGACCTTCTGGAAGCGGGACGCCAAGGGCAAACAACCGCCCACCGAGGTGTGCGCGCTTCAAGACGTGAGTTTGACCGTCAGCGCAAACGAGTTCCTGACGATCATTGGCCCCAGCGGCTGCGGCAAGACCACCTTGCTCAAGATCGTGGGCGGGCTCGTGCCGCGCGACGCCGGCGAGGTGACGATAAAGGGCCAGCCGATTAGCGGACCGGGACCTGACCGCAGCATGGTTTTTCAGCGCTTTGCCCTCTTGCCCTGGGCAAGCGTGCTGGACAACGTGGCGTTCGGCCTCGAGTTGCGCGGCGTTCCGGAGGAGCGGCGCAAGCAAGTTGCCGACGAGCAGCTCGCGGCGATGGGCCTCCAAGAGTTCGAATCGCATTATCCCCACGAGCTTTCGGGTGGCATGCAGCAGCGGGTCGGGCTGGCGCGCGCGCTGGCCGTCGATCCGGACATCTTGTTGATGGACGAGCCCTTTGGTTCGCTCGACGCGCAGACCCGCCGTCTCTTGCAGGATGATCTCCTGCAATTGTGGCAACACAAACAAAAGACGGTGGTCTTTGTTACCCACAGCATGGATGAGGCTGTCTACCTGTCGGACCGAGTGGTGCTCATGTCGCCCCGGCCCGGCCGGGTGCAAGAAGTGCTCTCTGTGAATCTGGAGCGACCGAGGACCGAGGAGGTCCAGAAGGAAAAGGTCTTTGCCGAACTCAAAGAGTACCTGTGGGCGGCGCTCAAAGAGATGCAGGTCGAACCGTTGCCCGAGTCCTGCTGACCGCTAGCAGCGTGGGCAGGACCCGAGCAGAAAGAGGAATTGTCGTGATCGACGAAGCGAGCCCGATCGGTTGTGAGCAGGTCGTAGCACCTCAGATTCAAAGGCCTGGCGTCTCCAGGTGGCGGGGCTACGCACCACAGGTCATATCGCTGCTGGTGGGGATTCTGGCGTGGGAGATTCTCGGCCGCACTCAGGATTTGTTGTTCCTGCCTCCTTTCTCCGAGGTAGTGGCCGCATGGTGGGGATTGCTGTTGCAGGGAAAGATGATAACCAACCTGTTGGCCAGCTTGACAGCCATGGTGGTTGGCTTTGGCGCAGCCATTGTCGCCGGCCTGGCCGTGGGGATTCTAATGGGGCTGTCTAGGACACTCGAGTCGGTGCTCGACATGTATGTGAATGCGTTCCTGTCCGCCCCCTCTATCCTGCTCGTGCCGGTCTTTTTTATCTTTTTCGGCATGGGCGACATGACCCGTTTTGCGGTGGTTTTCTGGTACTCTGTCTTTATCATCGTCGTCAACACGTGCTGCGCGATCCAGACGGTGGACCCCAGCCTGGTCGAGATGGCGCAGTCCTTTGGCGCCAACAACCGGCAGCTTCTGTGGAAGGTGCAGCTGCCGAGCGCGCTGCCGCTGGTGATGGCGGGCATCCGGCTTGGCGCGGGGCGAGCCGTCAAAGGTATGATCAACGGTGAGATGTTTATCGCGCTGGTCGGCCTCGGCGCCATGGTTCGCTTTTACGCCGCCGCGTTCAACGTGACCAGCCTGCTGGCGGTGCTCCTCAACATCCTGGTCGTGGCGCTCCTGGTCACGGGAATTGTCCAGGCATTGGACCGGCGTCTCACCCGATGGGAAAGCTCATAGTCGACTATCTAGGAGAGATTACTTATGGCAAACGTTATCATTATCGGAGCAGGCTTTGCCGGCTGCGCGGCCGCCATCGCGGCCGCCAAGGCGGGCGCCACAGTGACCCTACTGGAGCGCATCAACATGCTCACCGGCATCGGCCTGGTGGGCGGGTTGATGCGCAACAACGGCCGTTTCACGGCCACCGAGGAGATGATCGCCATGGGCGGCGGTGAGGTATTTCAGGCCTGCGATTCTGTCACCCGCCACATATTCGACTATCCCGGCTACAAGCACGCTTGGCTATACGACATGTTGGCCATTGAGGGCGCGGTCGAAAAGGCCCTACTTCGGGCAGGCGTCGAGATTCGGTTGCGATCCAGAGCCTGTAACGTCAAGATGAACGGCGACACTATCGAATCTATCGTGCTCGACAGCGGCGAGATCATCAAGGGGGACGTTTTTGTGGACACCACCGGGACGGCCGGCGGCATGCCCAACTGCACTCGATACGGCGATGGGTGCGTGATGTGCATCCTTCGCTGCCCGCGCTATGGCAACCGCGTCAGCATCGCCGGCAAAGCGGGCGTGCCTGAGACTCACTCTCTTCGCGGCAAGAACCAGAAAGAACGGGGCTCCATCAGCGCCGGCCTCTGTTTTGACAAGGAGAGCCTGGACAAAGGCCTGGTTCAGGAGCTGGAGGAAAAGGGGATGCTACTGATCCCGCTGCCGCCGGAGCTGGTGCGCGGAGAACAGGCCAAGACGCAGAGCCTTACCATCTCCCATAAGCAGGGGGGCGGCCTGATCGAGAATATCTGTATCATGGATGCCGGGCTAGCCAAGGTGGTGCTCCTGCAGTGGCTGACCCTGGAAGAGTGGCGCACGGTAAAGGGTTTTGAAAGGGCGCGATTGGTGGATCCGTATGCTGGTGGACCTGGCAACTCGCTTCGCTTCATGGCCATGGCCCCCCATGACAATACACTTCAGGTTACGGGCGTGCCAAACCTGTTTTGCGCCGGCGAAAAGGCGGGCCAGATTGTGGGATTGACCGAGGCGGCCGTCACTGGGGTGCTGGCGGGACACAACGCGGTCCGGCGCAGTGTTGGCAAACCCTGCCTGGAACTCCCTCGAAGCGTGTGCGTCGGCGACTTTATCGCCCATATCCCGGAGCACATGGCGTCAGAAGCCGGCCGTTTCAAGCGCATCGCCTTTGCGCACGGTTCGTTCTGGGAGCGGATGCAGACCACCGAGGAGTACAGCACCGATGCGCCGAAGATCCACGGTTGGGTCGATCGTGCCGGTCTGACGGGGGTCTTTGCCCAGCGGGTCGTATGACAACCAGGGTTTCGGCCGGCGCAGCGCGGAATCGGCTGTGTGGTTCCTCGAACCGGCCGTCGGTGATCGATCAAGGAATACTAGGAGGCGAGAGATGGCGCGATTATTCTGGATAAAATGCCCCAACTGCGGGGGCAAATTCTACGCCCAAATCGTCGATTTTCGCGGGCAGGAGCGAGATCTCTCCTGTCCTTTCTGCTCCCATCGCTTCAAGGACCACGAGGCCAGGATGACCTGGGAGCAGGGACCGCCACCCAGCGGCTGGCATCTGAAAGAATAGTCGACGGCCGCCCAAGTCCGCACCGGATCGTCGAGTTCGCCCGAGGAGAAATCATCATGCCCAAAGACTTGCGTAGCTTTATCCGGCAACTGCAAGCAGAAGCGCCCGAGGAACTGGTAGTGATCGAGCGCGAGGTCGATCCGCGCTTTGAAGCATCAGCGATTCTGCAGCACCTTGAGAACGAGGACCGCTTTCCGGCCGTCCTCTTTGAGAATGCAAAGAATTTGTACGGTCAGACCAGCGGCTTTCGCCTGTTGAGCAATCTTTTTGCGACCCGCCAGAAATGCGCCATCGCGTTGGACCTCCCACGTGACAAATGGCGCCTCGAGACCAGCCTCGAATACGCGCGCCGGGTGCGAAATCCCATCAAGCCCGTCGTGGTATGCGCCGATGAGGCGCCGGTCAAGGAGGTTGTTGTGACCGGGGATCAGGTGGACGTCGGCCGTCTGCCGGTGATGACCATTCACGAGATGGACAATCAGCCCTATCTCAACAAGCTGGTGGTGGCGGCCGATCCTGACACCGGCTGCTATAACACCTCCCACCATCGAATGCTGGTCAAAGGGCGCGACCACCTCGGCCTCTGGTCCTCGCCGCGCCATCTGTGGAACTACTTTCGGCGCGCCGAGGAGCGCGGTGAGCCTTTGCCAATAGCCCACGTGCTGGGCCACCACCCGGGCTTTTACCTGGCGGCCGAGGCGCTGGTGCCGATGGAGGCGGACGAATACGACATCAGCGGCGGCATCCTGGGAGAGCCGCTGCGCCTGGTTCCCTCCGAGACCTTTGGCGACCGGCTGATGGTGCCGGCCGACGCCGAGATCATCGTCGAAGCCGAGGTCCTGCCCGGTGTCCGCGACGCCGAAGGCCCCTATGGCGAGTTCACCGGCTATTACGGACCCCAGCGCTGGTCGTGGCTTTGCCGGGCGACGGCAATCACCCATCGCAAGGACGCCATTTTCGTCGGAAATTTCGTCGGTCACCCGGACTGCTCTATCCTGGGTGGGATTCCCAAGGAAGGCGGCATCTTTGAGATCGTGCGCGGCGTCGTACCCACCGTCAAGGCGGTTCACTTTCCGATCTCGGGCGTCTGCCGCTTTTTCGCCTACATCTCTATTGACCAACAGGCCGAGGGCGAGGCCCGCGTGGCGGCTTTGGCCGCTTTTCCGCCGTTCGATGAGCTCAAGATGGTGGTGGTCGTTGACGATGACATTGACGTGTTTAACGAGCGCGAGGTTCTATGGGCCGTCGCCACTCGCGTCCAGGCCGACGAAAGCCTCGACGTCATCCGGCACGTGCGTGGCGGGACACTGGACCCGTCGCAAACCCGGCCGACCGATGGCGCCAAGTTGATCATCGACGCCACCAAGCCGATGGACCGGCCGTTTGCCGAACGCTTGAACATCCCGGCCGACGTGCTCGAACGGGTCAGACTGGACGAGTGGTTGCCAAAGTAACCGCCTGACATCAGAACTGGAGGTTGTCACATGCCGTTAATCGAAGCCAAACTCTGGGCCGGACGCACCGCTGACCAGAAGGCTCTATTCGCGCAGAAGCTGATCGATGCCACAATCGAGGCGCTGAACGTGCCCCCTCGGAGCGTGCGGGTCATCATTCACGAGATCCCGAGGGAGAATTGGGTGATCGGCGGCGAACATGCGGCCGCCAAACCATAGCGATCGGGATTGGAACCGGCCCGCATGCCCCTCTCGGTGCACTGGCTGCAGCCGCGACCCGAGTCGTTGTTGCCGCGCCTGTCCAGCCAACTGAACCCGGCGATCGAGCTGACTCACGGTTTCGGCCTGCCGACGCCGGCCGCGTACCAGATACTAATAGCCAATCGCCCCCAGCGCGAGCATCTGGCTGCCAGCCCCCACTTGCGCGCCGTGATTCTGCCCGGGGCAGGTTTGGACGGCGCACTGCAAGAGCTGATGAGAGAGTTCCCATCAGTTGCGGTCCACAATCTGCACCACAACTCGGCCGCCGTCGCCGAAATGGCGATTGCCCTCATGCTGGCAGCGGCCAAATTCATCGCGCCGATCGACCGGACCTTCCGCCGACATGATTGGGTGTTGCCGTTCTCGCCCGACCCCGCGGTCATGCTGGACGGCAAAACCGCGCTGATTCTGGGCTACGGCGCCGTTGGCGAGCGCGTGGCCGCCATTTGCTGCGGCTTTGGAATGCGGGTCAGAGCCATCCGGCGCCGGGCCGGTTTCTCGGCGGCGCCCGGTGGGGTCGAGTTGCACCCGCCGGAGGCGCTGCACCGCCTACTGCCCGAGGCGGACGCGCTCCTGATTTGCCTACCACACACCCCGGAGACGGATGGGCTGATCGGCGAGAAAGAACTCGCGCTGCTCCCGCCACGCGCGGTGCTGGTCAACGTCGGCCGCGGGCCAATCGTGGATGAGGCCGCCCTGTACCACGCCCTGCGAGACGGCGTGCTGTATGCGGCCGGGCTGGATGTCTGGTACAACTATCCACCGGACGCGGCTGGACGCTCCCACACCCCGCCCTCTTCCTATCCGTTCCTGGAGCTGGACAACGTTGTCATGAGCCCCCACCGCGCCGGTCGCGCCACCGAGGCTCAGGCGCGGCGCGTTGACGATCTTGCTGCCATGCTCAACGCCGCCGCCCGGGGCGAGACGATACCCAACCGCGTGGACCTCGACGCCGGGTATTGATCAGACTGGCCGACCAAGGGGGGCCAAGAGCGGCCGGTGGACGAATGGGGGACCAAGCAACCCCGTTGTCTGGGATTACGCCATGAGGCCCAGAGGCTCAACCGCCGCCCACAGTCCAGTCCGTCGCTGGGCCATTCTGCTCTGTGTGCTGATCGGCACATTTGCCGGCACTATGGGCAACAGCACATCGAACGTGGCGTTGCCGGCCGTGCTGACCGAATTCGGGTCCTCGCTGGACACCGGAATCTGGGTCGTGAATCTGTACGTCCTCACCTTCGCCGTCTTGATGCCAGTCTGCGGGCACCTGGGAGACCTCTACGGCCATCGACGGCTCTATCTGTCCAGTATGTCGCTCTATGCCGCGAGTTCAATCATCGCTGCCCTCTCTCCGAACATGCCTTGGCTTCTGGGCGCGCGCATCTTGCAGGGCATCAGTGTAGCCCCCATACTGCCCATCGTCATGTCCATCATCACCCACACTTTTTCCGCCGAGGAGCGCGGCCGGGCGATGGGGTTTTGGGCGCTCTTTAACGGGGCGGGCCACGCCTTGGGCCCGGCATTGAGCGGTTTCGTCACCCAGCACCTGAGCTGGCGCGCCGTGTTTTTGGTGCCTCCGCCCCTCTGCCTTCCAAGCCTGCTGCTGGCGTGGCGGCTTTTGCCAAAGGGCGGTCAACAGACCGGAAGGCAATTCGACCTGGCTGGCGCAGGCATGCTTATCGCCGCGACCTCGGGGTGCATGCTCGCTCTCACCGGCAGCTCCCGCTGGGGCTGGTTCTCTAGCCGGACCTTGACCTTGTGGGGGGTGGCGTTGACCGCAGCGGTGGTGTTCGTGGTCGTTGAACGCCGGCAAGCCTCCCCTTTGGTTCGACTCTCCCTATTGGGTAACCGAGAATATGCCGCGGCCGCGGCCGTCATCGCCTGCCAGTACTTTTGCATGTTCGGCGCCCTGCTCGCCCTGCCGGTCTTTATCATCCAGGGGCTGCATTGGGACGATCAACTGGCCGGGGTGCTCATCCTGCCCCTGCCACTGACCCTGGCGCTGTTCTCTCCCGTGGCCGGCCGCCTGGCAGATCTTAAGGGGAGCCGCCTCACCTGCACGCTGGGCATGGCGCTGGTCGCGCTTGCGGGGCTGGTTTTGTTTTCCTTCGTGAGCAGCCCCACTACTGAGGTCGCTTGGTGGCAAATCGCGGGCAGCCTGGCGGTAATGGGAACCGGCATGGGGCTGACCCAATCCCCGGTCACGTCGGCCGTCACCCTGCTGGTGCCCACCGGCCAGACCGGCGTCGCCACCGGGCTGTTTCACATGGGCCGCTTTGTCAGCGGGATCCTCGGTACCACCGTCTTTGGACTCGTCCTGGCGGCCAACCAGGCCGGCACGCAGGCTGGCCTGGGACAGGCCCTGCTCCTGCTGGTCGTGGTGGCGGGCCTGGCGGCCAGCATCGCCTTGCGTTTACCGGCTGCGGCCGCACCTCGGATCCACTCTCCGTAGTGGGCCAGAGGGAGGGGGGAGGCCCTACGCTGTCAGATCCAACGGCCGCAAGCTGCGCTTCATCATCCGCAGCGCCCGCTCCGGGTCAATGTAACCATACAGCCCGCCAACGATCGACACCATGTACTCTGCGTCCAGCAGCACCGTGCCCCGCGGTCGCAGAATCCAGCTCTCTTCCTCGTTATATTGGGTCCCGGCCGCGATCATCCGCAAGTCGCGACCGAATTCGTCCCCTCCTGGCACTTGTGGTAGATCGTCCCGCCAATCAGCAGCGTGGTACAATTCTGGTTCACAAAGTTGACCCCGTACTGCAGGAAATAGGTGTCCGTCTCCCGAACGTAGCCCAGGTTGCGGCCGGTCGTCGCCGCTATGATCTCCTCCGCCAGGAACGAGCGCACTGCATTCTCCTCCTCCGACGTCGGCAGGGCGTGCGGGTTGTTCGTCAGCCACCCCAAATAGGCGTCGAGGTTGAACCGCAGCCGGCCGTCCAACCGTCGGGCGAACGCGCCAAAGGCGTCACTCCCGGGCCGGAACTCTGGGTACTCGTCCAGCATAAAGCGCTCCAGGTCGCGATTCATCAACCCGTTCTGGAAGCGCTCCAGTTCGCGGATGTTCTCAGCGTCATAAGCCAGTCCGTACTTGCCCTCCACCCGCCGATACGCCAGCGGGGTGTTGGGCGTTTTGAGGATCGTTCGTTTCACCTTGCGCACCGGGTCGTCACCCCGATAACTGTACAGCGGATTGTCGCTCACGTTCGAGTAGAAATCGGTCGTCGCCCCGCCAATGTCCAGCGCCATGATGTTTCCCAACCCCAGCTCCTCCGCGTGCCCTTTGGCCAGCAGGTTGATTCCCCGAAACGCGGCCCGCGGGGTGGGGATGAACGGCGCACTCATGTACTCCTCGACCACGTCAAAGCCCTTGGCCCGGATGATGATCGTCTGAAAGAGCTCGCGGATAGCCTCGTTGACCACCTCGATGCGAAACGTGTTGATCTCGGGCATCACGTTCGGCGTGATGCGGATATCGATTCCCTCGGCCCGGTAGATCGTCTCCACCTCGCCCGCCACGTCCTGGTTGCCAGCATAGATCACCGGCACGCCAAAGCGGGTGGAGGACGCCGCCTTGGCGAATCTTGCCAGCATCCGCGCGTTGTGGAGCTGGGTCTCGGTGTCGCCTCCATCGTCTACCCCACCTGCCTGCAGGATGATCTCGGGCTCGTCCTTCTGGTAGATGGCCAGCGCCTGCGCCTCGCTGAGTTTACCTTCGTAGGTCGCGATCAGTTTGGCGCCGGCCGTCAAGGCCGCCAGTTCGGCCGCAAAGCCGCTCTCCTCTTTGACCATCGAGACGGTGATCATCTTGAGGCCGCCCTTGGCGCTGGAGCAGGGCAGCTTGATGTCAAATTGGGCCATCGCCTCCCCTAACGGTCCCCAGTCGCCCCGTTCGCGGCAGGCATCCAGCACGCCGAGCCCATTGGCCAGCGACTCGCGCAGGTCCTCCACGATAGTTGGTACGTAGCGTAGATCAAACTGCTCGCGGGAGGTGTCAAAAGTGCCAATCTTGGAAAACGTGCTGCCAAAGTCCACCACCAGTACTCGCTTGTTCTCCAACTCGGCCGGATCCGTGATGCCCACCTGCCGGCGCGCCTCTGCCAGCACCTCGTCATCGATCGCCTCGGCCGTCTCGGTGATGTACAGGTCCTCGTCGGCGTGACTGATGCTCTTGTCAAAGAACCACGGACTGCGCTCGCGCATCCTATCGACCCGCTCAATCTCGTCCTCGACCTTCTCGCCCAAGAACTCGTCGATCACGCACCCTCCGGCGACGATCTTGGTGCGGCATTTGCCGACCGGCTCGTAACGCTTGTCGAGCACGGTGATCTGCGGCGCCTGGAAGAGCCCCACCTGCACTGCCAGGTCGAGTGTGTCGGCGCTGACCATGCCGCATTGGCCGGTGGGGTAGTTGGCCTCATCGACAAAGCTGAGCAGCATCGTCTCATAGTTGCGTTCCCACTGGCGCGGATAATCGCGCTGGCGAGCTAGTTCGGGCGATGTCGCCCACTCGAAAAAGTTGTCCAGTGTGACCGGGCCTTCATAGCCGCCAAGCAGCGCCAGGTGAAAGATGTTGTACATGGCGCCCCGCTTTAGCGTGCGTTTGCGGTTCAGAAGCTTGGGATCGGACCAAATGTCCGGTTGCTCGTCGCGGTAGTAATCTTCGAACACCTGCTTGACGATGTCGCAGCTCTCGATGACGTCCTGGGCCGTCGCCTCGTGGTGCGCTTCGGAAAAGCTAACCACATGCACAATGTCGGGGTCCATATACATCTGCCAGTAGGTGGAGATCGCCAGATGTCCTTTGGCCTTGTCCAGGTTGGGCGGAAAGTCCGACAGGCCGCCGCGCGTCTCCTTGATGATGTGATAGTCAAAATGCCGCGTCAGCGGCTCGAGTCAGCTCATAGGCCGCCTGGAATTTGGCCAGGTCGTTCATCCCCGAGGTGCCCGGCGGCAGATCGAACATCATCTGCATCACGTATTTGCGGATGCCCATCTTGAGCGCCACGACGCCGGCCACGACGTGGTCGGTCACCAACAGGTCGTCGGTGCTGTTGCGCAGTTGCCACTGATGCGGATCGTTGATCTCGACCGGCTTGTCGATCGATGCCCACCAGCGCATCACCTCAAAGTGCTCGTCAAAGCTGTCGCGAATCGAGATCGGTCCGCGGCCGTCCAGCTCGTTGTAGAAAAAGATGGGCACCGCCGGGAAGGGCATGCGAAATGCGCCCTCGTACAGCTTGGCCAGCTCGACCAGCTCGTCGGTCCCCGAGTAAATGCGGGTCATCGGGTAGTTACCGCACTGGGTTGCCTCTTTGAGCCGCCTGATGTCGTCGACCGTGCGGATCGGTACGCCGCCCTGCCCCTTGAGGTATCTCTCCGGGTCCTCCTCACCGCGGACAAACTTGGCCAGGTATTCCTGCGCGGGCTGATCGGGCGCCAACGAAACGATCTCCAAGCACTCGGCCTCAGCCAGCCTCCGGACTCCCTCGATGGTCGGCTCGACCGAGTCGGCCGCGATGCCAATGTGCGCCCGGATAATAGGTCGGTTCTCCAGTTCTCGCACCTGTTCGATGCGCGCCACCAGCGAGTCGGCCCAGTCGATCTGTTTTTCTCCGGTGACCACAGCCGTGTCACCGGCAAACGCCTCCAGTTCCTCCATGGTGATGTAATCATCGACCACCAGCGCGAAAAAGTCTTGAAATGCCGCAATGTCCGAATAGTTCTCGGCGATCTCGTCCAGGTCAAAATTGCGATCCTCGGGCGGGGAGAACTTGTCCTCCAGCACCGGTTGCCCGGTCATCGCCCGCACCAGGTTGGCAGCCGGCCGCAGCCCACCAAAGGCATAGCGAATGCCGCTCTCGCGCGGCAGCAGATGGTGCAGCGCCGCCTTTTCGATAAACTCCCCGATCAGCTTGTCAACGTGCAGATCGCCCAGCCGCATCGAGATGGCAACGATCTCGGGTCGCGACTCGCGGATCTTGTTGACCACATCGTCGATGGGCACGGCCGGCCCCAGCTTGACCGCCATGAAACCCTCGCGCCGATCCTCCATCCACTCCGCAAAGGTCTCGACCCCTAGCGAATGGACACAATCACCGATCGACCCGGCGAGCACGCGCCTCTTTTTGCCTTGATTCTCTGCTTTGGTGCTCATTGATACGCCTCCTCTATGATCGGATTCGCCATCCCTCGCGCGTTCACCCTTCCAAAGTGAACCGGACGAGAGCTGCGCTGTCTGCCAGTCCGTACTTGAGTGGAATGCGGGCCGCCCACAGGTCGCGGCCGAGATAGTCCTTATCCATCATCTCCCCCGCCCATCCGATGACCGCGTCCATGGTCGGCGTGTCGACACGCCGACCATGGACGCGATCGCCCGGCTGACCGCCAGCCCAAAGGGCACGTCTTCGGTCAGGTAGCGGCTCGTGAAATCGGGGGCATAGCCCCCGGCCTCCAAGTGGCGCACCGGCGCTTTCAGGCCGACGTAGGCGCGGTTGGTGCGAAACGCGCTCAGCAGGCCGCCGGGGTCCCCAATGTCGGGACGATAGGCAGCCAGCAACCACTCGATCAACGGCCGCACCGCTGACAGATCGATCTCCCGGCCTAGCTGGACCCGCACCGCCTGCACCTCGTCGCTCAGACTCGCCAACAGGGCCGCGCCTGGCTCGTCCAACCCGTAGTAAAACAGGGGAGCCTCCCCCAACGGCTCCCCGTCCCAGTCGGCAAACAGGCCGTACATGATGCCCGGGTGAATCAGCTGACCGGTGTTGGCCAGCGTCAGCGCCAGCATGTTGGCGGCCGTGTGTACTGGCAGCCCCAAGAGTCGGGTCAGCAACGGCGCCAGTTGGTAGATAGCATCCGCCGGCCGGCTGGCGGCGTCTACCCCCTGCTTGACCCCCAGCACATGAACGCGACGGCCAAAGGTCTGGATGCGACACGCCCAGGGGAGCGTCTGCAGCCCAAAGAGCTTGACATCCTCTCGCCCAATCTCGGCCAGTATCGCGGCGGCGCAATAGTCAAAACCGCCGCGGGCCGGGATGGCGCCCACCCAGGCGTCCCGGTCCAGGTGAGGAACCACCTGGCGAAGCGTCTCCTCGTGGGCAAAGGCGGGTAGCACGAGTACGACCAATTGCGAGCCCGGGATCACGGCCGCCGGGTCGGCGCTGGACAGCCGCGGCTGCGCGGCCGCGTCTACCGCGCCGGTCAGCTCGATCGGCCGATCCATGCGCTCCGCCTCGTCCCCATACGGCGCATAGACGTCCACCGGGCACCCCAGATTGCGCGCCGCGATCGGGACTAGCGTCTGCGCCCCGTTGCCGCCTCCGCAGACGGTTACCTTGCTGACCGGATTAGCCGATATCATACGCGTCGTACCCGCCCTCGCAGGGCAGACCGTGGCAGAACGCCATCCGGCGCTCTGCGGGCCGGAATATGCTACACGAAATCGTCGCCGTCTCGCTCCCGGGCGCCGGATGCCGGCATATCGAGTCCAACGGTCCGGCGTGAGCCGCCATCAACGCTTTAGCCAACGTCTCGTCGATCTGCCCGTGAGCCTGCGCCAACGCGGCCGTCACCCGACGGTGACGCGCCTGCGAATTGCCCTGCATTGAGGGCGATTCGACCTCCACGCAGCTCTGCTCCAAGTCCGAGCTGACAAAGTGGTTGGTGTTGACCAGGACCCCAGCTCTGGTCTCCCGCAGGCCAAAGCGCCGGTGCCCGATCTCAAAGACCGCCAGAGCGCCCGCGGCATCAGCCAAGATCAGGTTGTTGCGGCCCAGACGTGGCGCCGCCCGCAAATAGTCGAGCGCCGAGGCGACGCTGTCGTGTTCCTCAAGCAGGCGCATCATGAGCGCATAGTCGGGTAGCCCTGGGCCCAGATCGGTCGACGAGACATGGGTGTCGGCCACCGCCAACCCCGCCGCGTTTATTCCCCCGCTAAAGACGCCTGGGCTGCCAGCGCTGCCGACAAAGCAATATTCGTACCCCCGCGCCGGTCGGGCGCGCACGACGATCTGCAACCGCAGGTGCTCCAGACGATAGTCCCGGTTCTTGACAAGGATCGGCCGCCCATCGGCCGTCGATACACCCGAGGCGGCCCACGTGGTGCACCCCTCACCCGCCGGCGGCCGGCGGGTGAGCAGGTCGTCCCGCAAATAGCTTGTCAGGCCGTAGCGCATCAGCGCGTGAAAGTCGATCTCGAGCGCCTCCGCCTGACCGCGAACCAGCGCCACACATTCCGGGTCGGCGGCCGCCATTACGTCGGCCGTGTCGCGCACCAGCGTCTCAAAGCGCTCATCCGCGCCATCTCCCTCGATCTGGTGCTGGCGCGCCGCCATCGCCTCCAGGATCGCCGGCCGCAGCGAGCGCACCTGCTGCCCGTGCTGCCGACCCATGCTGTAGTGATCCCCCTGCACTTGAAAACGCAGGTACCCGCTCATGACCCTCCAAGCAGGTGGCACGCCGCCCGGCGCCCGCCGCCCAGATCGACAAAGGCCGGCTCTTTCTCATCGCAGATCGGACCGATCCTGGCGAAACAGCGGGTGTGAAAACGGCACCCCGGTGGCGGGTCGAGGGGGCTGGGCACCGTCCCCTCCAGGATAATGCGGTCGCGACGGGTCGTTACCTCCACCGTCGGCACGGCCGCCATGAGCGCCTGCGTATACGGGTGCGCCGGCTCGGCAAAGACCCCCTCGGTGAGCCCCTCTTCAACAATCTTGCCCAGGTACATGATCGCCACCCGATTGCTGACGTGGTGCACCACGCTCAGATCGTGGGCGATGAACAGATAGGTGAGCTTGAACTCTTCCTGCAGTTCGTCAAGCAGATTGACCACCTGCGCCTGGATCGAGACATCCAACGCAGACACGGGTTCATCGCAGACGATGAACCGCGGGCTCATGGCCAGCGCACGGGCGATGCCGATACGCTGGCGCTGCCCGCCGCTGAACTGGTGCGGATAGGCGTCCATGCGGATCTCGGGAATTCCTACCCGCCGCAGCAGGTACGCCACCTGGTCCTCGATCTCCTTGAAGTCACGCAGGCCACGGTTGCGCAGCGGCACCGAGACAATCTGGCGCACCGTCTTGCGCGGGTTGAGCGACGAGTAGGGATTCTGAAAGATGATCTGGGTGGTCTGGTAAAAGAGAAGGCGGTTTGATAGGTCTACCGCCGGCCCCCCATCGTCGCCGTCCAGGTCAAAGCGCACCTGGCCGGCCGTCGGTTCATGCAGTCTGGTCAGCACGCGGCCAAAGGTGGTCTTGCCGCAGCCCGATTCTCCCACCAGCCCGACGGTTTCGCCCGGGTAGATGGACAGGTCCACGCCGTCTACCGCCTTGACCACCTGGTCTTTCTGCCGGGTCAACAACTTGACCAGCAGACTGCGGTGGATCGGAAAGTGTTTTGTTATTCCCTGCGCCTCTACCAGCGGTCTCATCGCCACATCAGCCTCCAGAGAGCCCTCAAACACGCACACAGCGCACCAGCCGGCTGCCTGCGATGCGCTTGAGCGGCACCATGTTGACGGCCGTGCACGCGGGCAGCACCTGTTCGCAGCGCGGCGAAAAGGGACAGCCGGGTGGCAGGCCCGCCAGGTCCGGGACCACGCCCGGGATCGGCCGGATGATCTCCCGCCGGGCGCTGATCCGGGGCAGGCAGCGCAACAACCCACTCGTGTACGGATGGGCCGGGTCCTGAATCACCTGGTCGGTCGTGCCCATCTCCATCATCTGCCCGGCGTACATCACCACGATATTGTGGCAGAACTCGGCCACCAAACCCAGGTTGTGGGTCACCAGGATGACGGCCGTGCCGTGCTCGCGGTTGATCTTGTCCAGCAACGCCATGATCTGAGCCTGGATCGTGACGTCCAGCGCGGTCGTCGGCTCGTCAGCCAGCAACACCTGCGGTTCGCAGGCCAGCGCGATCGCCGCCAGCACTCGTTGCTGCATGCCTCCGCTGAATTGATGCGGAAAGCGCCGCGCGTTCTGGTTCGGCGCCGGAATGCCCACATCCGCCATCGCCTCCCACACCCGCTGGTATTCGGCGGCCTTGCGCCCTCGACCCAGCAGGCCCGCAAGGCCGTTGGCCCGCGACACGATGTTGTGAATCCGCAACGACTCGCGAATCTGCTCCCCGACCAGGAACGCAGGGTTCAGGGTCGTCATGGGATCCTGAAAGATCATGGCGATCTCTTTGCCGCGCAATTCACGCATCTCGCGAGCAGAGATGGTCGCCAGGTCCTTGCCGCGAAGGCGGACGACCCCCGTCGCCACCTGTCCGGGGTGAGGCACCAGGCGCAGGATGGAGAGCAGGGTGACGCTCTTGCCCGAGCCCGACTCGCCCACGATGCCGAGCTTTTCGCCCTCTCGCAGGCAAAACGATAACTCGGAGACGGCCCGCACGCGGCCGCGGCGCGTCGGAAAGACCGTCGTCAGGTCATCGACCTGCAGCAGGTAATTGGCATCGTTTCCCTTGTTCTCTTGATTCACCTTGCCACTCTCCTCAGGCTGCTGCGGCGCCGCCGCCCGCCATCTCGACAATTGCGTCGATCTCGGCCGCCGCCTTTTCCGGCAGTGGCACGGGCCGGTGGCGATCCAAAATGGCCCTCACTCGCTCCCGCGCCCGATCGCGCAGGTCCAGCGCGCCGGCCGCCTCCCAGGCATCCCGCAGCTCGCGGCCGATCAGCGGCGGAATCGACAACTCGGACCGATGGTGGGCGCGGGTGTGGTCGGTTCCTAGAAAACCGCCGCCCGGGCCTACCTGATCCACCAGGTCGAGCGCCAACGTCTCATCGTCCACCACCACGCCGCGTAGCAGCCGCCGCACCAAGCCGAGGATCGCCTCGTCCAGGACCAGTTGCTCCAGGCTAAAGGCCATCTTGGTCCCCAGCGTGGTCAGATTGACCAGGTCCACCCCCGCCAGTGCCGGCGGCAGCAGCGTGAGCAGCCGCTCCATGACCGCCTGGGTGCCGGGCAGGTGCGCATCGGTGCCAGTGCTCACCAGACACGGCAAGCCACAGCACCGCGCCAAGCCCACGACGGCGGCCCCCAGCAACCCGATCTCGGCCGCGCCCGAGGTGTTGCGCCCACTGCGCATGTCGGGCACCGAGGAGGACATCCCATAGACCACCGGCGTCCCTGGCTGAACGATCTGAGCGACCGTCGCCAGGGCCAGCACCTCGGCGTGCGTGACGGCCAACTCGCCCGCCAAGGTGACAGGCGCCGTCAATCCGGCCATCGGATGGGCGTGCAGCGTCAGCGGCAGCCGACGCGCGGCAAATGCGCGTAGCACTGCGCATTGCTCGGACACCAACTGCAGCGGCGAGGTCGATTCGGCCAGCGCGGTCAGGATGGGCCGCTCACGCAAGACCTCGGCGCCCCCCACGGCTGCCGCTGCCATGGCGATCACCGCCTCCAGCAGCGGCGGGTTGAGGCAGACCACCCCCAGCGGCTTGGTCGTGTTGGTCAGCGCAATGCGCATGACGTGCAGGTCAACTACGTTGACCGGGACGTCGGCCGGCTGGACCGCCATCGCGCTCACCCCGTTGATCGCCGGCAGCGCGTCCGCCAGTCGAACGGCGTCGGCTGCGTCCTGGCTGGTCGGCGATCGAAGTTGGCCGTTGTCCAAGTCCAGCACGCCAGTCGCGCCGCTCGAGGTGCGGGCGTGCAGTTGTCCCGCCCCCAGCGCCATCGCCGACTCGCCCATGCGATTGTACAGTGCTGACCTCGGCCGGCGCCTGGGCCAGCGCCTCTACCACCAGCGCGGCCGGCAAGCGGGTCCGGCGACCGTCCAGCTCTACCCGGGCGCCGGCGCGGCGCAACTCGGCGACGACGGTTGGATCATTGACGACGACGCCGGTCCGCTCCAGCAGGCGCAGCCCGCCCTGATGGACCCGCTCTGTCTCGGCGTCGGTCAAGCGCGGCATAACGGCGTTGGGCTTTGTCCATGCCAGCCGTCACTCCACCTTTAGTCGCGGGTCGAGGATGTCCCGCAGCCCTTCGCCGAACAGGTTGATCGCTAGGACCATGACAAGAATGGCGATGCCGGGCAACGTCGATGGCCACCAGGCGCTGAGCATATAGTCGCGGCCGGAGGCGACCATCGATCCCCATGCCGGGGTCGGCGGCTGGACACCCAGGCCGAGAAAGCTGAGGCTGGCCTCCATGATGATCATAAAGCCAATGCGCAGCGTGCCCAGAACGAATACTGACTGGATGATGTTGGGCAGCACCTCGCTGGCGATGATGGCCGTGTTCCGCAGCCCCATGACCCGGGCCGCCTCGACGTACTCTTTGGGTTTCTCGGCCATCATCTCGCCGCGTGACAACCGAAAGAACTCGACCCAGCCCTTGAAGGTCAACGCCATGATGAGGTTGGTGAACCCGGGCCCGAGAAAAGCCATCACGCCAATGGCAAAGATTAAAAAGGGAAAGGCGAGAAGCAGGTCGGCAAAGCGCGAGAGGATCTGGTCCAACGGTCCCCGATAGTAGCCGGCCAGCGCGCCCAGCCCGGTCCCAACCGCGATCGAGATGCCCACCGAGAGCAGACCGACCAGCAGCGATACGCGGGCGCCAAAGATGATGCGGGTCAGCAGGTCGCGCCCCTGATCGTCCGTCCCCAGTAGATAGGCGGGGTCGCCCCCTTCCTCCCAGGCCGGCGGCCGCAGCCGGAGGCGCAGATCGCCTTGTGTGGGATCATGTGGTGAGATCTGCGGCGCGAAAATCGCGCCCACGATGTAGGCCAGCACAACTATCCCGCCGAGCAACGCCAGCGGCCGGCTGCGCAGCTCGATCCAGAAATTGGCCAGGTTGCGCACCATCACCCTGCCGCGCACGCGCCAACCATAGATGATGCGCGAAAAACGATTCTCGGATTTCGTCGTCCCTTGCATGGTGTGCCTCGCCGCTACATGGTGATCTTGGGATTCAGATAGGTGTAGAGCACGTCCACCACCAGGTTGGCAATCACAAAGGTAAGCGCATAGATCATGACCGCGCCCTGAACCAGCGGAAAGTCGCGCTCGAAGATTGCCTTGACCACGAGCCGGCCGAGGCCGGGCCAGCCAAAGACGGTCTCGACGATCATGTTGCCGCCCAAGAGCGTGCCCACCTGCAGCCCAACCACGGTGACCGTGGGGATGAGCGCGTTGCGCAGCGCGTGTTTCATCACCACCAGGAACTCAGCCTGCCCCTTGGCGCGGGCCAGCGTCACATAATCCTGCCGCATGATCTCCACCATGCTCGAGCGCAGCACACGGGCGACGACGGCCGCCACCGCTGCGCCCAGGCTGATCGAGGGCAGCACCAGGTGTCTTAGACTGCTGACCAACGCCGGCCCATTACGGCCCAAGATACTGTCCAGCACGAAAAAACCGGTCACATGCTGGAGGTTGGTGCCGAACTTGATCTGGCCTTGGACCGGAAGCCAGCCCAATCGCACCGAAAACACCAGAATCAGGATAATGCCTAGCCAAAATGCCGGCATCGAGGTGCCCAGAAACGCGCCCGCCATGCTGAACTGGTCCAGCAGCGAGTGCTGCTTGACGGCCGAGATGATGCCAATGGGGATCGAGATTAGTAGCGCCACCAGCAGCGCGCCGGCCGCCAGTTCGATGGTAGCAGGCAACCGCTCCGCGATCAACTCGCCAACCGGCCGCTTCTGGGTGTACGAGTACCCCAGGTCACCACGCGCCGCGTCGCTCAGAAAGAGCCACAGCTGCACGTGCAGCGGCTCGTCCAGGTGAAACTCGCTCCGCAGTTGCTCCATCTCACCGGCCGAGACCGCCCCACCCTGTCCCATCATGATATCCACCGGATCGCCGGGGGTCAGGCGCATGAAGAAAAAGACCAGAATAGCCACGCCCAACATGATCGGGATCGTAATGAGGACCCGTTCCAGGATCTTGATCGCTCTCACGACTTGGCCCTCCTGTTGCATTGAGGAGGATGCGCGACGGGCGGCTGACCATCATCGAGACCCTACCCATCGCGCGTCCTTTGGACCCTCGGCTCGATCGTTATCCTATTGGATACACACGTCGTGCAGGTTGATTCGGCTGTCCGAAGCCGGTTGCCAGTTGGCAATGTCCGCACGGGCAGCTTCGGCCTCTTCGGGTAGCACCAGAAAGATGGCCGGCGCTTCGTCATAGACGATCTGCTGCGCCTCATCATAAAGGGTCTGCCGCTCGGCGACGTCGATCGTGACCTCGCCCAGCTTGATGAGCTCGTTCACCCGCTCGTTGTTATAGCCGGAGAAATTGCCCCGGCCGTAGGGCTGGTCCGGCACCTGTCCGTGCCACTTGGCCTCGAAATGGCCAACCGGGTCAAAGGCCGAGTCGCCCCAGTCATCCAGGTAGGCCATGCGTTCGCCTGCCAGAAGCATCGGTCTGACCACGCTGTATTCCCAAAAGCGAACCGCGGCGTCGATGCCGATGGCGCGGAGCTGGCCCGCCACCGCCTCAGCCAACGGCCGCCAGTCCTCTATCGTGTCCATGGTAAAGCCCATAACCTGCCCGTCCTTGTCTAGCATGCCGTCGCCGTCCGTGTCGGTCCAGCCCGCCTCGGCCAGTAGCGACAGAGCCATCTCGGGGTCGTACGGATAGGGCGACAGGCTCTGGTTCACAAAGTTGTTGTACGGAGATAGCGCGCCGGGCAGCGAGACCGATCGCCCGCCATAGATCGCCTCGTTGATCAGATCCCTGTCGATCGCATAGTTGAGCGCCTGCCGTACGCGGACGTCATCAAATGGCGCCACATTGACGTTCAACTCGACCCACTTGGGCTGGGTGCCGGCCGCGCCCTTGACCTGGATGCCTGGCGTCTGGGCCAGCGTGTCTACCAGCTCGGGTGGCACTGACTGGATGATATCCACCTCGCCCGCCAGCAGAGCAGCCACCCGGGTCGAGGCCTCCGGGATTACCCGAAAGACAACTGTCTTGACGCAGGCCGGCCCCACCGGTTCGAGGTCTGGCGCCCCGCCCCAATAATCGTCAAAGCGCTCCATGACAATCTCTTCCAGGCCACTGGCGGAGACGAATTGGAACGGGCCGGTGCCGATCGGATGCTCGACAAAGCCCTGTGTGCCCACCTCCTCGAGGTAGTGCATGGGGACGATCTGCTGGTGGACCAGCATCTGCATCGCAGTCGGGAACGGCGCGCTAAAGTGCATGATCACGGCATAGTCGTCCACCTTTTCCAAAGACGCCAGCTGGGCGATCAGCCCCTTGCGCGGAGAGGTGTGGGGATCTGGGTACTCGATCATGTTGTCGTTGATGACGCGCTCAAACGAATAGACCACGTCATCGGCCGTCATCTCGACCCCGTCGTGGAACAGCACCCCCTGGCGCAACGTGACCTGCAATGTCAGGTCATCAATCCAGTCCAGCGACTCGGCTAGCTCCAGGTGGACGCCGCTCGTCGTGTCGCGCGTCACCAGTCCGTCGAACATGTTCCTGATCACCGTCTCTGATTGCCGGCTGCGGTGATCGGCCGGGTCGAGCGACGTAGGCGCGGCCGACAATGCTACGATGATCACGTCGCGGGATGGGAGTGGTGTGGGGGTCACAACGACCTCTTTTTCCACCTCTACCACCTTGGTCACTTCTTTCTCGACAACCTGGGGCGTCCCTTCCACGATCACCGTCTCCTGAATTATCTGGGTGACGATGACCTCCTTCTCAATCACCTGGGGTGTAGGCGCTTCGGTAGTGCACCCCACAATCAACGACAGCAGTACCAGAGCCGTCATCAAGGCATGCGTGCTCTTTTTCGCAGATAACACAACTCCCTCCTTATGTAAACTGTTTGGACCCACCTTTGACTGTAATCGCGCGATTGCGTTCTCTACCAAACACCTCCTTTGCTGCGACCGTACCGTCCTGGCATCGTCAGGGCCGGCCTATTCAGAGAGCAGGGCGCCGCGACGATACGCATCATCGACCCGGCGCAGCGAAGCGACCACCTGATCTCCCATTTGGATAGAGAGGGCAGCGAGGAAACCGTTCAATAACGACATGGTCGCCGCCGGTGACAGGTTGTGGGCTACTCCGTCCGTGGCAGTCAGGAACGGATAATCAACCAACCGCGCCAGTGGAGACAGGCGGTTGTCGGTGATGCCAACGGTCTTGACTCCCGCCTCGTTGGCCTGCTCGACCGCCTGCACCACATCGCGCAGATTGCGCCAGAAACCTATGGCAAACAAGAGGTCGCCTTTGTCCAAAAAGGCGAGCGCCAGAGCCAGCGGCTCGCCGCCGCCAACCAACTCTCGTGCCGGCAAACCCATCACCTGCAACGCGTGGGAAAAAAAGGTGACCAACCCCGCCGCCGAGCCATCCCCCACCACCAAGATCCGGCGCGCGCGTCGAATCACGTCCACGGTAGCCGCAAACCGATCGCGGTCGGTCAGCGCCAGTGTGAGCTCAATGTTGTGGATATCAGCAGCAGAAACCCGCGTGAGGACGTCCTCCTCGGCAATGGGGCTTGCCAGCCGCGCTTCCAGGCGTTGCACAGCCGTACGCTGGATCGTGATCCCCTCGCGCACCGCCATCTGCAACTGGATGTACCCCTCGTAGCCCAACGCCTGGCACAATCGGACCACCGTGGCAGCACTGCTGCGAGTACGGTTGCCTATGTCAGCGGCCGAGGCAAACGCTACATACTCGGGTTCTTCGAGAACGAATCGGGCGATGCGTTGCTGCTTTTTGCTTAATCCCGGGAGCTGCGCCCCGATGCGGTCTGCCAGGGCCGCGGCTTGGGTGACGGACTCGACCATTCACCTCACCTGCCTGATTGTTGTCCACAGCTCGTCGCGCCTGCGGCGGTTGGCGGATGAACCTAGCCGTGCACACCATTGTAGCACAAAATCGCCGAGAATGCAATACCTATTTCATTTTTCCCGATTCTGAAATGACTGGTTCATCGCGCTGGTGGCGTGCCTGCGCCCGGAGACTCGGCAGCAGCGACCGTGCGAAACCCGTCGCCCCGGCAACGGCCACATGTCCCCACGCTTGTCGATCTGCTTTGGACGCCGCTGCCGCGCCATCCGGTCAGGCGCGACGCGCGGAGCGCACGAACGCCCGGTCAGGCGCCCGCTGCGCCTCCGTAGAGCACAGGCGCCAGTGGCAGGTCAGTCACGGCAACGCCAAAAACCGCATCGTGCCGCTGTCGTACTGAAGATCGATGTACAGATCGCCGTCCTCGAAAAACGGAATGGCCGCCACCTGCAACTCTTTGAGAAAACGGTCTCCCAACGAGTCGGCGCTGCACTCGGCCGCCGTCATGGGCCCGAATTCCAGGGTGAGCAACCCGTCCACCAACGCATAACTGCCCAGGCCGCGGTTGCAGTCCGCCACGACCGCGAACGAGCCGTCGATCATGAATTCGAGGGTGTAGCGCGTGGGGTCCTCCACCGCCTCGACCTTTACCGGGGTCACGGTCTCTGCCCAACCCCATACGCGGCCGACCAGGCCGTCCCCTGGCGCCTGTTCCCCGGCCGGGACAAAGACCAGGTCCCCGGCGTCCATCTTGAGGTTAAGATAGAGTTCGCCATCCTGCATCACAAAGGTCGCCACGTCACCCAGCCGGTTGAGGAACTCGTCGGACAGCGAATCCGGAGCGCACTCAACCAACGTGGTGGGTCCCGGCTCCATCGACAGGCTGCTGCCATCCACAAGGTAGCTACCGCTGCTTCGGTTGCAGTCCGCCACCACCTGGTACATGCCGTCCGCCAGAAGAACCAGTGTGTATAGCGATGGATCGCCTACATAGATGTCGTTCATTCCGGCCGCGTCCTCAAATCGCAGCCATCGCCACTCGACGCCTACCAGCCCTCTCCTCGGCCGTCTCCAGCGCCTTCCGAAACGAGACCGTCTGGGCTCCTTTTGCATCAAACAGGGTCAGCTGGTCGCCGCGGATCTCATAGTCAGCCGACGCGGCCAGCGCCGCCAGAAAGGCGTTCTCCTGCTCCATCACCCCCACGGGCTCGCCGCACGCCATGCGCGTGCTAACGGCCGGTCCAATCGCGATCGTATCGCCGCCAACCTCAAAAGAGGCTCGGTACTCATTGCAGCCGGCCGATCCACGCACCTCGCCGTCCTCGCCAAACAGCGCGGTGATGCGGCTACCGACCAGCAGCGAGCTGACTCCGCCCGTCCCGTCACTCAAGCCCGTCAGTTCCCACGTGGTCCCCGACAGGGGTGCAGGCTCCAAAACCTCATAGGTCGCCACGACCTCGCCGGCCGCGTCGAGGAGTTGCAGCCCATCATCGGTCTTGTCGAACGAGGCGACCGATTCGAGCGCTGCCAGGTAGGCAACCTCCTGCGTCATCACCGCTTCGTCGGCGCACATCATCAGCGTAGAACCAATGGGTCCTAGCATCAGCGTGTTTCCACCGCCAATCTGATAGGGGCTAAAATAGCTGTTGCAGCCGGCGTTGCCGCCAATTCGGTCGGCCGTGAACTCGGCCGTGATCTGGCTGCCGGGGACCAGCGCCACGGCCTCGCCGGCCGCGTTCCGGAAGGAGACCAGGGTCCAGATTGTCTCCTCCAGCGACTCAACGGCCGCCGGCGCCTCGGGCGTTGCCACCACCTCGCCCGCCTTGACCAGCGCTCCGTCCTTGACCGCAAATGTCAGCGTCGCGCTCAAACTCGGGCAGCACATCGGGTCGTCGGGCCCGTGAGTCAGAGCGGTCAAGACGACCTGGTTCCCCTCGATCGCCAGCGAGTCGATCTGCCACCGATCGCCCAGGAACTCGGCCCCAACCTGGCGCGGCGTCCCGTTCTCGTTGACAACGACCACAAGGTGGGCAAAGGCGCCGCTGCCGCCGCCGCTGTGCCACAGAATGATCGCCGCATCGTCGAGCCCGTCCCGATTTAGCTCGCCAAACGCGGCCGTCTGCAGGGTGACCAGATCCACCATGGAGGCGCCCTCGCCGTACGCGTGGCGGTACTCGCCATCGACCAGTTGTACCTCTCCCAGCTCCCGTAGGAGGTAGGTGCCGTTCCAAAGCGCCTCCTCGGTCAGAGGTGCGATCTGTCTGTCGATCGCCTCCGAGATCCCGTTGGCAGGGGCTTCAGGTCCGGCCGTCGGCGTGGCATCAGCCACCGTCGGGCTGCAGTTGGCGAGTATCGCGAGCGCTGCCAGCAGCAGCGCCATGCAAATCAGAGAACTTTTCTTGTCAGTCATCTACCTTCTCCTTGGTCCATCTTGTCCTTCCAAGTATTGTGACGATATACAAACGCTTCTAGTTCCCCACCGCGTTGCGCCATTGGGAACCCGTTGTCTGTGGGCACCGAGGACACCACCGGAGTATCCCCGCAGCGGCCTATTGACGCCTGTGCTTTACGGGGTATAGTACAGGCAGATCTTCCGGGCGGCGCCACGGCCGCCCTCCCTGGCGTTACTTGCCACAACACCATAGAGGAGGCGTCTCACATGAAGCAAATTGCCAGGTGGTCCCAACTGGCCCTATCCGTTCTGCTAGTTCTCACCTTTCTCATTCCCATTCTGCCGGTCCGCCCCCGCGTCGCAGGTGCCGAGAGCGGCCCCGCCGCACGACCCTACGAGGTGCATCTGCTCTCCGGCGTTCTGCAACCCGACGCCGGGATCGACCAAACCGTGCTAGAAAGACTACTCGAGCGGGCCGCGGCCGCGCTGGAGCGCGGCCAAACCCGGGTCCACGCCCTGGTCCAGTTCCACGCCATCCCGACTCCCGAGGAGCGCGAGGAGTTGGCTGCAGCCGGACTCGAGCTCCAGCAATACGTGCCCTATTACACCTGGATGGTTTCCCTGCCGGCCGATCGGCCGGTCGAAACCCTCAACCAGCCGCTGGTGCGCTGGGTTGGCGACTGGTCGGCGGCCGAAAAGCTCCACCCGCGCCTGGCAGCCGGCGAGATCGGCCCCTGGGCGGTGGACACTGAGAGCGACCGCGTCCACCTGTTCGTTGACCTGCACGCCGACGCTGCGTTGGCCGCAGGCGTCGCCCTGGTGCAGGGATTGGGCGGAATCATCCCCGAGGAAAACGCGTGGGCCGACGCCGTGCCAGCTTGGCTGCCGCGAAGCGCGATTGATGCGCTGGCGACGTCCGAGATGGTCGAATGGATCGAAGAGTACCCAGCGCCCATCGAGGTGGTCAACGACGGCGCCCAGCAGGCGATGGGGGTCCCAACCCTCCAGGGACCGTCGTACAGTCTGGACGGTTCGGGCGTCGATGTCTTTGTCTATGACGGCGGCCGCGCGCGCACCAGCCACATCGAGCTCGACGATCACATCAGCTCCATCGACAGCGACGGCTTTAGCGATCACCCGACCCACGTCGCCTGCACCGTCGCCGGCGATGGCTCCGGCGTCGCTCGCGCCGAAGGGATGGCGCCCGGCGCCTGGATTCTGACGGCCGGGTTCAGCCCCGGCAGCGGCACCCTCTTTCGCGACAGCTACGGCGACATGCTGACCGAGTACACCGCCGCCCGAAATACGGGCGCGGGCGGTCACGTCTCAGACATGGCGACCAACTCGATCGGCTCCAACATCGCCTCCAACGGCTACGACTGCGCCTACGAGGGCGATTACGGCGTCAGCTCGACGCCTGATCGACCAGATGGTGCGCAACGACGGCTCGGCGAGCGGCATCAACGGCGAGTACATCATCACCTGGGCCGCCGGCAACGAGCGCGGCGGCCGCAGCGGCTCGCTGCGGCGCCAACTATTTCGTGACCCCGCCGCCGGCCTGCGCCAAGAACCCCATCACCGTCGGCGCCCTCAACTCGGATTACGACGCCATGACCAGCTTTTCCAGCTGGGGTCCCTGCGACGACGGCCGCATGAAGCCGACGATCACCGGCCCAGGCTGCGAGTCCAACTCCAGAGTACCCACGGCATCGGCGAGGGCGCCATCTACTCCTGCAACAACTCGACCACCGGGCACACGCTCATGTGCGGCACCTCAATGGCTACTCCGGCCGTCGCCGGCGTCGTCGCGCTCATACTGGAGCAGTACCACATCGACGTCGGCAGCGACGCCGAGCCGCTTCCCTCGACGCTCCGCGCGATGCTGGCGCACTCGGCCAAGGACCTGGGCAACCCTGGCCCCGATTTTAGCTACGGCTACGGCCGGGTCGAAGGGCCGGCGGCCGTCGATCTGATGCACGACACCTCCTCCTGGCTCGAGGGGGCGATCACGGCCGGCGAGACCGACACCTACGTCGTGGCCGCGCCCGCCGGCACCCGGCTCTTGCGGGCAACTCTGGCCTGGGACGACCCGGCCGCGGCCTCATACAGCACCGGCGCGCTCATCAACGACCTCGACCTGGAAGTCGTCTGCGGCGCGACGACCTACTACCCCTGGGTTCTCAACCCTGCCAGCCCTGAGGACGACGCCGGGACCGGGGTGAACACCCGCGACAACATCGAGCAGGTGCTGGTCACCGCCCCACCCGTCGGCGACTGCAGCGTGCGGGTCATTGGAAGCGGCGCCGCCAGCTTGCCACAGAATTACAGCCTGGTCGTGACGGCCGAGGCGCCGGTCTATGACCACACCGCCTGCAGCGACCAGATCAGCAACGGCGATTTCGAGACCACTGGCTCGTGGACCACCAACGCCTATGCGACGCGGGACAGCACCTACTGCCCACTCGGGAAGCTGGTCGATGCGGGTCGGCAACTGCACCAGTTGCGACGGCTATGCTTACCAGCAGGTGACGATCCCGGCCGGCGCGCCGAGGGCCAACCTCTCGTACTGGTGGTACATGCAAACCAGCCGAGACCAGCTTCGCGTATGGGACCATCTTTACGTGGACATTCGCGACACCAGCGGCACGCTGCTCGGTTACGTCCAACGCCACATGGACGGGGACCTGGAGGGGCAATGGCAGCGCTCGACCAACCTCGACCTGACCCCCTGGGCCGGGCAGACGGTGAGCGTCACCTTTTGGATGGACAACGACGTATCCTACTCGACCACTTTCTGGGTTGACGACGTAAGCCTGGAGACCTGCCCAGTTCCATCGGTCACACCGCCGGTGGCGCCCTCCAACCTGCAGGCCCGGCCGATTCCCGGGCCGCGCGTGCTGCTCACCTGGCAGGACAACTCGGACGACGAAGATGATTTCTATGTCGAGATTTCCTCGGACGGGGGCGGCAGTTGGCCACGCTCCATCGCTGTCGGTCAGAACCAGCAGTTCACGTATGACGACGTCACCTGCCAGGGAGAATATCTTTACCGGGTGCGCGCCTACCGTATGAGCGACGGGCAGTACTCTGACTATAGCAACGAGGCGGACGCAGTGGTGGTGCAGGCATATTGCGACAAGAGTCTGATGCTCATCAGCCCCAATTACGACGGCGAGGTCGCCAACCTCAAATACACCGACGAGGACATCCTGGCCTGGGACCCGGTCACCGGAGTCTGGTACATGGTCTTTGACGGCTCTGACGTCGGCTTGCATGATACGGACGTGGACGCCCTGTATTGGATGGATGACGGCACCTTCCTGCTCAGCTTTTACACACCCATCGCCATCGCCGGGCTGGGCACGGTCGACGATTCGGACATTGTGCGGTTCACCCCAACCCAGCTCGGCCGGGACACGGCCGGCTCCTTTAGCCTCTATCTGGACGGTTCGACCTACGGCCTGGATGCCCCCGGAGAGGACATCGATGCCATTGGTTTTTCGCCTGGAGGCAACTTGGTCGTCAGCACCCTGAGCACCTTTGGCGTGCCGGGCGCCTCGGGACTGGACGAGGACCTGATCGAGTTCGACTCCGGCTCGGGCACCTGGGCCCTCTACTTTGATGGCTCGGACGTGGGTCTTTCCGAGAGCGCCAACGAGGACGTATGGGGCGCCTGGATTGCGCCCGTCGGAGGTGAGATTTATCTCACCACCATGCATCTCTTTGGCCTGCCGAACGGCCTCTCGGGCGACGGCGACGACGTCTTTCGCTGCACCCCCACATCACTAGGCGACAACACGGCCTGCACCTGGGACACCCAAGTGTACTGGAACGCGGCCGCCGTCGGGCTGACCGACGTAACCATCAACGCATTCCAAGTGATTCTGGGCGACATGCGAGGTGACACGCTTCTCCTGACCACCCGTGGCAGCGGCTCGGCCGGCAACGTCTATTTCCAGAATGAGGATATCCTGGGTTTCGATATGGACCTGGGGGTCTATTACAACCTCTTTGACGGCTCGGACCTCGGGCTCGCGGCGGCCGACCTGGATGGCTTGCATCTGAGGGATGACGGCACCTTGTTGCTCAGCCTCAACGTACCCCTTGACGTACCCGGCCTCGGAGTGGTGGACGACTCGGACATGCTGCAGTTCGCCGGCAATTTTGGCAAACAGACGAGTGGCGTCTGGGTAACCTGGTTCGACGGCTCGGCCTCTGAACTGGACGGCGCTGGCGAGGACATTGACGCTATCTGCTTCAATCCAGTCGGTCTACCGACGGTCAGCACCATAGGGGCCTACAACGTGTCCGGCGGATCCGGGCAGGACGAGGACATGATCAGTTGGATGGGACCGGGCTGGTCGCTCTACTTTGACGGCTCGGACGTCGGCCTGGCGGACAGCGCCTACGAGGACATCTGGGGTGCGTGGATCGACCCAAGCTCGGGCAAGATCTATCTGACGACCATGAACACCTTTGCGGTCCCCGCCGGTCCAAGCGGCGACGGCGCCGACATCTTTGCCTGTACTCCCACCTCGACCGGCCCGACAACCGCCTGCACCTGGGACCCCGACCTCTTTTTCGACGGTTCCGCACGCGGCCTTGTCGGCCACTCGATCAACGGTTTTCACGTAATTCGTTGATTGGCTTGGGGACCCTCGGCGCGAGTCGCGCCGAGGGTCCCCCGGGCCGCCGGTATCAAGGACAGCACTGTGACCAGAGCCTCGGACAAGCTTTTCTGCCAAGTATTGATACAATCATTCAGCCCCATTAGCCACCAACACCCTGATTGGACCCTGTGATATGTCAGACCACTCCATGCAGCAACTCCAGAGCAGTTATCGCCAGTTGGTCGCCGAGCAGCAAGCCGGCCGCCTGAGCTGGGAAGCTTTTGTCTCGCGTGTGGCCCAATTGCGCACGCAGGACGCCAGCGGCGCCTGGTGGGCCGTTGACCCCCGCGACGGCGGCCTGCTGCGCTACGACGGTCAGAATTGGGTGCGCGATGCGGCCCCTGGAGGAGGCCCCGCGCCCCCTCCACCGCCGTTCCAGGGAGGCTACCCGCCATCGGCTGGCAGCACACCCACGCCTGGCTACACGCCTACGCCAGGCTACACTCCCGCGCCTGGTTACACACCCGCGCCTGGCTATGCCCCGGCCGGCCGCGCCAGACGGCCCTCGAGCGGCGCAAGTACCACCCTGCTGACGATAGTCGGCCTGCTGGTGGTGGCTGCCGTCGTCGTGGGCGCGTTCTTTGTGCTGCCCAAGGTACTCGACAGCGGCGATGACCCCACGCCGGTGGCGGACGACGGTGACACGCCAACCGCGACCCGTTTTACGCCACCGCCGCCGAGCGACACGCCGGCCGCACCTCCGCCCAGCGACACACCGGCCGCGGTGGTAGAACCGGTCACCGAGACCCCGTCTCCAACTGCTGAGGCGCCCCCCACCGCCACGCCTACGGCCGGGGTTGCGCCGACCCTGGATCAGATCGACCTGAGCACCGTCACTCCCGATGCCCCGCCGCCGACGGTGGGTCCGACCGAGCCGGCCGGCGACGCCTATCGCGACGACTATGAGATGTTTGACGATTTCGCCAACCGCTCGCTGGGCTGGACCGAGCACGCGGACGCCGGCACTGCCGCTGGTTATGAGAGCGGCGCCTATTTCATCAAGATGCTCCAGGCAGGCGAACTGGACATCATCTTTCTACCCGTCGATTTCTATCCCAACCACATTGGGTTTGAAGTATGGCTGCCGCCCAACTCGGTTGGCGGCGCCTATGGCGCGATCTGCGCCCACCAGGACGCCGACAATTACGTCTTTTTGCTCATCGACACCGATGACAATACCTACGAGCTCGTACGGTACCTGGATGGCGTGCGCATCTTGCTCGTGGAACCCGAGTGGAAGTACGCGGCCGAGCTGCTCAACCCGACCGAGGTCAACCTGGTCGCCATCGATTGCTACATCGGCGGCGTCACCCTGTGGATCAACGACCAGATCGTCGAGGACTTGATTCTGCCGGCCGATGCGCCCGACATCGAACCGGGTTATGGCGCGATCTTTGCCCTGAGTTGGGATACGATGCAGCCGCCTGGATTCACGGTCTATTTCGACAACCTGGCCGCCTGGGTGCAGATGCAGTAGCGATCACAGGTCCATGGTGGCAAGTACGCGCCATGGACCTCCTCGCTGGGGGCTCCAAATCCCGGCCCTCCCGCGCATCAATCTTCACATCGACCTCCTGTGCCAGGGGGGCAGTCAAAGCGGCGGCCCTCGCCGCCTTTGGCGCGGTGAGTCGATCCTTCGGCCGGCAGCCTGCGCCGCTCCCGTGGCCCAAGTCCGGTGCTCGCCGACGGCCAGCTTTTTCGATTGACATCCGCCCAACTCCTGGTAGAATAGGTCCATTCGATATATATCTAACCGTCCTATGCGCTCGAGTACTGACAGCTTTCGCCACCTCCTGCTGGGCCTGCTGGCCCGCCAACCGATGTCTGGTTACGACATCAAGTTACTCTTCAAGAGTATGAATTGGCTCATCGGCAGCCCAAGCTCTGGCAGCCTCTACCCCGTGCTGCGGCGTCTGCACGAGGAGGGATTGGTGACGGCTGAGACGGTGCCTCAAGAGACACGCCCCTCGCGCCGGGTCTATAGCACCACCAGGATCGGCCGGCAAGTGCTGCGAGACTGGGTGAACCAGCCAACCAGGCCGGAGAGCTCACTCAAGACCTTTCTTCTGGGCCTGATGTTGGTGAACACCCAATCGCCTGAGAACCTGGCTGCCTGCCTGAGGCAGCGGCGAACCCAGGTGGCGGAACAGGAGCAGAACCTGCGCGAAACGCCAGCCGAGCCTGGCCTCGACCAGGACCTGGCCTTCAGTTACAGCCTGGCGCTGGCATGCGCAGAGCTCGCCTGGCTCGACGAGGCGCTGGACCAGATCGATCAGCGGCAGAGCCGGCGGCCGGCCGCGGCCCAAGTCAAGGGCGTCGCCGCCGCGGCGTGACGCAGTCGGGCCTGTGGCCTGGATTGACACATGATCTCAGCCGAGAACTCGAACCCGCAGGACGGGACAGCACTAGACAGTGAGGAGCATTCGCCCATGAACGACCCGGCCATAGCCGTACACCAGACTGAGACCGCCACCGGCGACTGGCTCGACCAGTTGCCGGACTATGCGATGCCTGAGCGGGGCGAGATCGTAGACGGCACCATCGTCTTTAGCTCTGACCGTGAGGTTCGAATCGACATTGGCGGCAAGTCCGAGGGAATGCTCCATAGCCGCGAACTGGAGCGTATGCCCAACTCCCGGCTCGACGAATTGGAGGTCGGCCAACACCTGTCCGTTTATGTGGTCAACCCGCTCGACCGCGAGGGGAACACCATCGTCTCCCTGACCAAAGCAGAGGAGGAGAAGGACTGGCAGCAGGTCGAGGAGTTCCTCGAAACGCAAGATGTCATCCAGACCCAGATCAGCGGTTTCAACCGCGGCGGCGTTTTGGTGAACGTCGGTCACCTGCGCGGTTTCGTGCCCGGGTCGCAGCTTGACGCGGCCGGCCGTGGCCCCAGGGGCGGCTCGACGCCAGAAGACCGATGGGGCTCGCTGGTTGGTCAGCCAATCCACGTGCGCGTGATCGAGCTGGACCGGGAGCGCAACCGCCTGATCCTTTCAGAGCGGGCCGCCATGCGCGATGTGCGCCGTCAGCAAAAGGAGCAGTTGCTGGAAGAACTGCAAGAGGGTGACGTTCGCTCGGGGCGGGTTGTCAACCTGGCCCGGTTTGGCGCTTTTGTCGATCTCGGCGGAGCTGATGGGCTGGTACACCTGTCCGAACTCGCCTGGGGCCGTGTCAACCACCCCCAGGAGGTCGTGGAAGTTGGCGATGAAGTAGAGGTCTATGTACTCAACGTCGATCGTGAACAGAAACGGATCGGCTTGAGCATCAAGCGGCTCCAACCAGATCCCTGGTGGCAGGTGGAGGAAAAAGTCCAAGAGGGCTCCCTGATCGAGGGCAACATCACCAAGCTGACAGACTTTGGCGCGTTCGCCAGCGTGGGCGGCCTGGAGGGCATCGAGGGGCTGATTCACGTCTCGGAGCTGTCGGATGAACACATCGAGCACCCCAAGGACATTATCGAGGCCGGGCAAAAGGTCACCCTCCGCGTCATTAGCGTCGATTCGCACCGGCGCCGGCTGGGTCTCAGCCTGCGCGCCGTGACCTCCGACCTCTTTCTGGAGGCGGACTGGCCCACGCAGCCGGCCTAGAACTGCGCATCAGTCCCCGCGGCGGGTAGCTGGCGCCGACCCGCGGGAGATCACGATGGAATTGTAGATCGCCAGCACTGGAGGTTCAAGATCGAATACACGACTGACCAACTCGAAAGCATCATCGAATCATCATCCGGCCAGGCCTGGCTCGTCGAAGCAGATCTAAGCGACGCCAATCTCCAGGCGGCAAATCTGACTGGCGCCCAACTGACCGGTGCGAACCTGCACGGCGCCAACCTCGCCGAGGCCAACCTGACCGGCGCCGACCTGCGTGGCGCGCGCCTGATCGGCGCCAACCTGCAATGCGCGATTCTACAGAGCGCCAACCTGCGCCTGGCGGATCTGACTGGCGCCGATCTGCGTGGCGCCGATCTGACCGGGGCCGACCTGCACGGCGCGGAACTTAGCTGGTCCAGTCTCGGTCGCGCGACCATCGATGGCGTGCTGGGACTCCCGGATAAGTGGCGCCTGGTGTGGGAAATCACGACTAATGGGGCCGCCGGCCGCAACCTGCGGCGGGCCAAGCTGAGCCGTGCCAACCTTTTGGGCGCCGACCTTCGTGGCGCCGACCTCTACAAGGCGAATCTTCGGTCGGCCGACCTGCGGCAAGCTGACCTGCGCGGCGCCAATCTGCAGGCGGCCATCGTGGATGCCACCCGGCTCAACGGCGCTCGCATGGACCCTGCCCAGCTGGGGCTGCTGGAGGTGGATCGGGGCGGCCGCAGACGACCGCGCAAGGTCGCTCAACTTCCTGAGGACGCGTCATGACTCGTGTGCGACTACGAGCCAACGAGTCCCAGGAGAGTCTGCTGCGCCGATTCCGAAAAAAGGTCACTCGCGACCGGCTTATGAGCGAGGTACGGCGAAAACGCTGGTTCGTCTCCAAGAGCGAGGAGAGACGATTGGCGCGCCGCAAGGCGGTCCGCCGCGAGCGCCGGCGACGATGGCGCCAGACTGACTGACCGCCTGCGCCCTCGAGCGTGGCGGCCGGTCTGGAACAATTCGATAGCCCAGGAGAGATTGCATGACCAGGACCCCGATCAGAGACATGCGGCGTAAGCAGAGGCGCAGAGCCAAGGTGCGCCTGTTGCGCCGCCGGTTGGAAGCAACCACCAACCCCAGAGAGCGCCAGCAGTTGATCGCCAAGATGCGGCTCATCAGCCCTCGCGCACCGGTGCCGGATCGGTAACCAGCCTTAAGCCGGGACCTCATGACCGGCGCGGTTCGGGAACGATACCTGGCGGGTTATCAGGCCCTCGACCAGGGCGACTTTTCCGCCGCACTGGCGGCGGCCGCCGAATGCCTGGCGGTCGCGCCCCCAAACTCGTACTGGTATGCCGGCGCGCTCGGATTGCGCTGCTGGGCGGCCATCTACCTGGGAGACGAATCGGCCGTCACTCAGGCTGCCCACGAGCTGCTGGACCTCGACAAGCCCGAGGAGACTTGGTTCGACGTCCTCGCCTTGCTCAACCTGGCGTTGGTATCTAGACGCGCCGGCCGCGACGCTAAAGCCAACGAGCTGTTTGGCCAGGCGGCCGACTGCCACGACCGCTACCTCGATCAGTTCGATAGACTCCGCCCCTGGCGTCACGTCGCGGATTTCTTTGCCGCCGCCTCGTTCTGGGCGGCCTCCGGAAACCACCGCCAGCTGGTCCAACTGGCGGCCGAGATCGACGCCATCGCCGAACCCGATGTAGAGACCCGCCGGGTCGCCCGCGCGACCGACCTGTTGCTGCGCCACGCCTGCGGTGACGAGGTGCGTGCCGCGGCGGCAGCAGCCGTCGCCGATGGCGTGAGCCTCGCTCTGCTCTCGTTTTCGATTCTCTGAGGTTGGGGGGATCTGGCGCATGGACGACCAAAGAGACAACCGCCAAGCCTCCGTCGCCATCCGCCGCTGTTTGAGCGGCTGGTACCCGTCGCCCTGGCGCTGATCGGCCTTGCCATTGCGGCGGTATTGATTATCATTGCCACTGTCGCTCTGGGGCTCCTGCCGGGCTCGGGGTAACGCCTGTGACGACGGGACCGGCCTCATCACGGCCGGTCTTTGTTACCACAACGGAGATTTAAATGAATCTGATGAACACGGCGCTCCCCTTCACTTCGAGCGCCATCAGCTTTCTCTTTGCTGCCCTCGTCTTGCGCAGGTACCTTATCAAGCGCGGACCCCACCTGCTGCTGTGGGGCGTGGGCATGATCTTTTACGCCATCGGCGGCTTTTGCGAAGGATTCCACGGCGCCTCGGGCTGGAATCCGCTGGTGTTTCGCCTGTGGTATCTCTTTGGCGCCCTCTTGGTGGCAGCGTGGCTGGGCCAGGGAACCGTATACCTGCTCACCAAAAGAAAATGGGCCCATGCGCTCATGGCGCTGCTCCTCGTTGGCTCCCTTTATGGCGCCTATCGCGTCTTTGCCGCCGAACTCGACCCTGGATTGATGACCGCCAGCCTGCACACGGGCAGCGAGATGAGCGGTCATGCCATCGTGACCCCGGGCGTGCGCACCTTGACCCCGTTCTTTAACC
>CAVOHX010000033.1:0-17924 GCA_963695825.1 uncultured Chloroflexia bacterium
ACTTCTTCCATGATGGCGCTCCTCCACGCCAAAGGAAAGCTGGGAATCGGCCAGGATATTCGCTCGGAGAGCTTTATCGGAACCGCTTTTACGGGAAGGATTCTCGAGACGACCCAGGTTGGAGAATATCAAGCCGTGGCGCCTGAGGTCGAGGGATCCGCCTACCTGACAGCCAACCTCGACTTTGTCATCGATCCGGCCGACCCGCTCAAGCATGGATTCAGACTGGATCTCTAGTCGTTGTCATTGCCTGTAAACATCTGGGAGATAGCATGAAAAAAGGAACGCAATTCCGAGGGTATAACGTGGTGGTCGTCACCCCGTTCACAAAAAAGGGGGCGATTGATGAGGGCGCCTATCTCGAGATCGTTGACAAGATGATCGATTTCGGCGCCAGCGGCATCGTAGTCACCGGCTGCACCGGAGAGTTCTGGGCTTTGTCGCTCAAAGAGCGGAAAAGATTGTTCAAGTTGACGGCCGACCATGTACGCGGCCGGGCAAAGGTCATTTGCAGTGTCATGGCCGTCACCACCGGACAGGTGCTCAAGCTGACCAAGGCCGCCAAGGCGGTGGAGGCGGATGGCGTCATGTGTTTGCCGCCCCACGGCGTGGTGCCAACCCGCCGGGAGGTCGTCCACCTCTATCAAACCATCTCGGACACGGTTGACATTCCAATCATGGTGTACAACCTGCCTGGGCGCGTCGGAATCAACCTCACGCCGGACATCATCGACGAGCTAGCGGACATTGAAAACGTGGTAGCTATCAAGGAATCTTCCAACAACATCAACCAGATTGTTGAAACCATCATGGTAGCTGGCGACAGGATGTCCATTTACGTGGGATACGAACACGGGGTGCTACCCGGCATCATGATGGGCGCTGTGGGCGTGACCAGCGTCTTGCCCCAGATCATGGGCAAGGAGGCCATCGATCTGTGCACCTATGCCATGGCCGGCGAAATAGAAAAGGCGCGGCCGCTTCAATTCAAGGTGTTCAAGGTGTTCAACGGGATGGAAAAGGCGGGCAACTTTCCGGCGTGGTTCAAGGAGGCGATGAACCAATTGGGTTACCCGGCCGGGTATCCGCGTTTGCCTCAGCTGCCCTTGACGGCCGATGAGAAAGCAACCGTCACCAGCGTGTTGAAGGATCTCGGCTATCTACAGTAAACCTGCCAGTCCTAACGAATCAGGACCGCCGCCCAGGAACCGAGCATGCACTTTGTAGACCGCGTTTCCGTCATAACAGGCGCCTGCCGAGGCATCGGCCTAGCCATTGCTGAGCGACTCGGCCGCGAGGGTTCGGCCATCGTCATCTGCGAGATCGACGAGGAGCGCGGCGACGAAGCGGCCGCCGGGCTGAGGTCCCGGGGAATCCAGGCCATGACCCATGCCCTGGACGTGACCTGCGCTGACGCCTGTCGCGAGATGGCACGGGCGGTGGTAGAGCAGTTTGGTCGCATCGACGTTCTGGTCAACAACGCTGGGCGGGTGATCCGGCAGCCCATCGAGGAAATCTCCGAGGCCGAATGGGACGCCCAGCACGACGTGAACCTCAAAGGAATCCTCTTTTGTTGCCAGGCGGTGGCCCACGAGGCAATGTTCCCGGCAGTCAAGAGGTAGCATTGTCAACATTGCCTCCATCAGCGGATACGGAGGCCGCCCCGTGCGGCTGGCATATTATGCCTCCAAGGCGGCCGTTCTCTCGATGACCCGAAGTTTGGCGACCGAGTGGGCCCGGTTCAATATCCGTGTCAACAGCGTCTCGCCGGGGATCACCCGCACCGACCTGGTAGATTTCGCCATCCAGAGCGGCCGCGCCAGTCTGGAGCTATACTGCAACCGCATCCCCCTCGGCCGGCTGGCAGAGGTTCACGAGATCGCCAGCGCCGTCGCCTTTTTGGCTTCCGATCGGGCCAGTTTCATCACCGGGCAAGACCTGCTCGTGGACGGTGGGCTGGTGGCGTGGGCCAACCCGCGCGGCGCCGGCTGGCCTACGGAGGGAAACCCACCATGAACCCTTCCGAGTTTGAGGGCAAGGTGGTGGTGGTTACCGGCGGCACAGGGGAGCTCGGCCTGGAGATTGCTCGCGGGTTTGCCCAGGCAGGCGCCAGCGTCGTCGTCGCCGATGCGAATTCCAAACTGGCCGCAGGAGCCAGCGAACAACTGGTCAAGCAAGGTCTCTCGGCAACCTCGGAAGCACTTGATGTCCGCGACCCGGTACAGGCCACCGCCGTCATCGACAGGGTGGTCGAGCGCCTGGGTAAGATAGATGTCTGGGTCAACAACGCCCGCGTCGTTCATCGCAACCCGGCGCCGAGACCTCCTACCCCAGCAGTGGCTAGAGTCCGTAGACGTAATCTTGTCGGGGTCCTTCTTTTGCGCCCAGGCGGCCGGGCGCCACATGCTCGAGCGCGGACAGGGCGTGATCATCAACGTCTCGTCGGTACATGGTTTTCGAGCAACCGACAGCCTGGCAGCGTTTTGCGCGGCAAACGCCGGCGTCATCATGCTGACCAGGTCGTTGGGGACCGAGTGGGCCAGACGGGGCGTGCGCGTGGTCGGTGTTGCCCCAGGTACGCTGCTGACTGGGGAGATAGATGCAGATTCCGGCGGCGCCGACATGATCAGCGTTTTCCGCCAGCGAACGCCGATGAAGCGCCTCGGACAACCGGATGAGGTCGTTCAAGCCATCCTGTATTTGGCCAGCGCTGATGCCTCGTACATTCTTGGCGAAACGCTGAGCGTGGACGGAGGCTGGCTGGCCTACACCAGCTTTTAGGGCACGGATGAGAACAGCTAAAGAGTAGAGCGCGATGCCTGATTCAAGCCCAGATATCGTGGTCATCGGCGGCGGGTTGGTGGGCTCTTGCATCACCTACTACCTCGCCCAGGAAGGGGTGCGTGTCCTGCTTTTGGAGCGCGAGGGGATCACCAGTGGAACCTCTGGATGTTGTTTCGGTCACGTCCTGGTGTTCAGTGAACCCGAGGCCACCTACCGTCTTACCGAAGAATCGGTCCTTCTGTGGCGTGAGTTGGCGGAGGAATTCGGCGACGCTTTCGAGTATCGGGAGGTAGGTACACTCTGGGTAGGGGCCGAGGAGGCAGATCTGCCGGTGCTACAGCAAAAGGCCGAAAAGATGGCCTCCGTCGGTTACCCGGGGCACCTGTTCAACCACTCGGAAACCCTGGCCGAAGAGCCAAACCTGACCCCCGAGATCGCAGGCTCGTTTCTGTGTCCGAGCGACGCAGTGATCCAGCCAATGCTGGCAGCCAGAACGCTGCTGGCGGCCGCGATGCGTCTGGGCGCCGAGGTCCGCCCGTGGACTCCCGTTAAGGGCATCCAGCTTGGCTCGGGTGATCAGGTCGAGGGTGTGATGACACCCCAGGGCATTGTCTACACCAAGGCGGTGGTCAACGCCTGCGGCGTCTGGGCGCCGGCCGTGGGTGAGCTGGTCGGTATTTCGGGCATTCCCATCTTTCCGCGCAAGGGCGAGGTGCTGGTGACCGAGGTAAATCACGGGTTGATACGCCATGACCTGGTGGACATTGGCTACCTTCGATTGGCGCACGGGGAAAAGGTCCACGACCCGCGCAGCGATGAGCCAGACCCCGGTGGCGTTGCCTTTACCGTCCAACCCCAGGCAAACGGGAACCTCCTCATCGGTTCCAGCCGCCAGTTTGCTGGCTATTCGCGAGCGGTGAACCGGAACTTGCTCGCTCAAATGGCGCTACAGGCGGTCCGGTTTCTCCCAAAGATAGGGCAGATGGGGATACTCCGCTGCTGGGCTGGGCTGCGCCCCTTTACGCCGGATCATCTACCCATCATCGGCGAGGTCAAGGGACGGCCGGGGTACACCATGGCGGCTGGTCACGAGGGCCTGGGCATCGCCTGCGCGCCCATCACCGGAAAGCTGATCGCCCAACAGTTCTTGGGTCAAGACACCGCAATCGATCTCGCGGAGCTTGCGCTGGAAAGATTCGATAAAGTTCAGGTCCGATGACAGACAGGAGTGACAAGTTGGGACCCGAGAGCGCTGTCGTCACAGGCCGGCTGATCGAGATTGTCGTCGATGGTGAGATACTGCAGGTTGTCGAGGGCCAATCCCTGGCGGCCGCGCTGTGGGCGAATGGAAAGCGACAACTGCGCCGGACGCCGATGGGCAAGCCACGCGGGGTCTTTTGTGGCATGGGCATCTGTTTCGACTGTGTGATGACCGTTGACGGGGTGCCCAACGTCCGTGCCTGCATGACCACCGTGTATGACGGCCTGCGGGCGGAAACCCAGGGTTAGGGACCCGATGGCGAAACCAAGAACCAGCTACCAGATTGGCATCGTTGGCGCAGGCCCGGCCGGAGTGGCGGCGGCCGTCGCTGCGGCCAACGTTGGGGCTTCTGTAGTGCTGTTGGGTGAGAACAAGCTGCCCGGTGGGCAGGCATTTCGCCAACGCCCCAAGTCTTTGGCGCCGTCCACCAAGCAATCGATCGCCGACCCACTTGAAGGGCAAAAGCGCAAACACCTGCAGGAACTGGCCGACTCGTCGGCCGACGTTGTGAGCGGCACCCTGGTGTGGGACGCGATTCCCGGCCCGCCCCATCAGGTGGTCACCGAGAGTCGTGTATTCGAGGTGGAAAAGCTAGTCATCGCCACCGGCGCCCACGAAGTCGTCGTCCCCTTTCCAGGTTGGGACCTACCTGGAGTCATGACTGCTGGCGCGGGCCTCAACATGGTCAAGGAGCAGAACGTCCGGCCGGGAGACAGAGTGTTGATCGCCGGCACCGGACGATTGCTGATCGCTGCCGCGGCGTCGCTGGCCCAGGCGGGCTGCCAGGTTGTTGCAGCCCTGGACGCCTACCGCGGACAGCGCTGGTGGACAGCGCTGGGTCCGGGCGCCGCCAACTGGGACAAGATTCGTCAGGCGCTAACCTACGCGCGCGTCCTCGTCAAGCATCGGGTGCCTTTCAAGCTCGGCTACACGGTGCTCCAGGCCTTGGGGTCTGACGTTGTCGATCGCGCCGTCGTCGCGCCGGTGAACGGGAGCGGTTCTCCAAACAAGCAGGCAGCGCGGGAGGTGAGCGTCGATACTGTGTGCGTCAGTTTTGGTCTGCGGCCGTCGACCCACCTGGCCCAAATCATGGACCTTCAAATGCATCATGATCGATTGCGCGGCGGATGGATACCGGACCACAACCAACACATGGAGACCTCTGCGCCGGGGGTGTTCGTCGCCGGTGAAGCGGCCGGGATTGGCGGAGTTGACGTCGCCCTACTGCAAGGGCAGATAGCTGGTCTGCGGGCCGCCGGTCAGCTTGGCTTGATGGACGCTCAGTCGTATGACCGTCGCGTTGGCTCTATCAGGGGCAGACTGAGCCGGGCGCTGCGGTTCACAGCTTTTCTCAACACAGCGTACGCGGTCAGGCCTGGGCTGTACGAGCTGACGACCGACGAGACTGTGCTCTGCCGATGCGAAGAGGTGATTGCCGGCGACCTGAGAAACCTGCTGCCATTCGGAACCGACCTGCGCAGCATTAAAATGGCGTCCCGTATAGGGATGGGATTGTGCCAGGGAAGGATGTGCGAGCCAGGATTGGCAACGCTGATCGACCGGCTGGGCGAGCGACCGCCGACGGGCCAGGACCGGCTGCGCGGCCGCCATCCCGTGCGGCCGGTGCCTCTGCACGCATTCCTGGACGATTGACGAGGCTGGTCGCCCAACAAGGTGGAGGGCTGAGGCCAAGCGACGGAGAGTGAAAGCTTGAAGGGAAACGCCAGACGTGGTCAGTGGGTCGAGATAGTGATAGTCGTGCTCGAGAGTCGGGACCGTACGGCAAGACTGCCCGAGGACACTCGAGTGGTGGATCTCGTCGCCCGGGTCAAGGGGTTTCTCTTGAACGCCGCCACGTTGGGCGAGCAGGTTCGGATTCGGACCATCTTGGGACGCGAGGTGACGGGCACCCTGCGCGCCATCGAACCCGCCCCGCAGGCGACTTTTGGCCGGCCGGCGCCCGAGTTGCTGGAAATCGGCCGCGAGTTGCGATCCATCTTGGACGCCGGGGAGAGCATCCAATGAATTGGCCTCCTTTTGACGCCATCATGGCGCGCCGTAACGAGATCATGCAACGCTGCCTGGGGTTGGACTATCAAGATTTCGAGCTCGGCCGGTTGCTCTTTGATTACGAACGGCTGATGGAAACGTCGGGCCAGTCGCTTCTCCAGGTCGCCGAGATACAGCGTCGCGCCAAGGTGGGGCATACGCCTCTTTTTGAGCTGCGCAATCTCACCGAATTGGTGCGCCGCCTGGCCCCACCCGGGCATGGAGCGACGATACTGCTCAAGGACGAAGCCTGCAACGCTTCAGGTAGCTTTAAAGCGCGGCGCGGCTTCGCTCACCGCCCACCAGGCCAGGGAACTGGGATACAGGGGCCTGATTGCGGCGACATCCGGCAATTATGGCGCCGCCGTGGCGTCGCAGGCCAGGATGCTGAACCTGGACTGCATCGTCATCCAGGAGGTCTTCGACTCGCTGGGGCGCGCCCAGCCAGAGATCGTGGAAAAGGGCCGCAAGTGCGAGGCCTATGGCGCCGAGGTGTGGCAACTTTCCGTGGGGCCCGAGCTATTTTACGTCGCCCTTGTGCTGCTGGAGCAGACGGGTTTCTTTAACGCCTCTCTCTACACACCGTACGCCGTGGCAGGCATTGAGACGCTGGGTTATGAGATCGGCCGCCAGGTGCAGGACACCTGTGGCCGAGCGCCCGACGCGGTGCTGGTGACCCACGCGGGTGGGGGAAATGTCACGGGCACCGCGCGCGGCCTGAATCAAGCTGGCTGCCCAGAAACGCAGATCATCGGGGTCAGCGTCGATCTCGGAGGCCTGCACATGGCCAGCGACGCTGATTTCAACCGCAAATCGTTCACCACCGGACATACTGGCTTTGGCGTCCCCTTTGCCGTGCAGCCGGATCGTGTGGACGTGCCGCGAAACGCCGCCCGGCCACTCCGTTACATGGATCGATACGTCACCGTCACCCAGGGGGAGGTTTTCTACATCACCGAGGCGTTGGCCCAACTGGAGGGGATCGAACGGGGTCCGGCGGGTAATACTTCCTTGACGGCGGCTATGGCGATTGCCCAAGAGCTACCCAGAGAGGCGGTCATTGTCGTTCAGGAGACCGAGTACACGGGGGCAGGCAAACACCCGACAGCGCAACTCGAATTCGCCCGGCAGATGGGAATTCAAGTGGAGAGAGGGGACCCCCGTCAACAGGTTCCGGGCGAACGGATCATTATTCCCCAACATCCCACCCAGTTGCGGGTCACAGATCTGGACATGGGTGCGATGCGAGTCCGCTACCTGAAGGGGGTCTGCGCCGGGGCTGGAATCGAATCGCGGTCTGCTTTGACGGCCGATGAGATGAGCTATCTGGCGGCCGAGACCAAGGTGACCGGGGAGGCACTGCATCCGCTGCTGGACGCTGCCCTTGCCAATAACCTTGGCCAAGGCCAACCCGGTTGACAGCGTGGCATCTGAGGGGAGCATGTTCGGTGACGGACGCGGAGTCAAGCGGTCTGGTTATATCGGAAACCGCCTTATTGGATAACAAGTAGAGGTAATCATGGATCTCAGTTTCATTCAACGACCACACGGGCATGCACCCCGGCGAGTATACAGCCTCTCTGGCACGGATTGGCAGAGCCGGGTGGATTTCGATCGATTGCGCCGGGAACGACTGCAACGCGCGCGCGAACAGATGGACCGCTTTGATCTGGGCGCACTCGTTCTATTCGCGGGCGCCAACGTCCGCTATGTCACCAGTTCCTTTCAGGGGAATTGGAAGTATAACATCAACATTCGCTATGCCGTGCTACCCAATGGAGGTGAGCCGGTCCTCTTTGAGACCGCAGGTTCCGACCTCGAATGCGCCAAGATCGACCTGCCCTGGTTGCAGGGCCGCATCCGGCCGGCCATGACCTGGCAATGGGCCGAGGGCGCCGTGCCCCACATGGTGGGCAAGATGACCGACAGCGTCATCGAGGTGTTGAGAGACCACAACGTCCAGGGCGAGCGTGTCGGCATGGACTCGCTCGACATGACGGCGGCACGCGCTTTTCAGGAAAAGGGGATCAAGATCGTCGACGCCTGGCCCGCCATGTCGGCCGCTCGCGTCATCAAGACCCAGGACGAGATCGAGCTGGTCAAACAGTCGGCCGCGATCGCCGACGCCGCCATGTGGAAAATAAAGTACGAGTGGCTCAAGCCGGGAGTGCGGGAATGCGATATCGAGGCCAAGGTGCACGAATTCCTGCTCGACCAGTGGCTATGAGATCATCTATGACATCATCGTCGCATCGGGCGGCAATACCAGCCCCTATCGCCGCTGGGCGTCGGACAAGGTGATACGCCAGGGCGACCTGGTCATCGTGGACATCAGCGGCGGTGGACCGTCGGGGTATTACGTCGATTTTGTGCGCTGCTTCAAATGCGCCGGCCGGATGACCCCGCAGGAGATCGGCCTGTATCAAGAAGTCTATGATTCCATGTACGCCGGACTGGAGCAGCTCAGACCGGGCAACACGACGGCCGATGTGGCTGCCATGTTCCCCGAGTACGACGACGACAAGTACGGTACCTGCACCTTGCAGCAGTTCGCCCACAGCATCGGGATCACGCTGTACGAAGGCATGTGGATGTCACGGGCCTATTCACTCGAATACCCGGCCGAGATCAAGGAGAACATGTACTTTGCGATCGAGACCTTTGCCGGCCATCCGGGGCTGCCGCAGACCGTCCGGCTCGAAGAGGACGTCCTGGTCACGGCCGACGGACCGGTGCTCTTTACCCTGATGGAGCACATGGAAGAGGCTGGGCGCTGAAGGATCGCCGGCAGACCGATCGCGTCAAGTCAACGCAAGGAGGCACACATGCCAGAAGCGGTCATAGTTGAAGCAGTTCGAACCCCATCCGGGAGGCGCAACGGCAGTCTGATGGCGTATCACCCGACGGAACTGGCGGCGGCCGTGCTAAACGAGGTTTTGCGGCGCGCCGGGATCGAGCCGGGCATGGTGGACGACGTTGTCATGGGGTGCGTGCTGCCGGCCGGCGACCAGGGGCTAAACATCGCCCGCAACTCGGCGTTGCTGGCCGGGTTTCCAGTCGAGATCCCGGCGACCACCGTCGATCGCCAGTGCGGCTCGGGGCAACAAGCCATTCACTTTGCCGCCAACCTGATCGAGACCGGGGTGTGCGACGTCGTGATCGCGGGCGGCGTCGAGAGCATGAACCGGGTGCCGATGGGAAGCACTCGCCGGATCGACGGCAAGGGGTACCCGTTCACTGACGAGCTATTGGCCAGATACCCCATCACCAACATGGGTCGTGGCGGCCGAGATGATCGCCGTTAAGTGGGGCTTGACGCGTAAAGAGTTGGACCAGTTTAGCTTTCGGAGCCACCAATTGGCACACCAGGCGCTCCAGGAGGGTCGATTTCAGCGGGAGATCATGCCCCTGGAGGTGACCGTCGAAGGGGTGTCCACGACGCTAGAGGTCGATGAGACGATCCGGGCGGGCACTACCGTCGAAAAGCTGGCCAACCTCAAACCGGCCTTTAAGGAAGACGGTATGGTGACAGCCGGCAGCTCTAGCCCCATCTCGGACGGCGCGGCCGCCCTGCTCCTCATGTCCCGCCAGCGGGCGACCGAGCTGGGCCTCAAGCCGCGCGCTCGACTGCTGGCGCAGACGGTCGTGGGCGTGGACCCGGTAATCGCCCTGACCGGCCCGATACCGGCCACCCAACGCATCCTGGCCCGCGCCGGCCTTGGTCTATCCGACATTGACCTGTATGAGGTAAACGAGGCGTTCGCGCCTGTGGTCATTGCCTGGGAACGCGAGATCAAGCCGGACATGGACCGGGTCAATGTCAACGGCGGCGCCATCGCCATCGGGCATCCGCTGGGCGCCAGCGGCGCCCGCATCATGATCACACTACTACACGAATTAGAGCGACGAGACGCAACGTTGGGGCTGCAGACCATGTGCTGCTTTGGCGGCCTGGGAATTGCCACCATCATCGAGCGTATCTGACCATAAACAAGCCCGCCGAGAATCCGTTCAGAACCAACCAGAGGGAACAAGAAAAGAACCATGACAGGACACGACACCGAGTTGAAACACCTTTTCTCGCCCATCACCATCAACGGGGTCACGCTGCGCAATCGAATCGTCGTTCCACCGATGGACACCGGCTATGGATCGACTGAGGGCGAGGTGACCGACCAGACCATTGCCTACTATCGACGGCGCGCCGAGGGCGGAATGGGGCTGATCATCGTGGAATACACCTCGATAGACCCCGGCGGCCGGTGCACCGGCACCCAATTGGCTGTCTATGACGATCGCTACGTCCCTGGGCTACGTCGTCTGACCGAGGCATGCCATCGGCACGGGGCCAAGGTGGCGCTGCAAATCCACCACGGTGGGCTGCGGGCAAGGCCGCAGCACAGCGGCGGTGAGATAGTGGCCCCATCAGCGATTCCCGAAGGCTATGTGCCGCGCGTCCTGACTATCCCAGAGATCGAGGAGCTGAATGATGCCTTTGGTCAGGCCGCCCGGCGGGCCAAGGAAGCGGGGTTTGACGCCGTCGAGATTCACGGCGCCCACGGCTATTTGATCAACCAATTCCTCTCCCCCTGGTTCAATCGCCGAACCGATGCTTACGGCGGGACGTTCGAGAAACGGCTGCGCTTCCCGCTGGAGGTGATCCGGCGGGTACGCGAGGTGGTCGGTCCGGATTTCCTGGTTGGCTATCGCATCTCTGCTGAAGAGCTGCCGCTGGGCAAGGGGTTGACGATCAAGGACACCGCCCGTATCGCTCCCCGACTGGTCGAGGCGGGCATCGACGTGATCCACGTCTCGATCGGGAACCTACCCGGCTCCTTGCCAGCCGTGATCGGTCCGATGGCCAAGGACTGGGGGTTCAACGTCTATTCGGCCGCTGCGGTCAAGCGCGTCGTCGATATCCCGGTCATCACCGTCGGCCGCATCAGCGACGTCCACCTGGCGGACCGAATCGTGAGCGATGGACACGCCGACCTGGTCGCCATGGGACGGGCCTCATTGGCCGACCCGGACTTTCCCAACAAGGCGGCCGAAGGGCGGTATCAAGAGATCCGCCGCTGCTTTGGCTGCGCCGACGCCTGCACGCAGCCATATCGCCACTGCAATAACAACCCTGAACTGGGGCGCGAGGCCCGTTGGGACCTGACCCCGGTGCAGTCCCCCAAGGCGGTTTGGGTGATCGGCGGCGGGGTCGCGGGGATGGAAGCCGCCCTGGTGGCTGCTCAACGCGGACACCGGGTGACGCTGTTCGAGCAGGCGGCCAAACTGGGTGGACAGATCCACCCGGCCGCCGCGCCGCCCCACAAGGAGGAGCTCCTTAACGCCATCACCAACCGGGTTCCCTTGCTGCACAAGCACGGCGTCGACATCCGGCTGAACACACGGGTGACGGCCGCAATGGTTCAAGAGGCTCGGCCGGACGCGGTCATCCTGGCTACCGGTTCACTCCCGGCCTTACCGCCCATCCCCGGCCTCGACCGGCCGGAGGTCGTTCTGGCCAAAGATGTCCTGGTGGGCAAGGCATTCGTTGGCCCCAAGGTCGCGGTCCTGGGCGGGGGTATGGTGGGCTCGGAAACCGCCGAGTATCTCGCCGATCATCATCGCGAGGTCACCATCATCGAGATGCTCGACCAGGTGGCAGGCGACATGCCGCGCATTCCACGCCCCTACCTGCTCCATCGTCTGAAGCAACTGGGCGTCGAGATGATCACCGGCGCCAAGGTGCAAGCCATCACCGACCAAGGCGTTCTGGTTGACAAGAATGGTTTGATAGAGCTGGTGCCCGGCTTTTCCAACATTGTGCTGGCGCTTGGTGGGCGACCGGTGGATGAACTGGCCCAAGAGCTGGACGGCGTGGTGGAAGCGCTGTTCCTGGTCGGCGACGCCCGGCAAGTGGCGCGGATCGCCGAGGCCACTGGTCAGGCGGCCGAGGCGGCTTTGACGATCTAGCAAGCTGAGCCCCAACCGCGAGAGTGATGAACGAGAGGTGTGAATGACGAACCGCAAAGACTCCAAAACGTTGCGCGACCGGCTGCTGTCCGGCGAGGTGCTGTTCGGCCCCTTTATGAAGATTCCAGCCACCGTGGCCCCAGAGCTGATGGGGTACGCCGGTTTTGACTTTTGCTTCATCGACCTGGAACATAGCACTTTCTCCTTCCAGTGCGCCGAGGACATGGTCCGAGCGGCCGAGGTCGCCGGCATCGCGCCCATCATCCGCACCTACGACGGCCATCCACCCACCCTGACAAGGGCGCTGGACACCGGATGCGCCGGCGTGCTGGTGCCTAACGTCAAGACCCGCGAGGAGGTCGAGGCAGTGGTACGCGGCGGGCGGTATCACCCGTTGGGCGGACGGGGAATGGACCCCCACGCCCGCTCGGCCCGCTATCGGACCATCCCCAAAGAGGTCTACTTTGCGACCTCGAATGAAAGGACGATGCTCGCCGTGCAGATTGAAGGGGTCCAAGGTGTGGAGAACCTTGGAGAGATCCTCGACTGTGGATGGTATTGACCTGATTTTCGTGGGACCCTACGACCTGTCGCAGTCATTGGGAAGGCCAGGGCAGACCATGCATCCCGAGGTGATGGCCAAGGTGGAAGAGATCGTAGCGCGTGCTCGGGCGCACGGGAAAGCGCTGGGCATCTATGCGGACACCGTGGACGATGCCCGTCGATGGCGCGACAGTGGCATTCAGTTGATAGCGGTCAGCAACGACGTTTACATCCTGTTGCAGGCCTGCCAAACCATGGTCGAGGCGCTTCAAGTGCGCTAGTGTTGGTTTCCGCACTCTGCGGAGCGGGGTATGGCATTGGGATAATCCTGGCGGGACGGAGATGTCGAACGCAAGGCGGATTCCAACGAAATCTGCGCGAGCGGCTGGCTGTACGCCTTGACGATTGGACTGCCGGCCCCAATCGTGCCATGTAATTGGCGCAAAGGAGGAAAAATGGCAAAAGATAATGGGGATGACAAGAATGAAAGCGCACCCACCTACCACACCCGGGCTGTTGTTCGAGCATGCCGGATCCTGACCACCTTTACGGTCGATGATCTAGAGCTCTCGGTTGCTGAGCTTCACGCCAAACTGGGGATCCACAAGAGCACGCTCGTCCGCCTGCTGCGCTGCATGGTGGACGAGGGCTTTATCGAGCAGAACTCAGCCAACGAGAAATACCGGCTGGGCATCAAAACATTCGAGATCGGAAGCAAATACTACCGGGCGCGTCTCAGGCACATCGAGGCGTTGGCCCAGCCCTACATGCAGCAATTGATCGATGGGTACCATCTATCGGCCAACCTGGCGGTCCGAGACGGATCCGAGATCGTCTACATCGGCACCATGGAACCACCCGGCCTCCCATTGCGGATCGCCTACTCGGTGGGCGATCGCTTTGGCGTACACCACACCTCACTGGGAAAAGTGTTGATCGCCTTCGAACCCGCCGAGCAACTGCGCGAATTGGTCGAGCGCCTCAATCTGTCAGTCTTGACGCCGCGCACGATCTCGACAGCGGAGGGCTTGCTTGACGAGCTAGAGAACGTGCGGCGCTTGGGCTACTCGGTGGATGACGAAGAGTCCATGCCAGGATTGCGGTGCGTGGGGGCTCCCATCTGGAGCCAGGACGGGGTCATGGCGGCGTTGAGCGCTTCGGGATCGACCTTGGTAGTCACCCGAGAGCGGGTTGAGGAAATCGCCGGCGCGGTCATCAAAACCGCCAACATGATTTCGGCGCAACTCGGAGGCGCCCCGCCAACGACTTGAGCGTCACCGCCTCACACCGGCCGATCAGATCAGCCAGCCGGTTTGCGCTCAGGATGCGAGACCGTTCGCAGAGATCACGCCAGCGTACCAGCGGCCGCTCTCCTTGAAGGTGCGCTGCTGGGTCTGAAAATCGACCCAGACGATGCCATAGCGCTGCAAGTACCCGTGCACCCACTCGAATTTGCCCGGCAGCGACCAAACAGAATAGCCCGCCAGCAGAGCACCGGTCTGGCATCGCAGTCAGCGCCGCGACTGATTTCGCTGTTCACCTCGCTCGGCATAGCCGTCCAGTCCCGGCGTCCGTGTCTCTGGCAGCACCCGACACCAGACCCTTGTGATGAACAGTCTTGATGGGCAGGGCCGCGAGACGGATTGGGCATATCGTCGTGGCGCCGTTGAACCGGAATCACCCCCTCAACCCAGTCAAAGCCCGCTCCTTGATCGCAGGCTGGTCGCTTAATCACCCCGCTTGGCCCGGTGGCCTTGCGATCGGGCGGTCACAGAGAACCGCGACCGGACTCGAGGGGGGCGTCGTCTAATCGAGACCGCCAGTCCGTAAAGACTGTATCCAACTGGACCGTTGCAGCACCACGCTGGCTGCTGGCATGACATCAGGCAACGTCCCGGAGACCTGATGCACTCTTCTACCCCGGTTGATGGTACATCCAGCCGACGACTAGGGGGTGTTCGAAGATCAATTTAGACGAATTTCGGTCAATTTCTGGGCAAATCCTTGACAATCCCTGGAGGTTATGATATCATATGAACAGTGGTGGACAGAGTGACACCAAAGATACCAAATAAATGGTCAGGAGGACCTAGAAATGTTCAAGTCCAAGTTAAGTTTACTAGTGGCAGTTATTGTGCTGGTTAGTGCTGTGCCCCTCGCCTCAGCGAGCAGTCACAACACCATTGTGGACATTGCGGTTTCGGACGCGCGGTTTGAAACCCTGGTGGCAGCCGTCCTGGCGACGGATCTGGCGGGTGCGCTCTCGGGCGGCCAATGGACCGTCTTTGCGCCCACAGACGCGGCGTTTGCCAAGTTGGGGTTGAACCCCAACAACATCGCCACCGCCTTTACCAAGGCAGAGTTGAAGGACATCCTGCTGTATCACGCAATCCCGAGCAAGATCAATTCGGACAAGGCCCTGACGCTATTGGGCGATGTGATGATGGCCAATGGCCAAAAGGCAGGGCTCAAGTTCTTTGCTGGCGACATTTATGTCAACGATGACGCCAAGGTGATCATCCCCGATGTCGAGGCTGCCAACGGCGTGATCCACGTGGTAGACACCGTCATTCTGGGTCCGTGGCCCCGGACCGAAGCTGCACCGGCTGCTGCAGCTGCACCGGCGCCCGTCATGAGCAACACCATTGTGGACCTTGCCGTAGCCGATGGGCGCTTTACGACCCTGGTAGCTGCCGTTCTGGCGACTGATCTGGCAGGTGCGCTCTCGAGCGGCGAGTGGACGGTCTTTGCCCCCACCGACGCCGCGTTTGCCAAGCTCGGTCTCAACGCCGACAATATCGCCAGCGCGTTCAGCAAGGCCGAGTTGACCAACATCCTGCTGTATCACGCGCTGCGCGGTGAAGTAAATGCGGACAAAGCCCTCACGCTCTTGGGTGACGTGACGATGGCGAATGGTCAGAAGGCCGGCCTCAAATTCTTTGCCGGTAACATCTTTGTCAACGATGACGCAAAGGTCATCATCGCAGACGTCAACGCTTCAAATGGCGTGATCCATGTAGTAGACACCGTCATCCTCGGTCCCTGGCCCAAGTAAAAACTTTAGCGATCCACAGAGAAAACAAGACCCGGCACATGTCCCGGGTCTGTTCGTTTATCATGGAGACTCTTGAGCCCTCAAGCAAGCTTTTGGGTCTTGACAAAGGCGTCCAGGACCTCTTCCAGGTTGGGCCGGCCGATCTCCTGCAGGTTGTAGTAGACCCGGGTAGACGGCTTGTTGATCTTGATGATGCGGCTCAGGTCGATGGGCGTGCCGATCACCACGCCGTCCGCCTCGGTCGCATTGATGGTCGCCTCCAGGTCCTTGAGCTGCTGCTCGCCGTACCCCATCGCCGGCAACACCATGCCGATGTCGGGATAGATCTGCGAAAGTGTCTCGGTCAGTCTCCCGACCGTATAGGGCCGCGGATCGACAAAGCCGGCCGCGCCGAATTTTTGCGCTGCCACCACACCGGCGCCGATCTTCATTTCGCCGTGGGTCAGCGTCGGGCCGTCCTCCACCACCAACACCCGCTTGCCCTTGACCACCGACGGATCATCCATGTCCAGCGTGGACGCCGCGTCGACCACCATCGCCTCCGGGTTCACCGGCGCGATGTTCTTGCGCACCGCGTCGATCCCTGCCAGGTCGGCGCTGTCCATCTTGTTGATCACCACCACGTCGGCCATCCGCAGCGTCACCTCGCCCGGGTAGTAGGTCAGCTCGTGCCCCGGCCGGTGGGGGTCGACCACCGTCACGTGCAGGTCGGACTCGTAGAAGGGAAAGTCGTTGTTGCCGCCGTCCCAGAGGATGACGTCGCACCCGTTCGGGTCGTTCTCGGCCGCGCGGAGGATGGCCTCATAGTCCACGCCGGCATAGATCACGTTGCCGCGCACGACGTGCGGTTCGTACTCTTCCATCTCTTCGATGGTGCAGTTGTGCTTGTCCAGGTCCTCGACGGTCCGCAAAGCGCTGCACCTTTTGCGCCACCAGGTCGCCGTAGGGCATCGGGTGGCGGATGGCCACCACCTTGAGCCCTTTGGCCATCAGGATCTCGATGATCCGCCGCGAGGTCTGGCTCTTGCCGCAACCGGTCCGCACGGCGCCCACCGAGATCACCGGCTTGCTGCTCTTGATCTGGGTGTCATTGGGCCCCAGCAGCGTAAAGCTGGCGCCCGGCCGCCTGGACGATGGCGCTTATCGCCATCACGTGTTGGTACGAGACGTCGCTGTAGGAAAAGGCGCAATCGTCGACCTCCAGGTCCTTGATCAGAAAGGCAAGGTCGTCCTCGGCATAGATGGGGATGCCGTTGGGGTACAGGTCGCCGGACAGCTCTGGCAGGGTACAGCCGGCCCTCGATGTCCGGGATCTGGGCGGCCGTAAAGGCGACCACCTTATAGGCTGCGTGGTCCCGATAATAGGTGTTGAAATTGTGAAAGTCGCGCCCGGCGGCGCCAATGATGATTACCCGACGTTTTTCCATTCGAACCTCCAGACTCCTGTTTCAAGACCGAGACGACGCTCCTGCCCAATAGCCAAAGCCTAAAGCTGAAATCCCGCAGCCTGCCTATTCAGTTTCCAGTTTAGCAGAGTGACGGGGGTTTTCCAAGGAGGATTCTGCCGGCACACGACATACCAATGTCAAATCCGCAATGCCATCGAGCCCAGCTCTGACACTGGGGAGACCGATCGCGTTGGGGCCAGATCGACCCTTCCAACCCTGGGCAGTCGATCCATCACGAACCTGCTAGCACGCTTCGGTTCACTAGATGACACTTGGCGTTCAGCATATAAAACATTATAGCATCGGATGGTCGCGGTGTCAACCGGAAGGCGCAGCCGTGCTGTGGTCACAGATCTCTCACACCGTCTGCCAACTTGAAATCGCCCAGCGGATAGACGGGAATCATCTCCGCCCGCACCCAATCCAGCGCCTCCACCGGGTCGAGTCTCCAGTTGGTGCAGCAAGTGTCGCAACTCCACCATGCCAAAGCCTAGCCTGGCCTGCTGCACCTTGAATGCAGTGAGGATTGCCTTCTTGGCCCGGAGAGGGTGTGTCATCGCCTCCTCTCCTTTGCTTCTCCCTCATGGCCTTCCGGTCATAGCAGAGGGGCCGCGAGACCCGGGTGTCCCTCGGGGCAATTTGCTGGTCACGCATCGGTCACGTTAGGCCCCATGCTGGAGTCCAAGCCGCTCGAACTGCTCGGCCGGAGCATCATTCTCCTTCATCAACCGGACCAGGTGATCGATCATCGTCGCTTCCACGGCCGGGTCCGTAATCGGATGCTGCTGCGCGGGGTCAGTCTTTGAGATCAAAGAGC
>CAVOHX010000034.1:0-23163 GCA_963695825.1 uncultured Chloroflexia bacterium
GAGACCCGTCTGACCACCAGCACGCCATAGATGTTGTCCAGTTCGGCCGCGTTCGCATACAGCGCCGCCACCTGGTCAGGATCGAGTCCCTGCTCGGCCGGGGTCGAGGTCTCCCAGTCCGGCCGGTCGAGGGGAGTGTAGGCGGTCAGGGCAGGCTGCGCGGGTGGCGTCCGTGCTCGCCGTTGCTCGGCCGGCGCGTCGCGGTCGCCTGGCCCCTTTCGGGGGCTCGGCAACGGCGTGCTGTCGTCGCCAAGCGCACCCAACCACCAGAAGCAACGACACCCGTCGCCGAGACCATCTGCCAGACCCGCGACCGCTTTCTCATCGCCTCCTCCACCTTTCACGCTGGCTGTCATCGCCGTTCTGAATACCCCTCGACAACCGGCAGTGGTTCAGAACGCAATCCGGGCCGCCCAAAACGGCGCTTGCACACGGGGAGGACGGTTCGATAATGCCACACGAGACTCGGCCAGGAGGTGGCAACGTGGTCGATGAGGTTCATCGCCAGCTATCCGCAGCGCTCGGCCGCGCCAGCGCCACGCGGCTTGCCTATGTGCGACGAGCGTACCGCATGCTGCCGGCCATCGATCGTCCTCGCATCCTCGATATCGGCTGCGGCCGCGGCGAGCCGACGCTCGAACTCGCCCGGTTGAGCGGCGGCGAAGTCATCGGCCTCGACATCGACCAAGCTGCGCTCGACGCGCTGGCGGAACGGATCGCGGCCGAGGGGCTCTCCGACCGGGTCAGCGTCGTGAACCGCTCAATGCGCGACCTGGGCTTACCTGATGCCGTCCTTTGACGTGATCTGGTCCGAGGGGTCGATTCAGTTCATCGGTTTCGCCCGCGGGTTGGCCGAATGGAGACCGGTGCTCAGTCCTGCGGGCTCGCTGGTGGTCCACGGGTCAGCCTGGCTGCGGCCGGATCCACCGCCGGCCGTCCGCGACCGCTGGGAGCGGATGTTCCCGGAGCTCGCTGACATTCCAGGATACCGGGCGCTGGCGCGGGACCAGGGGTACGACGTGATCGGCCATTTTGACCTTTCCGAGACGTTCTGGTGGGACGAGTACTATGGACCTCTGCAGGAGCGCATCCGGGAGCTGCGGGAGCGGTTTTCCGGGGACCCGGCCGCGGAGCGCCTGTTGGATAAGGAGCAGCAGGAGATCGACCTCTACCGGCAGGGTGCCCCGTGGTTCGGGTCGGCCTACGTCGTGCTCCAAAAGCGTTGAACTGAGGTGGGTTGACCGTCCCCGAACGGCGCCGGCCGCTATGCCGACTGCCCCCCCAAGAGGGAATCCGGAACGCGACCGAACCGGCTGGCCGGCCGCGCTCCCAGGAACCACCCCCTAGCCTCTGGTGAGGAACATCAACGCCATGAACGTGAGCGTGCAGCCCGCCACAACCAGAAAGAGAAACGCCAGCGCGATCGTTCGCACCCATATCGTCGTGTTGGCCTTTTTCAGGCTTTCCATTTCATCCTCCTTGGATAACGGAACCGGTACCTCGTCCAGCCCCTTTAGCCGCGCCTGGTGAGCGATTTCCGCCAGCTCACGGTCTATCTCCAGGTATTCCCTGACCAGAACCATGGTGTCGTCGCTCGCCTCGCCTGCCAGGAAAAGCGGCAACAGATCTTGAATGACGTTTCTCGTGATCTCCATATTACCTCCTCGGCCGTTCGCGCAAAGCGCCAAGGGCGGCCGGAACTCGACGCTCGCGCCGGGCCTTCCACATCACGCCGGCCCCCCTCTCTGACAGGCCGCCAGCATCCGTTTGCGGGCGCGATGGACCTTGACCTTGGCGGCCGTCTCGGACACGCCCAGCACGCGGGCGATCTCGGCGTAGGGTAGCTCGTGCTGCACCCGCAACACAAACGCCGACCGGTCACACTCAGGCAGCGCCCGCAGCACCTTCCTGACCATCTCCAGGTCGGCACGAGCTTCTGCCGTCGGCTCTGGACCCGGCCGCGGGTCGGGCACCGTCTCGTGCAATTCCGCCCGTCGCTTGCGTTTTCGCAACTGGCCCCGGTAGATATTTCGGGCGATGGCAAACAGATACGCCTTGACCGTCTCGGTCCGGATGGTCCCAATTCGGGTCCAGGCCCGGACAAAGGTCTCCGAGGTTATGTCCTCGGCGTTGGCGCCATCGCCCGAGAGCCAGTAGGCAAAACGGTAGACGTCGGTAGAATAGGTCGCGTACAGATCGTGAAAGGTAAGCATCAAGCTGCCTCACCCTATACTATGCACCAGGAAGCAAAAGGTTACAAGCATCTCCGGTAGGGTTCCCCCTCGAGAGCGCGGAAAAGGAGGTCCTATGGACGCCGAATCCTATTACGACCAAAGCGCCCCGCAAGAGTGGGAGCGTTTGGTGCAGCGCCGCACCGAGTTTGCCGTCACCATGCGGGCGCTCGACGAGTTTCTGCCGGCACCCCCCAACCCGGTTCTCGACCTGGGCGGCGGCCCCGGCCGCTATGCCATCGCCTTGGCACGCCGTGGCTACCAGGTGACGCTGGTCGATGTTTCGGCCGCCAGCCTCCGGCTGGCCCGCGTCAAGGCGGCGGCGGCTGGCGTCGAGCTCGCCGCCGTGATCCATGCCGACGCCCGCGACCTGCGTCAGCTCGCTCCGGCCGCGTATGAAGCGGTCATCATGCTGGGGCCGCTCTACCACCTGCTGAACCACGACCAGCGAATCCAGGCGATCGACGAGGCACTGCGGGTTCTCAAACCGGGCGGCGTCCTGGCGGCCGCTTTTATCACGCGCTTTGCCCCCTTTCGCTACCTTGCCAACGGCGATCCAGCGTGGCTGGTCGCCAACCCGGCCTATCCGCGCCAGTTGTGGGAGACGGGCGTCCACGACCGGCCGACGAACTTTGCCAGGGCCTATTACGTCCACCCCGACGAGGTAATCCCATTGATGGAGAGCTGCAAATTGCACACGTTGCGCCTGCTTGGTTGCGAGGGGGTGGTCGCGGGCCACGACGGAAAGGTCAACGCGTTGGAGGGAGACGCCTGGGAGGCATGGGTCGATCTCAACTACCGACTGGGTCAGGAGCCCACCCTGTTCGGCGCCTCGGATCACCTGCTGTACGTGGGGACCAGGCCACGTCAAGCCGTTCAGGTGGACAACCGGGCCGGCCTATGAGAGAATGGTCATCGCCATGGAGGTGATCGCAGCACTACAGGAACGGCTGGACGCAGCGGCCGAGCCGGCGACGCGGGACTGGTGGGAACGGTACCTCAAGGGCGCCATCCCGTTCCGCGGCGTCAAGATGGGCGCCATCCGCCGCGCGCTGCACGCCTGGATCGCGGCCGAGGGGGTCGGAACTGCTCTCTACCTCGCCGAACAGAAAACCCTCGCGCTCGAGCTGCTACGCCAGGTCCACGCCGAGGAAAAGCTGGCGGGGATCCTGTACCTGCAAGAGATCTTGCTGCCGGCCGGGGCGATCGATTGGGAGTCCGACCTGCCAGCGTTGGCCGCCCTCTTTCAGGAGGGGTACATCGCCGACTGGAACACCTGCGATTGGTTGTGCGTCAAGGTGCTCGGCCCGTTGGTTCAGCAGCAAGGCGAGTTGGCGGCTCGAGGGATCGCCGCCTGGCGCGACGCCCCGAACCTCTGGCACCGACGCGCGGCCGGGGTGGCTTTTGTCAACCTGGCGCCGGCCGGCGACGCCAACTTTGTGGGATTCACCGATATGCTGCTTGAGGTCTGCGCCGCCACCGTCCGCCATCCGGAACGCTTTAGCCAGACCGGGACCGGCTGGGTCCTGCGCGAGTTGAGCATCGCCGAGCCCGCGCGGGTGGCTGCGTTTATTCGCGAGCACCGGCCGCTGTTGTCACACGAGGCCATGATAGCGCTGTGGCCAAGCTGCCGACCTCGCTACGCGAGGAGCTGGTCCCGATCCAGCCGGACCCCCACTCTCAGGCGTGATCGTGCAAGCCGACGCCGCGCTGACCGAGCACCTGCGCCACCTCGAGGAGCGCTTGTTCGACCCCCAGGTGCGAAAGCGCGCCTACGAGGTGGCCGAATCGTTGGCCGACGCGTTCCGCGAGTACGGCAGCTCGGGGCGCGTGTACGACAAGGCGCAGATCATCGAGAGTCTGAGAACAGAGCCAGCGGTTCAGATTTCGCAATCTGGGTTCAAAGCGGCGATGCTGGCTCCCGACGTCGTTCTGGCGACCTATCGATCGGCCATCCAGACACGTCCCGGCGAACCGCCGTCCTATTCGCTGCGCAGCTCGATCTGGAAGCTGATCGACGGCCGTTGGCAGATGCTCTTCCACCAGGGCACGCCAGAGCGCAAACCCTGATCTACGACGGCCGGCTATGCCCTGAGGAACGATAGGACGATCCGGTTAAAATCCTACGGTCGCTCGAGCAGCAGCACATGGGACGCACCCGGACCTCCACCAGGTGAAATCTGGCCTCCGGGATGGCGTCCGCCAGCTCGCCCTCCCCTACACCATCCGGTTGTACCGCTCTCGCAACTCTTCTTCGGAGATGAGCGGCCGGCCGATCGCCTCCAGCGTCTCCGGCCGCATAACGCCCTCGGCCGCCAGCTCGAGACCCGCCTGGCGAGTTGCGTCGAGCACCGCTCGGCCGTCGGGCGTCAGCTCTCCGTCCACTTGCATCAAGAAGGCGTGCGGCCGCAGCGCGGCGCCGGCAAACTCGACGCCGGTGACGGACGCCAGCTCCTCGACGATGCGCACCACGGTGCCGAAATTGCCCAGCTCCCACCACCCCCCGGTGGCGACCAGCGCCATGCGCCGGATGGCGACCTCGGGTCGGAATCGTGCCCGCGTGCGGCCGTCGCGCGTCTCCAGCCGCGGTTCGACCAGGGGACAGAGCCGGTTGATGACGTCCTGCATGGCGCCCGGCAGCGGGATGTAGACCGGCGTCGCCATCACCAGGATGTCGGCCGCTCCAAGCTGCTCATAGAGCGCCTGCATGTCGTCCTTGAAGCAGCATTCCCCGGGTCTGGTGTACCAGCAGAACATGCTGCCGCAGGAGCACGGTTTGACCTCGAGCCGGCTGGCGTAGACCAGCTCCACGTCGGCGCCGGCCTGCGTCATCCCCTGGATGAACGGGCCCAGCAGAGCGGCCGTGTGCCCCTTTTCCATGCGTGGGCTGCCGTTGATGACAATCGCTTTCATCGCAATCCCTGCTCAGCGCTCGTGTCATCTGCCTGGTCGCCGCGCGCCCGGCTGACCCGACTGACTGCGGCCGATCAGCTCCGGTAGCAGCTTCCTCCAGAGCCGAGGTGTGTTCCCAGGCAACGGGCATCGTCACCACGCGCGTCGAGACGAGCGGACGACGCAGCGTCAGGCGTCAGCTCGTCCTGGTGCATGGACCACGAGTACGACACTATCCGTTTCCACTGGAGGTAGCGCACCCCTTTGAGAAACACGCCTCGCTGCCGCACCTGGAACACCATGCGGTGCCCCAGTAGGAGCGGAGCCGCGGCCGATAGCTCTGTTATCGCCGATGCCAGATTGGTCCATCGAAGGACCTCGTGATTGGCGGCGGACCGAATGTGTACCAGCCCAGTCAGGATCATACAGCCGGCCGTCATCCAGCCCACCGCAACCTCGGGCGTGATCCCCGTGTCTGCCCCCATCAGGAGAGCCCCGGAGCGTAGTCGGTCCGCGAGAAAGCGAAACACCAGGAACCAGGCGATTACGCAGAACCCTAACGACAGGGCGACCAGGAGCCATTCCGGCAGGCCGGAGACGAACCACACGCCGGCCACAAACGTTCCCAACAGAGCCAGACCCAGAAGGACCCTGGTCGCTGGGCTGCGCCGGTCCCCCCAGCGCCACAGAGCGGTAATGGCGACGAGACCGAGCGCCACCGACAAGAGCGGGTAGAGAATGGTTGAGGTCATCTCCCTACCGAGCCGCACCGGGCAACCGCGTCTACGTCAAACGGGCCGCGTGGGCCTGCCGTACGATCTCCTCGATCTGCCCCAGGTGCCCCTCGTCGTGGGACAGACCGAGGACGAACCGGCCGATCGCGTTCACCGTGGGTCCTCCCGGGCCACGCTTCGCGCCGGCTCCTCCAGGTGCGGCTCGTCGGGCCACATGTCCAAGACTCGCCAGCCGCATCCGGCGACTCTCTTCCAGCCGCTCGCGGCAGCCCGCGATCGTCGTCATCTCGGGCCACGGCACCTCGTAGCGCGACCGGCCGTGGAACTCGACCCCGCGCGCCATCTCGGCCGCCAGCGCGGCCGACTCTTCCGACGACGCCGTGCAATGGACGACCACGTGCCCCAGCGTCCAGGCCATCTTGACCTCCTCCGGCGTCGCCGCCCACGGGTCATCCGCCTCGGGGTCGGCCGGTTCGAAAACCACGTCCGCATCGACACAGCCGGCGATCAGACCCAGCATGGTATCGATCATCTCGTTCGTCAGGTCGCGCAGATCCTCCCGCGTCAGCCCGGCTACCAACTGGTCAAATGTGATTTGCTTGTCTCGCACTGCTTGAAAGGCCAACATATCGGCTCCAGTCCATGCTAGCACGGTTGCGCCCGGTTCATCTGACCGCACGGGCGCGCCGCGATCCCTATCCCGATCCCTGCAATTCTGCGTTGATCCCGTCCAGGTCCAGAGCCTCCGAGTCAAACCCACCCCCCGACCACTCTACATAAGTGTCGTGTTCCTCGTGCTCGGGATCACTCAAGGCTTCGAGAAACATCTCGTACCCCCACACGCCGCCGACATCTTCCGGTGGGCAGGCTCGTTTGCCCTTGACACAAACCGGGTATTTGATCCCTGGCTCGGCCGGCAGGATCTTTTCCACCAGGACGTCATGCTCCCAACCGTCCCCAAAATCGTACTCGTAGACGAACTTGCGTTTTTCAGCGGGCGCCACCTGCCTCAAACTCTTTCGGCGCTCGTCGATGACCGGCGTCCAATCATGCGGGCTGGGGACGCCGTATTCCTCGCCGTCGATGGTGAACTGGTGTAGATGGTAACCTGACCAGCCCATGGCAATCTGGATGATTTGGTGAAGGTCGTGCAGGCTGAACGCGCCCGGCACCAGCAACCGTCGCCAGATGGGGGGCTTGCTGTGGCGCAGGGTCACCTTGAGCTGGTACACCTTGCGTGAAGTTGCCTGTGGTGGAGACATGGTTCGAACCCCTCCTCGCATGAGACATGATAGCGTCCGCTTTGACCGCCACGGATAGCGCCGACCGTTCTTCTGCCCGGCCGGCGTCAAAACCGCGCTATCCGGGTAGCAACTGGGCGCACTCTCATTATATTCCGAAAACGTGGAAAATCAACCGCTGATATCGTGTCTGCGCTACGCAACGCGGCCGTCGGCCTGTTCACTGCCATCACTCAGGGGGCCATCGCTTTCCCGGCCTATGCGGATTGCGAGCGATACGTCTCTGATACGAACGGCATCCGAATTGTGGCATTCCCGGTCACCGGATTGGATCAGGCCGTAGCGATCCTGGTGGCGACCCGCAATGGCGGCAAGAGCTGGCAGCACGTGATAGATCTGCGCTACGATTACCAGGCGGACCCGCCGTGCGAGAACATCGGCTCACTGGGGCCGAGTCAGTTTTGGGTGTGGATGGGATGGAAACTGGCAGTGACAAGCAACGGCGGCCGATCCTGGCGTCACCTGAATCTTGTCGGATCGTGGCCCTTCATGGCCACGATCCCGGAGGTGCTCACCACCGACGTCTGGTTTGACGACCCGCTTAACGGCTGCGCCCAACTCGCGTCCCCGGGTGCGGCGCGCCGCTTGCCCCATGACTATGAGGATAGCTCTACCCGAGGCCCCATCCAGCCCCCGGCCGCGAATTGACACTCGCGACGGCAGCAGGCCCGCGCTGCCGTCAGGCGACCGTCAGACCTGGATAAACTGCGGCAATACCACCGGCCGCGACCGGGTCTCCCGGTAGAACAGTTCCTCCAGCGCGCGGCGCAGGTCGGCGCCGCCACGCTTGTACTGCCGCTTGATCTCCTTGCGACTGGCGTCCAGCAGATGCCTCGGCCGTCGTCCAGATGGACGAACCCGCGGCTGACGATCTGCGGTTCGCCCACCAACTGCTGCTTCTTGTTCACCGGGATCAGGGCGACGATGAAGCCGTCCTGCGACAGCCGCTGCCGGTCGCGCATGCACGATCTCGCCGATCTCGCCGATCAGCCGTCCGTCGACCAGGACGTCGTCCAGCGGGATTGGCTTCTCGGTCCAGGCCCTTTGCCCGTCGCTCACCCAGGGCGTGCCTTCCTTGAGGATGAACACCGCTCCGGCCGCATGCCGGCTTCTCGCGCCAATTGCCGGTGTAGGTAGAGATGACGCGGCTCGCCGTGGACCGGGATCAAGTAGCGCGGCTTGACTGCCTCGAGCATCGCGCGCATGTCCTCCTGGCCGCCGTGGCCCGAGACGTGGACGGTGGCCATCGCGCCATAGATCACGTTGGCCCCACGTTCAAAGAGCTTGTTGATCATCCGGCTGACGTCCTCCTCGTTGCCCGGGATCGTGCCGCCGGAGATGATGATCGTGTCGCCCTGCCCGACCTTGACCTGGCGATGGTTCCCGTCCGCCATCCGGTTCAGCGCCGAACGCGGCTCGCCCTGCGAGCCGGTCGCGAGAATGACCAGTTTCCCCGGCGCGATGCTCGTGCGGAGCATCGACGATCAGGCCCTGGGGCACCTCCAGGTAGCCCAGCTCGCGGGCCAACTCGACGTTCTCCACCAGGCTGCGCCCGGTGAGGGCCACCTTGCGGCCGTGCTTCTGGGCCAGGTCCATGATCTCTTGCAGGCGCGCCAGCAGCGAGGAAAAGGTCGCGATGATGATCCGCTGCCCTTTGGCCTCGGGCAAGCAACCGGTCCAGCGTCTCCCGCACCACCTGCTTCGGTCTCGGTGCGCCCCGGTTTGTCGGCGTTGGTGCTGTCGCCCAGCATGGCCAGCACGCCGCCGTGCGTCAGTTCGCGCAGCGCTTGCCAGGTCGGTCTTGTGACCACCGGCCGGGGTCTCGTCCAGCTTGTAATCGCCGGTGTGAACGATCTTGCCGACCGGCGTCTCGATCACCAGCCCGACCGCGTCGGGGATCGAGTGGGCCACCGCAAACGGGCTGACCTGGAAGGGGCCGATCGGTGCTGTCTTGTCCCGGTCGCAAGCACGCCGCAGGTCCGCCTTGTCCAGCAGGTTCTTTTCGGCCAGTTGTCGCTCGACCAACCCCAGTGTCAGGCGGGTGCCGTAGATGGGCGCCTCCAGCTGCTGCAGCAGGTAGGGCAGCGCGCCGATGTGGTCCATGTGTCCGTGCGTCAGCACGATCCCGCGCAGTTTGTCCTGGTTCTCCACCACGTACTCGAAATCCGGCAGCACCAGGTCGATGCCGTACATGTCGTTGTCCGGGAACATTACGCCACAGTCAACGACTATCAGGTTGCGGCCATATTCGTACACCGTCATGTTCTTGCCGATTCCCCCCAGGCCGCCGAGGGGAGTGATCTGTAAATTCTTACTCAATTTACCTTCTTTTCCGTTGTTGTCGTATGCTCGGGCGCGGAGAATCTGTGGGCGTCCAGGCGGCCTCAATGGCTACCAGGGCGTACCCTGCTCTGCTACAGTCGATATCTGATTTGCACCAGCTAGTGGAAACTGTGGCCCGAGGTTATGTTTATATTACTGATCGAATTATAGTTTATTTGCCGCGGAATGTCAAGTCGCACCCGCGGAGCGTCCCGGAAATGCTTAAGGTGGCCCCCACCGGTCGCCTAGTGGGGGCCACCCTTGCTCGGTCTCTTGTCAACGCGACTCGGCCGGCCCCCTAACCCACCACCGTGTCGGGCCCAAACCGGACATACCGATCCGGGGCGTTGGCCCGGTGAGCGTTGGGCGGCTGGTCGTCAATGTCCTGTGCGTTGTATTCTGGATGCTGCCCTTTGACGTAGCGCACGTCCTTGACCGTAAACGGCTCCCCCTCCGGCAGCTCTCGAAAAGCGCGGGCTCTTGTCACCGGTGTTGAAGGATCGAACCGAAAGTAGAGATACGGCGCCCGCGCCCGATGCGCGTTGGGTGGGATTTCTTTGGGGGTCTCGGATTGGTAGGCGGGGTGTCGCCCCTTGACGTAACTTACACCGTCAACGGTAAACCACTCTTTGTCCTCTAGGTCTCGAAACAACGTGACCATGTCCTGGTTCCTCGCTGCGCGACGGTCATCGATAACACTCCTATGATGACCGTCGAAAGCGCAATGCCTCGTCGTTTTGATGCATGAACTCGTCTCAGGTCTCCCCGAGCCGCCAGTCCCCCTAGTCGCCACCGCCAGACCGAATCGGGTCCGGACGTGCGCGTGTGTGATTGCCGGATGGCTAGTTGCTTCTACTCTAAGGTCGGTGAGACTCCCTACGCTGGCGGCGCCGGAGACTTGCCAACTGTGCTAGCCGCGAATCTAGATCTTGCGTACGTTTTGGGCCGCCGGGCCTTTTTGGCCCTTCCCAATCGTAAATTCGACGCGGTCACCCTCGGCCAGGGACTTGAATCCGCCGCCCTCGATGGCAGAATGATGCACAAAGACATCCTCTCCGCCCTCGCGCTGGATAAAGCCATAACCTTTTTGGTCGCTAAACCATTTGACCGTGCCAATGAACGGTTCACTCATTTCCTACACTCCTTATTGAATCAAGCCACTAGCGACGCAGGTCTGCTCCCAAGAAAAAGGCCGCCGGACCAGTCAATTCCAGGCGGCACTCGATTGCTTCTGAAACCAAACTAACTGCGTCTTTCTGCGCCTATTATACCGCAGACAGGTTGTCAAGTCAAAAAACGCGCCCGGGCCACCGTTTGCTTGACATCATTCGCTTCCGTGGGGTTCGTCCCAGTTCCCGGCCCCATCATGGCGCACGCATCTGCAAGAACGGCGGACGCCGCATGAGGGCATGTCGCGGTTATCCGGCCGCATGATGATCCGTGGCGGCGTGGTATAATCCAAGTCTGGTGATTACTGGTGTCACGGCCGCGCAGCAGCGGATGGCGCAAGGAGGGCGAAATGAGTTCAGAGCACAACCCACAGCATACAGGCGTGGACCAAGAGCCCCCGGCCGCCAACTCGGAGCCGGTCTGGTCCTTTCGTGGCTATCAGATCCGGCCCAGCGAGTTCACCACGGCGATGGTCCACTTTTTTCGGGCCGAGGTCAGCCGCTCCAACGTCTGGCGGCAGCGGCTGGACACAACTACCAACTGGGCCGTCGTGGCGACCGGGGCCGCCCTCTCGTTTGCCTACAGCCGCCCCCAGGCCGAGGATCACCGGGTAATCCTGTTGAATACGTTGCTGGTCACCCTGTTTCTCTTCATCGAAGCGCGCCGCTACCGTTACTATGAGTTGTGGAGCTATCGCGTGCGGCTAATGGAAACCGACTTTTTCGCCACCATGCTGGTGCCGCCATTTCACCCGGCCGCCGACTGGGCGGAGAGTTTGGCAGAGAACCTGTTGCATCCACAGTTTCCCGTGTCCATGCTGGAGGCTTTTGGACGGCGGTTTCGTCGCAACTATTTCTGGATCTACATCATACTCGGCATCGCCTGGTTCTCCAAGCTCTGGCTGCACCCCATCCCCACCGTCTCCTGGCATGACTTTTATTCCCGTGCAGCGATCGGCTCCGTGCCCGGTCAAGTCGTGTTTGCGGCCGGCCTGGTCTTTAACGCCATCCTGATGCTCGTTGGACTGCTGACCGTTGGTTTGCAGCGCGCAAGCGGCGAGGTGTTGCCGCGCTACAGCGTGTTCGGGCTGCCGGGGTTGGATAAGCAGGAATCCGGCGCGTCGCGGCGCCTCTCCCGGCTGCGCGCCTGGTTTCGCCCCAGCCGTCGCAGGCAGCAATTGCTGGCGTTCATCATCACCGACCAGGCCGAGGCCGTCGCCGAACGCATCCTCCAGGACATGCATCGCGGCGTCACCGCCCTGTCGGGCACCGGCATGTACACGCACCAGTCCCACACCGTGTTGCTCTGTGCGTTGACTGTCACCGAGGTCCCCGCGCTCAAGGCCTTGGTCCGCCGTACCGACCATCGCGCCTTTGTCACCTTGGCCCCAGCCCAGGAGGTGTTGGGCAAAGGCTTTGTGCCGCTGCAGGAGACAGCCGAGTAGACCGGCCCACTGCTGCGCGGCCAAGGGCGCCGCGGACCAAGTCACGCTCCCCCGGCTGTTGATCAGACCAACGCGTGCATGCTGGCGCGCAGAGCCGGGTACAATCCTCGATAGATAGGGTAGAGCTTGTCGTAGACGCCCCGGTCGGAGGACGGCGCCGTCCGGCCGGTGACCCGGATCGTCGCGTCGCAGGCGCGCTCGACGTCCGGGAACAGCCCGACGCCGGTGGCTGCCAGCAGCGCCGCGCCATAGGCCGCCCCCTCGGCCGCGTTGACCGTCACCAGTTCGACGTCCAGGACGTCGGCCAGGATCTGGCGCCACAGCGGGCTGCGGGCGCCGCCGCCCGTGACCCGCACCTGGTCGATCGTCCCCAGCCCGGCCGATCGCATCAGCTCAAAACTGTCGCGCAGGCCAAACGCCACCCCTTCCAGCACCGCCCGGGTCATGTGCGCCAGCCCGTGGCGCACGGTCAGGCCGACGAACGCGCCCCGCGCCAGCGGGTCGGGATGCGGCGTGCGCTCGCCCGGTCAGATAGGGGGCAAAGAGCAGCCCCTCGGACCCGGCCGGCACTCTCGCCGCCGGCCGCCACCAGCTCGTCGAATTCGACCCCGGGCGCCAACGCGTCGCGGAACCAGCGCAGGCTGCCGGCCGCCGAGAGCATCACCCCCATCAGGTGCCACTTGCCGGGGACCGCGTGGCAAAAGGCGTGCAGCCGCCCCTCGGGTTCGATCGCCGGCCGGTCGGTGGTGGCAAACACCACGCCCGACGTGCCCAAACTCAGCGACACCACCCCTTCCCGCACCGCGCCGGTGCCCACGGCCGCCGCCGCCTGGTCGCCGCCTCCCGCCACCACCGGCGTCCCGGTCGGCAGACCGAGCGCCTCGGCCGCCTCCGAAGTGAGGCGCCCGGTCACCTCCGGGCCTTCGTGGGTCGGCGGAAGCCATTCGGCCGGGATGCGCAGCGCCGCCAGCATCTCGGGCGACCAAGTGCGACTGCGCACGTCGAGGAGCAGGGTTCCGGACGCGCCCGCCCGGTCGGTGGCATAGGCGCCGGTCAGCTTGAAGCGGACGTAATCCTTGGGCAGCAGGATGTGGCGCGCCCGCGCCTAGAGCTCCGGCTCGTTCTCCTGCACCCACAGGATCTTGGGCGCGGTGAAACCGGTCAGCGCGTCGTTGCCGGTGATCTGGATCAGGCGCGCTTTGCCCAGACGGGCGCGGATTTCGTCGCACTGGGCGCCGGTGCGCTGATCGTTCCACAGAATCGCCGGCCGCAGCACCCGGCCGTCGGCGTCGAGCAGCACCAGCCCGTGCATCTGGCCCGTCAACCCAATGCCCCGGACCGACACCGGATCGACGCCGCTCTCTGCCACGACCCGGCGAACGCTCTCCTTGGTGGCCTTCCACCAGAGCGCCGGCTCTTGCTCGCTCCAGAGCGGGTGAGGCGTGTCGTAGGTGTACTCGCTGGCGGCGACCCCCAGCACCCGGCCGTCCTCATCCATCAACAGCGCCTTGGTAGCGGTGGTGGACGTGTCGATTCCGATTAGTGTACTCCCCATGAGTTCCTCGTATCTGCTGCGCCGGGCGCCTTCTCAGGGTGTCTCGCCGCCCAAGCGCCGGCGGGTTGGCATCCAACCCCAGTAGCTCCGCCAGCGCCTGGGCGCCATCCTGGGTCGGTTCCAACTCGACGTCGCCAAAAACCCGCCACACTTCTCGATGGACGGCCGACCCGCCCGGCGCGATAACCACCTCCGGTCCAAGCGTCTCCAGTTCCAGGAAATCGGGGTTGCAGTAGCACTGGCTCGACGCGCCGCGGTCCAGGTATCTCGCCTCTGGGTCGTACGGCGCGTACTTGGCGAATAACGTTCCGCGCCTCCAGTATCCCAACCAATGGCGCGGGTTCGGGAAGCCCAGCTTGAGCGGGCCGGTCTGGGGGGTCGATTCGACCAACACGAACCGGTTGCCCCAGCGGATGTGTTGGCTGGCGACGTCGGTGTAGGGCCACAGGGCCAGCGACCGGTTCGGCTGCAGTCCGTCGGGGTCGGAGCGACGCGTGGGTTGGGGCAGAACGGCCCACCCGCCGGTCTTGAGCTGCGTGATCGCCCAGGGGGCGCAGGTGACCGGCGAAACGCCATGGTTGGTCAATGTGTGCTCCACCGCCACGGTCAACTCGTCATCCGGCAGGATGATGGTCAACGCCTTTGACAGGCCGGTCCGGGGTTCGATCGGTCCCTCCACCCGCACCCCGTTCACCAGCGGCGTCGCCGCGACCGGCTCGTCGTCCGGGAGATAGGTGCGCTGCGGCACTTCCGGTGCGTGCCAAAGCCGATGGCCGCCGTAAAAGCGGAACGGCCGCTCGCCAGGCCAATCGATCGTCAGTCCCGGCAGCTCGGCGAGCAGGTTTTCGCCCTCTCCCATCCGCAGCGAGAGTATTCGCGGGCCAACCGAGTGGCTTACCAGCACCGAGAGGTCGAGGGAGTTGCGCAGCGCGACGCACTCGACCTCGTTGAAAAGCACAGTCTCCATCAGTTGATACCCTAGCGGACGCCCAGAAGCAGTTCCAGCACCAGTTGGTCCAGCCGCTCGTAGCCCATCCCGCGGGCGCCCAGCGCCTGGCGGTCGAACGGGTGCGCCTTGAGCGCGGCCGCCTTGGCAGCCGAGTAGGCGCCTCTTGAGCCCGCCCATCGCGCCGTCGTCGGCGTTGATCTCGGCCAACAGCCCCTGGATCTCGGGGTCGGCGTTGAACTGCGCCGCCTTTTCCTTGAGGATCAAGTAGGTGCGCATGCAGCCGCGGGCGAAATCCTTGACGCCCGCGTAATCCTCAGTGCGGTACGCGTGGGCGTCAAAGTGGCGCGGGTTGCCATAGCTCGCGTCCTCGAGCAGCTTGACCAAAAAGAAAGCGCTCTTGAGGTTAACCGATCCAAAGCGAAAGTCCTGGTCGTAGCGCCCAAAGGCCTGGTCGTTGAGGTCGATGTGAAACAGCTTGCCCGCATCCAACGCCTGCGCCACGTTGTGGGTGAAATTGAGCCCCGCCATGTGCTCGTGCGCCACCTCGGGGTTGACCCCCACCATCTCGGGGTGATCGAGGGTGGCGATAAAGGCGAGCATGTGACCGGTGGTGGCGTTGTACATGTCGCCCCGCGGCTCGTTCGGCTTGGCCTCCAGCGCAAAGCGCAGGTCGTACCCCTGATCCAGGACGTACTCGCAGAGAAAGTTCATCGCCTCGCGCGTCCGCTTGATCGCCGTGACCGGATCCTTGGCGGCGTCGGTCTCGGTCCCCTCGCGGCCGCCCCAAAAGACGTAGGTTTGGGCGCCAAACTCGACCCCCAGGTCGATCCCCTGCATTGTCTTTTGCAGCGCATAGGCGCGCACCCGTGGGTCGTTGGCGGTAAAGGCGCCGTCCTTGAATGCCGGGTCTGCAAAAAGATTGGTCGTCGCCATGGGCGCAACCAGGCCGGTGTCGTCGAGCGCCTTGCGGAACGCCTTTTTGATCGTTGCCGCTTCGGCCGGGGTCGCGTCTATGGGGATCAGGTCATTGTCGTGAAAGTTGACCCCATAAGCGCCCACCTCACCCAACAAATAGACGAGGTCGGCCGGGGATTTGGCCTCACGGACCGGAGCGCCGAACGGGTCGCGGCCGATGTTGCCCACCGTCCAGAGGCCAAAGGTGAACTTGTGTTCCGGTTTAGGCTCGTACATGCAACCTCCTGGTGTGTCGATTTGTGCCCACGTTGGGCAGCCTGTTCGAATACGGGTGATGGTCAAGCCGGGCGAATCTGAAGGATGGATCCGTTTCTCTTGCGTACCTGAACACAAAGCGACCGGCTGTCCTGGCGAGATCCCATTTCGGTTTCTTCACCCGCCGCCAATAGATCTTGGGCAACGTACCGATCGCTGGGGAACTCGCTCGCATCCAGACGAACCTCGACTCCCTTGTCCTCGTTGCCGGTGTTCAAGACAACCAGATAGTGGCAATCGGATCGGCGGAACAACACCGCCTGCGCCCCAGGCGTCAACGGTCGCGCGGCGATGGGGATTTGAAGGAACTGATGAACGGTGATCACCAATTCTGGCGTCGGAGGGAGGCCAAGGAAGGTCAATGACCCCTTCCCACGCTTGGCCCGAAAGCCAACCACCATCCTCTCTTCGTTCACCAGGTTTGTCTAGATACTGATACTCTTCAAGAACGTTGTCGTTCAGTTGCCCCCGAGTCGGAATGCGTGAAGCGGTGATCGGCTCCCCCGGCACATTCTGGTAGACGAGGACTCCGGCCGGCAGCTCAACCCGCGCGTCGTGACCACCCAGGTGCACCACGTAATCGGCAAAGAACGTGTTCATATACCCCTGCGAGTCCACTCCATCAGAATGGGGTATCTCTAGTAGATTGCAGGGCTGACCCTTTTCGTCGAGTTGAGGGAACTTTTGAAAGACGACCAGGTGCCCCCCCTGTTCCATGTACTCGACCAACACCTGTTGGTCTGCCCTATCGAGCCATTCCAACCCATCGTAGAATAGGACTTGAGGCGCATCTCCTGGCGCATTGGTGGAAAAGTAGGTGTGATCTATTCCGGCCTCATAGAACGCCCGGGCAGTCTCGAACGCATCGTGGTATTCTGGCACCAGGACATGGGTGGAGTAATGCCGCTGGGAAAAAGTCAACGCAGAAGAGGTGCATCGTTCCCACTCTTCGGGTTTGTGCTCCTTGACCAGCTCGGCAAATTGGCGAAAGAGGTCAAACACCTCCAGATGCTTCTTGGCAAGATTGTTGACCGGACTCATGAACCAGTTGTCCCGGTCGTGAAACATGTACCAGGTCCAGGCAACTGCGCCGCCCGCCAAGACCGTTAGCATCATGAACCGGTAGTGATCAGGATAGGGGATTCCCTTGTTGTAATGATAACCGTGCCAGATGCCGGATTCCAATTCCACAACGAACGGAATCTGGGAGAGCATGGGTAACAAACGAACCTGGTCGAGCTTGAAGAGATGTTCATCTGCCACCATGGCATAGTCACGAGTGGGATAGTGGTTGAACCCAAAGATGTCCAGAATCCCTGACATCTTTTCATAGTCCTGATCAAACGTGGCATTGATGTAGAACGGTACGTCAACGCCGCCTTGACGATATTGGCTCGTCGTCCATTCGGCCGAACGTTGGGAGAACCACAGCTTGAAATCCAGAAAATCCAGGAACCGCGCCCTGTGAGGGCAGATCGCTCGATACCATGGTCATCGATGCCATGGTCTGGTCGAATCCAGTATATTCAGCGGCCCAGGCCTGGTTGAGGTTTTCAATGGATGCCGTGTTTCTCGATGCAGGTATTCCTGAAACACGCCATGTCCGCCCAACAGGCCCAACGGGTGGTCGTAGCGATGTTGGCCCAGGTCATACATATTGTCTGGCTGGAGCATGATGATAGGGCCGCCGTTTGTCGCCAGGTAGGGCTTGATCACCTTGCAGACGCGTTGGATGTACCGACCAGCAGACCGGGTAAACTCGGGGTGCAGCCGATGAAAACCAGCGACGTAATCCGGCAGTCCATAGTTGTTCCACTCGGCAAAGGTGTACGGGCCAGGACGAATGATCAGATTCAAGCCCGACTCTTTGACCAGGTCCAGATACCCGACCAGGTTGCGCCTGGGCTCAGTCTCGCCTGAAAAATCGTATTTGCCTGGCTCGAACTCGTGCCAATGCCATTGCACATAGCCGGCTATCGTGTCTAGCCCCATCTCTCTGGCTGCCCTCAGCATATCGGGCCACACAGCCGGATCCAATCTCCAATAGTGGATCTCTGCGCTAACCAGCGAGATGGGTTCTCCGTCGCGCAACAGCTTTCTATCTTTGATCTCGATACGACCCAGCATGATCGATCCTTTTCGGACGTGCTACGCGAGTTTTCAAGGCCTGGAGCCATACCGACATGGGCCGCCCGCCACAAGGCACCGCCCTTGAAGTAAAGCCGCACCGGAAGGGGTGCGGCCGGCTCAATGCCTAGAACATTTGCACGTCACTCCTGTACGGGCTGCTATCTAGCCCGTCTCGAAGCGCGATGTCTTTGCCCTCGGCCGCCCACAGGAATCCCCGGCGCATGAGCTCCAGCGCCTGCGGGATATCAAAGATATCGGCGTGGTGCCCCACCGAGTTGTAGAACACTCTTCCGACGCCCCAACGTTTTGTCCAGACCACCGGCATATCCACCAAGCCGTTGGTAGAGTGATACCAGGTCACTGTGGGAAAGCGCGTGGTAGCTAGAACCTCAACGACTGGATCTACGTGCAGGTAATACTGCTCGCTACGGACGTCAAAATCGGTCAGGCCGTCCACGAGCGGACTGGAACTCTGTTTGATGTTGACCCGATAATCGACGCCGTCCGCACCAGGGTGGGCAACCCAGGTGCCCCCGGTGATAAACTCCCACAGCACGCTGTCGCGGAACGAGTCGCACATGCCGCCATGGCAGCCAGCCATACCGGTCCCATTGGCGACCGCTTCACTAACGCCCCTGACCTGTTCCTTGGTGATTGTCCCCATGGTCCAGATGGGAATGAACAGGTGTAGCGATTGCATCTTTTCGGTGTCCAGGCAAACGTCCAGCGTATCAGAGATCTCCACCGAGAAACCCTCGTTCTCCAGCACGCCCCGAAATACCCCAGCCACCTGCTCCGGCTCGTGGCCGAGCCAGCCGCCCCAAACGATCAATGCCTTTTTCGTCATAGCCTATCCTCTCCTTCGTGAATGCTTATGCTAATTCGCCGACACGGGATACCCGTGCCAATAGTGCAGGTCTTTCGACAGTGGTTATCAGATCGACTTGGCTGTGCTGGCTGGCAGACTCTTCGATCGCCAGCATCGCATCCAGAACGTGCGCCGCCAGCTCTCCTGTCGCTCTGTGCGGCCGTTTGCCAAGGACTGCCAGGGCCAGGTCCGCCGCGCCGATTCCGCGCGATTCCTCATGGTACGGGCTGAGCAGCGGCACCTCTTGCCATCCGGGCGCCGGCTGATGGGGACGGTAGATTCGAACCGGGCCGCCAAAGGCGTTTGGATCGGGGACCGACAAGGTTCCATCCGTGCCATAGATCTCGATGTGAGGAAGATTATGGTTATGAACGTCAAAGCTCATCATGAGTGTCGCGATGACGCCGGAATGGAACTTCAGGCAGGCGCTTTGGTGGGTCTCTATCTCGACCGGGAAGCTTTTGCCACGTTTTGGCCCGCTCCCGATGACCCGCTCGCGAAACGTCGCCTTGGACATGCCAACAACCCGCTTGATGGGACCCAGCAGGTTCACCAGGGCGGTCAGGTAATAGGGCCCCATGTCCAATATCGGTCCTCCCCCCCTTTCATAGTAAAACTCGGGGTCGGGGTGCCAGATCTCGTGCCCTGGGCAGGCAAAGAAAGCGGTGGCGGCGGTGGGCTCGCCGATCCATCCGTCGTCAATCAACTTGCGGCACGTCTGGATGCCCGGCCCCTAAAAAGGTGTCCGGCGCCGACGACGTCAATAGCTTCTTTTCCGCCGCCTTGACAAGCACCGCTTCAGCATCCTGGCGGGAAAGCGCAAATGGCTTTTCCACGTAAAGGTGCTTGTCGGCCTCAAGTATGGCGAGGTTCACCGGCGCATGGGCTTGAGGTGTCGTCAAATTGAGCACCAGATCGATGTCACCATCGGCAAGAAGCTCCTCTACCGAGCACGCGCGGGGGATTCCCAGATCCCGGCTCATTTGTCGCGCAGCATCAGGTCTGAATCGGCGCAGGCAACCAGGTTGAGGAAATCGAACTTGCGGATTCCCGATACATATTTCTGACGCGCGATGAAACCACATCCAATGATACCTACGTTTATCCTGTCCATGCTTCACTCTCCTCAAGTAGAATTGGACCCTTTGTTCTGTCAAGAATCAGATCGAGCCCTCAATTCAATGCCATCGCCCGCCTTGGCAAGTGTGATCGGACCCGCCACGATGACGCGACCATCGGGTTCTACCGTGACATCCCCGGCGAAGGACCCCGACAGTGTGACTTGCACCGTTGATGGGTCGATGCCGCGCGGCAAGCGTGACACCAGACGGTCGAGCACCAATGGTTTCAGGTGAATCCGCTTCACGCCCAGGCTGACCGACCAGTGCTGCAACCCACGTTCAGCACTCACACGGAATTCGAGTCCAGGCAGAAAAACCGGGAGTGCTTTCAAGGTGTCTCCCCAACCGGCCGGCCACGAAGGTTCCAAAACAAGAGCGCTGTGCACTAGATCCAATCGAATCCCGCTTGTCGCCAACAGGAGATACCAGGAGGCCGGGTTGCTCATGTACCATCGTCCCCATTGTGGGCTCTCGTTGCCGGCCCCGGCCCACTCTAGCGGCGTGTCCCAGAGCGAGCCATCTCGCTGGTACACGCGGAAAACCCGTTCAGCAGCCCCCCACCCGTCGTCGGGCAAACCGGCCGAGATGGCCTGGGCGGCATAGTAGGCCAGGGCGTATGCCGGCCAGGATTCCGAATACGAACCGTCGGGAGCGACCTCGTTGGCCGGGCAGCCCGACACCGGGTCCACGTTCAGGCGGGCAATGCTTTCAAGGGGCGCGCCTCCTGCGCGTGGGATCCAGGATATCGCCCAGGCACAGTAGATCAGCCCACCAGGCGCCGGCCAATTGCGCGATGTGACAGTTGGGCGACTCGGGCCCATGCGCCATCGGTGTGCCGGCCCAGGCCTCATGGTCAGGATCCCGCCAGGAGAGATAGTATCCTCGTGACTCGTCCCACAGCTCGTTTTCTAGCGCGTGACTCGCCCGACCAAAACGCTTTGACAGCTCCTCAGCATAGCCCGCGTCGCCCCGGCGGAGCGCCATTCGTTCGGCCGCTCGCAACGCGGCGAGGTACAGCGTGGCGACGAACGCCGACGAGCCATAGTAGGGATACAACTCGGTGTCGTAGGTGCAGCATCCAGAGCCCCACAAATCTGGCAGCCCATTCCCGTTTTGATCCAACCTCGCCTGAAACCGCAGCGCCGCCTGCACGTGAGGGTACATAGCATCCAGCCAGGCGTCGGAGCCATTCCAGATGCCGTGCTGATAAACCTGCAACACAAACACACTGGTCAGGTCGGGCCAATGGGCGCTGAGCCATCCCTGCCGCCCAATGCGTCCGCCCTCCAAGTGATCCCATCCGATGTCGTGGAGGATGGCGCCCTCTCGATCCAGGAGCAGGTCAAAGCGCCCCGTCGTGGTGTTCCAATGAAAACCGTACCGGCGATCGTCGTCCTCGGCCCGGATCTGGTCGGCCGCAAAAAGCTCCAGCTCGGCCCGGTCGAGCTCCGGGAAGGCGCAGGCCACGGCCGCGTTGGCGACTGCCCGCTGGTCGATGGTGCCCAGGCAGCCCTTCATGTCGGTGGGCGCTTCATTGACGGCGTATCGGCCGTCCTGCGTGTACCAGGTGTTGGTGTAGAGGGGGAACAGGTCGTTGCACAGTCGCTCGGCAAAGAACGCCGGGAGGCTCGATTCAACCAGCGCGCGTTGCCACGAGGTGAGCCGCTGGCGAATAGATTGCCAATGACCCAGGCCATGCGCTGCAACCGACCACGAGTCCTCAAACCAGCGGCCGTACGCGTGGCCGTAATCCGGCCGGCTCTCGCCGGCCGGCAACCATGCCGGTTCTGGCGGCGCCATGGACGATGCGACCAGATTCTCCCAGTCCGACACGGCCGCCAGCAGATGGGGATAGTGCCAGGCCAGGGCAAACACAACCGATGCTGCCTGATTACCTTCCAGCACGAAATGCACGCCCAGCGCGCGCGGCCGTGCTCCCCAGTGTCTCGTTTGAGAGGTGTCCCGATTGCGCCAGGCTGTCCCACACGTCATGCCCGTCCCCAGCCGGGTTCCAACCGGCGCAATGCGAAATCCGGGCGTCGGCAGCATCTGTCCAGCCGCGCAGGCTGAAATCACCTAGTACGCGACGGTCGTACTGAGCGCCCTCTACGTGACCGAACCACAGTCCCGGCATGGCCTCATCGCGGAATTCCGGGATTGCGGCATCCGGTGAATTGATCGGGCTCCACGGATACCCGCCGATCCCGCTGAGGTTCTGCCAGGAGAATGCCAGGGTGACAGGGACCGGGTCCGGCCGCGTGTTGTGTAGCTCAAAATGGAACAGCGCCAGCGGTAGGGACGCGTTTTGGTATCCGGGCGACGAGTCCCCCAGCTCAAGGGGGCTGAATGCCTCGAGAGTGACCCGCAGCGGATCCAAGCCACCGTACTGTACGGTTGCCCGAGGAAACACACCGTGGAACGAGATATCGTCCTGGGCAATGGTGCTCATGGCGGGTCGGGCAACGGTTTTCAACACGGTTGCGCCGTGCGCCGGGGTGAAAATGGCAAGCCACGCGCCCGGCAGCCCTTCGGGCGACAGGATCGACATCCGGCGCGCTGCATTCTCGGCTATCGACCCGGGAAATCCTTCCTTCATGCGCGGCGCTGCAGGGCATCGGGCGGCCCCATCCACGATGGGAGCGTCCCAGTTGTTGTTTGTGGTGACGTTGGTAAAGCGGCCGTCGGCGCAGAATTCGATCTTGCCGGCACCAATCCCGCCGAGCGGGAGGCCGCTTTCCAGTCTCCGGCTCATGATCACATACCTCTCGCTTTGACCATCTCGTCAATCATGTCAATTGCCCGCGCAATGCACTCCCACCCGTAGGCCGGGTCGGAATCCCTGGGTCCTCCCCACCGACTCCTTGAGGCCAGACCGCACGGTCCACCGGCAACGAGGGAAGGTCCACCAAGTCCGGCCGTAGCGCCAGCATCAGCGAGCTCTCATTCCGAGCCGCATGGTCCATCTGGACCTCCCAACCCGATTCGGGTGCGCAAAACAACGCCAGGCCAAAGCGCGCCTCTCGTTCCGGCATCTTGGCAACCCACGCCCAGCGGGAGGGGCCGTGTCCATCGGCGAACACCGCCTGAAAACCGGCCCGTTTGACCTGGAGGAGCAAGTTATCGATCAGGTCATCAAAGAACTGGTCCGTGACCCAATAACAGCTTCCCTCCAACGGCCGGGGGCGGCGTGGTGCTGTCGTCAAAATCCATGCCGTA